>CAZPYA010000001.1:0-110347 GCA_964590255.1 uncultured bacterium
GGCGGCCGCCGCGCCGAGGACGGCGGCGCCCCACAGGGAGAACCCGTCGGCGCGCAGCAGCGCCGGCCCATGCGGCCACCCAGCCAGCGCCGGGGTGCCGTCGGCGGGCGCCTGGCCCAGCGCCAGCAGCGCCAGTGCCGGCATGCTGCCGCACACCAGCACCACCAGCCAGAGGGGCGCGCGCACCGCCTGATCGTATTCATGCTTCGGGATATAGCGGAGGGGCAGCAACGCCAGCGCATAGAGCGCCAGCGTGCCGAGTGCCAGCACGGGCAGCGAGAAGATTGTCAGAAACAAAATACGCACGGCTCACATCCGGCAGCGGCTATTCGGTGTAAATCACCCGCAGCGTTTCGTCGATGGAGGTGATGCCCTGGACGATCTTTTGCATGGCGTCCTGTTGCAACGTCATCATGCCGTTGTTCAACGCCGCCTCGCGGATAAGATGCGCCGGCGAGCGCTTGAGGATGAGCGCGCGGACTTCGTTGTCCACCAGCATCAGCTCGAAGACGCCCATGCGGCCTTTGTACCCGGAACCGCGGCAGTTGGCGCAGCCTTTGGGGCGGTAGAAGGTGACCTGATCCACTTCGAGCGGCAGGTTCATGCGGTGGATGGCCTCCGCCGGCGGCGCATAGGGCTCCTTGCAACGGGGACAGAGCACGCGCACCAGTCGCTGGGCGATGACGCCGACCACCGCCGAGGAGATGAGGAACGGCTCGATGCCCATTTCGATGAGGCGGGTGGCGGCGCTGGGCGCGTCATTGGTATGCAGCGTAGAGAAGACCAGGTGGCCGGTGAGCGCCGATTCGATGGAGATGAGCGCCGTTTCGGCGTCGCGGGTTTCGCCGACGAGGATGATGTCCGGGTCCTGGCGCAGGAAGGTGCGCAGCGCGATGGGGAAAGTGAGACCCGCGCGGTAATTCACCTGTACCTGGGTGAGGCCGGGAAGCTGGTATTCCACCGGGTCTTCCACGGTGAGGATATTCACGTCCTGCCCGTTGAGCTGGTTGAGCGTGGCGTAGAGGGTGGTGGATTTCCCCGAGCCGGTGGGGCCGGTGACCAGGATGATGCCATAGCTGCGGTGGATGAGCCGGTCGTACGTCTCCAGCATGTTACTGGGAAAGCCGAGTTTGTTTAGCGTGATCTGGATGCCGCTCTTGTCGAGGACGCGCAGCACCACCTTCTCGCCGTGTACCCCGGGCAGCGACGACACGCGCATGTCATACTCGCGCCCGTGCAGGGAGAGGGAGATGCGGCCATCCTGCGGCACGCGCTTTTCGGAGATATCCATCTCCGCCATGACCTTGATGCGGGAGATGAGCGCCGCTTGCGCCTGTTTCGGCACCACCGCGCCGTCGACGAGGATGCCGTCCATGCGGTAGCGCACGCGCAGGCGGTCGGCCTCGGGCTGAATGTGGATGTCGCTGGCCTTGTCGGTGAGCGCCTGCTGGATGATCATGTTGACGAGTTGCACGATGGGCGCGTCGTCGACCAGTTCGCGCAGTTGATCGACGGAGATATCGTCGTCGCGGCGCTCGACATTGATGGTGATTTCCTCGACGCCGACCTCGTTGGCCACCTTTTTCAGCGTCTCGGCGATATGCGAGCCAGAGGTGAGGATATTGGTGATGGCGTTGTTGAGGTCTTCCTCGATGGTAATGACGGGATCGACTTCGAGGCCAGTGGCCAGGCGCACCTGGTCGATGGCGAAGATATCCAGCGGGTTGAGCATCGCCACCATGAGGCGGTTGCCGCGGCGGGAGACGGGCAGACAGCGGAAGCGCTGCATAATGTGCTTCGGCACCAGGGCGATGATAGCGGCGTTGAGCTGATCGGCCTGCATGTCGACGAAGGGCACGCCCCACTGGCGGCCGAGCGCCCGCGCTCGGTCGCGCTCGGTGATAAGGCCCATGCGCACGAGAAGCTGCCCGAGCGGCTCATGGGTGTTGCGCTGCACCTGCAGCGCGCGCTCCAGCTCCGCTTCATTGAGCCCGGTCAGCTCCTTGATGATTTCTCCGAATAGTCGATGGCCAATAATGCTCATAGGCAGGGAATCCGTTACCCCGGCAGGTTGCTGTAATATACCCCGTGGCCGGATCATTTATCGGCAGGGATACTGGTTGCCCCGACAGCCGGAATGGCTGCCGGGGCAACGGGATGGCATGGCCGGCATGCGTTACGGCGTGACGATCAGGTTGATCGGCGTGACCGTTTTCCCACCCAGCTTCGTGCGCGTGGTGAGGGACAGGGTGACGTTGCTCACCTCGCCCGGCGCCAGCGCGCGCGACTTCCAGGTGGTGCCGAAGGTGGCGGTGGACGAGAAGGTGCCGGCGCCGGCGGGGCTCTGCGTCCACTCATAGGTGGTCACCGGGTTCGTGGCCTCCGGGTCTTTCGCCTCACCATCGATCACCAGCACGTCGGTGGATTTCCAGGCGGGCAGGGTGGTGCCGGCCGGGAATTTGAAGTTGACGACCGGGTTCAGTCCGGTGGAGCCCCCTCCATAACAGCCGGACAGCAGCAAGGCGCCAAGCACGATGAGTAGTAATGACAGGATGCGTATTTTCATCTGCGTGTTCTCCTCTTAACGTCCAGCCGAGGGCGCCGCCGCCGGCGCCGTGGCACCGACGATGGACGGCGTCACCAGAATAACCAGTTCGCTCTGCGCCGGCAGGGTGCGCTTGCTGCGGAACAGCGAGCCGATGAGCGGCAGCCGGCCAAGACCGGAGACCGCCTGGCGATGCTCTTCTTCACGGCTCTGCATCAGGCCGCCGATGACCAGCGTCTCGCCGGAGCGCACCTGCACCACGGTGGTGCTGGAGTTCTCCGGGATAATCGGCAGATCGAGGCCGGAGATATCGCGGCGGAACGTCGGCGTATCGGTGACGTTGGTGGTAATTTCCAGCGTGATGAGGCCGTCCTGCGACACGGTGGGTCTCACTTGCAGCGTCACGCCGGTGTTGAGGGATTGCTGCGAGTAAACCGGCCCGTTTTGCGTGACGGCGCTGACCACCGCGTAGAAGAACTGGCTGCCGACGTGAATGGTCGCCTGCTCGCCGTTCTGCACCACGGTGGATGGCCGGTTGATGACCTTCGCCTTGTCCATCGTCTCCAGCGCGTTGAGCGTGGCGGAGATATCGATGGGCGCGCGGATGATGCGCCCGAGGCTCAGCGGGCTGTTGGATTGCGCCTCGGTGAGCCCGACATTGATTTGACCCGGCGTGTTGTTAGTGCCTGTCACCCCGCTCCAGTTGATGCCGAGGTTTTTCACCTCGCTGGAGTTGATGCTGACGATCTCCGAGCTGATGACGACCTGCGGAGGCGCGGTGTCCAGCGTGGCGAGGAGCGACTGCGCCTGCGTCACCACGGGTTCGGGACCACGCAGCACGAGATCGAAGACATCTCCCTGCGCGGACGCCGCGCTGCTGGCGCTGGGACTGGCGCTGCTTGTGCTACTGGAGCTACTGGAGCTACTGGATCCGCCCCCGGCGCTCTTCGCCGCGGTGCCGCGCTTTTGCGGCGCCAGCGTTACCTGCAGGCCTTCTTTGCCGAAGATGGTATCGAGCTGTTTTTTCGCGTCGCTGCCCCTGAGGAAGCGCAGCGTGATGATCTTTTGCACGCGTTCGGCGCCGATGTCTACCGCGGCCAGCGCGGTGGCGGCCTGCTTCACTACGTCGTCGGGCCCGCGGAGGATGAAGTCACCGATGGGTTCGGCCACGTTCAGGTTGCCGTCTTTATCGCGGCGGACGATGGCGCCCACCGCGTTGCCCTTCACGGCCGTCTCCTTCTCGCCATCCGCCTTGACGACGGTTTCCGCATAGGTCATCGGCGCGGTGTAGATGGTGAGGCCGCGCGCTTGATAGCGCTCCAGCAGGTAGGTGATGGCCTGGGTGGCGTAGATGCGCTTCACGCTGGCACGGACTTCAACCAGCGGGGTGTCGACATCGATGCGCGCCACGCTGGCCATCGCTTCCGCCACCACCTCTTTCGGGCCGCGCAGGATGATCTCGTTGCTCTTCCAGGTGAGCTCGGTCGGCTTGTCGGCGGTCGCGGGCTCATCCGCCGCTTCGTCGTTGCCGCTCCAGCGGCGCTGCGGGGCGTAGCTGATGGTGAGGCCGTCGGCCTTGTAGAGTTCTTCCAGGTAGGCCTTCGCCTGCCAGGGCACCACTGCCTTCACCTTATAGGTGGATTCGGCCATCTCAATCGGCGCCGGCACGTCCGTCGCCTGCTGCGCCTGCGCCGGCACATCGATTTCAATCATGAAATCTTTCGCCGCGGTGATCTGCTTCGCCTCGCCGTAGAGCACCAGGCGACCGGGGATCTCTTTCACCTGCAGCTCTTTGTAGGCGATGCCCAGCGCGCCGATGGCATCCGCCGCGGAGATGAAGCGCAGCGGCACCACGGCGGAGACGCCGTTCACGACCGGGCGCTTCTCGGGCACCATCTCCGGCGGGCGCACCATGACAAGGTAGGTATTGCCCCGAAGCTGATAGGTCGTGCCGGTCATCGTGGTGATGAGCGTCAGCGCCTCATCGAGGGTGACCCGCTTCAGCTTGAGGGTAATGACCCCCTTCACGTCCGGCGAGACGACGATATTCGTCCCGCTGACATCCGCGAGCGCCTTCAGCGCCAGGGGCACCGGCATATCGATAAAATCGAGATTATCGATCGGTTTCGGCGCCGCGAGGGCGGTCAGGGTCAGGGCGAGCAGGCCGAGCAGCCACAGGCCTCGGCACCGGCACGACGCCAGTTCCCGTATCAGTGCAACCATGTTTATCTACCTCCTGACAAACGGAAGCGCGCAGTTTGAATCCCGTTCTTCACGGTAATTTCTGTTGGGGCGATCTCGGTTACGGACCAGTCCGTGCCCGGGATCCGCTCACCACGGTAGAGGGTATAGGGCTTCTCGTCTGCAATCAGTGCCACGAAGCGCGTGTCACCGCTGAAGACGATACCCTTCACGACAATGGCGGGGGGTTCGGGGAGTTCGACGGGTTTCACGTCCCCCGGGCCGACCAGCGGCCCACCGGTATCAATGGGATCCGGAATAATGCGACCGGGCGGCGGATTGCGCAGCGAATTCGGACGCAACGGCGGCAGCGGCCGTCCGACATCGCTCACCGGCAGCATCAGATCCTTGAACGGATCGCGCCCGCCGTCAACGTTCGGAATGGCAGCCTCTACTTGCTGCGACAACACCCACGGCACGTTCGAGCTTTTTGCGCCGGTCGCCTTCGCCACCTTCTTTGGCTTGCTGCCCCCCCCCGTGCGCGAGGTCGGCGCCGCGGGTTTCAGCACCAGCGTGGCGATGACCACCAGTACCACCAGGGCGACAACCAGGCCGATGATTTCGATCTGATTCTTTTTCATCGCGCCCCTCCCCGGGCCGGCGCCGGTTTCCGCGCGCCGGTTGGCCGTTTCGCGTCAGTCGACTCGTATTGATTCGGCGTGATGATGACGTAGGTATCGAGCTTGGCGGCGACGCTGCCGGGCAACTCGTCCTGCCCCTTGCGCGGGGTCATCGCCACACGGCGGACATAAACCAGTTTCGGGAAGGCGCGCAGCCGGTCGATGAGGCGCAGCACGCTGACGTAGGTGCCATGCACTTCCAGATCGATCTGCTGAACCCGATATTGATCTTTCTCCGGCTCGGCGCCGGCTTTGGCGACCTTCTTTTTCGTTGGTTTCTTGGCGACCTTTTTCTTCGTTACTTTCTCCGGCCCGTCGGACGTCGCGGCGGACAGCGGGCTATGCTGCAGGTCGATGGGGCGCAGGTCATCCGGCTTGATGCGCGTGATGATATTGCCGGACTTCGCCGCGATATCCTGCAGTTGCTCCAGGTAGGACGGCGTATAGCGATAGTCCTTGAGCTGGGTATCGATGGAGGCCAGCTTGCGGGTCAGGGTTACCTTGTCTTCCTGATAGCGCTTGCGTTCTTGCGTCTGCACGGTGATGGCAGCCATTTCCCTATTCATGTCCTTGATGGAGCGCTGCAGGTCGTTGAGGCGCACGTTCTGACGATGCCAACTGAAGAGGCCGATGGCCAGCACCAGCACCCCCGCGGCGATGATGATCATGAGCTTCATGGTAAAGGCGGATTGTTTCAAGCCCATCAGAGCTCACCTCCATACAAACCGTCAATCGGGATGACGATCTCGAAGGACATTTGCGTGATGCCGAGTTCTTTATTCTCCGCCAGCGCCGTGCCTTCCAGTTTCGGCGTCTCCGCCCAGCCGCCGCTGCCGTCGGCCAGCCGCGTCATCTCCGGCAGCCGCGTCATGAACGCGCTGATTGCCTTTTGGTCCTTGGCGCGGCCTGAGAGCCGGATGTTGATCCTGTCATCATCGGTGGCCGTCGCCAGGCTGGTAAGCACCACGTCATTGGGGATGGCGCGGCTAAGGTCGGAGAGGATGATGAGCCAGGCGCCTTCGCTGAGGCGCACGCGATCGAGCAGATCAGCGATTTTCTGGTCGTCCTCAACCTCTTTTTTCAGCTCGAGGAACGACTCGAGGTCTGCGCGGGCGCTGAGCAGGTCCTTGTGCCTGTCGTTCTTGTATGCCACATTGTCGATGTTGAGCTTCCACCAGGCGAGGTTCAACGCCAGCATCGCGAAGACAACGAGCGCCACCCCCAGCGTGCTCATGCGCACGATGTTCGTTTCACGCTGTTTGCGCGCACGCCGCTCGGCGATGAGGTTGATATTGATCATCGATATCCCCCCTTCTCGCGGATCAGCATGGGTTCGCGGAGCGCCAGGCCGGTGGCGGTGGCCAGCATCGGTTCCTGACTGTAGAGCTCCTCGGCGCCTTCCGGCACCACGACGAGTCCTTTGCTGAAGATATCCGCGATGCCCACCGGGAGGCTGAGCTGCTCCTGTAAGAACCCGGCGAGGCCGGTCATTTTCGCGCTGCCGCCCGTGAGGATGACTCGGCTGACGCCGACGGCGCCGGCGGCGCGCGGCGCGCCGCCCGGGCCTTGCTGATAATCGTAGAAGGCAAACGAGCGCCGCACCTCGCGCACCAGCTCTTCCAGCACGGGCTCGAGGGCGCGGCTGGCTTCCTGGCCGATGGGCGAGAGTTCCGCCCGCGTCACTTCATCGGTGACGACTTGCAGTTCGTTTTCCTTGATCTCCTCCGCCTGCAGCGGATCGACGCCGAGCACGTTGATGATGGCGTCGGAGAAGTTGTTGCCGGCGATGGTGATGGCGCGGGAGAGCACGAAGGCGCCGTTGGAGATGATGGAGATGTTCGTGTAGGTGGCGCCGATATCGACCAGCGCGATTGTTTCGCTGGGCACTCCACCCTGCGGCAGCTCGATGACTGCGCGCATGAGCGAGAACGGCTCCACTTCCACTGCCATCGGCTCGATGCCGGCCTGCTCGAGGGTGTCGACACGGCTGTCTACCAGCTCACGTGGGGCGGCCACCAGCATCACGTCCATCTTCGGGGTGCTCTCGCCGGTGTGGGTTTCCAGGATCTGGAACTCCAACAGACTGTCTTCCACCGGAAAGGAGATGTAGTTGCGCGCTTCCCAGTAGATGGATTTGCGCAGTTGTGCTTCCGGCATGGCCGGCAACTGCACCTGACGGACGACGACGGTGGGGCCGGCGACCGCAGCCACCGCCACCCCAGCGGTGATGCCCAGGTCGCGCATGAGGGTATGCAAGGCGTCCGCCATCGCGGGGCGGTCGGTCACGACCCCCTGCTTGATGGCGTTGGGGGGCGTGGGGGTGCTGCCCGCGCGCGTCAGCACATAGCCGTTGCGGGACGGGCTAAGTTGTACCACCTTAATCGAGTGACTGCCGATGTCGATACCGATGGTACCGCCACCGACAGCAAACTTGCCCAACATGGCCATTCTCGGCAACTCCTCTCCACTGCCTGTGACTGTTATGATCCGTTCCCGAACGCGCCGCCCTGTGATGAGCGATGCGTCCCGCGGAACGCGGTGCTGTGATTCCGGCGCGCCCGTTCCGGGGTGCGCTGTCGGCATCCGACCCACATCCGCCGGTCACGGTACCGTCGCGAAGTCAGGTCGGCGGGAGGACGCCACGCGATGGTCGAGATAGGCATTCGGGCACGAGGCCCATGTATCTATCTTCCTCAGGCGGCTGCAATCTTCCCAATGTTCTGTGATGATATGCGATTTTTCGTTGAAACGGCAAGTCCCTACTCGCCGGCCTGGCTCATCAGGTAGTAGGTTCCGGTCTTCGGGTTGTACGCCACTTGCATGCGGAGCGCGCTGATCATGTAGCGCAGCGGCACCATCGTGCTGGCTTCGCGAATGACCGGCGCCACCGGCAGCGTGTAGCGGTCGTTATTGATGCGCGCCTCGGTGGAGCCGATCTGCACGTGCAGGTAGGTGTTGTCCGCCCAGGCGTTCACTTCGCGGGTTTCCGGCACCCAGACCACCACGCCGCCCTTCGCCTGCACCACGCTGCGCATGGGCACCATCGCGCGGCCCTGGATGATGAACGGGTCCGGCCCGCCGGCCACCGGCTCGTCGTCGAGGTAGATGCGGGCGGTGCCCTTCGGCACGCGCACCACCGTGTCCTTCGGCAGCGGGCGGTTGTCCGAGCTGAGGCCCGGGTTGATCTTCTCCAGCACGTCGGGGGTGGTGTTGTGCAGTCGGGCGATTTCGACGAGGGTCGTGTCCTTGTCGCCGACGATGAACCGGCCTTCGAGGTCGACCATCAGGTCTTCCACCGGGATATTCACCGGGGGACGGTTCTTCGTCGCGCCGTGAGACGGGGCGATGTCGGTGGACTGCTGGCCACCGGACGGGAGCATGCCGTATTCATTGACGGCAGCAGGGACCGCTTTGCCCGGCAGGCGGGCGATCTGCACCGCGGCGGCGTCCGGCCCCATGGCGCGCGGGCCGATAACGGCGGCGTCTGGCATCATCATGCCGGCACCCGCGCGCAGATCGAGGTTCGCCAACGTTACCAGGCGCGCGGCATTGCCACCCGGCGGCAGCACCAGCATCTCCTGGTCACGGCTGGCGCCGTCACTCCACTGCACCGGGGTGCCGGGATGCGCTGGTAGAGCTTTTCCGGCCATCGCCAGCATCGGCCGCGCGAAGGACGGGGTGCTATCGGCGCGCGCCGCGGCGCCGGAGAGGTCGACCAGCGCCAACCGCATCGGCGTCAGGCGGGGCAGCCCGTATTCGCCCGCGGGGCGGGAGGCCAACGCATCCAGCGGCTGTGCGGCCTGCACCAGTTGGCCGGTATGGGCATCAAAGAGTACGGAAGTCATGGCCATCGGCGCGGATTTCGCGTCCACCGGGACGAGGGCGACGATGAGCGGGATGTCGGTGCGCACGTCGCCGCGGGCGGCGGCTTTCTGCACATCGATGGCCTCCAGCTTTGCCTGCAGCGCGAGGGTGCCCTCCACCGTGGTGGCGCGGCGGGCAACCGCATCACGATCGGCGGGCTGCACGCCCACGGCTTTCTCGCCGGCGCGCATGATCGTCAGGTCAACGCCGCGGACGCCGTGTGGGGTCAACTTCATCGAGCCGGCCGGCACCAGCGCGACAAGCGCCAACTCCGGCTGATAGGCTTTTCCGGCGGGAGCGGCGGCGTCCGGCAGGCCGAGCGCGATGGAGGCCGGCGTGTAGCGCGGCGTCGCGCCCAGGAACGGGCGGGTCGATCCGGGATTCGCCAGCGTGACGGGCACGACGATGTAGCCGGCGCCTTTGCCGAACGCGGGATCACCCGTTACGGTGCCCGGCATCATCTTCGCGGACAGCATCGGCAGCGCGGCCACCGCCAGGGTGTCGCCGACGATGCCGCCCTTCGCCGCGGGTGTATTCGTGTCGAAGACGACCAGCGCCATCTGGGTAGAGCCCAGCGGAGCATTGGTCAGCGACGGACGGCCTACGCCGGCGGGCATGACGAGCACCGGCGATTTTACGCGTTCGCCCTTCCGGGCAGCAAAGGCGGCGGCGCCTTCGGCGAAGCGAGGCTGCGATTTATCCTGCGCCACCAGCGCGACCAGCGTGTCGGTGTCGGTGAGAATTTGCGCGCGCGGGTCGCCTTTAAACTCGCCCACCCGAATGGCGCCGACCTCAAAGCTTCCGCGGTCGTTATGTCCGGTGAAAAGGAGATCCCATTCCGCCTCTTTGCCGGTATTCAATTCCGGACCTCGTGTTGGTGGCCGCTCTTTCTGGGTGAACTGCGCCGCGGTGCGCACGGTCACCGGCAGACTGTTGGCCATATTATCGAAGAGGTCGGCGGCGCTGGCGCGGAGCACGAAGATGCTGCCGGACTCCCCTTCCATCATCGGATTCCAGAATGGCATCACGAACGGCGCCTCATTCGTGTAGAGGCGCATCTTGTCGTTGATGAAAATTTGCACATACTTCACGCCGGAATCATCGGTGGCATCCACCTTGATATCCGTCGCGCCGGTGAGGACGTCGCCTTCGCGCGGGGAGACGATGCGCACCTTCGGCGGATTCGTCTCGCGCAGCACCGGGGATTCGAGGATGACGCGCGTCTGCTGCTGGCTGACGCGGCCCTTAATATCGTACAGCTTGACGATGAGCAGGTGCGGGCCGGCTTTCACGCTGATCTGCCGGAGGTCGCCGTCCACCCGGAAGTGGCCCTGGGCGATGGGCTTGCGGATGCGGCCCACCACCAGCTCGGTGCTGTCGAGGTAGGCCTCGAAGCGCACCACCGGAGCGTCGGCGTCGCAGTCAAACTGGATGGCGATGGGCACCAGGCTGCCGGAGATGCGCGCGTTCAGCTCGGGCTGTATGATGGTGAAGGACGGGCCGTCCTGGGCGAGCAGCGGCAGAATGCCGAAGAGCACCAGGGCCGTGATAAAGGCCAGACTCCAAACAAGAACCGAGCGCGTGCGCATGTTGCCTTCTCCTCGTTGTCGACACCGTCAGGCATCCCTATACGATCGTGGGGTCGCATACGTTGCCGTGGCGCGGAAACCCCTTCTGCACCCAATTAGTAACTACTGTAACATGCGGCAAGGGATTAGTCAATGAGGTGAACATGACTGGGTTGCTGTGGGAGGAGACGCTTGTTGGCTCCATCGCCAATCGCTTCCTTACCGGGCGGTCAATCCCACGGTCGCTTCAGCCGTGGGGTGATGGTGAGGACGGGGGGACCGGCGGGGGCGGGGAGGCCGGCGGGGGCGCACTGTAGCACCACCGGAAGGCCGAGTCTCTTGGCTAATCGGCGCGCCTGCGCCAGTCCGGCGGCGAGATCGTCCGGCGTGGTGGCGGGCCCCAGGTGGGTGTTGCTCACCAGCCCGGTGAGGGTAAGCCGGGACGCGGCGGCCATCTCTGCCAGCCGCGCCGCGGCGTCGGCGGGGGTGGCGGTGGTGGGCCGGAAGAAGTTGACCACCGCCCAGAGCTGATAGGCAGTCAGTCGCGGGGCGAACTGCGCGACGACAGTGGCGCCTACCGGGTCGCCGCCCAGGTCCACCACCGTGCGGCCGCGCGGGTGGAGCATCGCCGCCGCCGCCGCGGGGGGCAGCGCCGGGGCATCGTTTTGCGCGAGATGCGCGGTCGGCGCAATCACCTCGACGCCCCGCGCTTCCAGGGCGGCGCGGTGATCGAGCACGCGAAAATAGGGGGTGATGAAGTCCATCTCCACCAGCGTCACCGGCCCGTGGGGGGCCAGCGCCGCCGCCAGCGCCAGCGCGCATTCCGTCTTGCCGCTGCCGTAGGCGCCGGTGAGCAGCACGGTGCCGGGGGTGGGGATCAACTCTGCCAGCATGCAACCCTCCCCGGCCGGCATGTCCGGCGTTGTATATAATAAGGAAAGTCGCGGGGGGTCCGCATCACACGCCTCGCTTACGCCTGCCCACGCAATCGCCGGAATTCCGTTTCGGCGAAGGCGTCGGTCATCCCGGCGATATGATCGCACACCAGCCGCGCGCGGTCGGCGGTCGGCAGCGCCGCGTCGAGGCCGGGCACCAGCACCGGCCGGGCCATGAATTCGTCGAAGAGGGTGGTGATCACCTCGCGGATATGCGCGCGGATGTGCTGCGGCATCGAGCGGGACAGGTAGAGGTGCTCATACATGAAGTCCTTCAGCTCATTGGTGAGCGCGGTCATCGCCGGGGACATGCGGATGGCGGCCAGGTCGGCGCTGGCGCTGATGACGTCGCCGACCATGGCGGTGAGGCGCGTCGCGTGGGTGGCGCCTAGCCGCTCACGCACGGAATCGGGCAGCGCGTCGGGAGTGAGTTTGCCCGTGCGCAGCGCGTCGTCGATATCGTGGCTGCTGTAGGCGATGCGGTCGCACAGCGCGACGAGCTGGCCTTCCAGCGTACTGGCCACCTCGTCCATGGACGCGGGCAGGTCGGCGGCGCCCTTGCTGTGGCGCAGGATGCCGTCACGCGTCTCCCAGGTGAGGTTCAGCCCGGCGCCGTCGCGCTCCAGCACGTCCACCACGCGCAGGCTTTGCTCGCTGTGGCGGAAGCCGGCGGCGCGGTCGAATTCGCGATACACGGCGTCCAGCACCGCCTCGCCGGAATGGCCGAAGGGGCTGTGGCCGAGGTCGTGGCCGAGGGCGATCGCCTCGGTCAGGTCTTCATTGAGGCGCAGCGCGCGGGCGATGGTGCGCGCCACCTGGCTGACCTCCAGCGAGTGAGTGAGGCGGGTGCGCTCGTGATCGCCGCGCGGTGGGGCGAAGACCTGAGTTTTGCCGGCCAATCGGCGAAAGGCCTTGCTGTGCAGAATGCGGTCGCGGTCGCGCTGATATTCGGTGCGGTAGGGGCAGGGATCATCCGGTCGCGCCCGACCGCGGGTCTGCGCGCTCCGCGCCGCCCGCGGAGCGAGGGTCTGCGCCTCCCAGTATTCCGAAACCTGCCGGGGGCACCAGTCGGTGCCGATGGGTGTGGTGATGTCCATACGTTATCGCGGCGGGGCCGCCACCCTATTGTACCGGCCTCCCCGGCACGCGGCAAGGGCGAGGGGTGAATTTGCGATGGGGGGGAAGAGGGGAAGTGGATGCGCGACGCGGTGGCGCGGGGATGCCGGCCACCGCGTCGCGGTTCGGGAGGCACACGGTCAATAGATGACGGGCGTCTGTTCCTCATAGATGCCATTGTCGGAATAGCGGTAGATAATGCCGCCGTAGGCCACGTTGGAGTCGCCGAGCCCGAAGGCGCGGGTGGTGCCGACTTCCAGCCAGAAGTGGTCAGAGAGCGGGCGACGGATCGCGGCGGAGATGGTGGCTTCGCGCAGCATCATCGCGCCGGACTTCTGCTCCGGCAGATACTCGACGGACACCGAGTTGTTATGGGCGCTCATGTAGGAGATGCCGAGATACGGCTTGATGAAATTGGCGGTAACAGCGCCGGAGTAACTGGTGTAGATGAGCCCGCTGTGCGCGCGGATGGTGAAGCCTTCCTCGACGTTGTCGCCCTGCACCAGCAGCAGCTTGGAGACGGCGAGGTAGCCTTCCGCGGCGGTGAGCTCGCCGGCGGTGACGCCTTTTTCGCGATAGGCGCGCAGGCCGACCGCCACGCCCGGATTCTTCCCATAGAGCGTTTCGTCGATGAGCGACATCTTCACCGCCCCGCCGTAGACGTTCACGCCCTTGATATTATCTTTCGCCTCGCTGTAGAGCACGCCGATCTCGAAATTCGTGCCGAGGCCGTAAATCAGGCGGATCGGGAAGCTGACGGTATTGCCCGCCGGCGTCTTCATCGGGAGGAAATCGACCGCCAGTTCGACGGTGGCTTCTTGCTGCACGTCGGCGATGGGGGCCATCACGATGCCGGTGTCGGCGAACAGCGTCGGGAACGCCCAGGTGGCCAGGGCCGCCGCCAGCAGGGCGACGGAACACAGCAGCCGCAGTGTCATCTTCATAATGTGGCTCCTTAGCTCTCGGGAATGCGCCGGATCGGCGCCATCTTTATTCAAGACTTCGCCGTTCCCGCGCGGATGCCTTCCGGACGGGTGAAAATTCTGCCGTGCCGCCGCGCGCTACAGCATCAGGGCGTAGCCAGCGAAGAAATACGTCTCGTCGCTGCCGAGCAGTCCCAACGCATTGGTGAGACCGATGGTGGTGGCGGTGAACTCCTGCGGGCGCACCAGCAGGAAGGAATAGATGGGGTGCGGCTCCAGCAGCCGGTCGCTCTTGAGCTGGTATTCCGCGCGCAATTGCATGCCGCCGGGCACCTGCAGCGCCAGTCCGGCGTAGGGACGCACGGCGTCCGCCGCTCCCGCCGTGGTGCGGATCTCCGTCCACGTCACCCCGCCGGTGAGCGCCAGCAGCCCGGGGGTGGTCGCCGCCAGATACAGGCAGCGCTCGGTGACGGAGGCGGCGTCGAGATAGATCGCCCCGCCGGCGAGGGCGATGTCGCCGGGCATGGTAAACACCAACTTGCCATTGAGGCCGACGGTGTTTTCGTCGTCGAGACTGTAGAGCGCGCCGATCTCGCCGCCGGCCAGCCCCAGCACGGCGCGCAGGCTGACTCCGCGGTCGCCCGGGTTCTCCGCCACGTCGCCGGCGAGCGACAGCCGGCTGGTCGCGGGGCGGGCGTCGGGCAGTACCACCAGCCCGGTGGGGCCGGAGAGCGTGGGCAAGGCCCGCGCCGCCAGCGCGGCGAGGAGCAGCAGCAGGGGCAGGATACGTGCCATGATCGTGTCTCCCGGTTGGCGCACGGAATGGGGAAGGCGCGCCAGCGCGAGTATACGGGCGGGGTTCGGAGGCTGTCAAGCGAGAGCGAGCGTAAGCAAACAAAAGTATGCTAACAACTGCTGCTAATCAACCGTTGCTGATGTCGGCAAATTGGGCGGGCGAGCGTCCTCGCGAGCCGACGTCGGGTGAAAATATTATCCGTCGCCACCAAACTATAGTAGCACACGACATGCCAAGCTTCCACCCGGCGTCGGCTCGCGGGGACGCTCGCCCTCTCGGCTATCCCTGGCCCCGTGTGCTTATTCGTGGAAGGAATATGCACACGCGTGTCACCTCTGCGCGATTCCGCGAGGACGACGGAATTCCGCCAGGCGTGGAGCACGGCCGGGAAACGGTTGTCGCGGAAGACGAGGGGTGAAGTATCCTCACGGTTGCTGCTCCGTCCCGTCCTGGGCGCGAGCCAACTCGCGGGCCTGCAGCGCGAGGGCGAGAGCGGCGCGACCGTCGTCGCCGGTGACGCGCGGGCGGTGGGCGGGGCGTTGGGTCCAGGCGATGAAGTCGGCCATGGCGGCGCGGACAGCCTGCCCGTAGACGAGTTGTTTTTCCGCGGTGGCGGCCCCGGCGTGCACCAGCATGGTGGCGGTCACCGGCTCACCATTGGCGCGCAGGTTGTTGCCGCCCAGCTCGCTGGCGGTCACCCAGCCGTCCGGCAGGATGTCCCGCAGCCGCGCGATCTCCGCCGCGGTCATCACCCCGTCCAGCTCCAGCCGGTCGGGCAGCCAGCCGTCCAGCCGGACGCGACCGCGGGCGCAGGCAAGCTCGCACCAGGTGCGCTCCAGCGGCGACGCCTGGTCGAAGGCATGGTAGAAGGCGGCAATGGTCTGGCGCCCATAGCGCAGCACGATCTGCCACTTGTCCTCCACCCCGGCGGCGCGGCAGGTGCGCCCGGCCCAGCAGAGCCGACCGGGGCCGAGGATGGAGCCGACGATGTCGAAGAAATGCACCCCATGCTCCACCGGGATGGCGCCGCTGCGCGCGGGCTGCCAGAACCAGTGCTCGGGCGGCAGGTCGGCGGCCTGGTTCTCAAAGAGCAGCCGTTGCGGCGAGCCGAGTAGCTCCGCTTGCACGATCGCGCGCAGCGCGTCGTAGAGCCGGCTGTAGCGCATGACGAAGTTGATGCCCACCCGCACGCCGCGGCGCTCGGCGGCAGCGAGCATGGCATCGGCGTCCTCCAGCGTCAGCGCCAGCGGCTTTTCGCAAAAGACGTGCTTGCCCGCCTTGATGGCGGCGAGGGCCGGCTCCCGGCGCAGATCGGGCGGCGTGGCGAGGTGGATGATGTCGACGTCCGGGTGCGTCACGAGCCGCTGCCACCCCGACACGGCGTGGGGAATGCCATACTGGCGCGCGAGGGCGACGTATTTCTCCGGGTGCGCGCCGCCGATGGCCGTCACCCGCACGCCCAGCATGCGCTGGAACTGCTCCAGACAAAAGCGCCCGAAACCGCCCACGCCCAGGATGCCGATTCGCACCTCCGCCACGCGCTCCTCCTCCCTGGCCCCTGCTCGTCCTCGAAGCAATCCACCTGGCGAGTGAGCCATTACACGCACCATTCTAGCGGGACCGGGGGAACACGTGTGGCACGGTTCTGCGCCAAGGTGCACGAGAAACGACCCAGGCAGAAGCGCCCGGGCCGTGTTTCACGTGAAACACGCAAAATGCTACCAGGAAAGTAGACTTTACCAGCGCCCGCCAGACGCGCGCAAAGGGGTACGGCATACCTGAAGGTATGCCGATTTGTTGCGGCCGCGTAGCGGGCGGCCAGGCGCCTTTACGGGCATTTTCACGTTCAAGGCCGCGTGACGGGGTGAATCGCCTCGAAGATGCGGTCAAGATCGTCGGCGGTGTAGTACTCGATCTCGATGACCCCTTTGTCGCAGGTGGAGCCGGGGCGGAAGCGCACCTTTACCCCCAGCGTGCCCTGGAAGTCGTCCTGCACCTGGATGAGGTTAGGGTCGAGATCGGGCTTTGCCATTTTGCGGCGGGCGGGGGCGTCCGGCGTGCGCGGGGTGACCAGCGCCTCCACCGCGCGCACGGAGAGGCCGCGAGCCACCGTCTCCTGAAAGATCGTCTGCTGGCGAGCCGGGTCGGGGGCGGCGAGCAGCGCGCGGGCGTGCCCCTCGCTGATGCTCCCCGCGGCGACCGCCGCCTGGATGGGGGCGGGCAGCCCGAGCAGGCGCAGCGTGTTCGCCACCGTCGGGCGGCTCTTGCCCACCCGCGCGGCTACCTCCGTCTGGGAGAAGCCGAACTCGTCCATGAGCTGCTGATATGACTGCGCCGCTTCCATGGGGTTCAGGTCTTCGCGCTGCAGGTTCTCCACCAGTGCCAGTTCGAGCATCTCCGCGTCGGTGCAGTCGCGCACCATCACCGGCACTTCCGCCAGCCCGGCCTTGCGCGCGGCCTGCAGGCGGCGCTCGCCGGCGATGAGCTGGTAGCCGCCGTCGCGCGGGCGCACGGTGAGCGGCTGCAGGATGCCGTGCTGGCGGATCGACTCGGCCAACTCCTCCAGCGCCTCCGGCGCAAAGGCGCGCCGCGGCTGATACGGGTTGACGGCGATGGCGACGATGGGCACGAACTCCGGCCCGGCGCCGGTATTCAGCTCCGCGCCGGGGATGAGCGAACCGAGGCCGTTGCGGCGTTTCAACATCGTGCTATTACCTCTTGCGTGAGTGCCTGGTAGGCGCGGGCGCCTTTGCCGCGCGGATCATAAGTGAAAATCGACTCGCCGTAGCTGGGCGCCTCGGAGAGGCGGATGGTGCGCGGGATGGTCGCCGTGAAGACGCGGGCTCCGTATTGGCGGCGCACCGCGGCGCTCACGTCGCGACAGAGCTTCATGCGGGTATCCACCATGGTGAGGAGGATGCCGAGGATCTCCAACCGCGGGTTGAGACTGCGCTTCACCAGCCGCAGCGTGTATTCCAACTGCGCCAGGCCTTCCAGCGCATAGAATTCGCACTGCATCGGCACCAGCACCGCGTCGGCGGCGGTCAGCGTGTTGATGGGCAGCAGCCCCAGCGACGGCGGGGTGTCGATGATGATGAAGCGGTAGACCTGTGCCGCGCCGTCCAGTCCGACGCGCAGGCGGGTTTCCCGCTCGGGCAGCGTGGCCAGCTCGATCACCGCGCCGGCGAGGTCGAGGGTGGCGGGGATGACGTCAAGCCGGTCCATGGACGTCGCCACCGCCACGTCGCGCCAGGTACCCTCGCCCAGCAGCAGGTCGTAGACGGTCGCTTCCAGCGCCGCCTTGTCGACGCCGACGCCGGTGGTAGCGTTGCCCTGCGGGTCGAGGTCGACCAGCAGCGTGCGGTGGCCCGCCGCCGCCAGCCCGGTGGCAAGGTTCACCGCCGTGGTGGTCTTGCCCACCCCGCCCTTCTGATTGACGACGGCCAGGGTGTGCGTCAGGCGCGACGAGACGGTCACCGCCTCGGGTTGCGACCAGTGAGTGTCAGGCTTCGTCGCGCCGCGTTTTTGAAAAATCCATCTCACGCTGTATATCCTGCCATCGTGGAACATCGATCCATGGGGCGCGGACCGTCCGGTCCAACATCCCTCATCCGAAATCATTCTAGGCGGGCCTTCCGCGTCGTGTCAATAAAGAGGGGGTGTTTTTTCGCGGCGCCGGGATCGCGGGGGTACTTGACCGGCGTCGGGCGGCGTTTCTCCACCACGATGAGCAGGCGTTCGTCGCCGCCAGGCAGTGCCAGCCGCCGCGTGTCGACGACCGTCCCGCCGAGGACGTGCAGGGCCTGGGCGCTCTCCGCGATCTCCGGCTCCCCGTTTGGGCCTTTCATGGCGATGAGGCGGCCGCCCTCGCGCAGCAGCGGCAGCGCGTATTCCGCCAGCGCCCCCAGGTGCGCCACCGCGCGCGCAAGGGCGATGTCAAAGGTGCCGCGATAGGCGGCGCGCTGGCCCAACTCCTCCGCCCGCGCCCACACCGCCGTCGCGTTGGGCAGGCCCAGCGCGGCGATGGCGTCCAGCAGGAAGTCGATCTTCTTGCGCACGCTGTCGTTGAGCGATACTGCGATTCGCGGGTGACGGATGGCCAGCGGCAGCCCGGGGAATCCCGCCCCGGTGCCGATGTCGACGACGCGCTCCCCGGCGGCGGGCGTCCAGACACACTCCACGGTGAGCGAATCGAGGAAATGCTTTTCCAGCACCGCGTCCGGCGTGGTGATGGCGGTGAGATTCACCTGCTGGTTGCGCGCGAGCAGCAACCCGAGCAGGTGCGCAAATTGCGCCTCCTGCTCGGGGGTAATCGTCAATCCCAGTTGTGCGGCGCCCTCGTGGAGCGCGGTGGTGTCAATGTTCATAATGTTTCACGTGAAACAGGCGATGCTACCAGCGCGTCAAATCAGACAACAGGTGAAATGCGACATAACCAACGGCAAAACTCACCAGATTTGCGCCAACGACTTTCACGGCAAGATACGGCACCTTCTTCCGTAGCCATTGCAGGACCATCAAGTATAGCAGCGGTTCGAGCAGCAGCGGGATCACTTCCGCGGCCGCCCCCCAGCCATTGTTGACAAGCGTGGTGATTGGAAATGTCAGCAGGTTGATGCAGACGAACGCTAGTGCCCCTTGCCAGAAGGCCACCTCCCGCCCCAGTGCCCAACGGATACACAGATATTCCAACAGCAGCGCAGAGATGGCAACAAGCATGAAAAGATCGTCATATTGCGTCACGCCCCAGGGTGTCGGGTACATGCCGACCGGATTCCCCCATGTTACGGTGGCGGTCAGCAATATTCCTAAAATAAGTATAGTCCGTTTTGGCATGACTATGTCCCATCCTCGTCATGATGTTTCACGTGAAACACTTTCTTCCCGCCGTTTCTTCGCCGATAGCCACACCAGCAGCAGTGAAATGTCCGCCGGGGTGACGCCGGGGACGCGGGCGGCCTGGCCGACGGTGCGCGGACGCACGCGGGTGAGGTGTTCCACCGTTTCGCGGGAGAGGCCGCGCACGGCGCGATAGTCGAACTCGACCGGCAGCGGGTGGGCGTCCAGCCGGCGCTGCTGCGCCACCTGCCGCTGTTGGCGCTGGATGTATCCCTCATACTTGAGCGCCGTCTCCACCTGCGAGGCCACTTCGTCGGGCACGGCGGCGGCGACGGGGTCGGTGGCGCGCAGCTCCGCGTAGCGCGACTCCGGACGGCGCAGCCAGTCGGCGGTGCTCGCCAGCCCGGCGCCGTCCACGCCGCTCGCGCCTGGCGGGGTACCGAGCAGCCGGTCGAGTTCGGCGTCGATGGCGGCGCGCTTCGCCTGGAAACGCGCATGCGCGTCCGTGGGCAGCAGCCCCAGCGCCGCGCCGAGGTCGGCCAGCCGCAGGTCGGCGTTGTCCTGGCGCAGCAGCAGGCGGTGCTCGGCGCGGGAGGTAAGCATGCGGTAGGGCTCCTCGGTACCGCGGGTCACCAGGTCGTCGACGAGCACGCCGAGGTAGGCCTGCTCGCGGCCAAGGACGACGGGTTCCGCCGCGTGGAGGTGCTGTACCGCGTTGATGCCCGCCAGCAGCCCCTGTCCCGCCGCCTCCTCATATCCGGAGGTGCCGTTGATCTGTCCGGCGCAAAAGAGGCCGCCGACCGCCTTCGTCTCCAGGCTCGGCCAGAGCTGGTCGGGCGGTACGAAATCGTACTCCACCGCGTAGCCGGGGCGTACAATGACGGCGCGCTCCAGTCCGGGGATGGAGCGCACGAATGCCGCCTGCGCGTCGGCGGGCAGGCTGGTGGAGATGCCCATCGGGTAAACGAGCTCAGACTCCCACCCCTCGCGTTCGAGGAACACCTGGTGGCGCTCGCGCTCAGCAAAGCGCACCACTTTATCCTCAATGGACGGGCAGTAGCGCGGCCCGCGCCCGTGGATGAGCCCGCCGTAGAGCGCCGACCGGGAGAGATTTTCCCGAATGATGGCGTGCGTCTCCGCCGTGGTGGCGGTGATGTGGCAGGGCAATAGCGGGCGTGCGGGCAGACAGCACCCCTGCCAGGCGAACTGGAAGGCCAGCGGTGGGTCGGCCGATTCCTGCAATTCGCAGCGGTCATACGCGATGGTGGCCGCGTCGAGGCGCGGGGTGGTGCCCGTCTTCAGCCGCCCCAGCCGCAGCCCGCACGCGGCCAGCGAGGCGGAGAGCCGCCGCGCCGGGGGTTCCCCGTGCCGTCCCGCGTCCTCGGTGACGTCGCCGACGAAGGTGCGGGCATTGAGGAAGGTGCCGGTGGCGAGAATCACCGCGCCAGCGGCGAGATGCTGGCCGTCGGCCAGCACGACGCCGGCCACGCGGCCATCCTCCACACGCAACGCCGCCGTTTCGCCTTCGCGCAGCGTCAGGTTCGGCAGCGCGGCGAGGCGCGCCTGCATCAGCGCCGGATACAGGGTTTTGTCCACCTGCGCGCGAATGGCCTGCACCGCCGGGCCCTTGCTGGTGTTCAGCAGGCGCACGTGGGTCATCGCCGCGTCGGCGACGGCGGGCATGAGGCCACCCAGCGCGGCGATCTCGCGCACCAGATGTGCCTTCGCCGGGCCGCCGATGCTGCAGTTGCAGGGCAGGTGCGCCACGCGCGCCAGGCGGATGGCGAGCAGCAGCGTACGGGCGCCGCGTCGCGCCGCTGCCGCCGCCGCCTCGCATCCCGCGTGCCCGCCCCCCACTACGATGACGTCAAAATGCTCCACGGCGCCATTATACACGGTGCGGGCGGAGGCGTCGAAGGCGGGCTTTCCGCGCCGTCGACGCGACGAGGAAGAGTATGGGCATGGGGAGGCAGATGCTCGAGGCACCCGCTGTATCCACTCCAAGCCCTCCTGTCCACGATAGGGACAAATCCCCAACCTCCCCGAGGCGAGATGGGAGTTTGTCGCTATTTTGCCGCGTGCCGCACAGGCAGCGCACGGATAATCCTCAGTGGAAGCCCGCCTCGCGCCCCACGGGCCGAGCGGCATGCATACGCAAAGGAGGATCCGAGTATGCGATACCTGTTGATGATGCTGGCGGCGGTGGCGCTGTTTACGGCGACGCAGGCCCAGATGGTGGCGGTGGCGGCGTCACCCGAAACGACGACAGTAATGAGTACCATGCCGAATACGATGCCGGCGTGCGCCTTCAGCGCGGCCGACCTGCCGCAGCCCTGCCCGGTGATTGCCAGCACCCCGCTGAATTCCCGCTCCGTGGTGCTGGTGCTGGGGACGGAGGAACGCTACGCGCTGTCCAACGCCCCGGTCGGCCGGCTCGGTTGGTACGACTTTTCGCAGAATTTCAACAGCTACTTCGACCCGCGCAACCCGATGACCAGCCATCGGCCGAGTCGAGTGGTGGTGCGCCACGGCAACCCGTTCATGCCGTACCACCAGGTGACCGCGCGGCTGCGCCCGCAGGAGATCACCGCGACCCAGCGGGTGGTGATGCTGCCGTCGTCGCTGTCCGAGGCCGACCGCACCACGCTGGTAGGGGTGTCCGACCGCTACCGCATGATGACGCCGGAGCAGGCGCGGGTGATGGGTTACGTGCCGCAGGGCACCTGCGCGCCGGGCACCGGGCAGCTTTACCTGAATACCGCCATGGTCGATGGCCGCGTCGATCCGCTCAATCCGGAGGGATTCTACTTCGGCGCCGACGGGCGGGTGCTCGCTGCCGTCTACCTGGTGAGTTCCACTACGCCGGTGATGCTGTATGGGCAGACCACCATGCCCAGCACCATCACCCCGGGCGCCCAGCAGATGACGGTGTGGGTGTTCGACCCGAACCCGAACGGTTTCTTTGCCGCATTGAACCCGAACACGAAGTGCACGGTGCTGTAGCCCGTTCTCGCCGCGGAGGATGGCCTGTGTGCCCTGAACGTTGAATATCGCTCCGACCAGCATCGACCGATTATCTCGGTTCCCCGGATTGAAATCCGGGGCTGGAGAGACAAAGTCGGCCTGCGCCGACTGGCCTGTTCCGGGAATACACCCGAATACTGGCCTAAGCGGTAGATCAATGCACAATCGCATCGGCCGCCCTCCGCGGTTGCCCCTTCCCGCCGGCTGTGCTACACTCTGCCGGCATGTCCGCTTCACGCGCGAATCTCCGCACCGTATTAATCGTCACGCTGCTCTACGGCGTCGTCACCGGCGTCTATGAGCTGGCGCTGCCGTCGCTGCTCGACGCGTGGGGCATCAAACTCAGCGCCATGGGCGCGATTTTCGCCCTCTCCGGCCTGGTGATGGTGCTGGCGCGCATCTACCTGGGCGGGCTGGCGGACCGCTGGGGCCGGAAACTCGTCTACGGCTGGGCGCTGGCGCTGTGCGGCGTCACCACCTGCTGCGCGCCGTGCTCGCCGCTGCTGGTGTGGCAGGTGGCGCTGAAAGCGCTGCGCGACCTCACCGCGCTCACCCGCGAGACGCTGCACCCGGTGATCCTCTACGAGGCGGGGCGCGAGGTTTTCCTCGAGCGCATCGGGCGCTTCCGCGGCATCGAATACCTCTTCCAGGCGGGTGGCACCTTTCTCATGGGCGGGGTCTTCTGGCTGCTCACCCGAGCGGCGATGCCTCCGGCCGCCGCCTACGCCGCCATCATTATCGGCGGCGGCGCCCTGCTCGTTCTCGCCGGCGCCCTCTGGGCGATGGGCTTTCGCGAGACACCGGTGGCGACGGTGCCGCGGCGCATCACCCTGCGCGAGCTGGTGAGCCTGGATCTGCATCCGAATCTGCGGCTCATCGCCATTTCCGGGATCCTCTTCGCCTTCGGGCTGCAGCTCAGCCACAGCTTTTACATGATCCTCTTCTTCCCCAAACGCTTTGGCGCCAGCCTCGCGGACGTCACCCTCATCATGATCATCCACCGCTTTACGCTGGCGCTGCCGCTGCTGGTGATGAGCGGGTCGAAGCTGAAGATCCTGAAGGCGTGGTACATCGCCGGCATCGTCATGCAGGGCGTCGTGCTCACCATCTCGGCGGTGCTGCCGTGGCTGTGGGCGTCGGCGGGAGTGTGGCTGCTGCACGACCTCATCGGCGCGGGCATCTGGCTGCCTATCCAGTCCACGCTCATCCAGCAATATTCCCGCGACGCGTCGCGCGGGCTGGAGGTGGGCAAGGTGCTGGCGTGGGGCGGCATCGGCGGCGCGCTGGGCCCGCTGGCCGCCGGCTACCTCGCCGAGGCGCAATTCCTGCCGGCGTTCCTCGCTCCCTACGCCGTCATCCTCCCCTTCCTCGCCAGCGGCCTCTTCGTGCTGCTGTCGGCGGTGCCGCTGTTCGGGTTGAAGCTGGCGGCGGAGCCGGTGGCGGTGGCAGAGAAGGTGGCAGCGGGATAGGCGACGGCCAGGCCTTGTGGGGCAGTTATCCCCGGTACATTTGCGCAAATGGCCCACAAGGCGGGCGGCAGGCAGCTTCCCTGGCCCCGGCCTCGGGCATCGCTGTAAAAATCGGGGGCAAGGATACTGGCGCGGTTGTCTTACCCTCGCGTACCCTCATCGCGTATATGCTGTGAAAACGGCGGTTAAGATAACCGGAACGATAATGTATGTCTCCCGTTTTACGGCGGATGATGCGCGCTTGGCGACGGTGACTTCGCGGGCGATCACGGCGTGGAGACTTCCACCCACGAATGCCACGGTCGTTCGCTACGGGTATCAGCGGGAGTATAGCAGATTTAGCGGTTTATGCCAAGCGGATGTTTGCCTGTGCCTGGGCCTTGATATTCTTGATTGGCTGCCGCAGACCCCACCCCGGCCTCAGGCCATCCCTCCCCCTGCAGGAGAGGGGGAGGGATGGTTGTGGGTGGTGCTCCCGGCAAATACCATTCAAATATGGGCTCTCGACCGCCACGCGCAACCTCTCCCCCAGTCCCCCCCCTACGTGGGGAGGGGAGAGTCATAAGGAAATTCTGCGGCGGGGAGAGGCGGGTTCGCCATACGCAGCAGGCATATTTAAACGGTATTGGGGCTCCCGGCGCGTACGAAGCAGATTGTCGTTTTTATTTTGACAGCTCTGATTACCTGTGAAAATTAGCTGGTACTCCCGTCGTTTGGCGCGATGTCTTCGCTTTTCGTGTATGCGGCAATGCACGATTCGCCGTTTTCGCCGATATCGCTATGAGCAACCAGGAACTGGAGTACTACGCCGAAGGGTTTGGAGCAGCCGACACGCTGCCGGATTTGTTGGCAGGCACGGATGGCCCGTCCGCGGACGTGGTCTATGTGGAAGCCGATGTGCCGCTGCGCGGCTATCCGATCGGAAGTGGGCATCGAATCGGCCTGCACAATGGCGGCGGCCGTTTACAAGTTTCTCTCAAGCTTATGCGTAGACCCGCCAAGGGGAGCGCCATTGACCCCCGGCCCCTTGCGGGCTATACTTCCCCCCGATGCCTGAGAATCTCGCGGCTTTGCTGTTTGCGTGCGCGTCCGGGCTGGCGATTGCGCTGTTGGGGTTGGCCTACAAGGTGAGCGCGCAGCGCCAGTGCCGTCCGGTGCCGTTCACCACCGCCTTCCTTGTCACGGCGGGGCTGCTGCTGCTGGCGAAATCCTTCACCGAAACGACGAACTGGGGCGACGCGCGGCTGTGGGCGCTGGCGCTGCCGGTGGGCGCGCTCTTTTATGTGGGCATCCCCACCATCATCGCCGCCAACCGCATGGGGCCGGCGTCGGTGAACTGGACCTTCGTCAACCTCGGGCTCATCGTGCCCATCCTTGCCGGCCCGGTGTTCTTCCACGAGCGACTGCTGCTGGTCGACGGCGTCACCCTTGTCCTCTTCGTGGTGATGCTCCTGGCCTTCGCCCGTGACATGGCGACTGGCGACGAGACGAAGGCCGAGCACCTGCTACCCTACAGCCTGCTGCTCGTCGCGGTGTGGGCGAACAACGGCATCGCCATGTCGCTGCTGAAGGAAAAGGACGTGCTGCTGGGGCAGACGAACTCCGGGGCGTTCGGCGCCATCTTCTACCTCTCCGGCGCGGCGCTCATGTTCATCACGTCGCTGATCACCGAGCGCGGGCAGCGGCCGCGGCCGGTTGACTACGCCGTGGGGGCCATCGCCGGCCTGTGCAGCGGGCTGGCTATCCTCTTCATGCTGCTGGCCGCCAGCCTGCCCACCGCCGTGCTTTTTCCCATCACCCAGGGGCTGGGCCTGCTGGGCGGGGTGGTGCTGGCGACGGCCATCTACCGGGAGCGGCTGACCCCGCTGAAGCTGCTCGGGCTGGCGCTGGGGCTGGCGGTGCTGCTCACCGCGGGACTCAGGTCGTCGATCATGGCAGTGTTCGCAGGTGTGCGATGATATTGCATCCAGTAGAATTAATAGCACAGTGTGGAAGCCGACCGTAGTCGCGTCCTGGCAGTTTTAGAAGTGATTTGGAAGTAAGTTGAGCAGCGAGTCTGGAAGCCGGCGCGAGCCGCGCGTCGGGAGAATCACTCCTCCCAAGGCGCGACTCGCGTCGGCTTCCAGACTCGCTGCTGTTTTCCACAACTGTATGGATAATCGTGCGGATGGGACATCCGCGCTCCCAGGCTATTTCCGTTCGAGCAGGATGGGGAGGCCGTTGGTTTCCTTCTGGGCGAAGGCGGGTTCGGGGTTGCCCTGGCTGAAGTAGACCCACCAGGTGCTGCCCAGACCCTGGCCGCCGCGGGGGCCGTTGTGGCCGGCCCAGGGGTCGGCAAGGATGGCGCGGACGCGGGCATTGGCCAGACGCGACCAGGCGGCGTAGGCGGCGGCCTGGCAGGTGACGGAATCGGACATGCCGGAGAGGATGAGCACCGGGCAGGTGATGCGCGGGGCGAAGTTGGCGGCGTCCATGTAGCGCGCCACGGCGACGCGCGCCTCGATCACCTGTGGGTCCTTCACGGGCTGTAACTTGTCGTCCAGCGGATCGATGGGCGGCCAGAAGGCGGGCAGGTGGCGCAGCTTCCACTCCAGGCCGAAGAGGCCGGGGCTGCCGCTCACCGCCATGCCCACCTTGGGGTTCAGCGCGGCGGTGATGAAGGTGAGACCGCCGCCCTGCGAGCCGCCGGTGACGAAGATGCGCGCGGGGTCGGTCTCCGGCCGCGCGGCGAGGATATCCACCGCCCGGCTGCACGCGGCGAAGACGGCGCGGTAATACCATGTCTCTTTCTTCTCGATACCGGTCTGGAAGTAGTCCCAGCCGCGGTTGAAATACGGGTCGGGCTTGTAGGTGAGGGTGGGGTATTCCACCTCCTGGCCGGCGATGGCCAGCGACATGCCGACGACCGGGCCGGCATACGGCAGGTACGTGGCGTTGATGCCGCTGGGCGGCAGTTGCAGGTGGGCGGGGTACTTGCCCTCCTTCACCGGCACCGACAGCCAGGCGTTGAACTTGCGCCCAAAGAGGCCCATGAAGGACAGCTTGTAGAGCTTGTTGGCGGCGTCTTCCTTCACCAGCGTCAACTGCACGTCCGCCGGAATCTTCTCCTGCTCGGCCAGCGTGTCGTTCCAGAACGTGTCGAAATCAGCGGGGCGCTCAGGCGGCGTCATCTTCGAGATGTCGTAGGCGAAGGGGAAGTTGCGCGTCGCCAGCGTCTCCTCGCCCTGCTTGGCCACCAGCGTCGCCTGGTAAAAGCCCGGCGCGGGCGCCACGTTGAAGAGCACCTTGCTTTCCGCCAGCGCGGCCAACTTCAACGGTTGCTGTTGGCGGAAGACTTCCTTTTTCGTGAGGAAATCGGTGACCACCAGTTCGGCCGTGCCGTCAATGGCGACTCCCGGAAAGCGCAGCTTCGCCGCGAAGCCCATCGCCGCGGGGGCACCGCCGGGGAACAGGTGATTGGCCGTCGGCACGGCGATGACGGACTGCAGCGCGTCGGCAGCGGTCGGTTTGGCATGGACCACAATGCGCCGGGTGATAGTATCCTTGGCCCAGGTGCGCGGCATCCACATCTGCAGCACCATCGGATCGGTGTCGGGCTTTTTGGCCGAATTTTTCGCGATGTGGTAGAACGCGCCCGCCGGTAGCGTGATATTCGCGCCGCGGGGATTGAAGAGTTGCGGCGCGCCCTCGCGCCAGACGGTCTTCATCGGGATCGCCTCGCCCGATTGCTGCTCATACATGGTCACGCCCACCTGGTTCACGCATATCGACCAGATCGTCGGGTCCGCGGTGTGCGAAAAGGTCAGCTCAATGGCGTCCGGCAGGAAGGTGTAGATCAGCGTATGCTTGTCCGCGGTGGCGGTAACAATAGGGCCCTCCGCGCTGACCGTGGTGAATTTATACGCCGTCGCCGTCCATTCCGCCGCCTCGACGATGGTAAGGTAGCCGCCGCCCACCACCCCTTTGAGGCCGTCACAGAGAAATTCGGTGCCGTCGCTCACCAGCGAGTGCAGATTGCCGTCCGCCCCCACCTTCGCGGTGTAATTCGCGGTGGCGGCCGTGTAGCCGCCGTCGTCGGCTTTGGTGATCGTCACCTGAGAGAGCGCTGCCATGGCGGCTAGAGTGAGCAGCAGCAGGACAGAGATGCGCATGGGAAAGCCTCCGCAAGGATGGGTGTGCCTACAGTATACCGCAAAGTGGGGAAAAGATGCTGGGAGTATGGTTATCCGCAACATGATGCGGAAAAATGACTGACGAATTGCATCAAGCTGAACCAACAATTCCATCCTACCCTGACCGGCACCATCTGATCAAGCGAGAATTTGTGATGTTAATGGGCGGTTGATAACGTCGGAGTACCGGGAGCGACACTCCATGCCTGTGATGTAACAGTCATAAAAGAGCCCGCCGGTTTTGTATAGATGACTGTCTGTGACGAACCATCGGATTTCATGATTATGATGGAGGAACCACGCACACAAAGCAACTTGGTGTCATCCGGACTCCAGCAGACCTTGGTTATTCCCTGGCCGTTTGCCACTTGCGCCAGTCCTGTTCCATCAGCATTGATGAAGAATAAACCGGCATATGTGCCGACTTTTCCGACAACAGCGAGTCGCGTGCCGTCCTTACTCCAGGTGGGATACCACAGGTAATCGGTAGGGGTGAGATTCGTCAAGGGGATATCGGCTCCTGACGACAAATCAATACGATGCAAGTTAATTGTCAGGTATGCCTGATCCTCTTCATGTCGTCCATAAATCAGATATCGACCATCCGGACTGAAAGTCGGATAATCTTCACGCTTCCAATGGCTCGTACGCTGAATACGATTCGACCCATCTGCATTGGCCGTATATACCTCCCCGGTATCGTTGTCATTTGAGTAAAATGCGATTTGCTTATCGTCCAGGCTCCAGTTCGTATTGCATATCCAGTAAGGTTGGATCACTTTCCACAGTTCTCGTTTATTCGTGCCGTCGCTGCTCATCATCATGAGGCGATATCGATAGACCAGATCGCCATAATCCCCTTCGGAATAGAGGACACTTTTACCGTCATGACTAAGTGATGCATATTCCGTGTAGCCTGTATTGCTGAATGGCAAGAGCGTTTTCCGTGATGAGCCGTCGGCATTCAATAGTTGAATGGATGTGGCATTGCTGCTGTCACGCAGAGAGATGACAATCATGCCGTTAAGGCTGATTTCATCGCTTATCCCACCATGTCCATCCGCGGCAATGATGACCACATGCTTGTTATGCCGGAAGTCCAGGTCGTCGATCCCAACGATGGCGTAATTGCCGACTGTCTTCATACGCAGCAGATCACCGGTTTCAATCGTTGACGCCGGATCCTTGATATCGCCACGGGCCATATCAAACAATTTGGCGTTGAATCCGTATTCCGGCGCGGTGTTGGTGCCCGTGCCGGTGAGGGACGGGCAATCGTAAATCTGTTTCTCGTTGTAGGCCACCAGCGCCTTCGACCAGGCCTGAGTGGCGGGGTCTGGGAAGAACTTGTCGTCGTAGTCATCGGTATACATCTGCATCGCGATGGCAATCTGGCGCTGGTTGGCGAGGCAGGTGGCCTGGCGCGCCTTCTCGCGCGCTTTGGCGAAGATCGGGACGAGGATGGCCGCGAGCACCGCCAAGATGGCGATGACCACCAGTAGCTCGATGAGCGTGAACGCATATCGATGCGTGCGTAGCCGTGCGGGCATCTGGAATCCTCCCGCTGCTGTTGACAGGACTGGTATCGAAATAAAGATAACTATACCAATTATACACCCTCTCTATCGATTAGCAAGCTGAATGTATAAAAAAGTTCTATCTATTGGACTCTCGGCCTGGTTAGCGTGGAATATCTCTACGCATGTGCGAGCAGAACAGGGATAATGGACTCTCTGCCGAATGAAGACAACGGGTTTGACGATGGGAGTATGCTACGTGAGCACTTGGGCCACATCCGGCACGTATACGCTGTTCTTTACCGATATTGAGGGGAGCACTCGGCGATGGGGCGAAAATCCGGCAGCGATGCGCGTATTGCTGGAGCAGCATGACCGCATCCTGCGGGAGACGATCGCCACACATCACGGGCATGTCTTTAAAACGATCGGCGATGCGTTCTGTGCGGCCTTCGTCTCCGCGCAAGATGCCTTGCTGGCTGCCGTCGATGCCCAACTCGCTTTTACCGGTCTTACGGTATCCGCGGAGATACCGATTCGCGTGCGCATCGCATTGCACACCGGTGAAGTGGAAGCGCGTGACGACGATTTCTTTGGCCCGCCGGTCAATCGTGTCGCCCGTCTGCTGGCTATTACGCATGGTGGGCAAATCCTCGTGACGCAGGCCACCTATGCGCTGGTGCGTGATCACGCCCCGGCACAGGTGACATTCTACGATCTTGGGTTGCATCGCCTGCGTGATATCGCACGTCCGGAACAGATTCATCAAGTCAATCCACCGGGATTATCCGGTTCATTTCCCCCGCTGCGCACCGACACCTTTACGCCCGGTAATATCCAATCGCAAGTTACCACATTTGTTGGACGCGAGCACGAATTGCGCGAAATTACCGATTTACTCGGCCAAACCCGCCTTCTTACGCTCATCGGCATCGGGGGTACCGGGAAAACGCGCCTGGCCGTGCAACTGGCTGAGCTCCTTGCTAGCGATTATGCTGATGGCGCCTGGTTTATTGATCTCGCGCCGATTACCGAAGGCGCGCTGGTCGCCCAAACGCTGGCAATCACGCTGGGGATCAGTCTGGAAGGGCATCGGCAAGCTCTGCCGGAAATCGTGGCGTTCATCCGCAGCAAGCGCTTGCTGCTCGTGCTGGATAATTGCGAGCATCTGGTGGATGCCTGCGCCGAGCTCACCAGCACGCTGCTGAACGCGGGGGCGGGCGTAACTATTCTCGCGACCAGCCGCGAGACGCTCCGCGTGCCCGGCGAGACGATTTATCGTCTTCTACCGTTGACCTGTCCGATACCCGATGACGCCACGCCATCACCAGATGCGCTGATGCAGTATGAAGCCGTACGGCTATTTCTCGACCGCGCGATTGCCGTACAACCGGGCTTCATCATTACCGCAAACAATGCTGCCATCGTCAGTCAACTCTGTATCAACCTTGACGGATTGCCGTTGGCGATTGAATTGGCGACCGCGAGACTGCGGGTAATGACGGTTGAGCAGATCGTCGCACGGTTGGGTGATCGCTTCCGACTACTGGCTGGCGGTGCTCGCTCTGTGCTGCCACGGCAGCAGACACTACGCGCGCTGATCGACTGGAGTTATGATCTACTGGACGTGTCCGAACAGGCATTGCTGCGACGGTTAACGGTTTTCGCCGGCGGGTGGACGCTGGAAGCCGCCGAGGATGTATGCGCGGATGATATAGTCGAAAGTTGGGAGATTCTCGACTTGCTCACCGGCCTGGTCGATAAATCGCTGGTGTTGTCTGACCCCACCGACGCGGGGATGCGCTTCCGCATGCTGGAAGTGGTGCGCCAATATTGCAACGAGAAATTGCGCGACGCCGGTGAAACGGACACCTTCCAGACACGGCACGCCGGTCATTTCCTGGCGCAAGTGGCACGCGAGAAACGTGAGATTGCTGGTGCGGCCTCTTCGGATATTTGGGCGCACTGGGCGGCATACAACGTCGCGGAGATGGATAATTTCCGCACCGCGCTACGCCACGACTCCGTCGGGCTGGACGGTTTTCCGCTGGCGCTGACATTCTTCCGCCGTCTCCCGCAGGAATGCCATTCCTGGCTTGATGTGTTGCTGACTCGCAATATTGATGCACAAACGATGGAGCGCGCGGAAGCACTGCTCTGGGCGGCGCACGTGTGTCGGACCCATGCGGAAGCACGGCCGTATGTCGAGGAAAGCCTGGTTATCTTTCGGCAGTTACGGCACACGGCCAGCATCTGCGAGTGTCTGCGTACGCTGTCACGCCACGCCGTCGCACGCGGCGATCTGGTGGAAGCGGAACGATTGAGCGCGGAATGCCGACGCGAGGCGGGGGATGGTGCGGATTACGATGCTGCGGTACATGCCTGTATCGCCGCAGCGGTGATCGAATTGGCACTCGGCCATGTCGACGCAGCGCGACCATGTTTGGAGCAGGCGCTCGCGATCCGGCGCAAAATGCAACTGCCCCAGGAAGTGGCCTTTATTCTATTCCATCTCGGCACGGCTGAATACTTGACCGGGCATTTTGACCGCGCGCGCGAACTCGCCATGGAAAGCAATCAGTTGTTCCAGGAAACCGGCAATCCATCCTACACACCGCCATTGCGTCTGCTTGGCGATATCGCACGGGCGCAGGGCTGTTATCATGAAGCGCTAACATATTACCGGGCCAGCATTCTCGACCACTGGCGGCAAGTGGATTCACACACGTCCATACTACTGTTAGAACGATTCGGTTATACTGATGCCGCGATGGGTTCTCTCGACCGCGCGGTGCGCTGGCTGGCCGCGGCCGACCATCTGCGCCAACGGGATGGGTATCCACGCATGCCGGTCGAAGTGCGCGAGTGGGAACGAGAGATCACTGTTCTACGTAAGACACTTCACGACACGATTTTCCAGGCCGCCTGGGATGCTTGCCACACGGACTACCATACCGATCTCCTAGGAACGGTCTTAACAGAGACGCAAACAGCTGGCACGGAAATGGACTGCGCCTGACAGACAGTGAGAGCCGCACCCGGCGTGCATCTCACTACCGTGGGCGCGGCTCTCGCCATGCTTCCAGACTTGCTGCTCTACTTACTCCCCGGTGCTATCTACTTTGTCTTGGGCGCGGCTCGCGCGGCTCCGATTACATGCGGGGTTTTCAACTTCCAGACTCGCTGCTGTCTGAATAGCCTATTTTCCCATGGCTTTGAGGCCTTGCAGGCATTTGTCCACGGCGTCCAGCGGGGCGTAGGCGTCGCTTTCATACTCGACGACGTACCAGTCGGTGGCGCCGAGGGTTTCGCAGGCGTGGAAGATGCCGGCCCAATCGGACGCGTCCTCGCCGATGGGGGCTTTAAAGGGGTCGGCGGCGCCGGGGGTGTAGGGTTTTAGGTGCACGCTGCCGGCGCGTCCGGGATATTTGTGCAGCAGGGCCACCGGGTCGGCGCCGCCGTGCATGGCATTGCCGGTGTCAAGCTGGGTGATGACGCGGCGGTCGGTGTGGCTGAAGAAGGTGTCCCACGGCTCCTCGCCGTCCAGCGGCTGGAATTCGGTGGTGTGGTTGTGGTAGCCGGTCAGCAGGTCGTGCGCGCCCAGCGTGTCGGCGAGGGCGTTGAAGAAGCCGGCCATCGCCGCCCAGTTCGCGCGGGTGTCCATCTTGTGTGGGAAGCCGGGGATGATGACGCGGCGGTTGCCCACCGCTTTGTTCAGCGTGATGGTCGCCGCCAGCGTGTCGTCCTGCACCATGTTGAACCCGGTGTGCCAGCCGCAGCAGACCAGCCCGACCTCGTCGAGCATCGCGCGCAGCAGCGCCCCGCCCACCGGCGGCGCTCCGGCGAACTCGACGCCTTCATAGCCCATCGCCGCCACCGCTTTCAGTGTGCCGAGGGGATCGCGGGCGAAATCTTGCCGCACGGAATACATCTCTAATCCGATGGGGATGCGCATGGGGAATACCTCCACGAAAATGCTGGGGCTATTGTAGCCGGTGCGGGGGCGCGAGGCAAGCGCCGGCACATGGGTTAGATGCCGCGGGCGAGGCGGATGGCGTCCCATTGCAGCGCGTCGGCGATGCCGTCCTGGGTGGAGCGTTGAGCCTGCCAGCCAATGAGGCGGCGGGCGGTGTCGGCGCTGGCGTAGGCGCCGGCGACGTCGCCGGGACGCGCGGGGGATTCGACGGTGGGCAGCGCCGTGCCCCACACCTGCGCGAAGGCGGCCACCAGTTCCTTCACCGTCACGCCGGTGCCGGTGCCCAGGTTGATGGCCCGGTAACGCTCGCCATCGGCGAAGGCGTCGTCAAACTGCTCCATGGCCCGCACGTGCGCCTGCGCCAGGTCCCACACGTGGATGTAATCGCGGATGCCGGAGCCGTCGCGGGTGGGCCAGTCGACGCCGGTAATGTGGAACTGCGGCTCGCGCCCCTGCGCCACCGCGACCAGCTTGCCCAGCACGTGCGACGGGTTGGCGATGTAGGCGCCCGAGCGCATTTTGGGGTCGGCGCCGATGGGGTTGAAGTAGCGCAGCGCGATGCCCCGCAGGTCGTAAGCGGCGCAGAAATCTTGCAGGATCATCTCCATCATGTATTTCGTGCGGGCATACGGGCTGCGCGGGCGTAGCGGGGCGTCCTCGGTGACCATGAAACTCGGCACGTCGTCGTAGATGGAGGCGGAGGAGCTGAAGACCACCCGCCGGCAGCCCAGCCGGCGCAGCGACCCGAAGAGGCGCAGCGATTTCGCCACGTTTTCGGTGTAGTACTGCTCGGGGTTCGCCACCGAGTCGGGCACCACGATGAGCGCGGCGCAGTGGATAGTGCAGATGATCTCCGGGTGGTCGGCGAAGACGCGGCCAAGCAGCGCGTCGCCGGCGATGTCGCCGTGGTAAAACGCCCGCCCCTCGGTGAACTGCACCCGCCCGTTCACCAGCGAGTCGAGGACCACCGGCACGTGGCCGCTGTCTTCCAGCGCGGAACAGATGGTGCTGCCGATATAGCCGGCGCCGCCGGTGACGAGGATTTTCATGGTGATTCTCCCTGCGGGTATGCCCAACGCCCGGCCGTAAACGGCCGGGCTACCAAACGACGCCCCCTGGAAGGGGGTTTGATGCCGTGAATGCCGCGATTACCTTCTGGCCACGTCCCTATTTTACTCGTCCCGGCCGGCTTTGGCGAGGATGTCGCGGTCGGCCCGGCCATATTGGTAGCCGACGATGGCGCCGGCGAGAAGGCCGACGAGCTGCAGAAGCATGATGCGGTCGGAAAGGCCGTCAAAGGCGGCATACACGATCCACAATGGGCTGAAAAACTCGATGGCGATGAGCGCCCAGGCGATGACAAAGCCGGTGAAAAGCTGCCCGAGCCAGGTGCCCTTCCACCCGCGCAGTTCGAGGATTATCGGAAACAGCACGGCAGCCGGCGCCGCGACGACCGCCATTTGCACGATCCCGCCGCACGCCAGATCCCAGCACCAGCCGATCTCCGGGTCGCCAAATGAGAAGCGGGCATTCGTCAACCAGTCGAGGAGCGCATACAGCAGCACGGGCAGCAGCGCCGACACCAGAAAGATGAGCATTCCGCGTTTGAGCGGGTTCAACACGGGCATGCGCGTCATTCGCCGCCTCCTTCCTCCGGCTTCTCCGGGTCCCACCGCCGCATCCCGTAGCGCGCCAGCACGCCGGTGAAAAGGCCAAGGGCTTGCGAGGGGAGGAAGTGATATTGGGTAAATTCCATTGTTTCGCCGTTTGTTACCGGCCATACTGCACCTTCAAAGAACAATAAAAAACAGCTAAAAACGGACCCGACGAATAGGAAGACTACGAAGGGGAGGCGCGGGATGGGTTCGTGGGCGGCCATGACCGCGGAGAAGACGATGGCAGCCGGCAGCGCGAAGAGAATAAAGCCGACCAGGATTACAATGGGATGATCATGCATATACACCGGTGCCTGGTGTATTATCGCTTCCACGATACCGAGCAGCAGATACCACACCCATGGCGTGACCACCGTCACGAGGGTGAGGACGAGGAAGCGCCGCAGGTAGGCGGTGCGTTCCGTTTGCGGCATGCGTGGTGTCCTCCGTGTTGCGTTGCTATGGGGCGCGGCGCGCTCCCGCGCGCCCCCTCACCCCCGGCCCCTCTCCCCGAGGAGAGGGGAGGGATGGTATGTTGTTGCGCTCCCATGGGTTTTGCGGATTACAAATCCGCGCTCCCCAAGACGGGCGGATTACAAATCCGCGCTCCCCAAGACGGGCGGATTGCAAATCCGCGCTCCCCAAGACGGGCGGATTACAAATCCGCGCTCCAAGGATTAATAATCCCGCATTTCTTTCCAGATGTCCAATATCAGTAGGTAGCGTTCCAGCGGAAGGCCTTTGAAGGGGACGTTGCTGGTGCAGTAGAGGTAACCGCCGCCGGGTTTGGCGTGGGTGAGGCAGTAGCGGGCGCTGGCGATGACTTCCTCGTCGGTGCCGGTTTGCATGAGGGCGCAGTTGACGTTGCCGCAGAGGGCCACGTGGTCGCCGATGCGGCGTTTCACCTCGGCGATGTCGACGCCGGCCATGGGGTCGATGGAGTGCAGGGCGTGGGGGGCGCTGGCGGCAAGCTGGTCGAGGATGGGCATGATGTTGCCGTCGGTGTGCTTGATGCTGTAGGCGCCCAGCGCGCGCTGGCCGGCATGCAATTGCGTGAGGTAGGGGGTGACGAACTCGGCGAACATGGCCGGCGAGAGAAACGGCCCGTGGTTGAAGCAGTAGTCGGCGCAGTTGATGAAGACGTCGACGCCGGCATCGACGAGTATTGTGCAATGCTCCAGCGTGCTCGCCAGGTTGCGGCGCTGCTCGGCGTGTACCGCGTCCGGCTCTTCCGCCAGCCGGATGGACACCTCTACCATCTGCTCGCCGTTGGGGATGCCCATGGTGCTGTCGCCGTGGGCGCAGATCATGCGGTCGTCGCCGAAGCGCTCGCGCAGCAGTTGCGTCTGCCGTACCTGGTATTCCTGCTTCCACAGCCCCTGCAGCGGCACGATGTCGTATTCCAGCCGCTCGGCCACCTGCAGAAACAGGTCGGCGTTCTCCTGCAGCAGCCGCTCGCGCGCGTCCGCCGATGGCGCGGCGTCCAGCACGCCCTGCGTCAGGTAGTCTTTCCCGCACAACTCCCGCGTGAGCTGGAATTCCAGCTCGAAGGTGGGCACGCGGTCGGGGATGCGGCATTCCAGGGCGGCGATGGCGCGTTGTTTGGGGGTCATGGGCACCTCCGGTGCGTTACAGGATGCAGGGTACAGGTTATTTTTCAGAACGATAGTCTCATTCGATGCAGCGAATGAGATTTCCTCGTTATTGTGGTAGATGGATGGCCTGGAGGGCGAGACTCTCAATACCGTTCAAATACGGGCTCTCGACCGCCACGCGCAACCTCTCCCCCAGACCCCTCCCCTACGTGGGGAGGGGGGAGTGATGAGGAAAAAAGGCGGCATAGGAGGCTGGTTCGCCACACGCAGCAGGCTTATTTGAATGGTATTGGGCGAGACTCTGTCGAGCCTTACAGCGCCGTTGCCGGATTGCGAAATCGGCCCCCCTTGCCTTCCGCTGCGCTGCATGCTCAGGGGGAGGGCGATACCATGGCGTTCACCCTCGCCTCGGGGAGAGGGCTGGGGACATACGCGCTGCATTTATGCCTAATCGGCCCCCATCCCCCAGCCCCTTCCCCCGCTCCACTGCGCTGCGCAAGGGAAGGGGAGCACGGTGCCATGACGCGGCACACTCGACCACAATGTAGACGCTCAATATGCACTACAGAGACGGACATTGAGACGTCATTCCGGGACGCGGTCATTGACGATGCCACACGCAGGATGGTGATCGTCATGTGCCGTGATCGGTATGCGCAATCAATGACCGCGTCTGTAATGTAGCGCGTATGGGGGTCGGGGAGGGGGGCGTCTAGGCAATCCACGGCGTCTAACCGCCATTTCCCCCAATCGATATGCTATCGATATGCTATAATACCAACTGAGGAGTGACAAGCAGCCGGACGGGTTTCCGCTCCCGGTTCTGCACGTTGGTATTCCTCTTTGTAAAGGCCGTCAAAAGCCATTCCAACCGCCCATCTCAAGGCGCCGGCGGCAACGCGCCCGACGTTCGGCCCTGCAGGTCTCGCGCCTCCGCCGTGCGCCGGTGGCGTCCTTGAGGTGGGCACCCAAACCGATTCGAGGTGCATGATGCCGTACCTGATTGCCGCTGTTGTCGTCGCCATCGCGTTGTTCGTGCTGGCGAATGCCTATCGTCTGGTGATGGTGATGGAATACCAGCGCGGGCTGCTGTATCGCAATGGGCGTTTCGTGCGCGTGTTGGAGCCGGGACTCTATCGTCTGTTGCGCTGGAACACCACCGTTACGATTGTCGATACACGCCAGACCCAGCTCAGCCTGAGCGGCCAGGATATCCTCTGCGCCGACGGCGTGTCGGTGCGCATCACCCCGGCGCTGGTGTATCAGATCACCGATCCCGTCGCGGCCTATCACACCACAGCCAGTTACGACCAGGCCATGTATTTGACCGTGCAAACCATCCTGCGCGACCTGATTTCGCCGCTTACCATCGACGAGGTGATCGTCCAGCGGGCCGACATCGGGCAGCGCCTCACTGCACAGGCGCGCGAGCGCGTCGCCGCGTATGGCGTGACATTGCTCTCCGCGGAGATCAAAGACATCATCCTCTCCGCCGACATTCGCGAGGCCCTCAGCAAAGTCGTGCGCGCCCGCAAGGAGGGCCTGGCGGCGCTGGAGCGTGCCCGCGGTGAAACGGCCGCCCTGCGCAACCTGGCCAATGCCGCGCGCATGCTCGAGCACAATCCCCTGCTCCTCCAACTACGCACCCTGCAGGTCATGGAGCAATCCATAGGCAATACGTATGTCATCGGCGTGCCCCCGACCACGCTGCAAGCCGCCACCGGCACGCCCATGCCGCCCAACGCCGAAACCGAATAAACACCCCTGTTATGTTGACAGCGTGTCCGCCGCGCCTCGCGGTGCGACGGACACGCTGTTGCTCGTAGCAGTATGCGCCGCCGCAATTGCCGCGGCGACGCGGGTTCAGTATACTGGTACCGGCATGTCCAACGACTTACACGAATCGGTACCATTATCAGCGTGGCGGGTTCCCGGCCGCGTCATGCACACGCCGGCCGCCCCCCTGCCCATGACGCGCGCGGAGATGGACGCGCGGGGGTGGGAGGCGTGTGACATCGTGCTGGTGACGGGTGACGCATATGTCGACCATCCGTCGTTTGGCGTGCCGCTGCTCGGGCGGTTGCTCGAATGGCTGGGGTATCGCGTCGGGATCGTCGCGCAGCCACAGGGCGTGGAGGATTTCACCGCGCTGGGGCGGCCCGTGCTCTGCTGGGGCATCTCCGCGGGGAATATCGACAGCCAGTTGATGCGGCAGACGATCATGCGGCGGCCGCGCACGGACGACGCCTACACCCCCGGCGGCCAGGCGGGATTGCGCCCGGCGAACGCGAGCATCGTCTATACCACGCAGGCGCGGCAGGCGTATAAAGGCGTGCCCGTCATCCTCGGCGGGGTGGAAGCCTCGCTGCGGCGATTCGCCTATTACGACTACTGGTCGGACCGGGTGAAGCGCTCGTTGCTCTTCGACGCCAAAGCCGATCTCATCGTCTTCGGCATGGGCGAGCGCGTGCTGGCGGAAATCGCCGCGCGACTGCGCGACGGCGGCGACCTTTCCGGCATTCGCGGCACGGCGGAGGCGCGCAAGTCGCTGGATGGGCTGGAGGTGACCACGCTGCCCGCCTTCGAGGACGTGGCGGCGCCGACTCCGGACGGGCGGCGCGCCTTCACGGAGATGGCGCGATTGATCCACCTGCACACCGACCCCGCCGACGCGCACGGGCTGGCGCAGCGGCATGGCGACCGCTGGCTGGTGGCGCATCCCCCGGCGCCGGCGCTCAGTACGGAGGAGATGGACCGCGTCTACGCCCTGCCCTTCACGCGCCGCCCGCACCCGCGGTATGGCGGCGCGCGCATCCCGGCGTACGACATGATTAAGGACTCGATCACCACCCACCGCGGGTGTTATGCCGGCTGCAGCTTCTGCGCCATCGGCGCGCACCAGGGGACATCGATCAGTTCGCGCAGCGCGGAGGGCATCCTCGCGGAGATCGACGCACTGACGCGCACGCCGGACTTCCACGGCACCATCAGCGACCTGGGCGGGCCGACCGCGAACATGTATCGCACGGGTTGCAAGCTCGGGCGGTCGCGCTGCGCGCACCGGAGCTGCCTCTTCCCCGCCGTGTGCAACAACCTCGATACCGACCACGGGCCGGTGCTGCGGCTGATGCGCGCCGCCCGACGGGTGCCGGGGGTGAAGCACGTCTTCATTACCAGCGGCATCCGCTGCGACCTGGCGACCAGCGCCGGCGGGCGGGGGTATATCCAGGAATTGGCCGAGTACCACGTCTGCGGACGGTTGAAAATTGCCCCCGAGCATATCGCGCCCCGGGTGCTGGAGACGATGCGCAAGGCGGACGCCGACTCCTACCGCGCCTTCGTCGGGGCATTTCACGCCTGCTCGCGCCACGCGGGCAAGCCGCAGCAGGTGGTGGAGTATTTCATGAGCGGCCACCCGGGATGCACGCTGCAGGACATGGTGCACCTGGCCGAATACCTGCACGCGCACGGAATTACCCCGGAGCAGGTGCAGGACTTCTACCCGGTGCCGCTGACGCTGGCCGCCGCGATGTTTTACACCGGCGTGCACCCGCTGACCGGCGAGCAGGTCTCCGTCGCGCGCACGGATGCCGAGAAAGCGCTGCAGCGCGCCCTGCTGCTCTGCCACAACCCGGCCTTCCACCAGAAAGCCCGCGAAGCGCTCATCGCCGCCAACCGTGACGACCTGATCGGCTACGGTAAACAGTGCCTGGTCCCGCCCAAAACGCCGCCCCGCCGAAAGGCATGAACCTTTGCCAGTATGCACGCATCGCATGCGCCATTGTCCGAAGGATAATAATGCTACAGCCCAGGGTAACCACCCGTGGATTCAGTATGCATCGCTGATATTGAGCCCCAACGGGATGACTGCACAGTCTGTCGCCCCGTTGGGGCTCTTTGGTATGGTAGAGACTTGTCCCACGGGTTGCACCCGTGGCTATGTTCACGCACCCCTTGGGGGTGTCATGCCATCTCCTCGAGGAACCGCATGCACATGAATAGCCCGCGCGGGACGTGGAAGCAGCCTTTCCACTTGCCGCCTTTCAGCGGCAGCAGCACTTCGCCACGGCGGTTCAGGTAGCCATACCACTCGCCGTATTCGGCATCGGGGAAGTGGCTCCAGGTGTAGGCGTGCACGCGGTCGTACCACGCCTTCAGGCTGGCGCGGCCGGTCAGCTTGTAGCCGAGGATGAGGCCGACCAGCGTCTCCACATGCACCCACCACAGCTTCTGGTCCCATTCGAGCTGTTGCGGCGGTTTGCCTAACGCGTCCATGAAGTAGAAGATGCCCCCGTACTGCTCGTCCCAGCCGAAGGCGAGCTGGTCTTCCATCGCGTCGACGGCCCGCTCCACCATCGCGCGGTCGCCCAGTTGGTCGGCGGCGTGCATGACGAACCACATCGCCTCGATGCCGTGACCGGGGTTGATAAGGCGGCCGTCGAAGGTGTCGGGGTGGCTGCCGTCCGGGGCAACGTTCTCGAAGATGAGCTTGCGCTCGCGGTCGACGAAGACGTCCATCACTTCGCGCAGCTTCTCGCGGATGGTCGCCTCCACCGGGTAGTCGGGCAGCGAGGCGCCCAGTTCCATCGCCAGGTTCACGGTGATCATCGGCAGCACCATCGAGCGCATTGGCCGCGTGCCGGGCACGATCTTGCTGTATTTCCCCTTCGGGTTATCCCAGCGGGCGAGGATGCGCTCGAAGGTTTTCACCGCCACCTGCGCCGCCCACGCCTCGCCGCTGGCCCGGCCGAACTCCGCGAAGGCCATGGCGGCGAAACAGTCGGAGAAGACGCTGTACGGCTGAACCAGCGGCGTTCCGGCGCGGTCCAGCGCGAAGTACCAGTCGCCCCGATCGTCGCGTCCATGTTCCGCCAGAAAGCGCGCCCCCAGCGACGCCATCTCCAGCCACGCCGGCCGCGCCTCCAGCGCGTTATACAACTTGGAGAACATCCACACCTGCCGCGCCTGCAGCCAGATGAATTTGTCCGTGTCGAAGACGCTCCCGTCGCGGTCGAGGCAGGTGAAAAACCCGCAGCATTCTCGATCCGGCGAATGCGTCTCCCAGAAGGGAATCACGTCGTTCAGCAGCGCGCTGGCATACTGGTCGCGCAGGGGTTTGGGGTTGTTGAGTAACATCGGATACCTCACACACTCGTCACGGTATTATACGGCCGCAGTGCCCGCGCCAGCAGCTCACTATCGCTCCGGTGCGGGTTCCACAACATCTCGGCGAAGAGGGCCACGCCGGGCTGAATTTTCGCCTCAAACATGCCGTCTTCCACCAGGCCGGTGGCCAGCACGTGCGGGTTGATGGCGGTTACCTCGCGGTAGAAGCGCGCGGCCAGCGGGTAGTGCCGCAGCCAGGCGGCGTTCACCGCGTTCCACTCGCCCTGGCGGGCGGCCAGCCGCTCGCGGAGGTAGGCGGGTTCGCGTTCGCCGATGAGGCAGGGACCGTGCTTGGCGAATTCATCGTCCCAGCGCAGGCACGTCCACCCCTTCGGCACCAGCGCGAAGGGCGTGCCGGGGCGGAAGGCCGCAAGCTGTTTGGCATATTCCAGCGTTTCCTCGTACCCCTCGACGTTCGGCGAGTAGCTGAACGGCAGCGCGCCGGCATCCTCCCAGGTGATGATCATGCGCGGGTCCAGCGCGGCGAGGTCGGTGTAGTGCGCGCGGATGGAGGTGGCGTGCAGCCCGAACTGGACCGACAGCGCCGGGTTTTCCGCGTAGAGCGCCTCCGCCACGTCGTTCACCAGCTCCGCCGCCCACGCCGCTACGCTGCGCCCGGCCATCTCCTGGGTGGCGTGCTCGGTCAGCGTTTGAAAATAGATGCCGTCGATGGGCAGGCCGGCATATTCCGTGTGGTACACGCCCAGCGCCAGCTTTTTGATGAAGGCGCGGTCCTCCGCCTTCGTCAAGTCCAGGTTGTCGTAGCCCCATCCCCAGTTGTAGCCGGCGATGAGCTGAATGCCGCGCGCGTGGGCGGCGTCGGCGATCTCCCCCAGGTTCAGCGGCGCCTCGCTGTTCCACAGCGTCAGCATGTTCATCTTCAGCCGCGCCATGTGGTCGAGATAGCGGGTGTAGTCGTAGAGCACGTAGCCCCACGTCCACAGCCCGCGGTCGCGCACCGCCGGCGCTTCCGCCTGGCAGCGGTCGGCCATCCCGGTCAGCACCCCACGGCGCTTCAGCGGCTTGTCCAGCGGCACGCTCTCGTCATCGAAGGATGCCAGGTACTCCTGCACTCCATACAGCACCCCCGCCGCGTCCGCCCCGGCGATCACCACCAGCCGATGCTCCGCATCCCACGGCGCCGGCCCGATCCACAACGTATACCCCTGCGCCCCCGGCGGCGCGGGAATCACCCCGCCATTGATGAGCCGCGCGATGTGCGGGTTCGTCGCCGCCGTGCCGACCAGCAGCACGTGCTCCAGCTTCGCCGGCTCGGCCTCCGCCCCCGCTACCAGCGGCAGCACGTACGGCACGTAAAATTGCACGCCGCGGTAGAGCGCCGTCACCGCGTACCGCTCTACGCCGCCATAATCGCCGTAGAGGATCGTCCATCGCTGTTCGCCGGGGGTTAAGTCGACCATATTGACAACCTTTCCGAACCACGGACCCCTCCCCGAAACGGGAGAGGGGGGTATCAGCCGAAGGAAAACTGTGTAAGTATACCTCCGGTGCTGTCGCGCGCACCTAACCCCCGCCCCCTTCCCTATGAGAGAAGGGGAGCTATATCCGTCACCGGTCCCCTCTCGCCCGGTTCGGGGAGAGGGGACGGGGGTGAGGGGGCGAACGAAAGTCGCCGCTACCGCAATTCCAGCCCCTCCCGGTACCCCTGGTACGCCCAATACAGCCGCTCCGTCTCCGGCACGCCCAGCTCCGGGCACACCTGCTGCGAGGTCATGATGCCGGGCATGGTGTAGGCGACGATGCGGTCGACGTGCGGGGCGGCGGTGCGCATCTGCGTGCGGATGCGGTCGAATGGGCCGGGCAGCAGCGGTTGGAAGTGGATATCGTTCTCGAAGCGGAACAGCTCGGTGTTCGCCCACAGTTTCACGTCCGTCTGGTCGTGTGCCCAGCGGAAGATTTCGAAGACGCGGTCATTCTGCGCCGGGTCCTGCGGGCGGGATTTCGTGGTGAAGCCGATGCCGTCCTGGTAGGCGATGATGTCCATGCCACACTCGGCGATGCCGCGCACCAGGTTGTCGTTCTTCGACAGTTCGCCGCGCCAGTACGGCGAGGTGATGCGCGGCAGGCCGGGGGTCAATTCCGCCCAGAATTTGCCCAGTTTCGCGTTGTAGTGTACCTGCTCCATGCTCCACTCACCGTTGGCCAGGTACAACTCGGCGGCGGTGTACCATCCCGCGAAGGACGGCTCGTTGCCGTAGCGCTCCAGCATCTCTTCCGAGACGCGCTTGTACCAGTCCAGCGACTCGTCGGACGTGGGGCCATACCCCTCGCCGAAGGTCATCGGCAGATAGCCAATGCCGGGGAAGAGCTGAATACCCTCCACGCTGCACGCGCGGAAGATGGCGCCCACCGGGTCGGCGCAGCCGGTGGGGAACTGGTCCTTCATCACCTTCGACGGATACAGCGCGATGCCGTCCTTCGCCACGTTCTGCAGCATGAGGATTTCGATGCCCAGGTCGCGCTTCAGGTGGCGCACCAGCGTCATCCACTCGTCGTCGGTATAGGCAATCGTCTTCCGATTCCAGTAGACGCCGTCGCGCGGGCACACGTGCATCACGTCGATCCAGGTGCCGGTGATGAGGGGAACAGCCATCGGTTACACTCCTTGAATGAGGTAAGGCATGTATTTCGCGGAGCACCAGCGAAGTCCTGCCCCCAGGGAGCGCGGATTTGTAATCCGCACGAATCTAGACGAGCCCAATAGGTCGATACGCTTTTCATGCCACGAGTAACAGGATTTCACCCACCCAGCCCCGAATATTCACTTAATACATGCTAACAAGGATTGACACCATGACCGAACGTGATCGCTTTTACGCCACCATGCGCTACCAGCCGGTGGATCGCCGCCCGCTGCATCTGGTGGGCCCGTGGCCGGATACATTGACGCGCTGGCGGCGCGAGGGGCTGCCGGCGGGGGTGGATCCGCACGCCTACCTGGGCGTGGAGTCGATGTCGACGATCAATCTCAGTCCGAACACCGCGCTCTTTCCGTGTTACGAAGAGCGAACGCTGGAGGAAGACGACACCATCCGCATCTTCATCGACAGCTACGGCCGCACGGTGCGCGATTTCAAGGACCACACCTCCATGCCGGAGTGGCTGGACTTCCCGGTGAAGACGCCGGAGGACCTGCGCCGCGTGCTGGACGAGCACTACCAGGTGGACGATATTGACGCCCGCTTCCCGGCGAACTGGGCGGAGAAAGCGGCGGCGGCCAACGCGTCGGATAAGCTCATTGTGATGGACGGCGGCTGCTACTACTGGACGCTGCGCTCCCTCGCCGGGGTGGAATACGCCAGCTACCTCTTCTACGACGCCCCCGAGCTGGTAGACGAACTCTTCGAACGCTATTGCACGGTGGTGCTGGAAGGCCTGCGCCGCGCGGCGGCGGTGGGCCGGGTGGACTGCATGGGCTTCGGCGAGGACATCGCCTACAAAACCGGCCCGCTGGTCTCGCCCGCCATGTTCCGCGAGTTCATCCTCCCCCGCGACCGCCGGGCGATGGAACTGGCGCACAGCCTGGGCGTCGAACTGACCTGGTACGACAGCGACGGCGACGTGCGCCTCTTCATCCCCGACTACCTGGAAGCCGGCATCACCTGCCTGGCCCCCTGCGAGGTGGCGGCAAACATGATCCCCACCGAGCTGCGCAAGGAATACGGCCGCGACCTGCGCATGATCGGCGGGCTGGACAAGCGCGAGATCGCCCGCGGCCGCGCCGCCATCGACGCCGAAATCGCCCGCAACCGCCCGCTCATCGAAGAAGGCGGCTTCATCCCCGCCATCGACCACTCTGTCTCGTCCGACATCTCCTGGGACGACTACCAATACTTCATCGAGGCGATTCAGCAGGCGATTGTGGTGTAGACTGGTCGTCAACGATACCGGCGATGCCCATCAGCGCCAGATACTCGATGGCGATCAGTACGGGCGAGAGGATGATATTCAGGCTCATCGTCATGCCAGCGGTGGTGCGCGGCAACATGCTGACATCAAGCAACACGAGTTGCCATGCCTGCCGGGTGATGGCGACGAGAGCCGCCGCGCGCACCCACCCGCGCAGCCATGGGAGCCGCCAGCCGGCATAGACGCCGGCGAACAGCGCGCAGACCGTCGCGACGATGGCCAGTGTGAGCCCTATGGCGTGCGCCGGTGGGTAGTGCCCCTGCGCGATAACCTGCCACCAGATGCGGCCATCCGTGGGCAGCAGCAGGAGACGCAGGCCTTCACGCCACCAGACCGCGGCGGCCAGCAGAACGGCGCCGGACGACAGGCACGTCATCCTCCCGCTCAGGTAGCGGCGGCAGGCCCACGCCATGCCAATTTCCGCAAGCGCCGACAACGTCGCCAGGCCGGAAAGCGTGCCTTTATAATACAAGGCCAGCGGCGAAGCCAGCGTCGCGGGCAACTCCGGCAGAATCGCCAGCAGCCAACCAACTGCCTGCAGCAGGATAATGACCAGTAACACGGGACGCAGCACACGGGATGCCGCGAAGCGACCAGACAGCACCATGCCTCCGGTCACCAGCAACCAGACTGCCACCGCGGCGCCGGCGACCGCGCGACCGACCGCCAGTCCGGGCGCCCAGGCGCCAAGTCCCGAAGGCGCAGACAGGGTGAACACACCGGCTATGTTAATCAACACAGCGGCGCTGCCCAGCGCCCAACGCAGGCCCCAGGCCAGCGCCAGCAGTCCGAACAACCGGGATTCTACCTGGCGAGACGATGATGCGGCATCCATGATCGGTTACCATTTCACCGGGGGCGTCCGTCGTGACGCCCCCGGCCATGACGGCATCTCTTAGAAACTGTTTTCAAAGTGCTCGCAGTCGTCTCACGGGTCTGGTTCGCGCCTGGCGGCGTTGGATTCGCTGGCATGTATCACTCGATACACTCTCGCGAATCCGCCTGGCCAGCCACGAACCAGCCTCCATGATCCGACTACGATCACTTTGAAGACAGTTTCTTACAGGCCGACGGTATTCGAGGTCATCTCGTAGGAGAGGTTTGTCGTGCCCAGCACATCCGTGTAACTGGTAGTCATTTTCACGAACGCGCCACATTGCGAGTTAATCCAGACGGTAAACGTCGAGGCAAATCCGCCAAATGATTTATTACCGGTCACCTTGAAGCACTGGTAGGTTTTCCCGCCCACCGTCACCTCTTCCACGCCGGCTTTCGTCGTCGCGATAGTGAAATCGCCGTAACCGCCATCAATCGTCGCGTTGGCGTTCCACCCCGGCAACGTGGCGAACTGGTCCGCGTCCGGGCCGTTCATCACGCCACCGCCGGTGGTGACAGCGCCCATCGGGGCGCCGTCAGCGGGACTGATGCCGTAAATGTTGATGGTGCCGTTGGCCGTCTGCTTGAATGCGATGGTGTAGACATTCGTTTCTGAGTGCCCCGGACGCACCACCGGCACCGTCAGCGTCAGCTTTCGCGCATCCGTCACGCCGCCAATTGCCGTCGCGGTATTGTCAAACGCCAGCGTGGCGGTCGCCGGTGTGATCGCGGTGCTGCCCGCCCCACTAACGAATGTGCCCGTCAACGCATATTGCCACTGGTCGCCGGCAACGTATGCGCGCGCGTTGCCCAGCGGCAACGCATTCCCGGCAGGTGCCGGGGTCGAGCCCCCATTACAGCCGGCAAGCATGACCCCCAGCAGCGCCGTCAGGAGTATTGTGCCCATGAATACACGCATGTCAAGAATCTCCTTTCAGGTGAAAGATCGGTTTATGTGCCGGTATCGGCACAATACAAGTACAATATTCGCCAGATGAATCATAGTTCCTTTATTGCCTTCCTATTTTATCGATAACTATCCAGGCGGCTCACTCGACACTTTCTGGTCAGCTTGCTACTATAGCGATATTGCAGCCACTGAGGTTCACAGCCATGAAGATCATGCCCATCGGCGCCGCCGCCGAAGTCACCGGCTCCTGTTTCCTGGTCGAGACCCGCGCGGGCACCTTTGTGGTGGACTGCGGCATGTTCCAGGGGCACGACGACCAGGAGGCGCGCAACGCGCAGTTCCCCTTCTCGCCGCGCGACGTGGACGCCGCCTTCCTCACCCACGCCCACCTGGACCACTGCGGCCGTATGCCGCGGCTGCACGCCGACGGCTTCCGCGGCGAGGTCTTCGCCACCGCCGCCACTTGCGACCTGGCGCAATTCATCCTGCTGGACAGCGCCAAGCTGCAGGAAGAGGATTTCGAGCGCCGCCTGCGCAAGGCCCGCCGCGCCGGCTATTACCCCGAGCCGCCGCTGTACCGCCAGCAGGACGTGCTGCACCTGCTGCGCGCCTTCCGCGCCCAGCCGTATCGCGAACCGTTGTCGCTAGGCAACGGCGTGTCGGTCACCTTCCGCCAGTCCGGGCACATTCTCGGCTCCGCCTTCCTCGAATTCCGCGAGGGCGACGCCATCGCCGTCTTCTCCGGCGACCTGGGCGGTCCCGCGCGCAACGTGGTGCCCGACCCCGACCCCGCGCCGCCGTGCGATGTCATCTTCTGCGAATCCACCTACGGCGACCGCCTGCACCGCACCGAGGCCGAGTCAATCACCGAGCTGCAAGAAGCCATCAGTTGGGCGGCGAAGCAGGGCGGCAACGTCATTATTCCCTCCTTCGCGCTGGAGCGCACCCAGGACGTGCTCTTCGTACTGCACAACCTGCGCAAGAACGGCGAAGTGCCGCGCAACCCCGTCTACCTGGACAGCCCGCTAGCGGTGAGCCTCACCCGCGCCTACCAGCAGCACATGGGCGACCTGGACGACGCCACCCGCGCCTTCTTCGCCGCCCACGACGATCCCTTTGCCTTCCCCGGCCTGCGCGCCTGCACCTCCACCGAGGACTCGAAAGCCATCAACGGGCAGAACGGCGTCATTATTATCGCCGGCAGCGGCATGTGCAACGGCGGCCGCGTGATACACCACCTGAAGCAGAACCTGTGGCGCGACGACAGCGCGGTGGTCTTCGTCGGCTACCAGGCCAACGGCACGCTGGGCCGCCGCCTCGTCGATGGATCGAAAACCGTGGAAATCGATCACGAGCCCATCGCCGTGAACGCGAGAACCTTCACCATCAACGGCTTCAGCGCCCACGCCGACCAGTCCGCGCTGCAGGGCTGGCTGGCGACGTCAGGAAACGCCCACATCGTCCTCAACCACGGCGAAACCGGCGCCTCCGCCACCCTCGCCGGCCTCCTCCGCGACGCCGGCCGCAGCGTGGACGTGGCCAAGCCGATGCACGTCATCGACACCGACCGCCTGCCGGTGGTAGCGGGGTAACTGGGAGCGCGGATTTCCAATCCGCAAACATGGGAGCGCCGGCATGTCCCTCGCCGGCCTCATACGGAGGCAGCCAATGGAAGGCGATCTGCACGGACTGGCATTGCTGCTGGTGATCATCACCGCCGCGGTGCTCTGCTACCGGTATGGCAGAGCACCACAATTGGTGCTGCCGACATTTGTCATCTGGTTGGTGGGCGGTTTCTTCGCCATGCTGGTGCTGCATCACCTGGTCTTCTTACTGGTGCACGTCGTCTGGAACGATCTGTCGTCCGCTGCCCAAATCGCCATTACCTTTGCCACGCATCAGGCGGTGATTTTGCTGGTATGCCTCGCGCTGGTCTGGCGGGCGCTCACCCTTACGCGAGCACAGAAGCTGCTGCTTATTGGTAGCATCCTGCTACTTGGAGGATTGTCTCTGCTGCATATGCAGCGTGCAACCCAACGACAGTGGAATTATTGCTGCATTCCTACTTCGATGGCATGGATACGTGAAAGTGCACGGCCATATTTACTGACCCCCCATTATTATTGGCATAGTGTGATAACCGGCATTGGGGAGAAAGGAACACCGCTATCCAATAGACAGACAGTATTAATGGCTATTGCCATCATGCAAAGTATTCAGCCGAAAGGGATGATAACGATTGTGCCGCCACCGATACCAGAGGAAATCGGTGAAAACTTCCGGGAGGGTATGACCAGTGGCACACTCAAAGCATGGGTCGATGAGCGTTATAATCAAGGCGTGGGGTCGTTCGTTATGGTCATCGGCGTGATGCTCACCGTTCTGTTGCTGATTCGGTATGCACGGTGGGATGACATTTCATATCCCCTGCGCAAACGCTTCGTCTTTGGCTTGTGTGTAGGCGCGGTGCTGTGTTCCTTTGGGACGAATATCGAAGTGATTCCTTTAACAGTGATGGCTGTTTGCCTGACTATCCTCGGTTGGTGGCTGCCCAATCGCGCGCAACTACAGGTGACCATGATTCTGCTGTTCTTGCTGCCAACAATAGCATTGAGCTGGCTCTCGACACTATAAGGATCAATCATGCCCCACGAATTCGACGCCCAACTCCACCGCCTGGACGGCAAAATCATGTGGACGGTCTTCTACGTGCCGTTTTCCGTGCCCGAACTCTACGGCACGAACAACCGGCTGAATGTGGCCGTCACCATCGACGGCCATGCCTTCGCCGGCACGCTGCTGCCCAGCAAGCAGGGGCACTACCTGCCCTTCAACGCGGCGATGAAAGCTGCCACACGCAAGCAACTCGGCGACACCGTGCACGTGGTGCTGGAGCCGGACACCGCCCCGCGCGTGGTGGAGGTGCCGGCGTGCCTGCAGGCCGCCCTCGCCGCCGACGATGCCGCCCGCGCGACATTCGAGTCGCAACCCGACTACATGCGCCGCGAATCCATCACCCATATCATGCAGGCGAAAGCGGACGCCACCCGCGACCGCCGCATCCAGGCGCTGCTGGAACGATTACGAAAATAACCTTCCGACTGACCGCCTCCTCTCCCACTGACAGATAATCCCACCAACCACCGGTGGAAAATCAGGCGACATTGGGTATAAGCCGTCAGGAAGAAGGTGCTGCCCATGTCGGCGACCTGGTTTGATGACATCCTCACGCTGCTGCAGGTGAAGCGCGCGCTGGCGCGGCAGAACGGGCGCGGCTATCCGCTGACACTGCCGGAGCGGCCGGCGAGCGACCGCGCGCTGCTGGCGGCGGAGGCGGCGCTGGGGCGGCGGCTGGACGGGCAGTACCGGGCCTTCCTGGAGATCGGCGACGGGTGGCGCGGCCTGTATGCGCACGTGACGCTGTTCGGCACGCGCGAATTGCTGGGCGGCCCGCTGATGTGCGCCGCGCGCCGGCAACAGGCCGCGCGGGGCCTCGATCCGGCGTGGCTCCCCATTGCCTTCGGCGACATCGACCTTTTCCTACAGACCCCCGCCGGCGCGGTGATCTGGCATGCCCGCGAGGAAATCGAGCGCTATTCCGACTTCGCCGGCTTCCTCGCCGCCATGACCGACGCCAACCGCGACCTCATTACCCTGACGACCTTCGACCGGCGCTATGAGGACGCATTACTCGGAGAACCGATGGCGGCGTTCTACGCGGATTGATCGTCGCCGGGCGGGGTTGTTTTCCGCACTTTCCGCGTCCACCCCATCGCCGGGCAGCGCCCATTGACGCACTTCGGGCACACCGCGAGGAAAATCTCCGCCGCGCCCAGGCCGCCGATGGCGAAGAAGGCGACCAGCCACGCCGGCTGGTGTACCAGCCACGGCAGCGGGTAGAGGAAAACGATGCCGGAAGCAATGAGCATGCCCGCGTAGTCGCCGGCCGTGTAAGGGCCGGGGGCGCGCTTCGGCAGGAAATCCGCCACCTTCCCCACCAGCACGTGGCTGCAATGGTGCGGCCGGCACAGGCACTTGGCGCAGTAGGTATAGGCGATGACCAGCGTGGCGAAGATGTTCAGCAGCACGTAGCCACCCGCCCACCAAAGCGACGCCCGCGCCACCGCCACCAGCGCCAGTACCACCGCGATGGAAAAGAGTATCATGCTGAGCAGACCATGAGTGCGATACGACATAATTATAGTATAGCATACGCATGGACGGCTCCGCGCGGGGCACCGGGAACGGCGGCCGTCGTAATTTTTTCGCTATTCCGGAAGGGGGTTCGCTCCGATGGCAACTTTTTCGCACATGTTGTTTGCAGGGGCGGGAAGGATATTGTCCGTCGGGAACCGAATCACTGGAGATGGAAGTTTCTGCGGGGCGCGCGGCACGGCGTGTGTTGGTTCCGCTGCCCGTGGGGAACACCTGTCCAGCGACCGGGTGTGACAAGGGTCGTTTTGGGCAATAGTTGCTAGAGGTTAGGCTGGAAAGTCGCCTCGAGGGGTGATCGAAATTGACTGATCATATGCATGCGAGCCACAGTCAGGAAGTGGACAAGCTGATCGAGCGCGGCCGGGCCGGCGGCGGGGTGCTCACCTACGAGGAGATCAACGATCTCCTCGCGGGCGAGGATCTGGATGCCGATTCGATCGACGAGATTCTGGAGACGGTGGCGGGCGAGGGCATCCAGGTGGTGGAGAAGGTGCCCGAGGTCGCTGAGCCGGCGCAGCCGCCCGCGCCTACCGCCAGTACGCTGGAGCTTCCCGACGAAGAGTTGACCTCGACGGAGGGCATCCCGCCGGACGATTCGGTGCGCATGTACTTGCGCGAGATCGGCCGCGTGCCGCTGCTCACCCCGAAGGAAGAGATCGAATACGCCAAGCAGCTTGAGAAGTACAACCTGATGCGCAAGCTGCAGAACGTGTGGAATTACTGCACCGTCGTCCTCGGCTTCACCCCGGGCGTCGACCTCATCGAAACCGCGGTGGAGCGCTCGGGCGACCGCGCGCTGCGCGAAACGATGGAGGTGATGGACGACGCCATCAAGCGCCTGCCGCTGGAGCGCGACCCGCTGCGCATGTCGGTGGCGGAGATGCTGGAATATTACAGCAACTTCCTCACTCTGCGCGTCAATGACGCCGCCAATCGCCGTACCGCGCTGGGGAAAGACAATATGACCCCGGAGCAACTCGCCCGCGCGAAGAAGGAATACGAGACGCGCGAGACGCTGTATCAGGGCCTGCTCGACAACCTCACCGAAGACAGCATGCGCGACCAACTGTTCCTGCGCAAGGTATGGGAGGAGTTTCGTTCGGAGAGCCGCGGCGAGGAAGAAGAGCTGCCCGAGGAAGAAGCCGAACAGCTCCGCTCGCGCTACGCGGTGCGCGACATCCTCGAGAAAACCGAAGAAGAAATCATCTTCGCGCTGCGCGTGGGCACCATCTACCAGGAAAAGCGCGCCTCGGGCATGCGCCCGGTACCGGCCGCGGTGGTGCGCGACGAAGGCGGCTTCCGCGAGGACGAAGCCACCGTGGGGACGACCATCGCGTGGCTGCAGCGCGTCATCACCCGCGGCGAGGCGGCGAAGAAAAAACTCACCGAGGCGAACTTGCGCCTGGTGGTGAGCATCGCGAAGAAATACAGCGGGCGCGGCATGTCCTTCCTCGACCTCATTCAGGAAGGCAACATCGGCCTCATCCGCGCGGTGGAGAAGTTCGACTATCGCAAGAAGTTTAAATTCTCCACCTACGCCACCTGGTGGATTCGTCAAGCGATCACCCGCGCCATCGCCGACCAGGGCCGCACCATCCGCATCCCGGTGCATATGATCGAGACGATCAACAAGCTGATCAAGATTCAGCGGCAGCTCGTGCAGGACCTGGGACGTGAACCGAGCCTGGAAGAGATTGCCGAAGAGATGGAAGGTCCCTTCGCCACCGGCGAGGAGAAGGCGAAAGCCGTGCACCGCATGGGCGAGATCTTCAAGATCGCCCCGGAGCCGCTGTCGCTGGAAACACCGATCGGCGAGGAAGACAACAGCCACCTGGGCGACTTCATCGAGGACCAGGACGCCGTGTCGCCCGCCGACGCCGCCACCATCCTCGTGCTGCGCGAACAACTCGAAGCGGTGCTGAACACCCTCACCCCGCGCGAGCGCGACGTGCTGAAGCTGCGCTTCGGCCTCGATGACGGCTACGCCCGCACCCTCGAGGAAGTCGGCCACATCTTCGAAGTGACCCGCGAACGCATCCGCCAGATCGAAGCGAAAGCGCTGAAGAAACTGCGCGCCAACAAAAAACGCCAGCTCCTCCGCGACTTCCTCGATTAGGGGATAGGTGCTACAGGACAGGGAAGGGCGGGCCGCATGGCCCGCCCTTCCTTATTCTCCATTCTCAGTCCCCAATTCCCTAACTACAGCTTTACCTCGAACGTAAACGTCCGGCTCTCGTTCTCCTGGATCGCCAGCGTCTTCGGGGTGATGTCCTTCGGCAGGTTGAAGACCAGGCGCACGCGGACTTCGTTGCCGCTTTTGATTTCCTGCGCAAACGGCCGGTTGCCGGTGGCCAGCAGCATGTTCTGGTAGCTGATCTCGTCGCCGTCAGTGGAGGTGAGCACGGGGAGGAGGCTATCCCAGCGCGTGAAGGTGTCCCGTGGGTTGCGGTTCTTCATGACCACCGTCGCGATGAACAGTTGCCCTTCTTCCTCCGGCTCGATGTCGCCCAACTTCTCCTTCGTCGTGCTGAACTGCTCTACGGTGACATCATAGTTTCCATACGGGTAGGCGGTGTTCAGCTTGCCCGTGACCGTCTCCAGCGCGGTGGCGCCGGTTTTGTCGGCCGGGTCGGCGAATGGCTCGGCCAAGCGGGTCACTTTGTCGCGCAGGTCGTAGCGCAGCACGCCGCCGTCACCGTCTACCGGCGGCATCACCATCAGCTTTGGCACCACGCCTTTCGCCGGCACGATGATGACGGCATACAGCTTCGTCGTCTGCGCCGGCTTCATGCTCATGGCGAAGGAGTTCTTATTCTCTTCATCGCCCCAGCCGACGCACTCGCGGTTGACGTTCATCGCGTCGACCGCCGTCAGCTTCAGCGAATCCCAGCGCACGAACTGCTCGGTTTTCGCCGGGTTTTGCACGGTAAAGTGCGCGACCAGCAGCTTCTCGTTCGCTTTCGGCGCATACAGCGTGTCGCCAATGCGCACCGGGGTGACGGTGTATTCCGCGCTCTTCAGGCTGAAATACAACGGCGTGCTTTTCACCAGCGTGTAGACGGCGCCGAGCTGCCCGTTTTCGCCCGGCAGTTGCGCCGTGCCGCCAGTGACGGCGCCGGTGGCGGGCGCGCTCGGCTTGATGGTCACCTTGCCGCCCAACAGCTTCATCAGCGCGGCGATATCCACATACGATTTCCCGTTCTGCTCGATAGTGGGAATGGATACCGTTTTCCCGGCGACGGTGACGGTGGCCGTTCCGGCGAATGCCGCCAGCGCCAGGCACGCCAGCAGCAGCAGAGTCAATACTCGCATCATGATCCCTTCTCCTATTCCGACAAAATAACTCGTAATCAACTATTCGTTGACCCCGTTCGGTCTCCTGCCGCTGCCCAACAAATCTCACCAGGCAGGTGTTCCCCGCCGTGCAGCGAACCATTGCCTTATGACCTGCACCGAAACCGAAATGACCCTCGCGCTGCCCTTCGGCGAACGGCGCATGCTGCTGCGCGAACCTGCGCGTCCCGCGCCGGCCCCGTGCCTGCTTATCAACCTCGCCGCCGACCGCGCCACCGCCATGCGCGACGCGCCGTATGGTATCATCCCGGATATCCTCGCCGCGGCGGGGCACCGGGTGGCCACCTTCGATCTGCCGTACCATGGCGAATTGGCCACGGATGCGCGTAAAGAGTTGCGCGGCATGGCGGCGGCGATGGCCGCGGGCGAGGATCCCTTCCTGGAGGTGCGCGCCGTGGCGCGGGCGCTGGTCGACCGCTGCATCGCCGATGGGCTGGCGGAGCCGGGGCGCATCGTCGTCGCCGGCACCTCGCGCGGGGGGCTCTCCGCGCTGCACGTGATGGCGGAGGATGAGCGGGTGCGCGCCGCCGCGGCGATAGTGCCGGTCACCGATCTGGCGGTGCTCGCCGAGTTCCGCGCGCTGGCGGGGACGCCCATCCTCGCGGGGGCCAACGCCGCGGCGCTCGTCCCCGCGCTGGCCAACCGTCCTGTCTATCTCACCATCGGCGAGACGGACGTGCGTGTCTCCGCCGACGCCTGCCGCGCTTTCTACGGCACGCTGCAAGCCGCCGCACGCGACGTGCTGCCGGTGCTGCGCGTGCTGCCCGGCGCCACCCACACCGGCACCTTCCCCTACCCGCCCATGTACTGGCGCGGCGCGGCGTTTCTGCTGGAGCAATGCGCGGAAGCCACCCGATGACACCGCAGTGGCACCCCATTATTGGTGGCTTGGCGATTTGGGGATGCTATTCGGTGCCGGATACCGGATACAGTCGGGCAAGTGAGCGTCTACCTCACGGAAATGGGTTCCCCCACGCCGTCTGCGGCAGCGCCAGCTTCGGGTCGATATACGGCTCGGTCGGCTGCGCTGAATCCAATCCCCGCAGCCGCACATAGGCCGTCGCTGCCAACTGCCGCATCCGCTCGCGCTCCAGGTCATTGTTTGTCATCATGGCCATCGCCTCCGCTTCCAGCGTGAAGCCCTCTTCGTACTTACGCGCGTAGGCAAGCGTCTGCGCGTAGGCCGCGCGGGCGCGGGCGAGCAACTTCGGTTCGCGTTCGGCCAACACCCCGGTGGCGTACCATGCCTGGGTGTAGAACGGCTCGGGCACCGAAATCGGCCGGACAACATCCAGCGGGGTGCCGATGGTGTCGAGGATCGCCCGCAGGTGCTCCTGTGTCGCCGTCGCGTTGCGCAGGCCCCAGAAGGCGAGGGCCAGCCGGTAATGCACGTCGAGCTGGCGCGGTTGCCACGTCAGCGCGGCCCGGTAGGCGTTGATTGCCTCAGTCGGCTGCTTCGCATCGAGGAGAAAATCGCCCCACGCCACCCAGTTGGCGCTGTTCGTCGGCTCCAGCGTCCGCGCGCGGGTCAGGTAGTCGCGCCGTTCCGCGGGCGGCAGTTGCCGCGCCCCCGCCCGGCGCAGGTAGGCGGCGTTGGTCGGCGCCAGCGCGACCGCCGCGTGGTAACCCGCTATCGCCTGCTGGTACAGCGTCCGCTGCTCCGCTTCGCCGGCGGCGCTGAAAATCGCCCGGTAGGTGGCATCGGCGTCCAGCATCATCTGCTCGGCGCGGGCGCCCGTCACCAGCGCCAGCCCGACGACCACCATCGCTCCGGCCGGCAGCGCGCGCGCCCAGAAGGATGCCGGTCTCGTCGGTTCGGACGCCTGCGTGAGGCTCCACAGCGCCGCCGCCGGCAGCAGCAGCGCCAGTTGTATGCCCGGATACAGCCAGTCGGAGTCCACCAGCCCGTGTAGCCCCAGCGCCACGCCCCCCGCCAGCAGCGCCGCCGCCAGCGCCCGCGGCACCCGCGCTGCGTCGTCCGCCGGCCCGCGCAGCACGCGGATGCCCAGTGCCGCCAGCCCGAGGAACAACCACAGCAGCGCGCCCAGCCCTAACAGGCCGGTTTCCGCCGCCGCCTGCAGGTAGATGTGGTGCCCGTGTATCGTGTAGCCCGCCGTCTGGTATTGCCCCATCACCGAGGCATACGTGCCCGGCCCGGCGCCCAGCAGCGGGTGATCCTTCGCGATGGCCAGCGTGGCCTGCCAGGTATACAGGCGGAAGCGCTGCGAGTGCGCCTGCGCGTCGCGCACCGCGGGATTCAGCAGCCGCTGCCCGAACGGCAGCGCCAGCGCCAGCCCGACGAAGAGCGCCAGCCCGACGCCCAACCGCAGCAGGTATTTCGCGTTGAGTTTGCCTTCGGCCCACAACCACGCCGGGCCGATGACGAGCACGGCGACGATGGCGGCCAGCAGCGCCCCGCGCGACTGGGTGAACACCAGCACCAGCGCCCCCTGCGCCACGGCAATGGCCCCCACCAGCCGCCAGCCCGGCCGCGGCGCGTGGATGGCCAGCACCAGCAGTGGCGGCAGCGCCAGCAGCAGGAAGGCGGCGTAAAAATTCGCGTTGTCCCAGGTGCTCTGGATGCGCCAGGTCAACTGTCCCTTCGCCAGCAGCCAGGTCAGCCAGTAATACATGCCGTAGAGCTGCCCGGCGATGACGGACAGGCCGAAGCATCCCAGCCCCATCCACAACTGCTCGCGGGTGAATGGCACCTGCACCGCCAGCACCACCAGCGCCAGCACCACGGCCAACTGCCAGCACTCCAGCACGCTGGCCGGGCGATACACGGAGGTGAGGGTCGCCAGCAGCGTCACCGCGCCCAGCGCCAGCAGCGGCCACCGCAGCGGCATCCGCCGCCACCCGGGCTGTGCCGCGGCCCACGCCAGCCACCCCCCGGCCGCCAACACGGCGAACACCGCCAGCGGCATCACGCCGCCCATGCCGCCCAACAGCGGCACCAGCACAACGGCAAGCAACAAGCACAAACGGGCGATGAACATAATGGCAACGGCGCCCTTTCAGCACAGACGCGGTCATTGATTACGCATGTCGATGGCGGCACATGACGATGACCATCCTGCGTGTGGCATCGTCAATGACCGCGTCCCGGGATGACGTCTCGATGACCGCCTCTGTAGAAATCGCGGGTACCGGCATTATACCACGCCCACCACCCCCGGCAATCCCGCACCGCTTAGGTGATCATCACCGGCTGGTCGTCTGCATCGCTTCCCGGTAGTCCGTCCCCCCGCGGCGCGGGTATTCGCATCTCTACACCGGATTGCGGTTTCACTTGACTGACGACAACATGTGTCCACCGCCTGCCGTCCACGGCATCGCATATTGATGCCACGCGCCGCGGAAAGCGTGGGTTACCGGGGTAGCCATCATTGTCTGTCACCCAACCCCTCTCTCCCCACCCGAGTTTGTGCGATTCTTCCGACAGCGCGCTAAATTCGTCAGCGGGCAAGCCCTTCGCGTGCGGCAAGGCGGCGTATCGTGTAGGCAACCTTAGCTTGTGGAGGCAACGATCATGAGGAGTGTGCTTGCGCGAATATCCTGGCTGGCGGTGTTGGCGGCCTTCGGGCTGATTATCATCGGCTGCAATGGCGGAAGCGACGGACAGGGCCTGGTGGCCAGCAGCTACGTCATTACCATCACCCCGAACCCGGTGAACGCGGTGCCCGGGCAGACAGTGCAGATGACGGCGGTGGTGACGCAGGTGTCGGACGGCGCGGTGGTGCCGGACGCCGTAGTCACCTGGGGCGTCACCGGCGACGTGGGGGCGATCTCGGAGACGGGGCTCTTCACCGCCGGACAAACCACCCCGGCCAGCGGCGCCATCACCGCGGCGGCCTTTGACGCCACCGCCGGCGTGCCGGTGACAGTGAATGCCAATGGGCAAACGCTGGCCAGCATCACCGTGACGGCGCCCGGCGCCGACCTGAGCGCCGTGCCCGCTGCCACCACTGTGCAGTTTGTGGCGACCGGCACCGACACCACCGGCCAGCCGATGGCTATCGCGCCCATCTGGGACGTGCAGAACGGCATCGGCCAGATCAACGCGCAGGGCCAGTTCCTCGCCGGCACCGCCGGCACCGGCGCGGTGAGCGCCAGCGTAGGCGCTATCTCGGGCAGCGCCGCGGTGACGGTGGTCCCCGGCGCGCCGGTGGAGCTCACCCTCGCGGTGGCGGGCAACGCCGACGTGGATAACCTGATTATCGGGCAGCAGGTACACTTCACCGCCTTCCTGGTGGACGGCGCGGGCAACCGCGGGGTGAAGCGCTCGGTCACCGAGGCGGCGTGGAGCGTCACCGGCGGCGTGGGCAGCATCGACCAGGACGGCGCCTTCATCGCCAAAGCCCTCGGGCATGGCACGGTGGTGGCACAGAAAGACGGCCGCACCGCGTCGGTGGCGGTGACGGTGGTTCGCGCCTTCGCCGGCGTCATCGGCTTCACCAAGCAGAATCTGTATGGCAACCTGGCGGCGCTGACCGGCGACGGCAGCCAGATCGACCTGACCACCGGCAACAACCACTTCGGGGAAGCCGCCTGGTCGGCGGACGGCAGCAAGCTGATCTTCGCGGCGCGCGACGTGGCCGGCGCCAGCGGCATCTTCGGCGTGAATGCCGACGGCACCAGCAAGCATCTGGTTTTCGGCGCGGTGGCCAACGACCCGGTCTGGTCGCCGGACGGCACGGAAATCTGCTACGCCACCGACACCGGCGTGGTAGCCGGTGAGTTGGTCGTGATCAGTGCGAGCGGACAGTTCCTGCGCAAGCTGGTCATCGGCATGCTGGGCACGCCGAAGAATCCGGCCTGGTCGCCCGATGGGCAGAAGATCGCCTTCATCGTCAACAGCGGCTTCTCGCCGACGGACGGCGTCTATATCATGAACGCGGACGGCACCGGCGCGATCACCCGCATCTACACCGGCCATCCGTCCGACATCGCCTGGAAGCCCGGCACCTGCATCCTGGCGGTGGCGGAGAACGCCCGCGTTTACCTGGTGCCGGCCGACGGCAGCGACACCACCCTGCTGCTGACCGAGCCGAAGGCCATCGCCGGCTTCGCCTGGGCGCCTAACGGCAGTGGACTGGTCTGCAGCGAGTCGAACGGCGCGTATAATCAGCTCTACCTGCGCGTCATCGGCACCGACGTCCGCGTGCCGCTGACGAGCCTGAGCACCGCCTCCGCGCTCGATCCAACCTGGAAATAAGCGCATCCGGCAGGACGCCCCCGCCCGCAGTGCGCGGACGGGGGCGTTTTCGTGTCTGGAGGGAGAACCCCAGATTGCCGACACACCCCCTCACCCCCTGGCCCCCTCTCCTCGGGGAGAGGGGGCCAGGGGGTGAGGGCTGCGTGTCGGAGTCCGATGAGGTTTCCCACATACCTGTGCACGGATTCACGGTCACAGGTATGTGGGAAATCGGGCATAACTCCTACGCTCGCGGCTCGACGGAGTCTCGCCCTCCATACTGGTTATGCCTGTTAACGAGCAGGTGGCCCGCTCTTCCCCCGGCACCGGAAATATGGTAGAGTCAACAGCACCATGGCGCGGATGCTGCCGCTTGCTTTGCCCGGCGGGCGAGGTTGGGCATCCGTTTCAGTCGATCAGATTCACGGTAAGATTTCAGACGAACGGAGAGTCGTCGCATGTCATCACCAACCACATCCACCCGGCCGCTGCGCACGGTCTGTCTCGGCCTTATTGTCCTCGGCCTGCTGGCGGCCGGCTACGTGCTGTGGCAGCGCGTGAGAGCGGAAGCCTCCTCGCGCGCGGTCGAGATCGTGGTGGATTACAACGAAGTCATTGCGCTGGCCGGCGCCGAAGGCGTGCTGCCGAATAACGTATTTATCAAGCTGAAAACGGCCGGCGCGACCGCGGTGGCGCTGCCCGAGGAGACGCTGGAGACGCTGGAGGCGCAAGGCGCGGTGAACCTCATCGCGCATCCGGCCGGCATCGGCACGTATCCCGGCGGGTGGGCGCCCACCGACCCGGTGTTTACGGTGGAGACGAGCAGTTCGCTCGACATGAGCGGCGCGAACACCTTTGCCTTCGTCTCCGACGGGCTGCAGCGGGTATACCCGGCGGCCAACCTCTCTATGCAGCCGCCCTACCGCATCCTTGTGCGCGGCGACCGCGAAACGGTGCAGGACATCGGGCTCGGCCTCGATGAATCGAAGGCGCGGCTCATCCGCGCGGTGGGTCTGCGCGTCGTTCCGCGGCTGCACGGCAGCCCGGTGCTAACGTCGAAAAGCCTCAACGCTTCGCTGGCCACCCTCGCGCGCCTGCTCGGTCGCGCGCCGACTAATGATCCGTGGATCGTCGGCGCGAAGCCTGCGCCGACCGCGCAAACCGACACTCAGCTTGGCATCGTCATCTTCGACGGCGACACTATCCCCGGGTATCGCGCGCTCATTCCGACCCTCGCCGAGGGGCTGACGACACACCACCTCGTCTACGGCGCGGTGGAGTTCAGCAAGCAGAAAGGCGACGCCGCGCTGGGCAAGGCGCTGAACGGCCGGCTGGTGCGCGTGCACAGCATCTCCAGAGAGGAACTGGCGACGATGACGCCGGGCGAGGCGGTGCAGCGCTTCGGGCTGGCGGCGAAAGACCGCAATATCCGCGTGCTCTACGTGCATGTGCCGCCGGTGGTGGCCGGCCTGGTCGCGACGACGGACGCGAAGGGGCAGGCAGTGGTTACCGAGAGCCGCCGCGACGACTTCGCCCGCTTCATCGCCGCCGTGAAATTCGAGCTGACGAAGAACCGCTTCACCGTCTCCGACGCCAAGCAGGCGCACCCGTTCACCGCGCCGGCCGTGCCGGCGTGGGCGCTGGGCTTCATCTTCCTCGGTGGCGGCGCGGCGTTCTTTCTGCTGGTGCTGGCGGTGCTGCCGGCGGCGCTGCCGTCCGCGTGGATCACGGTCGGGTTCGTATTCCTCGGCATCGGCGCGGCGAAGGCGTTCGTGCTGGCGTCCCAGTTTCCAGACCTCGGCCGCATGGGCTTCGGTCTCTTTACGGCCATCTGCTTCCCGCTGCTGGCGCTGGTGTGGACATATCGGCAACTGAGCCCGTTGTCGCAGGGGCGCATGTCGCTCTTCGCGGCGGTGCGCGTGCTGCTCGTTGCCACCGGCATCACCGTGCTGGGCGGCCTGCTGATCGCGGCGATGCTCACCGACGCGCGCTACCTGGTGAAAATGACCGCGTTCGTGGGGGTGAAGGCCGCGCTGGCGGCGCCGCTGCTGCTCTTCGGCCTGCTGGTCATCACCGACGGCGTCGCGAAACCCGACGAAACCGTGGCGACCTGGTGGGCGCGCGTCACGGCCGGCGTACGCGGCTTCCTCAACCAGCCGCTGTACCTGTGGGGCATCCTGCTGGCCTTCGCCGCGCTGGTAGTCGTGGCGCTCATGCTGGCGCGCTCGGGCAATGAAGGCGGCGTCGGCGTCAGCGACCTCGAGCTGCGCTTCCGCTCGGTGCTCGAACAATGGCTCATCGCCCGCCCGCGCACGAAGGAATTCCTGCTCGGCCACCCGCTCTTCCTGCTCGGGCTGGTTGCCGCCATGCGCCACCAGCGCGTCCTCGCGCTGGTACTGCTCGTCGGCGGCGCCATCGGCCAGGTGGACGTGCTCAACACCTTCTGCCACGCCCACACCCCGGTCACCCTCTCGCTGCTGCGCGTCATCAACGGTCTCTGGCTCGGCGTCATCATCGGCGTCATCGCGGCGGTGATCGTCTTCCGGCGCAAGCCGGAAGTGGTGAAGGCGTAAAATTCGGTAGCGCCGGGCGGAGAGGGCAATTGCCGAATGCCGATGTCTGGGCTTTGCTCATCGATGCCGCCTGGTGCACGCAGCTACGCGGCGCGTTTCTCCTGATGCCCGCGACGGTCGCGCGGACCCCTCCCCCGGCCCCTCCCCTAGCAGGAGAGGGGGGTGATCTCGTGTGAGCGACTGCAGTGGTGGGTGAAGCGGCAATCATTCGTCAACAGCATAATGGCCGGGCTACCGAGCGACGCCCCCTGGAAGGGGGCTTACGGCGGTGAATTCCTGACCATGCATGTGATCATTGGGGGAATGCTGCCATTACTTCCCTCCCGTGTCGCTATTTTCCCCGAAGATCGACTGGCAGCTCATCCGCTTGCGGGGATCCGCCACACCGCACAAGGAGATTCCCCGCGCCATGCCGAATAGGAGGGATACGGGAGGATGCCGATGCGTCCTAGTGGTGTGACCGTCTGCTGGATGGCGGTGGGAGGATTGTGCCTGCTGGCGGCGCCGGTGATGCCGGGGCTGTTCTGGATCGGCATCGGGCTCAATGGCCTGCTGGCGTTGCTACTGGTGACGGACCTCTTCCTGCTGCGGCAGGCGGCGCAGCTCACCGCGCGGCGCGAGCATGAGGACATCCTCTCGCTGGGCGCGCAGAACCGCGTGACGCTGGTCGTCGAGAATCCCACCCCCTTCCCCTTCCGGCTGGCGCTGCGCGACGCGGCGCCCGACCAGAGCGAGTGCGACACCGCGCAGGCCGCCGGCGCGCTGCCCGCCTACGGGCAATTCTCCGCCAGTTATCACCTCACCCCGCTGCAGCGCGGCGCCTATCCCTTCGGGCCGCTGACGCTGCGGGTGAAGACGCCGATGGGGCTGTGGGTGGCCCAATACGCGCACGCGCCGGACGACACCATGCGCGTCTACCCGAACATCCAGCAGACGAAGCAGCAGCACCTGCTGACGCGCCAGCAGCGCGCGCGGCAGATGGGCCTGCGTTCGATGCGCCTGCGCGGGCAGGGGATGGAGTTCGAATCGCTGCGCGACTACCTGCCCGATGACGAGCTGCGCCGGGTGGACTGGAAAGCCAGCGCCCGCCGCGGCAGCCTGGTGACCCGCGAGTATGACGTGGAGCGCAGCCAGCAAATCATGATCGTCCTCGACATGGGCCGCGCCATGGCCAGCCACCTGGACTACATGACAAAGCTGGACCACGCCATCAACGCCGCCGTGCTGCTCACCTACGTGGCCGGGCAGTCGCAGGACCGCGTGGGCATCATGGCCTTCGCCGACGACATCCTCACCTTCATGCCCCCGGGCAAAGGCGCCGGGCAATTGCCGGTAGTGCTTGACCAGCTTTACCCGCTGCAGCCGCGCCAGGTGGAGTCCGACTACCGCGGCGCTTTCACCTATCTGGCGCACCACGTGCGCAAGCGCTCGCTCATCCTCATCTTCACCGACCTCATCGACCCCGATTCCTCCAAACGGCTCATCGACAGCCTGGCGCTGCTGCACCCGCAGCACCTGGTGCTGTGCATCGCGCTCAGCGACTACGAGCTGCGCGGCATCGTCCACGGCGTGCCGGCGAATCAGACCGGCATGTTCCAGCAAGCGGTGGCCATCTCGGTGATGGAAGATCGCCAGCTCGCCCTCGCCACCCTCCACCGCCGCGGCATCCTCACCGTCGACGCCGCCCCCAGCGACCTCGCCGTGGCCGTCGTGAATCGTTACCTGGCGGTGAAGCGGGAGGGGCGGGTGTAAGGGGGGCAACCCCGCAAGGTATCTCACCCACCTCCGCCGAACTACTTCCCCAGAGGTTTCCACCATGCCTAGACCGAACATCATCTTCATACTCATGGATGACATGGGGTGGCGCGATTTGTGCTGCACGGGCAGCGATTTTTACGAGACGCCGCACATCGACCGGCTGGCGGACGAGGGGATGCGCTTCACCGACGCGTATGCGGCGTGTCCGGTCTGCTCGCCGTCGCGGGCGAGCATTCTTACCGGGAAATACCCGGCGCGGGTGGGCATCACCGATTGGATCGACTGGGGCAACTGGATTCACCCGTCGCGGGGGCGGGTCATCGACGTGCCGTATTTGCGCGAGCTGCCCACAGCGGAATTCACCCTCGCGGCGGCGCTGCGCGACGGCGGCTACCAGACCTGGCACGTGGGCAAGTGGCACCTGGGCGGGCCGGAGCACTCGCCGCTGGCCTTCGGCTTCGACGTGAACGTGGGTGGCAGCGACAAGGGCTGCCCGGAACACGGGTATTTCGCGCCGTGGAAGCTGCCGAACCTGCCCGAGAGTCCGGACGGCACCTACCTGACCGACCGCATTACCGACGAGGCCATCGCGCTCATTCGCGCCAGCGACGGCCGCCCCTTCTTCCTCAACTGGTGCCACTACGCGGTGCATACGCCCATCCAGGCGCCCGCCGACCTCGTCGCAAAGTATGCAGCGAAGGCGCGGGCGCTGGGCATCGATCAGGACGCCGCCATCGAGGCGGGCGAGTTCTTCCCCTGCGAGCACAAGCGTACCCAGCGCGTGCAGCGGCGGAAGATTCAATCCGATCCTGTCTATGCGGCGATGATCGAGAACCTGGACACGAACGTCGGTCGCCTGCTGGCCGCGCTGGCCGAGACCGGGCAGTTGGAGAACACCCTCATCATCTTCACCTCGGACAACGGCGGGCTGGCCACCTCGGAAGGCTCGCCCACCAGCAACCTGCCGCTGGCCGAGGGCAAGGGATGGATGTATGAGGGCGGCACGCGCGAGCCGCTGCTGGTGCGCTGGCCTGGCGTGGTCGCTCCCGGCAGCGCCTGCGCCACCCCCGTCACCAGCCCGGATTTCTACCCCACGCTGCTCGATGCCGCCGGCCTGCCGCGCCGGCCGGAGCAGCACGTGGACGGCGTCGGCGTGCTGCCGCTGCTGCGCGGCGAGGCGATGGCACGCGGCCCCATCTTCTGGCACTACCCGCACTACGGCAACCAGGGCGGCACCCCCGGCTCCTCCGTGCGCGACGGCGACTGGAAGCTCATCGAGTTCTTCGAAGACGGCCGCCTGGAACTCTATCACCTCGGCGACGACCCCGCCGAAACCCGCAACCACGCCGCCGACAACCCCGCCGTTACCCAGCGCCTCCACGCCGAACTCGTCGCCTGGCGCGCCTCCATCGAAGCCCTTATCCCCCAGCGGAACCCGGAATGGGTGGAGACAACGAGCTGAAACGGTGACTACCCCCCCCCGGGGCTACTCCAAATGCGTCATGATATGGCAAGCGCTTTCCTGCTCATCGGCCCCCACCCCCTCCCCCGCTCCGCTGCGCTGCGCAAGGGAGGGGGGAGCCGGTTCCCAGCGCGCTGCCCTGGGCTATGGAATTCGGCGATTTCGCCGCTACGCAGCAAGCGGCGCCGCTACTGAGAACGGCCACGATCGGTTGCTTCCTCATTAACTCACCCATTGTCCCTATCCCGGCACATCGCCGTCCAGGGAAAACGCACGCCTGCGCCTCGTTCGGCGAGTTTTTCAGACAGGGGTGTCGCGTAACCGACCATGCACGCGGGCGGTTCCTCGTATCCTGTGGGTAAGCGCCGGGCCGCGGTCGTGGTCGGCGCACCTGTAAGGAGGAGGGGATGATGCTCATGCGAGGATGGGGAATATTGGGCCTGCTGCTGCTGTGCTGCGGCATGGGTCTGGCGGCGGGGAACCTGGTGGTGACGGGGCAAACGGTGCTGACGCCGGCCAACGTGCCGGCCTGCGGCTACCGGTCCATCGCCGTGGCGCCGGGTGGGACGTTGACGATCCTGACGCCGGCGGGCACCACGCTGACGATCAATGTGCAGGAGTTCGTCGACATCGCCGGCACCGTGCGCGTGCTGAGCGTGGGCTGTCTGGCGCCGGTGAAACTGACGGCGAACGGCGGCGCGGTGATCTTCAACCTGCCGACAGGCGCCTTCACGGTGCAACCATCGGGGGCCGTCATCGCGTCGGTGCTGGATGGCGCCGGCATGCCGAAGGGTAACGGCGGCGCGGTGACGGTGAAGGCCGACAGCATCGGCGTGGGCGGGCTCATCAGTGCCAACGGCAACCCGGTGCTGAGCTGCGCGCGCGGCGGACTCATTGAGCTGAACGCGAAGGACGTAGTGACGGTGCTGAATCCGGACGTAAGCGTCACCGGTACGCTGGCGACGCTGTCCGCCTACGGCTACACCGGCGGCGTGGTGCGCCTGCTCACCTGCACCGGAGCGGTGACGCTGGCGGACACCTCGCTGGTGGACGTGCGCGGCATGGTCGGGCTGGCCTTCACCGCCGCGTGCCCGTATAGCAATGCCTCGCTCATCGATATCGCCGCGGGCGACGGCGGGGTGACACTGGGCGGGTTCCGCGTCTACGGGGTCGAGAAGATCGCCACAGGCATCGGCCACCTGTATGCCGCCGCGCGCGGGCCGATCACGCTGAACGCGATTCCGGCGGCGCTGCTGGATGAGCAGTACCTGGCGGAGTATGCCGCGCACGCCGATACCACACTGGCGCTGCCGCGCGACCATTTCGCCGCAATTCTCTATACCGCCACCCACCTGGGCGACGTGCTCGTCCGCGCGAATTTCAATGGCCCGCTGGAGATCAACGCATCCAACGCGGCGATTATCGAGGATGCCACGCTGGCGTCATGCCTCACCGCGAAGGTGGGCGGTTATCTGATGCTGCTGGATGGCCGCGTGGTGAAGAGCGCCGCGATCCAGGTGTCGCGGCTGTATAACGACGGCTTCACGCTGCCGACCGGCGCCAGCGTCAGCGAAACCGGCAAGCCGGTGAGCTTTGCCAATGATACTTTCCAGCCGAACGAAGTCTACACCACGCCGTGTGGGCTGAAGCTGACCGGCGGCAGCATCGGCGCGGGGGCCTACATCGGCTGCGAAGGCCCGCTGAAGATGACCGGCACCGACGTGGGCGCCGACGCCATCCTGGAAGCCGGCCGGCCGTGGGCATACGACTTCGCGCGCAACCTGCCGTGCGAGACGACGGTATTCGACCTGACCGGCGGCAAGATGGGCGACAACGTGACGATCACTGTCAGCCGCCCGCCGGATTATCCCACCAGTAAAGCGCTGGCGGCGTCCATCACCGGCACGAAGTTCGGCACGTCGCTGGAACTGCGCCTGCCCGGCAGCCTGAAAGCCACCGGCCTCACCGCCGGCGACACGTGCGACCTGTGGATCAATGGCGACCTGAAATTGACCGGCGGCACCTTCGGCAGCGGCTGCATCCATTACACCGGCACCATGAAGTGCACCGGCACGAAGGATGGGCAGATTACCTATACGAACAGTTTCTAGTACGTGAATACCATACACCTGTCATCTGTTGCGCGCTCCCGCGCGCGCCCTCACCCCTGCCCCTCTCCCAATACTGGGAGAGGGGGATGACAGATGCATGGCGGCGTTGTATTTGTGACAGCGACGCCCCGTTCCCGGCCTGTGGGCGGGGAACGGGGCGCGTTGCCATGCGGCTGGGACAGCCGCGCTCCCAGAGACGGGCGGATTGCAAATCCGCGCTCCTATTTTGGCAGTTTGGCCTGCAAGTCCACGAGGCGTTTGCGCTGGGCGTCGTCCTGCGGCGGGTTCGCCAGCGTCAGGTAGGCTTGCAGCGCGGCCACGGCGTCTGACCATTTTTCCAGCTTCTCCAGCGCCATGGAGCGGTAGAGGGCGGCAGTGGCGTCCTTCGGGTCCTTCTCCAGCGCTTTGGCGTAGGCGGCGTCGGCGTCGGCGTATTTCTTCGCCAGGAAGCAGGCGTTGCCCAACTCGCCGTACAGCGCGCCTTGATTCGGCGATTGCGCGATGACCGCTTTCAGCACCGGGATGGCCTTTTCCGGCTTGCCGGTATTGATAAAGGCGCGGCCGAGTAACTGCTGATACTTCACCGACTTGCCGAACTGCGCCTTGCGCATCGGGTCATCCAGCAGCAGCAGCGCCTGGTCGGCGCGCTTCACCTGCAGGTATGTTTGCGCCAGTCCGACCACCGGTTCTTCCACGCGGGGGTCCAGCCGGATGGTCAGCGCATAGAAGTGGCTGGCATCGACATATTTGCCGGTGGTGTAAAAAAGGTCGGCGATGCGGTCGAGGACCACCGTGTTGTCCGGCGCCTGCAGCCACGCCATCAGGTATTTGGACAGCGCCTTGGAGTAGTCCTTTTTCGCCATCAGCGCGTCGCCTTCGGCTTTGAATTCATCCGCCGTGGGCGTTTTTTCCTCCGGCTTCGCCGCCGCCGCCGGGGGTTTCTCCGCCGGCGCGGCTTCCTGCGCCCATGCCGGCATCACCATCCCCAGCGCGATCATCCCCACCAGTAACCAGCGCACCATTCGCCTGCCCCCTCTTCGTGGAATCCCTTTCACGATAACGCGGCCGGCGATAAGGCGGTGTCAGAAAAATCGGGCATGGGGTAGCGTTGTCGGATGGGGGATGCAAAACATCCCCTCCCGCTACTTCACCTCCATCCGCGCCCCCGCGGCCGGCAGCGCCGTGGTCACCTGTCCCCGGTCGTCCACCGTGCCGGCGGCCTTGCCGTTGATGGTCAGCGCGCGGCCGGCCCAGCCTTTCGGCAGGGTCAGTGTCGCGTCGCCTTTGCCCATGGCGGTGCCGGTGAGGGTTTGACCGGTCACGCGGAGGGCGATGGGCGCCGTCGACTGTACGGTGATGCCCCGGGCGGCGATGCGGCCGGGGGCGCAGAGCACGAGGGCGGTGTAGTCGGGATGCAGCTTGGCCAGGCCGACGGTGCCGTCGAAGGCCACGCCGCCGGCCGTCGTTTTGAACGGCTGGCGGCTGCAGAAGAGCTGGTCGGCGCGCGCGCCGATGGTGACGGTAATCGCTTTGCCGTCTTTACTGCTGGTGTAGGTCGGCTGCACCTCGTAGCGCCCGCGCGGGTAGAGCACGACGGCGAAGCCGCCGTTGCCCGGGGTGTTTTTCAGGTGCGCGGCAATCTGGTACTCGCGGCCGTCCTTGAAATCGGCGCGGGCCGGCCCGCGCTGGGTGTGCCACCATTCGCGCGACTGGATTGCCGGCTTCTTCGGCCAGGCGACATACATGTCGAGATCCAGGCTATACTGCCCTTTCCAGCGCACCAGGTCGCCGGCGATCTGCTGGGAATCCGCCAGGCACCAGAAATTCGCCTGCGGGGTTAACTCGGCCTGCCCGTCCAGGTCGTCGGCGATGAGGAAGTAGTTCGGCCCCTGCAGGTCCGCGTCTTTAATAAACAGGTAGCGGCGCTGCCACTCGTGCGGGCGCGCCAGCCGCAACCGGCGGAACTCGCTGAAGGACGCCCACGCCTGCGGGTTATCGGATTCCTCGCGGTCGAACCACGGCCAGAGCATGAATTCCATCAGCGGGATGGACGCCTGCGCGTAGTCCGCCTCCGGGCTGAAGGCCTGCGCGCGCATCTCGCCGCCCAGCTCCTTGTAGCCGTCGGCGGCCTTCGTCCGGGTGTCCGCGTCACGGTCGAACAGCGTGTGCGGCTCATACTGGTGATCGATCCACCCCAGCTTGTTCACCGTATAGAAGCACCCCGTGTCGCGCCCCGGGCATGGCGTCTTGTGCGTGTGCTCCGCCACGTTCCAGGTGAGGGTGTTGTGCCAGATGCTCTGCCAGCAATTGGGTGAATACATCGAGCTGAAGTCCATCATCAGCGGCACGCCCTTGGCGTAGAGCAGGAAGGCTCCGACGTCGCGGTCGTAGTGGTCATACCCCTGGTTGCCCACATGGATGGCCATGTAGGTCTCATCCTCGCGCGGGAAGCCGTTGCGCAAAATCGTCATGCTGCCCGGGTAGACAATGCTGTTACACTCGGGCTGGCGCTCGTCAAAATCCTCGTGCATGTAGTAGATGCCGTCCATGAACCCACCCAGCTCGATGCCGGCGCGCTTCCACATCCAGTAGGCTTCGCCGCCCAGCTTGCGGTCGGTCAGGTTCATCAACAGCGCGTATTTGCCGATGTTGCTGTCCGGTTCCAGCATCGTATGGCCGATGGTGGGCAGCAGGCGCAGGTATTGCGCGCGCGGCTCCGGCGGGGTCATGCGGTCGATCATCAGCCGGGTGAAGTTCGCCAGCCGCGGATATTTTTTCTGGATGGGCGGGATAGCGCCGGCGTAGTAGAGCGGCAGCGCCATATTCATCAGCGGGTCGGCCTGGGTGCCGGTGTAGTGTGGACCGCTGATGCTGGAGCCGTCCTCCGCCCACACATTCTGCACCAGCACGTCTACCACTTCCACCGCCAGCGCCAGCCACGGTTGGGCATCGGGGTTGTCGGAGAGCGTGCAGGCCGTCGCCGCCTGGGCGCCGCGCATGTTCACCGGCATGTTTGCCGAGCCCCAGCCCACGCCGTTGCGACGCGGCGGCAGGAAGCTCGGGTCGTATAGCATGTGCGCGCAGAAGGCAAAATGCGCTTTCAGCGTCGCCTTGTCCGCCTCGCTGATCTCCGGCATGCCCATGATCAGGTCGAACTGCGCGGAATATTCCTGCATCCACCAGGGGAACTGGTTGATGTTCAGCCCCACGTTGTGCGCGTTGTAGCCCCAGTCGAAGACGCCGCTGATGAAGGTATTCAGGTTGCGCATCAAGTCGGCGTAGCTGTCCTGCGCGTGCTTTGCGTTGCTGCTCAGGATGTAGCGGTTGATCGGTTTGTACTGCAGCGCTTTTGCGCGGTTGAGCAGCGTCTGGCTGGAGCGGATGCGGTGCAACACCGCCGGCAGACCGCCTTCCTTGATGAAGAGCGAGGGGTACGTCTTCTTCGCCGGCCATTCCAGCGCCCAGTCTTTCACCACGTCCAGCGGACGGTTGCCGTATTTCGCGCGCAGCCGCAGCGCCTGCGAGCTGCCCTTCTGGAAACCATGCTTCACCACCTTGCCATCCTGCACGTCGTCCTGCGGCGCGGCCTCGGGCATGCGCAGGGTGACGAGGCCCCACGACCGCCGCCCCAGGTGCAGCGGCGCCTTGAGGATGAGGTCGGGCTGCGCCGTGCTGTAGACGCGCAGTTCGGCGGTGCTGGTGTGCTGGTTGATGGCGGTGCTGGTGCGCGGCAGCATGTCCGGATGCACCCAGTCCACCGGGCGCAGGGGAATCACCCCCAGCGCGTCGCTCAGCGGGTCTTCCGCCCGCCACAGCAGGTAGCTCAGGCCCAGGTCGGGCTGGTTGCCGTGGTAGGAATTGATGTCGATCTCGAACTGCGTTGCCTTGTATGTCAGCGAGTAATCGGTCTCCACGTCGAGCTGCATGATGCCGGAGCCGGTGCGCTTTTCCGGCTGCGAGGCGTTGTGGCCGAACCAGCGCGCTTTCGTCGGGCGCAGACCGTCATACAGCGAGAAGCAGAAGTTGCTCTCGGCGTCGTGCGGGCGCCACGCCCACCAGTCCCAACTGATTTCGTCGGCGCGATCCTTTGGCGTCCAGAAACGATAGACTTTCGGGTCGCCCAGCGCGAACGTCTCGTCCACCTGGATCAACTCCTGGCGGGCGGCGACGCGCACGGCGCCCTCGTAAATATCCTGCCCCGCGCCGCGGTAGCCGTCGAAAGCATAACGGAAGCCCACCGTCACGAAGACCGGCCCCTGTTCCAGCACCCACGCCTTCGCCGAACGGCATGTGTGCGGCGTCTCGAACCAGCCGCGCCCGCCCCACGCGCCGCTGCGCTGGCGGATGGCGGTGAGGAAGGACGGCGTCTGCGCGGCGGCGACCGGCGGGTCGAAGGTCTTCTCCATAAGATTGAAGCGCGCGCCGGTGCGGTCAGTGGTCACCTCCAGCACATCGCCGGCGCGAGTCACCCGCAGGTCGCTTGCACCGGTCGGTTTGCCGGGCTGCAGGGTAAGTTGCTGCACGCTATTCGGTGTCAGCGTCGTCACCAGCCACAGCGTCGCCGCCCGCAGCGAGCCGTCCGGCCAGGTCGTCACGCCGGCAAGCTGCCCCGGCGCCTCCGTCCCGTCGATGAACAGCCGCGCCGTGCCGCCCGGAAACGCCCCCTGGGCGAAGGTCAGGTCGTAATGCAGCAGCTCATCCGCCCATGCCTTGCCCACGTATTCCTTCAGGCGAATAGTGTCGCCGGCGGCGTAAGGCAGGGCGAAGGCTATGCCGGCGCAGAGCAACAGCAGGATGCAGAACAGATTGCGCATGAATGTCTCCTGTCGAGGGTCGATGCGATATTGGACACCGGATGGCTGAAGTCGATGCCCCTGCCGTTCCTTTTCGGCCGTCACGGCGGGAATCCTTTCGTGGGACAAATCCCCGTCGCCGGTGTCAAAAGCCGGTAAGAGGTGACACCCATGCGCATCCACCTGGTGCTAGGCTTGCTGCTGTTGTTCGGCGCGGCGCTGTGCGCGGCACAGGAGCCGGGGACGATGGTCTTCACCGCCGGCCGCCTGGCCGAGCTGCTGCCGCTGAAGCAAGGCGAGTTGGTGGAGGACGACGCGGCGGATGCCGGGCGAGTGTTTCAGGTGAAAACCCCGCTGAACCTCGAGCAGTACGGCGATTTCGGCGTGTTGAAGCCGGGGCTGTTCCGCTTCACCGTGCGGGCGAAGCTCACCGAACCGGCGCCCCACGGCGTTACGCTCACCATGGCCTGCTGGAACCCGCACGGCAGCGCTACCTCCTTCCGCAACGAGGCGACCATCACCGGCGACGATTTCCCCGCCGTCGGCGAATACGTCAACATCAGCCGCGACTTCCGCATCGGCGTGAAGGGCATCCAATACGGCATCTTCCTGCGTGGCGGTTGGCCGGGGCTGCGCATCGAAAGCTTCGCCATCGCCGCCGTCAGCCCCGCCCCGGTAGAAATCGCCCGCGTGTGGCCGGAAAAGCTGCTCTACCGGCTGGATGAAACAGGCAAGGTGCTGGTCTACCTGCGCAACAACACCGAGACGCCGCAGACCGTGCGGCTGGTGATGGCAGTGGAGAGCGGGCTGACGCAGTCCGTCGGCCTGTATAACGCCGACGTCACCGTGGGCGTGCCCACCGCCGAGCAACGCCTGCGGCAGACCGACGTGCAGACGGTGGCGGTGCCGCTGCCGCCCCAGCCGGAATACGGCCACCGGGTGACGGCGCGCCTGTACCCCGCCGGCGACAAGCCGCAGCCACCGCTGGGGCCGGAGGTGGCCGACTACTTCTACACCAGCAACCGCCCGGTGCAGCTCGGACAGTATGGCGGGGTGAATATCAACGAGCCGTATGCCGCGACGAATCTGGATATCGTACAGATGCATCGCCGCTTCTACTTCCCGGTGCTGGAGTTTATGTTCTGGGCGCCGTGCGAGCTGTCCCTGCTCACCCCGCCGCCGGGCACGGACCGCTGGTGGAGCGGCCAGACGCTGAAGCAGCTTGCCACCGCGCAGATGAAGGCCTACATCGCCGCCGCCCATGCCAACGGGATGCAGTGCGTCAGCTACGCCGACTACAACATCATCTACAGCTACCGCATCGTCGACACCTTCCGCCGGCTACCGGATAGCGTGGGCTGGGACGTGAACAGCAGCCTGCTGGCCTACGAGGTGAAAAATATCGACGCCCAGCGGCGCGAGAACGACGCCGAGCGCAAGACCATGGAGGCGCGCGGCATCTACGGGCCCATCGCCAGCCACCCGAAGCTGCTGAAGCTGCACGGCGACCAGCTTGAAGCCGCCATCAAGGCGCTAGACTGGGATGGCTACCGCTGGGACGACCCGGTGGACTACGACCGCCCGAGGACCGATATCTTCGGCCGCCAGGCGCCATATACCGGCTACACGAACGCCGGGATGATCGAATATCTGCGCGGGCGGGTGCGGGGGAGGAAACCGGGAGCATTCTTCGGGCACAACATGGATTGGAATCAGGAAGAAAAGCCCGACCCGGCGAAGAACGTGCCGCCCTACTACACCGAATACCTGCGCGACGGCAGCTTCGCGCTGCAGGAAGCGGAGACGAATTTTGCCGTGCGCAACCGCTGGCCGTGGACGCGCTGGGCCGAGCTGACGGAGCGCGCCGGGCGCAACGCCTATCGCTACGGCGGCGAGCAATACGTCATCATCGACCGCAACAACAGCGCGTTGGAGATGAATTACCTCATCGGGTTGCTCACCGCCGGTGGCTGCCACATCGCCTACGGCGTGCCAGAAAGCTGCATCCCCTACATGCGGCTCATCTGCCGCTACAGCGACCTGTTCTACGGCGACAACCGCCACTTCCCCGATCCCGACGCCACGCTGAAGGTAGACGACGGCGGCAAACTATGGTGGAAGCGCTACGTGCGCTATCGCGCCACCGCGCCGGGGCGGCGCACCTATTATGTGCACCTGTTCAACCCGCCCACGGCGGAGCGGATGAACGAGCCAAACCCGCAGCCCCCCGCGCCCGCGGCGAACGTGCGCCTCACCTGGACGCTGCCGGCGGGGTGGAAGGCAACAGCGGCCTATGCCATCACCGCCGACGCCCCGGGCGCGGTGGAGGCGGTGGTGAATCCCACGCCCACCTGCACCTACACGGCCTTCACGCTGGGTCGCGCGCTGGAGCGCCGGCCGCTGGCGCTGGCGGGAACCGCGGTGACGGTACCGAGCGTGAAGCAGTGGAGCATCGTGGCGGTGGAGTGCACCGGCCCGGCGGACGCCCCCGAGCCGAACGAACGGCTGGCGCTGCCGCCCGCGCCGCCGCTGCCGGACTTGACCGCCCCCGTGGTCGCGCAGAAGGCGCCGGTGAAGCCGCTGGGCACCTTCCAGGATCGCCGGTATACCGCCGCGCGCTTCGCGGGCAACAAGGCGCTGGCAACGCTGGTCGACGACCCGGCGGCGAGCGCCGGCACGGCCGCGCGCGTCATCGCCCGAGGCAACATCGAGTTTTATGAGTTCCCCGAGGGCACCATGCCGGCGGGACTGTACCGCTTCGCCCTGCGCCTGCGCGTGGACAAACCGCTGCCGGAGGGGGCGAAGCTGCTCGTCTCCGCGTGGAGCCCCAACGGCTCGCCGAAGGCCTTCCGCGTGAGCGCGCCGTTGGACGTGGCCGGCCTCACCCCCGAGCAGGGGTACAAGGAGTTCGCCTGCGAGCTGGAACTGGGCGACGCCCGCGTGCAGACCGGCGTGCAGATCGCGAATTTTACCGAGGGGATGGTGGTGGATACCTTCACCATCGCCCAGACGCAGCTTTACCCGGACAGCAAGCGGATGACATGGGAGCCGGGGAACACCTGGCCGGAGACCAAACCGGATCCGGCGCGCCCGGAAAACGCCGCCGGCCGGCGGGCGTGGTATGGGCGCGGCCTCTTTTACGAGCACTATCACCTGGATGAGGCGCTGGGGATGATGCTCGGCGCCACCATGACGCACGCCGACCATGTGGTATGGCGCGACCGCCGCGGCTGGGACACGGCCCCCTTCCCGAAGACGCCGGAAGAGCTGATGGGCTACGATCTGGTCGTCATTGCCAACGTCGACCTGAAAACCTTCTCCCTGCTGCAGCGCGACTGGCTGCGCGGCTACGTGCGCGACGGCGGCAAGCTGCTGCTGCTCGGTGGCCCCTACGGCTTCGGCCGCGGCTTCTGGCAGGATTCCGATATCCTCGCCGAACTCATCCCGGCGACGCTGGAACCCTACGACCTGCGCGTGGTGGGCGAGAAAACGCCCGTTCCGCTTGTACCCGTCACCGCCTGGGCAAAGGCGGCGACGAGTTGGAAATCAAAGCCCGTCACCGCCTGGATGCACGCGGTGAAGCCGAAGCCCGGCGCCACCGTGCACGTCACCGCCGCCGGCCTCCCCGCGCTCATCACTGCGCCTTACGGCAAGGGCGCCGTGGCCCTTGTCACCGTCGCCCCCCTCGGCGACCCACCGGCGGGCAGCACCCCCTTCTGGAAGAGCGCGGATTGGACGGCGCTGATGGCGGGGTTGGGGCAGGTGCTGATGAAGTAGGCGAATTGGCGGGCGAGACAGGTGCTGTTGTCGGCCCCCCTCCCCGGCCCTCCCCCCGTTCTCTCCGCTGCGCTCCGCGAACAGGGGGAGGGAGCGAACTATACATACCCCCTCCCCCTATACACACAGGGCACGGGGGGGAGGGTCGATTATGTAATCGTTCACTCTTCCTATACCCGAACGCCACTTAACCCTGGCTGTGTGGCTCTACAAATAGGATTGTTCAAACGATGGTGGCCCGCATATTGTTGAATAATTCAAATAACCGTATCACTTATTTAGACTATACTAATCGAAATATTTGTAGTATATTGATCCATTGTAGCTACAGCTTCTCCTCCAGTAAATACCCACGCACGGAGTAACATATATGCATCGATATACAGTTTACCTTTTCCAATTCCACTATCATTATAAAAGAAACCTTGTATCTCGCGCGAATATGGATGAAGTGCAACTCCGGTTAAAAATATAGCATGATCAGCAATATACTCACTGCTTTCCCATCGATCAAAGGAAGATAGATTCATAATTAAGTTATGCCAATCAATCCCAGATCTTCCTTGATTTGCGTGGTAAGATGATGAAATATCATCAATAATTTCATTGTTTGTTGATAATATAATGCCGTGACCATCAATAATCATATTTGATAGCCATGCTAATTCCATGTGAGTGTAGGGGTGAGATTTCATTCCAAAATGATTTAATATCGATACCCACTGCTTAGATGTAGAACCGCCTTCATCATCACAGTAATTCATATCACGAGCATATTCAACGATTTCATCTTCAGTGACATATTTCCCAAAACTATTGAGAAGTTGCTCACATGCGACTAAACCACAAGTTCCTTCCATGTCATAGCAGTTATCTCCTTGCATGTGACACAATGGCGCAAATGCATGCGGGTATCCATAAACGATTACCTGTCGACTATCATCTAAATAGTGAAGATATGGGGTGGAAAAATCTGATAGTCGATTATATTGGCATAAACACTTTTCACTTATTTGGACGAGTGACTCCAGTTCGAGTTGCATAATATCTCCTTTTACGCGCAAGGCGCGATAAACCAAGTTTGTCTAATTAGCGTTTCGTAACTATTCCGTTGTATGATATTTTCCATGTATTTACAGATCGATTCGGTACAGTCGGTTCTTTCCAATATCTATTGATAATAGCTGAATCATCAATCTCGGATGTATAAAAGAAATAATCGCATGCGTCATATAATGAAATGCCAACCGATTTCTTTACACCAATGCCTATAACAGTTCGCTGTGACGATCTTAAACACTTAGCTGCATACGTAAAATCGCTATCTCCTGAGAATATAGCTACCATTTTTACATCATTGCAGACATCAATAATATACTGACAATACATAGCCATCATCATATCGGCTGCATTTTTACCCCGATAATTATTTTCAATAGGTTTTTTCTGGATTGCTAGTTCTGCAAACTCACTCATGAATTGTACGCAAGATGGTTTATTCCAATGCCCATATGCTATTGCATCAATAGAATATCCACGTTTAGCAACAGCAGAAAAGAATGGTTTAAATGAAAAATCATCTTTTGAATTGAGAAATAAATTTTCTGCATCAATGAGAATTACCGCTTTTTTATTCGTGTTCATTTAGGCTTTCTCCAAAAAAATAAAATAAAAAAATACCTCGCAGAAAAAATCTTGCGAGATATTTTTTATTTCCCTGCAACATTAAATAATTTTCAATGCAGCGGGATACTAGATGTTGTTCTCCCCCGAAGGAAGATTAGCCTGGTAAGGCCGGCGAGAGCATATTGGATACGCCGCCGCAACCCCATGACCAAATCATATCCTATGCCTCTCCCCTTGTCAATAGGTATTTGGGCCAATATACAATCTTTTTCTACCTGGACTTATTGTCCGCAGGCTCTGTTAATCATGACACATGAAATGGATATATCGGTGCTGTCTGGCGTATGAATCAGGTACCATGCTTACCCAGCCTGACATCAACCCGTCTGGAGTCTGGTATCAAAGCATCGGCCCCCGGTTTCCCAGGGGCCGTGGGGTCAGGTGGAGCTGAATCAGCAGAGGTTACTTCTGGTCGCGCACGTCCAGTTTCACGTCCGCGCGATTGAACTCCACGTGGGTATCGCTGGTGAAGGCGGCCTGTTTGTTCACCACGGGCACGGTCTTTGTCATCGGGCCGGCGACTTTTGTGTTGTCTCGGTACAGGTTGACGGTGAGCATCACTTTGCCGTCCGCCGGCGGCACGGCGCGGCGGCCGTTCCAGCGCAGGGTGAGCATGGAGCCATCCAGCCGGTAGAGGCGGGTGCGGCGTACTTTTCCCACGTTCAGGCGGTAGGAGTTGGGCAGCGTCCAGCTTGCCGGACGGCCGGCGTGCACGCTGAACTGCACGTCAAAACCGGTGATGCGCAGCCGGCAGGGCAGCGCGCGGGTCAGCGCCTGCGCGTCGTCCTCCAGGTTCAGCGCGGTGTCGGGACTCAGCCGGATGGCGTGGGTGCCGGCGGGCAGCGCCGCCGACTGCAGGCTGGTCACCTGCGAAGCATTTTTCACCAGGATCATGCTGCCGGCGGCGGCGCCGGTGTTGCCCAGGTCCACGTCCAGCTTCGGCGCGGCGCCATCCGTGGTGATGGTGTTGCCTTCCGACGTTTCCATGGTCGGGCCGGGCAGCGTGGCGACCGCCTCTGTCGAGTCGGCGGGCTTCACGACGGCGTCGGCCAGCGTGGCGTCAGTCACGTCTGCCGGATCTTCCAGCGTCGTGGTGAAGGCGACCGGCTCTACCACTTCACTGATCGCTGTGCTGTCGGATGCGCAGCCATAGAGCATGAAGCCAACGAGCACAATGGCGAGCAGACCCCCGAACGTGCGGCAGACGGATGCGAGATCGAACATGTGGTTCCCCCTTGAGTTGAATTCAGGCGTAATACGAGTGCAATAACTGGACACGTCAGCTGCAGCCGAAAGGGGGAGGGATCGGCTCTCGCCACACCGGGAGAAGATGCGGTCACATGGTTATTCCACGGATCGGGGGTTTATGAGAGATAACATGAGAAAATATATAATTGATGTTAACTATACGAGGGGTTGGTATGGTATGGGACGCGAAAGTGGGACATTGTGCCTAATCGGACCCCTCCCCCTGCCCCCTCCCCGAACCGGGCGAGGGGGAAAGGCTATATAGTTATTTTCACCCAGCTCATGCTTTTCATCTCCATCAACCCCCTCGCCCGGCTCGGAGAGGGGGCAGGGGGAGGGGTCCGAACGAAAGTTGCCGGCAGGGAACAGCCCCCCATCCGTCGAATATCGTCTCGTCACTTTTCGTGAAGGAGCGTTTCATGCACGACTGGGAGAACCCCCACCTGCTGCAGATGAACCGGGAGCCGGCGCACGCGGCGCTGCTGCCGTATGCGGACGCCGCGGCGGCGCTGACGAGCGAGCGCGCGGCGTCGGACCGCTTCCGGCTATTAAACGGTCGCTGGGCGTTTTATTATTGCGCGTCGCCGAACGAAGTGCCGGATGGCTTCCCCGAGCCGGACTACCCCACCGAGGACTGGGACACCCTCCCCGTGCCGAGCAACTGGCAGATGCACGGCTACGGCGCGCCGAACTATACGAATGTGGCGTATCCCTATCCCGTCGACCCGCCGCGCGTGCCGCAAATGAACCCGGTGGGCCTTTATCGCCGCGTCTTCACCTTGCCCGAGGCGTGGGCAGATCAGCAGGTGTTTCTCACCTTCGAAGGCGTCGATTCCGCGTTTTATGTGTGGCTGAATGGCGAGATGGTCGGCTATAGCCAGGTAGCGCACATGCCGACGGAGTTCAACCTCACCCCGTATCTCGTCGACGGCGAGAACCTGCTGGCGGTGCAGGTGTTCCAGTGGTCGGACGGCAGCTACCTGGAAGACCAGGATATGTGGCGGCTGAGCGGCATTTTCCGCGATGTCTATCTCACCGCCACCCCGTCCCTGCGCCTGCGCGACGCCCGCGTGCGCACGACCTTCGACGCCGCGTATGCCGACGCCACCCTCGACCTGCAGGTGGCGGTAATGAACTACGCCGACGCCGCGGCAAATGCCGCGGTGACGATGCAACTGCTGGACGACGCCGGCCAGACGGTGGCCGAGGGGCCGGTAGGCGCGACGTCCGTCGCCGGCGGCGAGGAAGCGCTGCTCGCATTGGCGGTGCCGGTATCGCGACCGAAGCAATGGTCCGCCGAAGCGCCGAACCTCTACACGTTGCTGCTCACGCTGACCGGGCCGGACGGCGCTACGGAGGTCGTGCGCGTGCTGGTGGGTTTCCGCCAGATCGAGGTGAAGGAGCAGCAACTCCTTATCAACGGCCGCTCGGTGAAGCTACGCGGCGTGAACCGCCACGACACCCACCCCGACCTGGGTCATACCGTGCCGCTGGAGATGATGGTGCGCGACATCGTGCAGATGAAGCGCCACAACATCAACACCGTGCGCACTTCGCACTATCCCAACGACCCGCGCTGGTACGACCTGTGCGACCGCTACGGCCTGTACGTCGTCGACGAGGCGGACCTCGAGACGCATGGCTTCTGCTTTACCGGTGACCTGAACGAGCTGTCCAACCATCCCGACTGGAAAGACGCCTATCTCGACCGCGCCATCCGCATGGTCGAGCGCGACAAGAATCACCCCAGCATCATCTTCTGGTCGCTGGGCAACGAGTCGGGTTACGGGGATAACCACGCGGCAATGGCCGCCTGGATTCACGCCAATGATCCCACCCGTCTGGTGCATTACGAGGGCGCCACCGGTTGGGGCAAGCCGGAAGACCTGGAGCGCGTGCGCACGGTGGTGGACGTGGTGAGCGAAATGTATACCGCCGTCGACCGCCTCATCGAGCACGCGCAGGTGACCGACGACCCGCGCCCCTTCTTCCTCTGCGAATACGCCCACGCCATGGGCAACGGCCCGGGCAACCTGAAGGAATACTGGGAGGCGATCCGCCAGTACCCGCGGCTCATCGGCGGCTGCATCTGGGAATGGGTGGACCACGGCATCCGCCAGCACACCGACGGCGGCGAGGAATGGTTCGCTTACGGCGGCGACTTCGGCGACAAGCCCAACGACGGCAACTTCTGCATCGACGGGCTGAACTTCCCCGACCGCATCGCCCACAGTGGGTTAATCGAATATAAGAAGATCCTCGAGCCGGTGCACGCGGAAGCGATGGACCTGGCCGCCGGCACGGTGCGGCTGACCAACCGCAACGACATCGTCTCGCTGGCCGGGCTGCAGGGCGTCTGGTGGATCGAGGCGGACGGCCAGGTGCTGCGGCGCGGCGCTGTGCCGATGCCGGAGATCGCCGCCGGGCAGAGCGCCGAGGTAGCGCTGCCCTACACGCTGCCCATGGCGACGCCGGGCACGGCATACTGGCTGAACCTGTCCTTCACCCTCGCCGGCCCCACGGACTGGGCGCCCGCCGGTTACGAGCTGGCCTGGGCGCAGTTCCCGCTGCCCGTCGCCGCCCCCGCGCCGGTGCTGTCCGCCGCGGGCATGCCGGCCATCGAGGTGGAGGAGGCGTCGGACTGGATCGCCCTCTTCACCGAGGAATCGCGCCTGCTCATCGACAAATTCACCGGCAGCCTGCTGGCCTGGGAGTACCAGGGCGAACCGCTGCTGCTGGAAGGCCCGCGCCTGCAGGTGTGGCGCGCGCCCACCGACAACGACGTGCACATCGCCAAGGAGTGGCGTAACGCCGCCTACGATCGCCTCATTCCGCGCACCGATCGCGTGGCGCTGGAAGAAGGGGAGGGCTGCATCCGGCTGGCGGTCGACCTTACGCTGGGCGGCTATACCAGCAAGCCGGACTTCACCTGCGCGCACCGGTATGCGTTCTACGGCTCCGGTGACGTGGTGATCGAGACGACGCTCACCCCGCTGCGCGAACTGCCGGTGCTGCCGCGCGTGGGCCTGCGCCTGCGCCTGCCGGGGGCGCTGGACCGCTTCGCCTGGTACGGCCGCGGCCCGCACGAGAGCTACTGCGACCGCCAGGAGAGCGCGCGTATGGGCGTCTACCGCGGCACCGTGCAGGAGCAGTATGTGCCCTACGTCTTCCCGCAGGAGAACGGCAACAAGACGAACGTGCGCTGGGCGGCGGTGACGGACATCCGCGGCCTGGGCCTGCTCGCCGTCGGCCAGCCAACGCTGGAGGTGAGCGCCCACCACTACACCGCCGAGGACTTCACCGAGGCTAAGCACACCTACGATTTGGTGCGCCGCCCGGAGACGATCCTCAACCTGGACTATCGCCAGGCCCCGCTGGGCAGCAACAGTTGCGGCCCCGGTCCCCTGGAAAAATACCTGCTCAAGGCCGAGCCGCTGACCTTCAGCGTGCGCCTGCGCCCGCTGGCCCTCGACGCCGCCACGCCGGCGTGGTACGGCAAGCAGGTGATTGGCTAAATCGGCCCCCCTCCCCAGCCCTCCCCCCGTTCCCTGCGTGAACAGGGGGAGGGAGCAGCAGTTCACTCCCTCCCCTGTGCGCGCAGAGCACGGGGGAGGGCAGGGGTGGGGGCCGAATACCTGAACCGGGATATACTCTTCTCAAAACCACGGAGCACATCATGCACAAACTCTACTACGGCGCCGCCTACTACCCCGAGCTGTGGCCGGAAGCGGCTATTGCCGAGGACATCCGCTACATGCGCAAGGCGGGCATCAACTGCGTGCGCATGGCCGAGTTCGCCTGGGCGACGATGGAGCCAAACGCGGGGGAGATCAGCCTCGATTTCTTCGCCGGCATCATCGGGCGGTTGCACGCGGAGGGCATTGACACCGTCTTCTGCACCCCCACGCCCACCCCGCCCATCTGGGTGTCGCACGGGCACCCGGAGCGCATGGACACCAATGACCACGGCTACCCGATGGTACACGGCGCGCGCCAGCACGTATGCACGAACAACCCGTATATGCGCGAACGCAGCCGCATCATCGTCGAGGCGTGCGCGAAAGCGTTGGGGCGGCTGCCGGGGGTGATCGCCTGGCAGACGGACAACGAGTTCAAATGCCACGTGGGCGAGTGCTGCTGTGCGGAGTGCCAGGCGCAGTGGCATGCCTGGCTCGAAGCGCGCTACGGCACCATCGACCGGCTGAACGACGCCTGGGGCGCGGCGGTGTGGAGCGAAGCATACCAGCGCTTTGACCAGGTGCCGGCGCCGATGGCCACCACCATGGGCCACAACTCGTCGCTGCAGACGATGTACCGCACCTTCCACCGGGAAAAAATCGCCGAGTTCCAGCGCGAGCAGGTAGAGATCATCCGGCGGTATTCCGACGCGCCGATCACCCACAACTCGAACCGCGGGTTCAAACTCGACAACGAGCTGATGCTGTGCGACCTGGATTTCGCCGCCTTCGACAACTATCCGGACTGCGACCACTGGCAGGAGATGCTGCTGGACTACGACCTGTGGCGCAACGGCAAGCCGGGCACGCCCTTCTGGGTGATGGAGACCAGCACCTCGCACAACGGCGGGCTGTGGGGCTACCACAAGCCGCATCGCCCCGGCTACCTGGCCGCGGAGGCGGTGGCGGCCTACGCCGCCGGCGCGGCAGGCTTTAGCCACTGGCTGTGGCGCCAGCAGCGCGCGGGGGTGGAACAGAACCACGGCGCCGTGCTCTCCGCCTGGGGCACGCCCACCGTGGGCTACGCCGGCGTGCTGGGCGTCAGCATGGCGAAAGAGCTGTTGGAGCCCATCCTGCTGGCCTCCGCGCCCGCGAAAGCCGAGACGGCGATGACCTACTCGGACCGCGCGCGCACCTACTTTATCACCGAGCCGTACGACATGCCCAATTACCAGGTGCTGACGCGGCAGTGGTACGACGTGCTGCTGGGCGCCGGGCTGCATCGCGACCTGTGCTTCGAGGGCGCGTCGCTGGACGGGGTAAAACTGCTCACTACGCCCTTCGTGCCCTACCTCTCCGAGGAATACCTGGCGAAGGCGCGGGCTTTCGTCGAGGCGGGCGGCATCTGGATTGCCGGCCCGCTGACCGGCGGGCGCACCGGCGAGCACACCGTGCCCACCGACGCCGCGCTGGGGCAGTTGGAGGCGCTGGCGGGGGTGGAGACGCTCTTCACCTACCCGCTCAGCGACACCGGCACCGCCGGCAGCGCCTTCGGCCACGCCGCGCCGCTGGCCTGGTGGGCCGCCGCCTTCCTGCCGAAGGGCGCGCGGGTGGTGGGCACGCTGGAAGGCGGCGTCACCCCCGGCCTCGCCTTCATCACCGAGCACGCGGTGGGCCAGGGCAAAATCGTCCTCATCGGCGCCATGCCCCAGGGTGACGACGGCGCCGCGCTGCTGCGGGCCCTCGTCCGCCACTACGCCGCCGAAGCCGGCATCACCCCAGTGGAAGCCACCCCCGGCACCGTCGTCTTCCCCCGCGCCTCCGCCGACGGCCCGCTGTGGATCGTCGTCAACATGGACGGCCACGGCGGCACCGTCACGCTGCCCGTAGCCGGCCTCGACCTGCTCAGCAAAGAGACGCTGCCGGCCGGGGCGTTGGAGATCGGTGCGTATGGGTGGCGGGTGATACAGATGACGGTCTAAAGACAGCACCGTATGGAAGGCAGGCAAGCACAGCGCAGCGCCTCCAGATACGTGCCATGATAAAATAAAGGTCGTCCGCGCCCCCCGCGGAGGGTGCGGACGACCAGGATATGCTGGATTGCGGATTGCCGCCGCCCCGCGCGGCCGTAAACGGCCGCGCTACCGAACAACGCCCCGTGAACGGGGCTTTCGCGGATAGGTCGAAATAGGGGCATGAGCCCCCTTCCAGGGGGCGTCGCCTGGTAGCCCGGTCGTTTACGGCCGGGGACGGCTGGGCGAGAACGACCAACGATATTGAAAGGAATGCCGATGCCCGAACTCACCATCGCCGCCATCGCCGTCGCTACTGTCGAGGGGATGGTGGAAGAGAATTACCGGCGGGCGATCCGGCTGGCGGAGATCAGCCTGGATGGGAAGCCGGACATCATCTTGCTGCCGGAGGCCTTCGCGGCGGGGTATTGCGCGGACGACTTGCGGCCGTACGGCGAGGACCGAGACGCCAGCCCGTACCTGACGGAATTCCGCCGCATCTCCGCCGAGGGGAACTGCCTGGTGGCGGTGGGGTATCTGGAGACGGTGCCAGGTGGCGTGCAGAACGCGGTGGCGCTGTATGACCGCGGCGAGTTCATCGGCCAGCACGGCAAAAGCAAGCTGTGGCCGGACGACGAGCGCCCCTACCGCGACGAGCGCGCGCTGCTGGTGCCCGGCGCCGGCGTGGAGGTGTTCGACAGCCGCCTTGGAAAATTCGGCGTGCTCATCTGCTATGAAAACATGTTCCCAGAGCTGTGGGCGGAGCTGGCGGGTCGCGCCGATTTCGTACTGTGCCCGTATAATTGCGAAGGCGATCCCAGCCACAACAACCTGCGCGAGGCCGCCCGCTGCGCGCTGCCCAACGCCTGGGCCGACCGCACCGGCACCGTCTACGCCGGCCCCAACGGCTGGCTTCCCAACCCCGGCACCGCCGGGATGGTCGATGCAACGGGGAATATCATCGCCAAATCCGACCCCGGCGTGGAGGCGATTGTGATTGGAAAACTGCCAGTGTAAAGGATTACCATGGGCGAAGAAGTCGATCTGCGGGAGATACGTGAAGAGCTGGCAGAACGCCGGCTTCACACCGATGCGGTGCCATCGCCGGCCGCATTGCGTCCCCCTATCCGTCCCACCCTCCTCGGCACGCTGTCGGCCATTCCCGACTTCGTCGGTGCGGGGGTGTTTCTGATCACCTGGATCAATCCCACGTTATTGCGTCCCGACATGCTCAATGTATTGCTGCTGGTAATGCTGTTCGAGTTCATCAGCATCCACTCGTCGGCGTTCATGACCGGCGTGATGATGGCGAAGTGGCCGACGGGGAAGAAGATCGCTCACCTTATCGGCTTCGGCGTGTTCTACTCGCTCATCGCCGGCGGCTTCAGCCGGGCGTTTCATGCCTGGTGGCCGTTCATCAGCCTGTGGGCGCAGGTGGGCAACCGCTCGCTGGGGCTGCTGCTGCGCGGTGCTCCGGACAAGGCCGAACGCCAGGCCGTCCGCAAGGCGCAGGCGGTAGGCATGCTGGCGTATATCGGCTTCGTGTTTCTCACCATCCTGTTGCCGGTGCCGGCGCTGGGCGTATACCCCGGCGACGGCGCGGGCATGACGGGCACCGGCGGCGTGTGGGTCGAGCAGCCGCAAAAGCTCCTCGCCTTCGGCTTCCTCTATTTCCTCGGCGTCGGCCTCTCCGAGATGGTGGAGCACCGCTGGATGGGCGACGTCGGCCCCGGCACCATGACGATCAATGGGAGAGATGTGCCGATGGAAGAGTGACCTCGGAAAGGGAGTACCATGGGTGAAGAAGTCAATCTGCGCGAACTACGACAGGACGAAGCTGACCTGCGCGATGCGTGGCGGCATCAGTATGAACCTCTGCCGCCGATTCATCCATCGCTACGCGGCTTCGCGTCAGCCATTCCCGACATCATCGCTGCCGGCATCTTTATGCTAACCTGGATCGATCCGCTGCGCTGGCGACCGGATATGTATACCATGCTCACTGTCGTCATGCTGGTCGAAATGCTCTGCTTTCCGCTTTCGTGGGTATTGATCTCTACCCTGTCATCGAGGGCTGCCGCGGGCACGAAAGTTTCCCTGGTGACCGTCGTCATCCTGGTGTATACCCTGTTTTCCGGCGTCATCAGCCTGTCATTTCGTGTCTGGTGGCCGTTTATCTCGACCTTGCTGCAGATGCTGAACCGCTCGCTGGTCGGAATCCTCCGTGGCGCCAAGTGTTGGCAAGATCGGCTGGCCGCCCGCGCTACCGTGGCAGCCAATGCCTTGATTCTCTTCTTCGCCGGAGTGCTCTGCCTCATCCCGACGCCGGAATTTGGCCTGACCCATGATATGCGCCAGCAGTTGCACCTGTCGTATACTGATCCGCTCCTGCCTCCACACAAACTTTTCCAACTGGGCGTCACGTATTTTCTGCTCATGGCAGCCTCGGAAATAATCGAGCACCGCTGGATACGCAATCCTCTCGAGGAGCAAGTGCGAGAAAGAATCCGGAATGGTCTGCCGCCCGGCGAGTGACTGTATCGGAAGGGAGTACCATGGGCGAAGAAGTCGATTTGCGCGAAATACGGCGAGAACGGGAACGGCTCCGGCGCCAGATGGCGGCGAGACCGCCTGTTGACGACAGCGGCACTCCGCTGCCGTCGCCGGGGGCCGGTCTCGCGCCGGACAACCCCGATGGCTTCACTCCCGGCCCGGAACCCGTGCCGACACCGAATCTGACCAACGCCTATATCGTGCGCATGGCTCTCGACGCCAGTCCGTGGCCGATGCGGCTCCTCTTCAGCATTCCGGACTTTGTCTGGGCGGTGCTGTTTTATCTCGCGTGGTCGAACCCCGCGCAATTCAGCCCCTGGTTCATCACCATGTTGAATGCCAGTGTGTGGACCGAGCCGATCAGTTGTTTTGCGGTATTCGCCACAAACGGCGTGTTGAAAGACTTCGAAAATAATGGGAAACGTGCATTTGATGGTATCGGGTCTCTGATTTTCGTATTGCTATTATTCGGTGTCGTCATATCGTTAACTGTGCATACCGCCTGGCCTCTGTTCACCATATAGTCACAAGTCGCACGTCGCATCATCCGCGCATGGATTTACGGACGAAATGCATTGCACGATGGGGATCACGAAAATCTCAGGTTTGCTACCGGGTTCACATGGATTACTCTCAGCTTCATCGCGTATGGGTTCATATTGCAGAACTTCTTCCCGCCGTTCGGCGATATTGATAGCGATATGAAAACGACGCTCGATACGCTGCGCATCGGCATGATCTATTTCTTCGGCATGGGTATTTCGGAGTGTATGAATCATGCCTGGTTCCTGGTATTTGCGTATCACGCGTGGAATAAACCCCTGCCGCCATCGCCGGAGACGGCGAACGTGGTCCTGTATCCGGAAGAGACGACGGACGAAACGAACGACAAGTAAATTCTCCCTGCTGCCACAATTCCGCAGGGATCGTGTCCAACCTATCGAATGATGCAATACATGCCGTTGCCGCCGGCAGGCGTGGTGAAGTGTATTCCGCACACCATACGATGACATCGACAGGCGTGTGCCTCGTTCGACCCCATGCCCGGCCCATCGAGGGCCGGGCATGGGGAGTGCGGATTGGAAATCCGCGCTCCCAGTGCGTGCTACTATGCGAAGGAGCTTCCCCATGAAATACCTCGTCCTTCTACTCGCTCTGCTCGGTATGGCCCTCTGCCACGCGCTGCCCGACCCGAAGACCGGGGGGAAGGCCGGGGCGCCGGCCAGCGTGCTGGTGATGCTGGGCTACGGCGGCACGCACGAGTTCGCCATCGACGCCGGGGTGGCGAAGGACCTGGCGGAGAAGGGTTACCTGGTGCGCACGGTGGACGACCGCGAGCCGCTGACCGCCGAGTACCTGCGCCAGTTCAACGCCGTCATTGTCGTCGGCCTGCGCGACTACAATGGCGGCGGCTACTACGGCGTGGGCGGCATCAGCCTGCTGAATACCGAGCAGAACATCAAGCTGCTGCAGCAATACGTGCTGGACGGCGGCGGGCTGCTCTTCGTGCCGGTGATGGCCGGCGCGGGCAGCGAGGTGGCGGAAACCTGCAACGCCGCGCTGGCGCCCTTCAAGGTGCGCGTCGGCTGGGAGGCAGTGGTGGACGAGGCGCATCGCCTGGCGGTGAAAGAGCTGGACAACTACGCCTGGACGAAAAACATCCAGCCCCACCCCGCCACCGCCGGGGTGACGGCGCTGGCCTACCCCACCCAGGTGATGCGGTGGGACGACGCCTATCCGCTGAACCCGGTGATGCCCGCCGACCCGGCGTGGCAGGTGCTGGCCCGCGGCGAGGCGACCAGCTTTGGCGCGCGCTACGTGAACCGCGTGCCCACCCCGGCGGAGGCGGGCGCCGCCCCGGCGCTGGCGGCGGCGCGCCCGGCGGGCAAGGGCCGCGTGGCGGTGTTCGGGTTAGGCGGGTTCTACCTGCTCACCCACGCCTTCGCCCTGCGCGTCGATGCCAACGGTAAACCATTGGCGAATCAGGGCGAGGCGACCACCGGCTACATTGACGGCGTGGCCTACCGCACGGGCGATGGCAAAACGCCCAGCGACTGGGGCCTGCTCCTCGACAATACTCTGCGCTGGCTGACCGAGGCCAGCGCCGCCGCGGGGATGGGCGGCGCGCCGGCGGCGTGGGAGACGAAGCTGGGGCGGGTGGGCTTCCCCGATGACCCGGTGCCCGATTTCGCGGTGGTGAACTGGGCGACGCAAGCCCCACCGCCCACCTGGGCTCACCATCTGCCCAACTTCCGCTGGTGGCGCGGCCAGCCGTTTTACGATGAAGAGCTGGACCCGGTCATCACCCGGCCGCAGCGCCACTGCCGCGTGCTCATCGGCGCGCACAGCGCCTATTCCGACGGCGTCGGCACCATCGCCGAGTGGGCGAAGGCGGCAAAGGCCGCCGGCTACCAGGCGGTGGTCTTCACCGAGGCCTTCGAAGCGCTGAAGGTGACGGACTGGTCGACAGTCATCGCCGAATGCAAGGCCAACAGCACCCCCGACTTCGCCTGCCTGCAGGGCATCGACATCGGCGACGCCTACGGCAACCGCTTCCTGCTGCTGGGCAACAACAACCTGCCCTCTGGCGGCATGCTCACGAAAGACGGCAAAGGCCTGGAGATGACCGCGCGGCTATCGCTGGGCTTCTCCGGGCACATCGCGGTGGCGCACCGGCTGGGGAACAACCCCACGCTGCCGAAGGAACTCATCCGCCACTTCCAGGCAATCTCCGTCTACACCTACGCCGCCGGCAAAGACGGCACGTATGGGCTGGTCGATGACGCCTTCGCCGCCTACAAGTGGCATCTCGACAACGCCAGCAACCCCGTGCCGATGGCCGTGCATGAACTTTACGCCCCCGCGCGGGTGGCGCAGGCCGCCGTCGGCTTCCAACAGATCGTGCCCGCGCGCGACGCGCTGGACGCCGTGCGCTACTTCCGCTACGGCATGCAGCACTTCTTCGAGAATCCGCAGCGCTACTATATCACCGAAGGCCCGGCCATCACCGGCTGGAGCATCTTCAACAAGGACATCGGCTACTGCGACCTCAACCGCGACCACTTCCGCGCGGTGGTTGGCGCGACGACGGACGACACCACGCCCATCACCGAAGCGGTGCTCTACGACCGCGGCCAGGTGGTCCGCCGCTGGACGCCGAAGGCGCCGGCGTTCACGGAAACGGTCGAGGGCGAGCACGGCTACCAGCGCTACTACCTGCTGGTGGTGACGGACGCCAAAGGCCGCCGCGCCATCAGCCCGCACCTGCGCACCGTCACCCGTGGCTACTACACCCGCTGCGGCGACCGCCAGAACTGGTTCGGCGCGGCCGGCAGCTACACAGGCATCTGGCCCAGCGGCACCCACGGCATCTGGTACATCAACCCGAGCGTGCCCGCCGGCGCCGAGACAGAGACGTTCAGCAGCGGTAAGGGCAACCCGCTGGCATCGAAGATGAGCCTGCCCTTCGCCAGCAACGCCCTCACCTTCACCGATTTTACCATCGACTGCAAATACCTCAGCCCCACGCACTACGGCATGGACGCCTGGCGCATCGAAAACGCCATGCCCACTACCACCTACACGGCCTATGCCCGCGTGGGCAAGTGGCACGACGTGGAGACGGGACTGACGTCCTTCAATACCCACGTAAAAACGCTTACCCGGGTGGCGGCGACGCTGACGCTGAAGAAGGCGCTGCCCGCGGCCGGCGGCGTCTTCCCGGTGATCCAGACGACGAACTGGCAGACCGCCACCTACCTCTACACGAAGGACGGGCAGACGGTGGAAGGCAAGCTGGACGGCAAGGCGGCCACCGTCATCGATCTGCCTGCCGGCGCGCACATCGGCGACTACTTCCTGCTGGCGCCGATGGCGGTGAGCGGCAACGGCAACATCGGTTGGCGCGCGGAAGCGGGCAAGAACATCCCCGCCGGGACGACATTCACCACCTACCTCTACCTGCCGCGCGCATGGCGCGCCGAGCTGGGCACCGACGGCGCCACCCCGTGGAGCATGAAGCTGACCCGCGGCACGGCCACCGCGCTGGGCGTGGTGACCCTGACGGCGAAGGACGGCGGCGTTGCCGGCATCCTCACCGCGGGCGGCGCGCTGAAAAACCTGCCACTGCAGGTGACCGGCCTCAACAATAACTGGCCCGCGGCACTGTGGACGGAACACGGCATCGCCTACCAGGCGTGGAGCGGCCTGATGAGCCCGAAACCGCTGGGCGCCATGACCACCTCCGGCGCGCCGTTTATGGCGCACATCGGCGTCTGCGACGGCGTCGGCTACGCCGCCCTGCCCAACGTGAGCGGCAAATTCTACGTCGGCCATACCCTCACCGCCGGCAACCCGGCCCTCGCCCTCAACTACGCGCTGTGGACAAAGACCCAGGCCATCATCGAGGTGAACAACCTCACCGACGCCCCCATCACCGCCAAACTCACCAGCGCCCCCATCCCCGGCAAACTGAAGGTGAACAAAACGGTGACCGTGCCAGCGGGCAGCAGCGTGCGGGTGACGGTGAAATGAAAACGTCCAGCCGAAAACGGCCGGACGAGTGGGCGGGCATAGACCCCGCTACCGAACGCATCGACCGTTGCCCGCCCGGCCGCAAACGTCCGGGCGAGAGAAGGAACCATCCCCTCCGCACAGAAAACACTATGACAGCGCTACCTATCCGCGAAACGAGGTTTCCATGACCAGCACGATTGTCCCCTCTCCCCGTTCCAACGTTGCGCCGATCGGCGTGTGGATTCACGGGCTGCAATGCTTTGATGACCGCGACGCCATGCGGCCGTTCGTCGAGCGCCTGGTGTCCAACGGGGTAGATATCCTTTTCCCCTGTGTGAAGCAGGCCAGCGGCGTGGCCGACTACCCCAGCAGCATCGCGAAGCAGTCCGAGTGGAGCCTCGGGCGCGATCCGTTGCAGGAATTGCTGGACGTGGCCGCCGAATTCGGCCTGAAGGTGCATGCCTGGCAGTGCAACTTCATCGAGGGCAAGGAGTCCGCGCTGCTGAACGCCCATCCCGAGTTGCAGGCGATGCAGAACCACCCTGCCAAAGGCCTGCAGAGCGACAAGCCGGACATGTGGGCGGAGAGCAACCGCTGGGCGTGCTGCAACCATCCGATGGTGCTCGATTACGAAACCGCGCTCATGCTGGAGGTGGCTGACCGCTACCCGGTGGACGGCGTGCATTTCGACTACGTGCGCAGCGGCTATTACCAGTGCTACTGCGACTACTGCCGCGCTAAATGCCTGGAACTGACCGGCGCCGACCTGCTGAAGGAGATGGGCAATTTCCATCCCAAGGCGCGCGTGTGGTACGACTGGCGCGCTGACAACATCAGCGCCTTCGTGCGCCGGGTGGGTGAACACGTGCACCCGAAAGGTCAGGAAACCTCCGCCGCCGTCTTCTGCGTCACGCCGCTGTCGTATAACGAGCAGGCGCAGGACTGGCCGCTGTGGCTGCGGGAAGGCTGGCTCGACCTCGCCATCCCCATGACCTACACCACCATCCCGCGCGAGACGCACCTCTACACCCTCATCCACGCGGCCTGCGCCGCCGACGCCGGGCGCGGCGAAATGTGGGAGGGCATTTACGTGGATCCGTGCAGCGACGACCTTTTCCAGGAGATCGCCACCGAGGCGATGGCCTGCGGCGCCGGCGGCCTCACCGTCTTCCAATACCACGAGCTGACCGACGAGAAATTCGCCCGCCTGCACGCCGCCCTCAACACGGCCGCGGTGAAAGGGTAATTGTTGAATCTGGAGGGCGAGACTCCGTCGAGCCGCGCGCCTACGCTCGGCCCCCATCCCCCAGCCCCTTCCCCCGCTCCACTGCGCTGCGCAAGGGAAGGGGGGCACGGTGTCATGACACGATACACTCGGACAATGTCGACGCTCAATATGCACTAATGCAGCGCGTATGAGGGCCGGGGAGGGGGGCCGAGTGAAGAGGACGGGGGCACATATTGACGCATGTTTGCACGGGTACCACGTTCATCAGTATGTAGATAATCGATCACGGCCCCTACGCGCGCGGCTCGACGGAGTCTCGCCCAATACCGTTCAAATACGGGCTCTCGACCGCCACGCGCCACCTCTCCCCCAGCCCCCTCCCCTACATGGGGAGGGGAGAGTCATGAGGAAATGTGGCGGCAGGGAGAGGCGGGTTCGCCCTATGCAGCAGGCTTATTTGAATGGCATGCGTTTCGACGGCGTTTCATCCGCCGGACTCTGGACTGAGGACGACGAATTCCAACTCATCGCCGACATACAGGCACGTCTGCGTCCAGGCGGCGGTATACGGCGGGTCGCCGATGAGCGTGAGGCGGGGGATGCGCGCGGTGCGATCAGTGAAAGCCTGTGCGGCGGTGTCGGCGTCCTCGCGGGTGACGAGAGCGTCCCATAAGGGACGTTCGCGGGCATCCGTCTCCTGCACCTGGGTGGCCGCCGTCGCGGCCGGATTTAACGCGACAACGCACCCGGCGGCATCCAGCGTGATCACCGGCACCGGCAGCGCGGCCAGCAGGCGGGCGGCGAAGATGCAACCGCGTCCCGCCTCTTCCAATTGCTGGCGGGCGGCGCGCTCGCGGCCCAACTTCATCTCCGTTTCGTGCAGCGCGTAGTTCGCCCGGCTCAGCCGCTCTTCCAGGTCGGTTTTCGCGGCATCGTCGTGCATCACCACCATCACCCCCACGGCCGCCCCATCGGCGTCGCGCACCGGCGCCACGGTGTAGCGGTAGCCGTAGATCACGCCATTGACCGTCAGACGCATCACGCCGGTGGCCGGCTGCCCGCTGCCCATGACCTCGATGCGCCGGTGGTCGAATACCTCTTCGGCCTGCGCGGGGAAATGCGTCGTCGACCAGCGCGTGCCCACCAGCGCCGCCGCGGCCACGCCCAGCTTGCGCGCGGCGCTGCCCGAGATGAAGGTGAAGACGCCGTCGACGTCCAGCACGTAAACGCTGCCCGGCACCGCCTCCAACATGGCGTCGCATAGGCTGTCGAAGGACAGCCCGCCGGGCGCGGCCGGCGCCGGCGCGGGCTCGGGCGCGGCGACAGGAACCGGGGTAGCGCTCTGGTAGCGCTGCAGCACGTCCACCATGGCCTTGTGGCCTTTGCTCTTCGCCAGGTCGAGGGGCGTTTTGCCGTCTTTGGCGGTCAGCGCTGCGTTGGCGCGGCGGCGCAGCAGCACGGCCAGCAGGCTGAACTGGTTGGCTTCCACCGCCTCGTGCAGCGGGGTGTGCCCCAGCAGGTCCTGGGTGTTCGGGTCGGCGCCGCGCTCCAGCAGCATCTCCGCCACGTCGCCAAACCCCAACTGCACGGCGAAGCACAGCGGCGACCGCAGCGCGGCGTCCCGCGCGTTCACGTCCGCCCCGGCGTCCAGCAGTCGGGCGATAATGAGAATCTGCTCGTCGGCCACCGCCTCGTGCAACGGCGTGCTGCCCAGGCCATCGCCCACGTTCACCGCCGCGCGGCGCTTCAGCAGAATATCCACGAGTTCAATCGCCCCCTGCCGCACCGCCCGGTGCAACAGCGTGCGACCCTCCTCGTCCGGCGTGTTCAGCGCTTCCTGGCTCACGTGGTAAAGCTGGTCTTCCGTCAACAACGCGGCGGTCGGCGCCGCCGGTTTAGTTCTCCCCAGGTTCATGCCGTATCCTCGCTGCCCCGCCATGCGAGATGCCGGTGGTACGCTATTATGCCCTTTCCAAAACGGGAGAAACTCGCGCATCTACGTGAAGCTATTTCCAGTAGATGAAGACCTTACTGACCAGATCGGCGGTGTAATCGGTGACATACACGCTAACGTCGTCGGCGGCGATGGCCGCGGGCCAGCCGAAGTCGCCGTTGATGGGCGGCAGCAACGCCGCATCCGCCGGTTGGCCGTTGCGTGTGGGGAGTGCGTTCCAGACCAGCACGCGGCGGTTGTCGGCATCGCAGACATAGAGCTTGCCGGCGTCGAGCAGCACGCCGAGAGGCTTCGCAAAGCTGTCCATGCCGACATAGCCGTTGCCCATGCGACTCCACCCCAGGCAGGTAGCGAAGTCCTTTTGGCCGAGGACGACATCCGCCGGCTGGCCATTGCGCGTGGGCAGTGTATTCCACACCAGCACGCGTTGATTCATGCTGTCGGAAACCACAAGGCGCGTGCCGTCGCTGCACACCCAGCTCGGTCGGTTGAGACTGGATGCGGACAGCCCGCCGGCATTGCGGGCATTCGTGGTGCAATCGGGTTGCCCGAGCACGAGGTCGGCCGGCTGCGCATGTTTGGTGATGGGCAGCGTCCAGCGCAGCACGCGATGGTTGCCACGGTCGCAAACCCAGAGGTATTTGCCATCACACCAGACGCCCTGCGGCGTATGCAGGCTGGATGCGGACACACCGCCGAAATTCGGCACGCCGTCAAGCAGATTCGGCTGACCGAGGGCAACATCCGCCGCCGTGTTGGGCGTGGCCGGTACTTTGTTATATACGAGCAGACGGTGAAACTGTGAATCGGTCACGAACAGCGTCTCGCCATTGCCGGTGATGCCGGCAGGAGTGAAGGAAGTGACGGCCTTCATGCCCTGCTTCTCCTGTTCGGCGCGAATGTCGGCACGGTAGACGCGCATGGCGGCATCACCACGCACACCGGTCATATAATCGCCTTGCGTTTGCCCGAATGTCACGCCTTGCAGCTTGCGCGGCATGCCACCGACATGTCCCGCGGGTTCGGGCGCGTCTTCATCCTCAATCTCGCCGGGCGGCTGCAGATCGGCGACGGTGACGCCGATGACCCGGCAGTACCAGTTCTCTGCGGTGTAGAGGCGTTTGCCGTCAGAATAGACACCCAGCGTGCAGCGGGAGCGCGATTGCATCGTGCGCCGGGCGGCATCCACCGAACTGCCGTTGAGCGCAATGATGTATGGTTCCGTGCCATTCTTATTGACGAGGATGGCATCCGGCCAGAGATCGCCGGCTGTACCCAACACCGGTTTCGTTGGCGTTGCAACTGGTGGCGCTGATGTGCCAGATTGTTGCAGCGCCGTGCGATACAGCGCCGTGATGGCCGAGGCGAAGATCGGATAGGTTTTCCGCGCGGATTCCAGTGCGAGAGCGGCGTCTTTCGGTTTCCCCGCATCCAGTAGCGCCGTCGCCTGCGCGCTAAGCAGTTGCGGCGCCAGTAATGGGTAGCGCGGCAGCGCGTTTGTGGTGAGAGTAGCGGCATCCTGTGGCTTGCCTGTTTTCAGAAGCAAATTGACGCGTCGCAATGTCGCCAATCCTGCCCAGTATCCGTCTGTATCCGCCAACGCGGCTTCGGCTAATGCAGCTAGCGCGGCGTCCTGCTGGCCGACCTCGTCAAGGCAGCGGGCAGCCTGCAACAGCGCGCGCGGTTTTTCGACGGGCAGCTTTTGCGCGCATTGTCGGTAGATATCTGCCGCTTGGGCCGGCTGTCCCTGCCGCCAGAGCGCCAGCGCCCACAGGTGGTACGCGGTAGCGGCGATGTCGGCGTCCACACCACCAGTAGCATTCTTTAATGCGACGATTGCCTCGTGAAACTGTTTTCGCGCCAGAAAGAGCCGTCCTCGATTGAGCGCATCCGCCTGCGTGTTATCTGGCAAGCGTGTCAGCATATCCGCCTGCCAGACCGCCGGCAGCGCGCGCCGCAACGCCTTCGCCGGGGAAGCTGTCACCTCGACGGTTGCCGTGGCGTAATCCATCTGGCTTAGTCCCTGCCCGGCGCCAGAGAAAACCGACCACGCAGCTAGCTTGCCGTCTTCGCTGACGTCCAGCTTAGTCATGGCATAATAGGGATATTGCCCGGCAGCGGCCAGGTCGTTATAAGCAGCATACAGCAGCAACTGCCCATTCTGATCGTACTTCAAAAGCGCGCCAAGGTATTTCGGATTGCCATCATATAGCTTGTGTACAATGCCCGCTGCTTCCAGCGTGCGGCCATCCACATCGTAGGCGGAACGCCCGTAAACGTTGCCTTCCACATCTACCGCAAAGGCGTTGTGATCACTGCCCCAGATGATGCGGCTCTCACCGATGCCGGTCACAGGGTCCGGAGGATCGAGCAAGTCGCTGTCTTTGTTGTAATCCGTCCACTCCAACCGCCAGAGACGCTTGCCGGTCGCATCGTAATGCGCCATGCGTCCGACAGAATAGCCCGGCGTCAGATACATCGAGCCGTCCGGTGCTTTCCGCATCAAGCCGTATTCCACGCCGGTCGGTCGTTCCAGCACCTCGCCCGTGTGCGCGTTGAAACGGACGTTCACCCCACCCCAGGTCACAACGCTGTCAGTGTCCCACATTTCGGTCGAGCGGCAGGTTGCCTGGTTTGTAACCGGGTGAATGGATTCGCCGTCAAAGTGCGTGCCGTCTATCACACGCGGCTTACCGGTGGTTTTGTCGAAGACCATCCAGCCTGTCCACAGGATTTTACCGGTACGCCCATCGAGCTTATACACCTGCGGGAAAGCCCAGAATGGTGGCGTCAACGGGCCGATGTAGAAGTCACCGTGAATATCCATCGCGATCAGGTTGCCTTCGCCGAGGAATTCCGTATTGAGACCAATTTCAGGACCCAGCGGCTCCCCGTCGAAGGAGAAGCGCCGCAGCACGGCTTCCGGATTGTCGTCGTAGGAGAACGGTTCCTCGCCATTGGTGTAGCCGTTGGCGAGATACCAGCAGTCCAGGCGTGGATCAAGGATGACTTTGGTGTCGGTATACGATCCCGCGGGCAGCGTGCGCCCACCGAGAGTATGATCGGGATTACGCTTAATCGCCTCCACGCGCACCGTATAGCGCCCGACAGGCACGGGTAGTAGTCCGTCATCATCCGTGCCGTCCCAGCGCAATTCCAGTGTCTGGTCGGCGGGAATCACCTTTTTAACGTCGAGATAGAGGATACGCGCGAGCTGTCCCACCGCGTTGCGGATGGTAACGGTGCCCCGCCAATCGGCATTACCGGTCACGGTGATCGTTGCCGGGGGCGCATCATTCCGGCCGGCTTCGACAGCACCGACCGCGTTCACCGTCACCGTGAAGCACGGCGCGGCAACGGCCAGCCAGCCGATAGCCAGTATGCTTAGCAGATACAGGATACGCATGGCTACGCTCCCGGATAATTACCCATATACCTCGTCAATCACCTCGCGGGCGATGCGCGTCCAGCGGCCCAGGCGGTCGGGTTCGCCTTGCAGGGTGTGCACGTCCTTCATCACCAGCTCGACATTGCAGTTGTGCGCCTGCGTATGCACCAGCGTGTCGCGCAGGTCGCGGCGGATGACGTCTTCCTCCCAACTGGAGCTGATATACGCCGGGTTTGGCTTGCGGCTGAAGACGTAATTGGAACCTAAATTTGCCGCCATGGCGGCGACGTCCGACCACGGGGAGATGGAGACACGGCGCAGGTTCGGCAGCCGCCGAATGATGTGCCAGCGCTGGTCTACCGGCTCGCAGCAGCCGTAGCAGGCGAAGCCGAAGCGGGAGATGACCGGCGCCTGGTAGGGGAAGACGAACTCCTCGAACATCGCCGGCGAGACGCTTACTGTCTCCTGCGACTCGGACAGCCCCCACAGGTCCTTCACCCGGCAGGGCGTGCCCGGGGTCCAGTCCGGCTGGGGCAGCAGGTCGGTGTGCCCACGCCCGCCTGAGCCAATGTAGTCGTCCTCGTTGTTCGGAGTCAGCAGGCCATTGGCCTCGAACCAGTCCAGCACCTGCAGGTGGTCGTCGCGCAGGAAGGCCATCAGCGCGTGCAGCCCCTCCGGCTGGTCGTACATCGCCATCATGTAGCCTTCCAGCCCGATGAGGCGGATGGCTGTCCAGGTGAGGCCCTGCGTCCACCAGTAGCCGGAACGATTTTCCACCTTCAACACGCCGTCAAAGGTCTCGCGCAGCGCGTCGCCGATCTGCGCCGTCAGGTCGGCGTCGTAGCTGTAGCGGCGCATATGCAGCTTGTCCAGGTCCTTCGGCAGTTCCTGCAGCGGCGCCTCCCATACGTAACTGCCGTGGCCCGCGCCGTCGTTGCCGCGGTGCACTTCCTCGGAGACGCCGTAGCCGTCATGGCGCACGCAGTGGCCGTAGGTCACCCGCGCCTCGATCACCATGTCGTCGCCGATCTCCTCGAAGTAGAAGATCTTGTCGCGCAGGCCGCGCTCGAGCCCGCGCGCCCACTCGCCCTCGCAGACGAGTTTGCTGTCCGGCATCGTCTCGGGGTACACCCCGCCGGTCTCGGTGAGCACCATCGGGCGCTCCCCCCGCAGCGCATTGAGCTGTGTCCACAGCCGGCGGCGTTCCACATTCACCGGGTCGACGGCGATCTCCGCCACCCGCGCTCCCAGGCCGCGCAAAATGGCGGCGTCGTTTGCGCTGATAGCATGATAGGTGCTGACGGTCATGATAGGCTCTCCTGTACCCGGACCCCTCCCCCTGCCCCTCCCCGAACCGGGCGAGGGGGTGGACAGCTACTGGGCGGCAGGCCGGATGTAATTCATAACGACACGTTTCCTCTCGCCCGGTTCGGGGAGGGGGCAGGGGGAGGGGTCCGGGTATTGCTGCCGGCGTCATCCCCCTATCTCAGTATATTCACGCTGCGCCGGCAATCTCCTGCGCGGTGGCGCGGCAGAAACGACGACGGCGCCGCGAAGAGGCTTCACGGCGCCGTGTATGCGTGTTGCTGGTGGGGTTATTCCAGGGTGCAGATGCCCACTTCACCCAGGCCGGTATACCCATCACCGTAGTTCGCGGTGATTTTCAGGGTGACATAGCGGCCGGTTAACGGATTCGGCAGGATGCTTACGCCGCTGTCGGTGCCGTCTCCGTTCGCGGCCGTGATGGCCATCGTTGTCGCGCTGTGGCCGGCAAACGCGGAGCCGTTGTCCTGCTTCACGTCATCGACGTAGACTTCGATGGTCTTCGCCACGCGCCCCGGCACGCCGGGTTGATAGTAATTCCAGATTTGGACGGCTTTGACGACGCGGGACGCGCCCAGGTCAAGCTGCACCCAATGCGGCAGCGCGGAGCCGTTGCTCAGCCAGCAATGGATATACGAGGCTTCCGTGACCTTTTTGTCATAGAGATTGCTGACCGGACAAGCACTGTAAAATTCGCGCGCGGTCGCGGTGAGCGTCGCCAGCGGATTCGCCGCGCCGATGCCGCTGATCCAGCGGTCGACGCCCGGGATGACAACGGACGGGTTGACGATGCCGGGATATTTGATGCCCTGCAGCTTCTCCATCGCCTGGATGAGCGTCATGCCGCTGGCCGGGGGCATCAACACCGCCACGTGGCCGTCGCCCGCGGTCAACACCACCGCCTTGTTATGTCGTGTGTCGATTTCCTTGGCATCGCTGCTGGAGATGGCGTAGTTCGTCTCCGACCCGGTGAGGACGAGATCGGAGAGCAGAAACGCGGCGGACGGATCAGTGAGGTCGCCCATTGCCAGCGAAAAGGCCCGGGAATTCATCCCGTATTCCGGCTTGTCATTGGTGCCCCGGCCGGTTTTCGACGGGCAGTCGTAAATGCTGGGCTCGTTGTAGAGCTTCAGGTACGACGACCAGGCCCGGTTGCCCGGATCGGGGAAGAAGGTCTCGTCGTTATCCTGCACATACATGAAGAGCGCCAGCGCGATCTGCCGCTGGTTGTTCAGGCAGGAATTCTGCCGCGCCTTCTCGCGCGCCTTGGCGAAAACCGGGAAGAGGATGGCGGCCAATATGGCGATAATGGCGATGACGACCAGCAATTCGATGAGGGTAAACCCGCGTGAGGAAGATAAGCGCATGTTCCGACTCCTTTCGCCCCTCGGCACACGCCGAGGGAAGTAAAACGTATAAACCATACTATACAAATGGCACATCCGGCTGTCAATTTATGCCTTGCGCTGCCTATCCATCACGCATCCGCGTCACCCCTTCGCCTCGCCGCTGCCCATCATCGCCAGGTCACGGAAGGCCGACTGGCGGTTGCGCTGTTCGGCGATAATGCTCTGAATGCGCAGGATTTCCGCCTCCATGTCACCAATGGCGCTCTCGATGCTGTCCGCCGTGCGGCACGCCTCCGGGCTGCAGTCGGGCAGCATCATGGTCATCGCCTGCCCGCGCGCCGCCATCCGGCGGGCGATATGCAGCTCCATCAGGCTGGTAATCAGGTGGAACGGATCGGCGTCCTGCACCACCTGGGCGCCGGTGTTCTTGTTGATCACCCGCACCAGTTCGGTAATGTGGTCGGCAATGCCCCCGGTGCCATGCAGCACACCGATGAGCTTGCCCTCGTCATACGCGATGGCGAACTCGCCCAGGGTACCCGAGCGCCCGCCGACGACGATGACGATATCGCAACTGCGCACGCCGGTGATCTCGCGGCCCATCAGCCCCGAGCCGGTGTAGATGATGACGTCGAATCCCTCCCAGGGGGAGTCGTATTTGATGGTGTGCTCGGCGAAATTGTGCCCGGGCGACACGCCCACCGTCAGCCCGCCGGCATCCTTCGCCCCGCGCACCGCGTCATACGGCAGCCCCGGGCACGCGCCGGTGACGATGGCGCAGTCGTGCTCGGCAATCGCCCGTCCCAACTGGTACGACGACTCCGCCGCGGTCGCGTCAAATCCCGCCACCGATCCCATCACGCCAATCATGATTTTCAAGTCTAGACCCTCGTGTCGTGTCGCATGCGGTATTGCCAGCATCTTCATAAGTCTACTCTCCCCACCGGGGAAACGCAAGCTGACTCGCCCTGGCGAATCCTGGCGCGACAGCACTCAGGTATCGCGCTATAATAATGTTGCAACACCTGCAACTCTCCCCGTCGTCGGGCGTATTACAGGTATGAACCCCGAGGCAATCGGGTGATTTTGGTGCGAGGGAGGGCGGAACCATGCGTCTGATGCCCATATTGCTGTTGGCCGCCGTGCTGGCGGCGCCGGTGCTGTGCGGCGCCGAAGCCGGTACGCCGCAGAACACGTCGAAGCTGACCACCGAGGAGCGCTTCGCGCTGCTGGACCGCAATAAGGACGGCAAACTGAATCCGCAGGAACTGCCCTACCCCGAGGTGTTCAAGCGCATCGACAAGAACGGCGACGGCTTCGTGACGCTTATCGAAATGCGGGAAGGGATGCCGCAGTCGGAAGCCGACCGCCCGAAGCCGCCCACCGCCGGGGGTACCATCGAGGAGAAGATCCGCAACCTGGACGCCAACCGCGACGGCAAATTGACGCCGCAGGAGTTGGGCGATCCCGGCCTCTTCAACCGGTTGGATGCGAATCACGACGGTTTCGTGACCTACGACGAGGCGCGCGCCTACGCGAATCCCGGCTCGGTGACCCGGCCCAACGCCGAGGTGCCGATGGAGCAGAAGTTCCGCATGGCGGATAAAAACGGCGACGGCAAGCTGAGCCCCGACGAGTTCAATAACCCGACCGCCTTCCGCCAGGCCGATAAAAACGGCGACGGCTTCGTGACGCTGGCCGAGCTGCAAGGCGTGGTGACGCCGAATACCGGCACCGCGAACGGTGGAAAAGAGGCGCCCGTCGAGGAGCGCTTCACCCGCGCCGACGCCGACGCCGACGGCAAGCTGAACAAGACCGAGGTGAACAACGACGAATTCTTCACCCGCGCCGACACGAACAAGGACGGCTTCCTGTCGCTGGACGAGGTGCGCGCCGGCTTTGGCGCAAACAAAGGCGACGGTGAGAAGCCGAACGGCGAGATGACGGTAGAGCAGAAGCTGAAGCTGGCCGACAAGGATGGTGATGGCAAATTGAGTCAGGCCGAATACCCGAACGCCGAGCAGTTTATAAAGCTGGACGCCAACGGCGACGGCTTCCTGACCCTGGATGAGCTGCGGGCGGCGGCGAAGCCGAATACCGAGCCGAATGCCGAGCAGCGCTTCAAAGGGCTGGATAAGAATACCGACGGGAAAATCACCCCGGAGGAGTTGCCATATCCCGAGCATTTTAAAAAGGTAGATACGAACAATGATGGCGTCATCACCCTGGAGGAAATGAAAACCTTCCTGAACCAGCAGAAGCCCGTCGACCCGAATACGAAGCCGGGCACCGGCATGGAAGGGCGCTTCAAGCAGATGGACACAAACGGCGACGGCAAGCTGACGCCGGATGAGCTGCCCTATCCCGAGCTGTTCAAAAAGCTCGACACGAATGGCGACGGCGTGGTGACGCTGGAGGAAGCGAAGGCGCAGGACGCGAAACCCGCCGGCGAGACAGCCGAAGCGAAGCTGAAGAAGCATGACCGGAACGGCGACGGCAAGCTGACCGCCGACGAAATCAATAATCCCGCGCTGTTCAAATACCTGGATAAGAACGGCGACGGCGTGGTGACGCTGGACGAGCTGCGCGCCGGCGACGCCAAACCGGTCGACCCGCCGCTGGTGACGCTGGACCAGCAGTTCAAGCAGTCGGACAAAGACGGCAACGGCAAGCTGGACGTCACCGAGTTCCCCAATCCGGAGCTCTTCAAGAAGCTGGACACCAACGCCGACGGCTTCGTGAGCTGGGACGAAGCGAAGGCGCTGGCGGTGAAGCCGGGCGATGGCGCCAAGAAGCCCGAGGAGAAACCGGCGACGCTGGACGCGAAGTTCAAATCGCTGGACAAAAACGGCGACGGCAAGCTAACCGCCGGGGAAATCCCGTATGACGACTTCTTCAAAACCGTCGACGCCAACGGCGACGCCGCCGTCACCCTGGATGAGCTGAAAGGCTACATGCAAGCGAAGCAAAACAAATAAGCCATGCACCGGAACCCCGGTGGCGCCGGCCGCCGGGGTTTTTCGCATCTACCGTTCCAGAGATGGCCGACGCACCTTGACGCCTGAGCAGGATGGCGTAAGATTGGTTGCGCTTATCGATCAGGCACACGTCATCGCTCTGCCTGACTACGAGCCCGACAGAGCGATGAAGTGTGTAAATCGCCGCATGAAACGTATTCACCGCGCAAAGCTGTTGCAGATGAACTTGCCCAACCGGGATGACCGTTTCCCCCGCCTGGCGTATAATGCGTAAGTAACGCGGCAAATGGGTAGACATAATGCGATAGATTTGGTAGCATTCGAGAAGTTCGTCCGGAAGGAGCACAGTTATGCAAGAACAAGTTCAGGCGGCGTTAGATGAAATTCGTCCGTATCTGCAGGCGGATGGCGGCGATGTTGAGCTCGTCGGCATCGATGAAGACGGCACCGTGCGCGTGAAGCTCGTTGGCGCCTGCGGCGGCTGCCCCATGGCGCAGATGACGCTGCAGTCCGGCGTTGAGCGTGTCGTGAAGCAGCGCGTGCCCGAAGTCACCCAGGTCGTGGCGGTCTAACTCGCCCCCACACGGTATCCATGGCGCGGCGGCGGACTCTTCCGCCGCCGCGCCGTGTCACCTCTTCCCCTCCTCACGCCCAGCGCTTCCTCCCCCGCCGAATCAGCGCCGTGATGTGGCAATTCAGTCACATCACTGGATGAAACCGCGCCCATCCACAGCAGGGGAGCCAATGCTATACTCTCGATATGAACCACTTGTGGTACCCACCGCGGCGCGTTTCCAGCGTGCCGCGCATCGAGAAAGAGGCTTTATGGAAGCGTCAGTAGCGTCATGGTCCAGGACGCCCTCCCCCTGGCCGTTAAATGTGGCGTTTTTAAGCACCTTCGTGCCGCGCGAGTGCGGCCTGGCCACCTTCACGGAAGATGTGATGCGGTCGGTGAGCGCCTACGGGACGCGTTGCCAGGTGGCGGCCATGGAGCGCCCGCGACAGATGCTCTCCTATGATCGGCGGGTCTTTACCACCATCGTCGAAGACGACCGCGCCGACTACCTTACCGCGGCGCAGGCGATCAATCGCGCCGGCTTCGACATACTCTCCGTGCAGCATGAATACGGCATTTACGGCGGCGAAAGCTGCGAGCACCTGCACGCGCTACTCGACGCGGTGGAAATCCCGGTAGTCACGACGCTGCACACCGTGCTAAGCGAGCCATCACCGGCGATGCGTCGCCACCTGCACCGCGTCGCCGAGCGGTCGCAGGCCATCGTGGTGATGAACGCTCTCGCCATCGAGATTCTCGAATCGGTCTACGACATCGACCCGGCGAAGGTGCGGGTGATCCATCATGGCGCCCCGGCCGTCTCCCGCGCGCGCAAGTATACCATCAAGTCCGTGCTGAACATCCGCGGCCACCAGGTGATCTCCACCTTCGGACTGCTAAGTGCGGGCAAGGGACTGGAATACGCGATTCAGGCGATGCCCGCCATCGTGGCGAAACACCCCAACGTGCTCTACTACATCCTCGGGCAGACTCACCCGGTGGTGAAGCAGGAGGACGGCGAGTGCTACCGCGAATCGCTGCAGGCGCTGGCGCGCGAACTGGGGGTGGAGGCGCATGTGCGCTTCGTGGACAAGTATTTCACCAAGGCGGAGCTGCTGGCGTACCTGATGGCCACCGACATTTACCTGACACCATACCTGAACCTGGAACAGGTGACCAGCGGCACGCTGGCCTACGCCATGGCCTGCGGACGCCCGCTGGTGTCGACGCCGTATCTATACGCGCGGTTCCTGCTGGATGGCGACCGCGGCCTGCTGGTGCCGCCGCACGATCCGCACGGTATCGCCGACGCCTGCTTGCGCATCCTCGATCACCCGCGGTTACAAGCCTACATGGAGCACATGAACTGGCAATACGGTCGCGCCATGCTCTGGCCGCACGTGGGCACGCAGTACCTGCAGCTCTTCCGCCAGTTATCGGCGCTGCATATCGAGACAACGGCGCCGGTGCCGATGCGGGCGCATCGGTAATCGACCGGGTGATGTTGTCGGAGACTATACGCATGCGCGTCACCATGGATGGGCACAATCTCCAGGCCGGCCGGTCGCTGACAGGCGCCGATGCCGCCGACGGAGGCGTGATGATGGCGGAAATAGCCGGATGGCCGCGACCGACGCTGCAGCACCTGTACCGGCTCACTGACGACTGCGGCGTGATTCAGCACGCCAAGTTCTGGTTCCCGGATTACTCGCAAGGCTATTGCGTCGATGACAACAGCCGGGCGCTTATCGTGGCGCACCACTATTTCCGGCTCTTCGGTGAGGCACATGCGCACGAATTGATGGTGCGCTACCTGGCCTTCATCTTCTACGTGCAGCGCCCCGATGGCAAGGTGCGCAACTTCATCGACTACACCCGCCAGTATCTCGAGGAGGAAGGCTCGCCGGACAGCCATGGGCGCACGCTGTGGGGACTGGGGCACGTGGCGACGCTGGACGAAGAGTACCTGGCGATTCCCGCACGCGAGATGTTTCACCGGCTCTATCCGCATATCACCGCGGAGGATTTCGCCCACGCCCACGCGTACGGCATCCTCGGCTGCTGCGCCTACAGTGAGCACCTTGCGCTGCGCGAGGAAGGGCAGCGGCTGGTGCGGCCGCTGGCGGACGCGCTGCTGGCACGCTACCGCGCCAACCGCCGCGACGACTGGACGTGGTTCATCGACGCACTCACCTACGCCAACGGCCGCCTGTGCGAAGCCCTGCTGCGCGCGGGGCTGCTGCTGGACGATCACTCCTGCCTGGATGCGGGCCTGGAAAGCCTGGATTTCCTCAATACCATACTCTTCACCGACGGCTACCTCTCGCCGGTCGGCTGTCACGGCTGGTACGAATACGGCGGCGACCGCGCGCACTTCGATCAGCAGCCCATCGACGCCGGCGCGATGGTGGAGGTGAACCTGGCCGCCCACCAGGTGACGGGCGACTCCCGTTACCTGATGCACGCCGTCCGCGCGATGAACTGGTTCTACGGCACGAATATCCTCCAGGTACCCGTCTATAATCCCCACAGCGGCGGCTGCCATGACGGCCTGCACACCACCGGCGCCAATGAAAACCAGGGCGCGGAATCCACGCTGTGCTACCTAATGGCCCAACTGCGCCTGTATGAGGTGGCCCCGGCCCTCTTCCCCCGCGAGGCGCCGGACCTCGAGACAACCATGTAACCGCGCTGACCGCCGGGTTTTTTCGCCAGACCGGGCAGACAATACGTGTCACGCATAACAAGAAAGGGTAAAGATGGGGGGTGGCAACAAGGAATTTGCCCCTGCCGATGCGAATAGTACAACAGCCTTATACGAATGACCGTCACCTGGCACCCTGGTGCCTGCCGTCCCTGCGAACACGACTATGGCACGATATGATTTAAAAAATTCCAGCGACCTCTCCGCCATTGCGAAAAGCATGGAGCGCATCGAGGCCGGGCAAGAAAATGACGCGGCTGACAAGCCGGCGAACAAAGCCGTCCCCGTCGCCACCGGCAAGGCGATCCTCATCGGCGCCTTGCTTGGGCTGGTGCTGGCGGGTGGCATCATCGCCTTCTTCAAGTTCGTGAAGATCACCGCGCCCATGCGCGCGGTGCCCGACGTGATGGGCCAGCCGGAATCCTCGGCGAAGTCACTCGTCACCGCCGCGAAACTGCGCCCGGTGGTCGAATACGATCCATCGAGCAAAAAGCCATCCGGCACCGTCATCAAGGTCAAGCCGCCGGAGAGCGCGAAGGTGAAGGACGGCAGCACGGTGACGATTGTCGTCGCCGGCAAAGGGCCGAAGGTGCCGCCGAGATCGGGCACCAAGCCACCGCCTGATCCGGGCCATCGTCCGCCCCCGCCATCGCATACCACCCTCGTGACGCCCGCCGCCGCGAAGGTCGGCGTGCCCGACGTGGTGGAGACAACGGAAGCCAAGGCGAAAAGCCTGCTGCAGCAGGCCGGCCTGGTCGCCGTGGTGCAGCCGGGCCAGCCCTCCGCGCAGGCCGGCGTCGTCACCGCCGTCAACCCCGCCGTCGGCACGCAGGTGGAGAAGGGTTCCGCGATCACCCTCACCGTCAGCACCGCGCTGGCCGCGGAGAAGCCGACGACCATCAAGCTGACCAATTACGTGGGCACCGTGGGCAAAGACGCGGTAACCGATCTGCGCCGCCAGGGGCTGGTCGCGAAATGGGAGTATAAATCCACGAAGATTCAACCCGAAAACTACGTGCTGGAGACGAAACCTGCCGCCAACACCGTGCTGCAGCCCGGCAGCGAAGTGGTGCTGGTGCTGGCGAAGCCGTAGCGACGCGACTGCCCGTTCCTCCGACAGGCCGGCTATGCCGGCCTGTCGCATTTGGTGCCGATTCAATGCCCGTGGCAGCGGGAAGAATAGTACGTCCCCCGTATCATCGCACGAGGAATCACCGCCATGTCATACGAACGCTTCACGCTCTCCATGCGGTTGCTCGCCGCGCGGCTCGACACGCTGGGCCGGCGGGCCGCCACGCCCGAGGGACGCCAGGCGATCGTCGCCCGGCTGGAAGCCGCCATCCGCCGCTCGCATATCGGCGGGGCGCTGCTCGACAAGCTGCGGGTGATGGTCGCCTACTTCCGCGACCCGGACGAGCCGATGGCGCCGAAGCTGCTCATCGGCGGCGCGCTGCTCTACTTGATTATCCCAACAGACCTCATTCCCGACTGGCTGCCCGTCGTCGGCTTCGTGGATGACTTCACCGCCATCTCGTATGTCTGGAATCGTTTGCAGGATATTTTTGTCGAATACGAGAAACGACGTAATGAGCGTCTGGTAGGCGAGGAGGCGTGATGGATGAAATCCTGATCACGGGCATCGGGCCGGTATCGGCCATCGGCATTGGCCGCGCGGCGTGGGCGGCCGGCCTGCGGGCCGGCCACAGCGCCGTCGGGCCGGTGAGCCGCTTTGCCATGGACGCGCCGGCGGGCGAGGTGCGCGGCTTTACGCTGGCGGAGATTCTGCCGAGTATGAAGACGTATAACGACCGCGCCTCAGAATTCACCCTCGCCGCCTGCCACCTGGCGCTGCGGGATGCCGGCCTCGTGCCGGCCGATCTCGACCGTTGGCGCGCGGGCATCGTGTTGGGCAGCGTCTACGGCTGCCTGCCCACCCTCTACACCTACACCGCCGCGCTGCAGCAGAAGGGCCCGCGCTTCGCCAACCCGCTGCTCTTCAGCCACACCTACGTCAACACGCCCACCAGCCTGGCCGCCATCGAATACGGGCTGGGCGGCCATCACGGCACCTACGCCGGCCACGACGCCGGCCACCAGGCGCTGGCGGCCGCGCGCGAGGCGCTGCAACTCGGTCGCGCCGATCTGCTGCTGGTGGTGGGGGTGGTTGTTCTCAGTGAGCCGCTGGCCCGCGCGTCGACG
>CAZPYA010000002.1:0-54436 GCA_964590255.1 uncultured bacterium
CACCAATCAAACCAAACTCAGACATGTGTTTGCAGGTGAGCGAAAGTCCTGATTAGATGGAGTTCCCGTAAATAAATTCAAATATGAAGATATCAGGAGCCTAATCCAACCAGTAGTGGATGTGTATAAGAATGGGGAGAGTTTCGGAGGACAGGTAGCACTATATAAGGATGGAAAGCTTTCAATGAATCTAGCCTTTGGCTGGAGCTATATGGGGGAATGTGGAGGAGAGCCTATAGCGATGACGGTGAGGCATCCAATGCTTCTTAACTGCTCCACGCAGATCCTTACTTTTGTGGGAATAATGAAGCTTGTGGAGGAAGGCAAGTTTGGACTGGATGACAAGGTCTTTGGAAAGAATGGATTGTTTGGCTGTGAAGCGAAGCTTAAGAAGGGAGCAGTCTACGACAATAGATGGGAAGATATTACAGTAAGGCACATAATGCTTGGAACTTCTGGCATTGGTAGCAAAGGAACGAAACAGCCGTTCGAAGTGCCGTTAAATGAATTGAACCAGGATTGCAGGAGAGAACTTGAAACTCTGCCATATGAGATGGGTAGAAAGCTATTAGGGGATCCGGGCAAAGCGCAGGCAGATCTTCCCTCCGCAAAGGATATACTTGGTCTTCTTATCGAGAAGTATAGCGGGATGAGATATGACAAATATGTAGAGGAAGTGCTGTGTAAGCCACTTGGGATAAACGGCGTATTTTGTACCAATATGTATGATTCTCCACAAAGGGGAACGAAGCTTTTGGGGTGTCGAACTTTTAAGAAAGGTACATATTCATATTCTAACGACTGGATGCCTTCGTATTGGGGTGCTATGAGAGCAAGTGCTTTTATGGCTATGCCTGCATCTGATTTCGCCCGCTTTGGGGCAGGGATTCATGAGCTGCTAAAGCCTGAGACAATAAACAAGGCTATGGAGGCTGGGATATTGTCTAAAGGTGCAAATGGCGATTTTGGTTTCTGGATGGGCGGGCATGGAGCTTTCTGGACTCGCATTTCAGGCGCTGGAATTAGCCCCGCTACTCCAAATAGAGAACGAGTCTTTGTCCAGTCTGTCAATTTTGATGGGCCCTATAGAGAGAAGGCAGAAGCAGCGCTTGGTGAACTCAATGGGGCATATGACACCTGGGAAGCGGGAAGGGCGAAGTAGGCTTTTTGTATTGATACGTGAAGGAAGAGGAGCCGGAATCGGGCATGGTTCGATTCAGCATGCGCGCTCGGCGCATGGTATGATGAGTTTGGTCGGTCAGGACGCGGTCCGCAGACCGGGATTCGGCGGGTCTGCCACCCCGAAACGGGATGACGACTCCATTCTGACAGGACCGTTTTTTTGAAGCCTACAGGCCATCGCCTGCCAGTGATGCTGGTCGACGCCGTGTCGATCTCGACTGAAGGAGCCCGCATATGAAACACCTGCTGATCCTGCTGCCACTCATCCTCCTGTGCGGCGCCGCCGTGCAGGCGGCCGTACTCGGTGCCATCGAGCTGAAAGAGTCGCTCGGTCTCGACTTCGTGCCGCAGGCGCTGCACTACACGCTGGAGTTGAAGCCCGGCGCGGCGAAAACACCCGCGAAGTTGGCGCTGAAAGACGAAGCCGGTACGCCGGTACTCGTCCAGTTCAAATCGCTTGACGCCTGGGATGACGGCACCATCCGCCACCTACAGGTGGTCTTCATCGCCGGACTGGGCCAATACGAAGTCAAGCGCTTTTCGCTGGACGACTCCGGCAAAGCGGCGAAGGATGATGGGGCACTGACGCTGACAAAAGATGGCGACAACCTGGTGCTCGCGTCCCCGTTAGTGGCCGTGCGCATTCCGGCGGTGGCCGGCACCTTCCCCAACGGCATGCCCGCCAAGCAGGTCGCCCCGCCCATCAGCCAGATCCGCGGTACAGCCCGCTGGTACGGCAGCGGCGCGCTGGACAGCGTGCAGACCGTCACCGAGCGCAAGGTGTCGATCGCTGATAACGGGCCGATCTTCAAAAAGGTCTCCGTCGAATACACTTTTACCGGCGGTGAGAAATACGTCGTCGATATCGTGCTCAACCGCGGCGAAGAACTCATCCGCGTGTCCGAGGACTTCAGTCTCACCTTCACCGAGCCCACGCGTTCCGAATTCGCCTTCAACCTGGCCGCCGGGCTCAATCCCGATCGCTCGGTATGCAGCCCGGTGCAGCGCAAGGGCAGCACCTATGATCCCGGCAGCCTGTGGGACTTGCGCCCCTACCGTGGCGATTTGTTCCCGATCACTTATGCCGAGAACACCACCTACGGCGCGCTGGCCCCCTGGTCGGCGCACCCCAGCCAGTGGGTACACTTCGCCTGCTTCAATAGCGCGCAGGCGGACGGCGACCTGGTGGGCATTATCAACACTGCTCCCGAGCGCTGGGATCACATGGCCTACATCTCCGCCGAGGATACCTGGAAGCTGCTGCAGGCCCCGCACACCTTTTTCACCATGAAGCTGGTGAAGAACGTCGACGTGACGGTGGGCACCGACCGCAGCCTCACCGCGCACTTCGGCCTCACCACCGGCCACCGCGAGTGGGCCTTTTACATCGGCGGCGGCTTCCCGCGCACCGAAGAGGTGACCGAAGGCGCGGTTAAAAAGACGTACAACTCTGCCCCGCGCACCTATTTCACCCAGAAAACCCGTGACTACTTCTGGAATGCCCTCGACCGCATCAAGGATTACACGCTGACCTGGCAACCCGACCCCGCCGTGGTCTACCCGCACCTCTATGCCGGCAAGGAGGAATATGAAGCGCGCCGTGCCCGCTACAACGCCTGGTTCGGCGGGGCGCCGCTGGCCTCCGTCGAAGACCCGGCCATCCGCGCAAAGATGAAGACGGTGCTGCTGGAGCAGGCAGACGTCGCAATGCGCGCGTTCACCACCAACCCCGGCCCGCCGCACCATATCACGCAGACCGTCTTCGCGCTGACGAACGTCGCCGACCTGCTGCTCGGCACCGGCGCCCTTGCCGCCGAGGAGGAAGCGCGACTGAAAGCCCGCCTCGCCTACATGGCCTATATGCTGAACTGGCGTGGGTACTGGGGACCGGAGATCGGCTACGGCGCCAATCCGAACATGACTTCCTTCTGTTATGACGCCGTGGGGCTCGTCGGTTTGCTGCTGCGCGACCACCCGGAGTCGGAGACCTGGGTGCGCGCTTGCACCACCGAACTCGATCGCGAAATGGGCAACTGGGTGTCGGAAGACGGCGCGTGGATCGAGTCGCTGCACTATGTGCGGGCCGCTCTCGACGAGCACACCATGCTCTTCGCCGCGCTGAAGCACACCGGCACGCGCGATTACTATCGTGACGTCCGCCTGCAGCGCTTCCTGCGCTACTACCTCGCCATGCAGACGCCGCCTGACCCGGACTTCAATAACCAGCGCGGCATTACGCAGATCGGCAACAGCTACGTCTTCGAGCCGGTGAATGAGTTCGGCTCCTGGGCGGCGGGCATGGCCGATGTCGATGCCGAGATGGCCGGCAACCTGATGTGGATGTATCGCGAATCCGGCTTCGGCACCGCCGAGGAGATGAAAGGTAAGAAGATCGTCGCCTATGGCGCCGGCCAGTCGATGTGGTGGTTCGAGCACCTGGGCGTGCCCGGCTACTACAAGCTGGCGCTCTACGACCCGGCGGTGAAGCCCATACCGATGGGCCCAGAAAACGGCGCGCCCTATAAAGGATTCGGCGCGGTGCTCAGCGCCCACGCAAACGGGCCGAAGGAGACGAAGCTCTACCTGCGCCAGGGTTCATTCTACTCGCACTGGGATGCCGACCAGGGCAGCATCATCCTCTGGGCGAAAGGCATGCCGGTGGTGCTCGACCACGGCTACGGCGAATTCCACCCCTGGCTGCACAATCGCATCAGCGTCAACCACATGTGGGATTGGAAGCTGGGCGAGGTGACGAGTTGCTTCGCCGGCTTCGGCACCGGCTACCTGCAGGGCGACATCACCATCGACAACCTCTCGCAGATGGAATACGGCGGCGTGAAGGCGTGGCCGATGCAGCCGGAGCCACTGAACGGCCGCAAGATGACCACCGCATGGACCCGGCATGTGCTGCTGGTGAAAGACGCCGACCCGGATGGCCCCAACTATGTGGTGATGCGCGACGTGATCCGCGGCGAGCTGCCCACCGAGTGGTGCCTGTGGGCCTATGGCACGGTGGCCGACTTCAATGCCACCCCCATTCGCGCCGTCGGCAAACACGGCGTGGACCTGCTGGTCTATCTGCTGGATAAAGACAAAGGCGCGGTGAATACCGCCACGGTCGAGATGCCGGCGGATCGGCGCAAGCAGACGTTACTGCACCTGAAGCGTCCGGCGGGCCGCGGTGTCTTCTCCGTGCTCTTCCCTAGCCTGGCCGGCGCCGCCGCGCCTGAGGTAACCGCCCTCAATACCACCGGCCTGCGCCTGCGCAGCGGCGACCGCACCGACTGGGTGTTCCTGCCCGAAGGCCGCGACACGCTCACGGCCGAAGGCATCACCTTCACCGGCTCAGGCCCTGCCGTCGTCTCCCGCCGCGCTGGCGAGACGTTCATCATGGTCGACCGTCGTGTGACCGTGCAAGCGTTCGACCTCACCGTCGCCACCAGCGCGCCGCTGGAGCTGACGCTGAAAGGCGCGCAGATCAGCGGCTTTGTCGGCGCGAAAAATGCCCGCCCAATGATCACTCTCGGCGGCGCACTCGCCAAACGTATCGTCGCCGTGAACATCAATGGTAAAGAGCTGCCTGTCACCGCCGTCAACGGCCTCACCACCCTACCGCTGCCAGCCGGCGACACGACCTTCACCATCAAGCTGAAATAGCTGGGAAACGCCAGCGTCCCATCGGCAAAACCTGTGCGGCCGCCCAATTACGGGGCGGCCGCACAGTATGTGCGACAGGAACGCGACGCTTGTTCTGGTGAGGCACTTGTGAAATTGAAGCCCTGTCAGCACAAAAAAATACATCCGTTTGAAAAACCGCTCCAGTTACGGCAGTCAGTCTGTGAGCCGGGATGGGATTGTGACCCATGTGTGGGATGAGTCGGCGTCCACCATTGACCCACCTCGACCTGGACGCCAGCGTCCAATTACACCACGACACGAGTATACAGGTGTTGGAATCATCGGCGACTTCCCTCTCGGGGGTGGGGTACGGTTGGGTGCCGATGGTGGGTCAGTATTGAATGCCGGGTGACAGTATCGCTGTCGCTTACATCGTCGGCGCATTTAATCGCCAATTTTTTTATGCGATATTGAACAGATTAAGAAACTGACCCACATTATGGAATATTACTGAGGCGGACATCGAGCAGTCATAGTGGGACGCGGTCATTGATCGTCATTCCCCGGTAGCGCATGTCGCAACCAGCACCCGGAAGTATCACTTTGCACTGACCGCGTCTGTAAGGGTACAGGTGAACGCGGGACTGAGTCCGTCCGCGACAGATCGAGGCAACCATGACAACCACGGTGCATGAGCGGCGCGGGTATAAGGAATGTGAAATGTGCGAAACCGGTGCGTTGCGCTTGAGCATCGTGCAGGACAGCGGCACCCAGGTGCTGCAATGGGACGCGCGCGACGCGTATGACCGATGGATTCCGCTGTTGACGTGTACCCCCGCGAACGACCTGTTGCTGCGCGACGCGCGGGGGGAGGAGTATCCGGCGCGCGTGCACACCTTCGAGCCGGTGCTGCAGGCCGGCGAGGCGCGAGGCGTGGCGCTGCGTGGGCGCCTGGGCGACGCGACGATGGAATTGACGTTACTGCTCGGCGACGAGGGCACCTGGTGCCGGCAGTGGCTGGAGCTAACCGGCCCGCTGCCACCGGGGGCGGTGTTGGCACAGCGCTGGCTATTCGCCGGCGGGCTGGTAACCCCGCGGCTGCGCTGGCCGGCGGCGCCGGTATCCGGCACGGCGCTGGCCACCGCGCCCGCGGCACTGGCCCAGGACGCGCACTGCTTCGCCGCGCTGGTGCCCGAGTTGGACGCCGGCGCTGGCACACTGGGCCACCTGACCGATGACGACGGCGGCCTGGAATACCACCTGCCGCTGCCGGACGGCGACGCCACGCTGGGCCTGTCCAGCTTCATCTGCCTGGATGCCCGATCGCTGCCCTGGCGGGGTTACCAGCAGGTGGTGCGCCTGCTGGCGAAAGATGCCCCCTTTCCGACGGCCTTTTCGCCGCACCCGGCGGCGCATGGCATCCTGCCGCTGCTGCCCGAAAGCGCGCTGCACCTGTCCTGGCGGCCGCTGCTGCAGGAAGGCGCCCCGCTAGACATGGTGGCTCACGTGCTGCACGGGCTGACGGCGGCCGCTGATGGCGGTGACTGGTCGTTGCTGGACGATACGCTGTGCTGGCTGGACCGCCTGTGCCTGCACCAGTGCGTGCGCGCGGTGCCAGGTGGCCCGCCCATCGGTGCCGTCGGCGACGGTCCGGACTGGCTCGGTGTCGCGGCGTGGATGCCGGTGCTGCTACTGGAAGCTTTCCGCGTGACCGGCATTGCCGAATATGCCCAGCGGGGCCGCGCTGCGCTGGGCGCGCTGCCGCCCGAGACCGCCGGCGCCGTCTTCGCCGCGCTGTACCCCCGCTTCGGCGACCTGTGCGTGCTGCCCGACCTGGGGGAAGTGCTGGCGCTCACCGACATCGGGCCGGTGCTGCCCAGCTTCGGCGACCAGCGCATCGCGCTGCACCTGCCGCGGACGGACCGCCCGCTGCGCGTGGTGGTCGACGGTCGCGACAACCGCTACGCCCTCGCCATCAACGACACCTCCTTCGGCGAACTCGCCACCGACCTGCTGCGCAAAGGCGTGAATGTGACCCCGAAGTCGCTCGTGGGGTAGTGTCCTCGCGGCCGTCCTTGTAATGGCGGGCGCAACGTTGAGCATGAGCACACGCCTGGCCTCGCTCTCCCGCACGCCTGCCCCTGACTCCCCCACCCACCCCTGTCTGCCTGATTCCGCCACAAAGGCGCGCGGATGCGACGTATCTATGCTAGGGCGCCGGCAATGACTCGCTATACTGTTTGCAGAATGGGCAGGGGGCAGGCTATTGACGCCCCCGCGTCCCGCAACCCCGACTCCAGGAGGTATATATATGCGAGGGATAGCGATACGTTACTGGCTGGCAGCGCTGCTGCTGCTCATCGGTCTGGGCGGATGCGGTGGTGGCGGTGACGACACCGGCACCGGCGCCGGCGCGCTCACCATCAGCGGTCGGGTGACGGACATCACCGGCGTCACCGGCGTCAGCGCCGCCACGGTGCAACTCTTCCGCGATGGCACAGCCTTCGGCGCCGCGACGCAGACGGACGCCACCGGCAACTTCACCTTTTCGGGCGCGCCGGCCGACACCTACATCCTGCAGGTGACACGCGCCGGGGCGTCCCCGCTCATCCGCACCCTGTATGGACCGGTCGTCGTTACGCAGGATGTAATGAATGTGGCCGTGCAGGCGTTTACCCAAAGCGATTTCGAGGCGCAGACGGGCGTGGCGCCCCCGCCGGACAGCACCACCGGCAAAATCGTGGTGGTGGGCCTGACGAACACGGGTGAGCTGGTGAATACGACCGTCACCGTAGCCGGTTCAGCACCGGTGGGCCCGGCGGCGCCCGCGGAAGTGAGCGTGGCGCCGGGCGCCTACGCCGTGACGGTAACCGGCAACGGCAGCACCGCCATATTGCCGGGCGTGCCAGTGGTGGGTGGCGACATCACGCTGCTGGCGGTGCCGCTGGACGCACCGGCGGCGACGGCCTTCACCGTAACTGGCGCGGTGGTCTCTGCCTTCTCCGGCGCGCCGCTGACTGCCATCACCGTGCAGCTCTTCCAGGCCGGCAACCAGGTGGGCGACGCCTACACCACCCTGGCGGACGGCACCTTCCTCTACGAGGATGTACCCGCCGGCACCGATTACACGCTGCGCGCCACGGCCACCGGCTACGCTGATGCCGTCTTCGGCCCCTTCGCGGTGAATTTCGACCGCCGCGGCGTGCTCATTCCGGTGGCCAGTCTGGCCGAGTTGCAGGCGAATGAAGGCATTGCCCCGCCGGCGGACAACACCACCGCCACGCTGGTCATCTACGCCACCGACGCGCAAAGCGCGGCCTTCAACCCGACCATCTCGCTGAACGGTGGCGCGCCCTTCACCGACCCAACGGTGCCGGTGGTGCGCGCGGATCTAGCCCCGGGCACCTACGATATCGCCATCACTGACCCGGTGACCACGAACAGCGCGACGATTCAGGATGTGCAGCTCATTGGAGGCCGTATCACCGTCATCCAGGCGCGCACTGGGTTGAACAACATGCCGTAGCCGTCATGGCGGTCGGCAGATTGGGCCGGGGAGGCGCGAGTGGGGCCTTCCCGGTCCGAACGCGTCTGCCGGGTTATCGTTCCGCCACCGTCCATGCGTCCCAGTACCGCGCGTCATAACGCACGATGTCGCGCGCGCTCTCCTCTAGCGTAGCGGAGGAGAGCATGAGGAGTTGGGCGTCGGAGGTGAGCATGGTAAAGCCATTGGCGCAGCCGCCGGGGATGTGCAGCACCGCGGGCTTTTTCGCGGAGAGGACGAAGCGGTGTATGGGCAGATCGCGCGACGGCGCATCCCAGTTGTCGATCTCCACCACCCCCACCACTGCCGCGCCGGCCAGCGGGAAATAGTAGATCTCCTCCGCGCGGTGGCCGTGCCAGGCGCGCACGTATCCTGGCTGGTGGTTGCGCAGGCAGAGAAAGCGCCGCACCCCGTCAAACGTGAAGTCGTTGGCGAAAAGAATCTCGCCGCGGTCGTCGATATGAATCCCGCCGTCGATCAGTTGTGGTGCCGACATGACTGTCACCTCGCGGACAGTATACCGCCTCCTCTGCCACCCGCCAAGCCGATATCTTTTCTATGATTCTATTACACGATTGCAGGACAATGCCGCTCGAAGGCCAATAGGGTAACGGTTGACTGCTGACGTCCGGAGAATACCATGCAATACCTGTTCCTCTTCTGCCTGCTCGTTCTCGCCTGCGCCGTGGGGCTGGCCGCGCCGACCACGGTGACGATTCAGGACCATCTGGGTCTGGACTGGCGCGATGAGCTGGTGCACCATCAACTCGACTTCCCCGCCGGGGCGATGAAGGCGAAGGCGTTCGACGTGCGCGTGCAGGCCGGGAAGACCGTGCTGCCCAGCCAGGTAAGCGACCTGGTACTCCACCCTGACGGCACGGTGAAACGCTGCGACGTCTGGTTCATCGCCAATGTGCCGGCCAACGGCGCGGCGACGTATACGCTCACGCCCGGCAAGGCGGCCGCGAAGGCGAAGGGCGTCACCGTCGAGCAGAAAGACGGCATCATCACGCTGGCTACCGCCGGCGCGGGGAAGATCGGCATCCGCCTGCCCGCGACCATCACGCCGACCGGCACCGCCCCGGCGCCGATCCAGGGTCTGCTGCTGCCTTCCGGGAAGGTCACGGCCCCCGGCAAAATCGACGCGCCTTTCACGGTGCAGACGATGGTGAGCCAGGTGACCGCCGCCGGCCCGCTCTTCGCGGAAGCGACGGTGAAATACACCTTCAAAGAAGGCTACTGGACCTTCACCGCGCGGGTCAACAAGGACTGCCCGACGATCATCATCCACGAAGAATTCAACACCGGCGACAGCAAGCAGTTGTCGCGCGAAGCGGATCGTTTTTTCACGCTGCCGCTGGGCGGCGGGGGCTTCACGCCCGGGCAATTCTTCTTCGGCGGGCGCAATGATAAACCGGAACTCGCCACCATCATGCAAGGCGGCATCCGCGAGGACTGGAAAGCCTTTGGCATCAATGCCGGCTGGTTCGCCTCCGCGGTGCAGGGCGGCGAGCTGCCCAAAACGGCACAGGAGTTGTACCGCTGCACCGGTTATCCCAGCGTATTATCGCGGGTTGGCTGTCTGACGCGCGTGCAGCAGGTGGGCGGCGATGCCATCGGCATCACTGGCCTGGATACCGCCTACTGGCGCGAGCCGCTAAGTATCCGCCTCTGCAGCACCGCTGACGGCGGTGCGCAGCTCCGCTTCCCGCTGCAGAACTACCGGCAAGAATGGTCTATCGACGGCTTTGCCGACGGCAGTCCCAACTACACCGGCGCCACCATCGGCGTGCCCGCCAACACCGTCCGCCGCGCCTACGGCATCATGCTTTCACCCGCGGTGGATGAAAAGACGGAGATGCTGCAGTCGCTCTTCACCCAGGCCAGCCGCCTCGACCCGCAAGCGCTGCCGCTGGACTACGTGAAGACGATGGATTTCACCCAGCCGAAGACGCAGTGGGAAGGCGCCACCTCCGATGCCGGGAAAAAGGCGCTGGAAATCATGCGCACCCGGCTGGCCGTCACCCGCACCCTCGGCCAGTGGGCACGTTTTTCTATGGCGTATCACTACGGCTTCGCGAAGGGGGAATACGGCTCGTTGCTGCCGGTGATGACCGAACCGCAAAAGCACCTGTCCACCGCCGACTGGCACACGCTGTATGCCCTGTGCATCTGGAACGCCTATGACATGCACGCGCAGAGCACCTTCCCCTACGGCATGGGCTTCCACGTGAACAACCCGAACATGACCATCATGGCGATGGAGGCGCGGGCGAAATCCAGCCTGTTGGTGAAAGATCACCCGCAATTCAAGCCGTGGGGCATGGCGACGGTGGCCAGCATCAAGGAATTCAACCGCCGCTTCACCCGCGAGTCCGGCGCGCTGTATGAAAATGCGCACTACTCGCTGGGCGTCACGCTAGACTGGCAGGCGCAGGCAAACCAGATCCTCATGGACGGCGGCATCGGCGACGCCCTTGACGGCCCGGAGATGGCGAAAGCCATGCGCTTTATCCTGGACTGGCTCACCCCGCCCGACCCGCGTTTCCTCGGCCACCGGCTGGTGCTGCCCATCGGCAACTGTTCGTACCAGTCCTTTCCGCCGAGCATGGCCACGCAGTATATCAATTACTACAAGGACCGTAAGCCTGAGCTGGCCGGGCAGTTGCAGTGGACCGCCAACCAGACGCTGCCGAAAGACAAGCAGTTGACCATCGTCAAGGACATCGTACCGGAGTTGAAGAGTACCTGGTACCAGGACTACGGCGTCTACTTCCGCCACGGCTTCGGCACGCCGTATGAGACGCTGATGCTCTTCTTCGCCGGCAACTGCGACGGCCACTGCGAGTGGGAGCTGGACCAGATGTGCTACACCCTGTATGCGAAGGGCCAGCCCATCAACCTGCACTTTGGCAATGGCTATTTCCCGATGTTCTGCCGGCCATGGGTGCGCAACCGCGTCTCCATCGATCATATGGTCGAGGAGAGCGAGCGGAACCTGACGGCGGTGACGGCCGCCTCCTTCGCCCCGGCGATGGAGTACGCCCACGCCACCCGCGGCATCGACAGCATCCGCCCGCTGAAGAACGAATACACCGTGCTGAAAGGCGCGCAGTGGGCACCGGAGGAGAGCGCGGATTGGCCGGCGCAGCCGGCGTGGCAGCGTATCCCGCTGACCATCTGGCACCGGCAGATTCTCTTCATGAAAGACGCCGACCCGAAAGGGCCGAATTACTTCGTGCTGCGCGACACCTTCGCCGGCGCTCCTTCCCGCCCCACCGACATGAGTCTGTGGTTCCTGGCGAACAGCATGACGAAAAACGGCGATGTCTACCACTTCGACGGACAGTGCCTGGTCGACATGGATGTCTACGCCGCCACCCCGGCGGGCGCCATGCCGGAGACGGGCAAATACGGCCACGTGCAGCAAGCCTACGGCCGCATGGTCGGCTTCGACCCGAAATTCCATCCGGACGGCAAGCTGCAGGAGACCCAGCTCTTCATCCGCTTCAAGCAACCGGCGGGCAAGGGTTACATGGTCGTGCTCTACCCGCGCCTGAAAACCGGCGATCCCGAAGCGAAATTCGCCACCCTCGCCGATGGCGTGGTGAAGGTGGAGACGCCGCTCTCCACCGACTATATCTTCGCCAATCAGCAGCCCTTCACGTTCACCGACGCGCAGGTGACCTTTGCCGGCACGGCGGGATCGGTGCGCTTCTACAAAGACGGCAAAACCGTCGTCACCAATGCCGAGGGGAAGGCCACTGTCACCGTCGCCGGCAAAACCGCCACCGGCGAAGGCGCCTTCACCGCCGTGATTGCCAACGGCGCAGTCACTATGTCGAAATAACAGCACGGTTTGAACGGCTGGCAAGCGCAGCGCAGCCCCGCCGACCTTCCACGCCGTGCCATGTCAAATACTGGAGATTGCATATGTTCACCTATAACCGTCCGTCCATCGACCTCAACGGCACCTGGAAATTCTGTCCGGATCCGATGCAGCGGTGCCGCTCGCAGAAATGGTGGCGCACGCCGCCGAATCCTGACTCGATGTTCCCCTGCTGGGATCCCGAGGGACTGTGGGACATTCAGGTGCCCGGCACCTGGAAGACGCAGTTCACCGAGCTGAAGTGGTACGACGGCCACGCCGTATATATGAAGCAGTTCACGCTGGACGAAGTGCCCGAGGGGCAGGAGGCTTATCTCGTCTTCGACGGCATCATCTACCAGGCGGATGTCTTCCTCAACGGGCAACTGGTCGGCAGCCACGAGTGGGGGTATTCCCCCTTCGAACTGCGCGTCACCGAGTGCCTGCGGCAGGGCGAAAACCAGCTCTTCGTGCTGGTGGACAGCCACATGAGCGAGCAGCGCGTGCCCGGCACCCGCTATGACTGGAACAACGACGGCGGCATCATCAACCCCGTGTCGCTGGTCTTCACCCCGGTCACCTGCATCGAGAATTTCCGCGTGCAAACCTTCCTGGATGACGACGCGGTGCTTATCGAGGTGGAGACGCATCTCGCCTCGCGCAACCAGGCAGCCTTCGAGACGGTGACGGTAGCCATCCCCGAACTGGAGCTGACGGACTCAATGGTCCTTGCACCCGGTAATCCGGATTCCGTCTACTTCCAACTGCCGCGCGAAGCGGTGAGCCTGTGGTCGCCGGAGAACCCGAAGCTGTACCGCATCGAGCTGAGTACCGCGAGTGATGCCATCGCCGACGAGGTCGGCTTCCGCGAAGTCCGCACCGAGGGGATGAATATCCTGCTCAACGGTGAGCCGATTCGACTCTATGGCCTGTGTACCCACGCCGAGTTCAAGGACACCGGCCGCACCGCCACGCCGGCGGGCATCGAGCTGCTCATCGCCCATGCGAAGGCGCTGGGGGTGAACTTCCTCCGCTGCGCGCACTACCCCTACGCCGCGTCATGGGGCCGCGCGCTGGACAAAGCCGGCATCATGTGGTGGGAGGAAGTGCCCGCCTACTGGCTGCAGAATATGGGCGAGGAGGGGCAGACGCGCAAGGCCTCCGGGATGATGGCCGAGACGATCCAGCGCGACTGGAACCGCGCCTCGCTCATCATCTGGTCGGTCTCCAACGAGTGCTGCTACCGCAACCCGGACAACCCGGAGGAAAACAACTACGCCTACTGGTTCCACGTGGTGCCGATGGTGCGCGACATGGACCCCAGCCGCCTCATCTCCTGCGCCGAAGCGGGCAACATGATCGCTGTCACCCCGGTGTGGAAGCCGGGCCAGGGCGACGAATTCAATCGCCGCACCGACGAATCGATACACTGGCGTCCCGGCCATACCGACGAAATTTACGCGCTCTTCGACATCTTCTCCGCCAACATGTATCTGAAGCCGGGCGAGGCGGGCATCGCCTACCGCCGCTACGTGGAGATGCTGCGGCCGTATAACAAGCCGATGATCCTCAGCGAATTCGGTGGCACGTCGCTACGCGGCGCCGAAGCGCCCGACAATGCCGTCGGCAGCGAAGCGCTGCACAGCGCCGTCATCCGTGACGCCTACGAGGCATTCGCTGAAATTCCCGAACTCACCGGCTACTGCCCGTGGTGTATGGTCGACGTGCGCGTGCCCATCCACTGGCGCTGGTACAACCAGGGCAAAGGCGTCTTCCGCTACGGCTTCCTCGACGAGAACTGGGAGAAAAAGAGCGTCTACGACACGCTACAGGACTGCATCGCGAAGCTGAAGGCGCGGTACGAAGCGAAGGTCTAGCAGAGCGTCTGTGGATCATCATGCATCCTATACGCCGCAATGACTCTGTCATCCCCTCTCCCAGTATTGGGAGAGGGGTAGGGGTGAGGGCGCGTGCGGGAGCGCGCAACGAGCACCGCATCGCAGTGGTGCCACTGTATACGACAAACAGCATGCCGAGAGGATACTCATGCACACCACCCTCGAAACCCAATATCTGACCATCGCCCGCGAAATCTGCGCGGCGGCTGACTGGTCGCGGCCGGAATTGGCGGGCATCAATACCCCGGATGATCCGCTGGCGTCGGCGCTGGCGCTGGTGCGGCGCCTGCGCACGCGCGCGTATCCGCGAATGGGGTATCCCGCGTCCTACGTGGCGGCGTTGCGCGCGAACGCCGTGCCGGAATTCCGACAATCCGCCGAGGAGGAAATCGACCGGCTGCTGCGCGTGCCGTTCATGGGTGGAGATTTTCCAGATGGCCGGGGCACGCTGCTGCACTGCCGTTCCGAGGTGCTGCATGTGGCAGCAACACCGGCGGATTACAACCTCTACGCTGACTGCGTGGCCGCCAGCCATGACAACTGGCCGAAGGCGGCGCACCACACCATCATGTACCTGATCCGCTTCCTGCAGATCGCCTGGGAAGTACCGGAGTGCTCCGACGAGGCGATGCTGCCCATCCTCGGCTTCCTCCTCCAGCGCATGCACCACGAGTGGAACGGCTCGAAACGCTGGCACGAGGTGATGCTGGGCACCCAGGGACACAACTGGTTCGCCGCGCAGTACGGCGCCACCTGGAAGGGCGGCTTCCTCTTCCCGGAATTCACCGGTTTCCAGAAATGGCAAGCCCTCTTCCCGCATTACTTCGAGCGCGAGATGCGCCTGCTGCTCTGTCCCGACGGTTTCACGCACGAAGTCTCGGTGGCATACCACGCCGGCACCATGGATCTGTTCCTCGACTGCGTGCACATCGCCGCATTGAACGGCCTGACGCTCAGCGACGCTTTCATGGACAAGCTGCGTAAGGGATACGAGGTCGAGTGGAAGCTCTGCTGCCCGGACGGCGGCATGCCACCCTTCGGCGATTGCTGGTTCCGTGGAGCATATTTTCTGGAACGCGCGCGATCGATTGCCGCGCTGCTGGGCATCCCCGAGGCGAAATGGCTGGCGGAGACCTTCGACCCCGCCGGGCAGTCGCCGTTCGGCCCGATGCTTATCGAGTCGTTGCACTACCCCTCGGTGGGCGAAGACCTGGCCCCCGCCTACGCGGCGCTGGAAGCGCGTAAACCCGCCACGCTCGACACCACGCTGCCGGACAGCGGCTACTACGTGATGCGCGAGAACTGGACGCGCGGGAGCGACTACGCCGCTATCGAGGCCAGCGCGAAAGGCAACCTCATCACCAGTCACGGCCACGGCGCTATTTTTGACCTGCTGCTCTATGCGAAGGGCCGCCAGATCACCGTGGGCAACGGCAAAGGGCCCGACGGCGTGGACGACCCCGAGCGCAGTTGGCGCCACCAGACGATGTCGCACACCGTAGCGGTGGTCGACGACACCCATCACCTGCCGCTCCGTAGCGTCTACCGCTTCAACGGCGTGGTGATGCCCACCGTCGACGAGTGGATCAGTACGGACCAGTTCGCCTACTTCAGCGGCGTGCACGAGGCCTACGAGCGACTGGAACTCAAAGTGACCGGCGCCCGGCGCAAGCTCTTCTACCTGCGCGGCGGCTACTGGGTGCTCATCGACCGTTTCACCGCGGCATCGCCCGAGCATCGGCACGCCTACCAGCAGCGCTTCCAGCTCGGCGTGCCGGCGACGATCCTCGGCGACAACCGCGTGACCACCACCGGCGACGGCGGCAACCTGCTCTTCGTGCCGCTATTCGGCGACGCGAAGATCGAGCCGTGCCCCTACCCGCTGGGCGAGGACTACGCCGATCCCGACCAACTCACTTTCACGCGCCTGTGCGACGGCAGCGGCATGTTGGCCACCCTCATGGTGCCCTTCACCGGCGCCATGCCGCGGGTGAAGGTCTCGCTCCTTGACGTGCACGCCGACGAGCGGATCGTCGACCCCTTCGAGATCACCGGCCTGGAGATCGTCATCGACGGTCAGCGCGACGTCTATGTCGATACTCACATGCATTGGAACATACCCTGGCTATGCGGCGAGTTCAGCGGCGTGGAGCGGTTGTTCCATAACCGGATGAAGTGAACAATCGGGTGGCAGCGTATGCCTGCCGCAATCCGCCCGCTGGCGCGACGCGTTCCTCGCCGAAATGCAAGCGTCCCCCGGCGGTCGCCATGACGACCAGGTGGATGCATTCGTCGACCGCGCCACCCGCTTCTGGGAGCATCCACCAGGAGGTGTTGATGGGGATGTGTAGGTTCGACCAACTGTCAGGGACGAGGACCAAAACAGACGCGCCCCGCAGCAGGCTGCGAGGTGCGTCATCACCGGGAATGCTGGTCTCTCCTCCACCCAACCCAGCGCGTATATTCAATTATATATGCAGTTGTCTCTGCCCCACGGTTGTGCGAGGAAGATGCTTCCCGTGGCCACACCTGCGCGGATTGCTCCGCGGGTTGGGCATGATCCTGTTTCCAGTCCATACCCTTCCGGGTAATGCATTCCCCTTGCTCCCCTATGCTAAACATGGACCGGTGTTGATGCGTGCAAATGTCCCGCCGTTTTCGCGTCGTGTGTGACGAATCGTACAAACGGGACACGTTGTCGATCACATCACCGTATGCCTGAAGCACGGGCTGCCGGAATGCCATTTCGGCGATAGTGTCCATGAACAGTTGTTAATGATATAATGCATCGGCATGGCTGTTCCACGCACCCTGGCGACGTCGTTTGTGCTCGAGGGCATCGGCCTTCATACCGGAGCGCCGGCCCGGGTGGAGGTGTGCCCGGCGCCTGCGGCGCACGGGCGCTGTTTCCTGCGCGACGGGGTGGTCATCCCCGCGCTGGCCGACTATGTCGTCGATACGCGGCGCTGCGTGACGCTGGGTCGCGACGGCGCGACGGTGAGCACGGTGGAGCACCTGCTGGCCGCGCTGGCGCTGACCGGCGTGGCGAACGCGGAGATTCGCGTGGACGGGCCTGAGCTGCCGGCGCTGGATGGATCCGCGCGCGTGTGGCGCGATGCAATTCTCGCAGCAGGAGTTTGCGACCAGGATGGCGAACTGCCGTGCTATACCGTTTCCGAACCGCTGTGGATCGAGGATAGCGGCACCGCGCTGTTTCTGGCGCCCGCACCGGAATTGACGCTGTATGCCGTGCTGACCATCCCGGATACGGTCGCCGAGCGGATGACCGCCGGCGGCGCGGTGGCGCGGAACGCCGAGGTGATTGCGCGCGCGCGCACCTTCGGCCTGGAGCGCGAAGTGGCGGCGCTACGGGAAGCGGGATTGGCGCAGGGGGGCTCGCTGGAAAACGCCGTGGTGCTCACCCGCGACGGCTACCTGAACGCGCAGGTGTGGCCGAACGAGCCGGCCTGGCACAAGGTGCTGGACCTGCTGGGCGACCTGGCGCTGCTGGGGCGGCCACTATACGGGCAGGTAGTGGCTGTGCGTGCCGGCCACCGGCACCACGTGGAGCTGGTACGACGCCTGCGGAGCCAGTGAGGCGATGTGAGCGACGCGTTCGTGATGCGGAACTACGATCCGGCGGCGGATTATGATGCCGTGACCGCGCTGTGGCAGCGCAGTGGGCTGGCGCTGTACCCGATCGATACTCGGGAGCGGCTGGCGCGCACGGCGGCGGCAAACCCGGGGCTGTTTCTGGTGGTGACGGACGGCGGTCGTATCGTCGCCGCGGTGCTGGGCACCACCGACAGCCGCGTGCTGTGGGTGCAGCACCTGGCGGTGGACGCCGACTACCGACGCCACGGGTTGGGCGGGCGCCTGTTGGACGCGCTGGAAGCACGCGCCCGCGAGCGCGACCTGGGCGTGATGATGCTGCTGGTGCTGGAGGACAATGCCGGCGCCATACAGTTTTATGAAAAACGGGGCTGGCTAAGTGTGCCGAATGTGCGCTTCATGGTCCTGCCGATACGATAATGCCCGGCCGGCGCAGGGAAGCCCGGCCATCATGAAAGAAGAGAAACCAATGACCACAGTCACGGAGAAAATGAAGGAGGGAACCCCTTTGGATGTCGTCGACATCATGGCCGCGATCCCGCACCGGTACCCCTTCCTGCTGGTGGATCGCATTCTGGAGCTGGAGCCGGGCAAGCGCGCGGTGGGCTTGAAAAACGTCACCATCAACGAGGCGTTCTTTCAGGGCCACTTCCCCGGCAATCCCATCATGCCCGGCGTGCTCATCATCGAGCATGCCGCGCAGGTGGGGTGCGTGCTGTTGCTGGCGGAACCGGGGAACGAAGGCAAGCTTGGCCTCTTCGCCGGCATCGACGAGATGAAGTTCCGCAGGAAGGTCGTGCCGGGCGATCAGCTCATCACGGAAGTGACCGTCCTGAAAGTCCGTAGTACGGCGGGGCGCGTGCGCGTAACGTGCCGCGTCGACAATCAGGTGGTGGCGCAAGGGGAATACACCTTCGCCCTCGTGCCGGACCCCACGAAGGCCGCCGCGCCTGGAAAGGAAGAGTAAGCCCGTGAACATCCATCCAACCGCGGTCGTCGATCCGAGGGCGGAGTTGGGGCCGGATGTGTCGGTGGGGCCATTCTGCGTCATCGATGCGGACGTCACAATCGGCGCCCGCACGGTGCTGGGCCCACACGTGCACATTACCGGCCGTACCACCGTCGGGGACGATTGCCGCATCTTCACCGGGGCCGCCCTGGGGGAACCACCCCAGGACGTGAAATACCACGGTGAGACCTCCTACCTGCGCATCGGCGACCGGAACATCATCCGGGAATATGTGACGATTCACCTGGCGGTGGGCGAGGGATGCGCTACCGAGCTGGGGAACGACAACATGCTGATGGCCTACTGTCATGTGGGACACAACTGTGTCATCGGCAACAACGTTTGCATGGCCAACTACGTGGGCATCAGCGGTTGCTGCCTGGTCGACGATCGCGTCACCCTCGGCGGCATGGCCGGCATCCACCAGAACGTCCACATCGGACGCCTCACCATGGTGGGCGGCTACAGCAAAGTTACCGCCGACGTGCCGCCATTCATGATGGTGGATGGCCGCCCCGCCCGCCCCTACGGCCTCAACACCGTGGGGCTCAAGCGCGCCGGCTTCTCCTCCGAACTGCGCATGTATCTGAAACAGGCCTTCCGCATCCTGCTCCACCAGAATCGCAACCTGAGTGAAGCGCTGGACGAGGCCCGCGGCGAACTGCCGCCCCTCCCCGAAATCGAGGAGTTCCTGACCTTCATCGAGCGGTCTCGTCAGAGCGGCCGCCACCTGGAAACCCGACACGCCTAGCCCGCGGACACACGGATAAGGGAAACCTGGACACCTCGATCCGTCCCCCGTGCCAGCGAACAGACGGCGGCCATATGGCCGCCGTCGGCGTTTTGGTTGGTCAGTCGAGTAGAAAAAAGTATTTTCTTCAGCAGGAAAAACGCTTGTTTCGCGGAATTCCGTTTGCATGACGACGACAATGGACGGTCTCATTCGCATCCGACCGGTGCCGGCGGTGGCGCATCCGCGGCATGCACGCGCGGCGCTGGCGGCGGGGGACGACGCGGTGCTGGCCGCATGGGTGGGCGGCTACGCCATCACCGTGGCCGAGCACCGTCGGCTGGTCGAGGAGCTGCTGGCTTCGCTGGCGTGGGACGCCCACGGCGCGGCGGTGCTGCTCAACGGCCTCTACGGCACCGGCAAATCGCACCTGCTCATCCTGCTGCACCTGCTGGCGGCCTGCCCGGGCGCGTGGCCGGCGTTCCTCGTCTCGCACCCCGAACTGCGCCGGTATACCGAGCCCTGTAGCAAACACCGGCGGCTGACCGTGCACTTCGCGCTGGACGAATACGGCCCGAGAGTGCCGCTCGAGGAGGCGCTGGGGGCGGAGGTGGCGCGGGCGCTGGGGCAGCCTTTCCCGGCGGGGGCGTCGCGGTTGGATTGCTGGGGCGCGGTGCTGGATGCCGCCCGCGCCGCGGGGTACGACGGCCTGTTGCTGCTGGTGGACGAACTCAGCCTCTTTCTCGCCGCGAAGACGCCCGCCGCCCGCGAGGCGGACGCCGCGTTTCTGCAGTTCCTCGCCGGCTGGACGAGTCGCGCGCCAGTGTGGCTCATCGGGGCGCTGCAGCGACACCTGTCCGACGTCGGGACGCTGCGCAGCCACTCCTGGCGGCAGGTGGAGGACCGCTTCCGCCGCTATACGCTCTCGCCGCAGCAGATCGGTGACGTGCTGCGCGAGCGCCTGCTGGAGCGCCGCGACCCGGCGGCAATCCGCGCGCGCGTCGCCGAGACGATCGTCCCCGCCGCCGGCGTTCTGCTGCCCGCGCGGGCGCTGCAGGATGCGTGGCCCTTCCATCCGGAGGCGCTGACGCTGTTGCTGGCAGTGGTGAACGCCCACCTGTCGCCCCATCGCGGCGCGGTGGAGGTGTTTTTACAGATTGGGCGGGACGGCTTGCAGCGCGATGCCGGCCGCATTTTCACTCCGTTGGACGTATTTACGCTGCTCGAAGACGATCTGCGCCGCCATGCATCGGAGAAGCTGTGGCGGGCAACGGCGCTGCTGGCGGAGTGCGCCGACCGCACCACCGATCCGCCGTTGGCGCGGGCGCTGGTGCGCCTACTGGCGCTGCTGCACCTGGCCGACCACACCGCGACGGTGGGGCAACTGCGCGCGCTGCTCTTCGACGGCTCCGCGGCACCCACCATCGACGCGCTGTCGGCGGCGTTGCACGCCTTGCGCCGGCAGGGGGCCTACCTCGCTTGCGTGCGCGACGCCGATCCCGCACTGGAGGTGTTTTCGCTGGCGGTGGAGGACGACGCCGGGGCGCTGGCGCTGGCACTGATGGAGGCGCGGCGGGCGGAGTTCAGCCTGGACGACCCACGCATTGTGGAGGCCGCTCTCGCCGCTGGTCGCGACCCCGCGTGGCCATGGGACGCACTGGCCGATGGCCAGCGGGTGAGCGTATCCTGGCAAGGAAGCGAGCGGGCGGTGGCATGCACGCTGGTCGCCACGCTGTCCACGGAAGCGGTTTTGCGTGGGGCGGAGGCGATCACCGCCGGGCAGGCCGACGGCACGGTGCTACTGCTACCGCCGGGCGAAGCGGATATCACAGCCTGGCACACGGCGACGGCGCTGGTGAAGAATCTACCGACACTGTGCCTGTGGACACCCCGGCCATTGACCCATGCGGAAGGCGACCTGCAGGCGGAATACGCGGCGTGGCGCGCGGCGGGCGAGGAAGCGAATCCGCCGACCGCCAGCCGCGAACGCCGCGCTCGCGCCCGCTGTCGCGAGCGCGCGGAGGAACTGCGACCGGCGGTGGCGGCTGCGATAACGGCGGCATATCTGGGCGGGCGCTGGCACGATGCGGCCGGCGGTGAGTGGGCCATCGAGCCCGCTCCATCATTGGTCACCGTGCTGGCGGCGCTACTGGCGCAGGGATTCCAGGCGCGGTATCCGCTCTTCGCCGATCTCACCGCTGGGGGTGCGCCGTCACGCGCGGCGTTGCAGCAACTGCTACTCGGCTTCATCGAGCCCGGCCAGGTGGTCATCGGGCCGCAGTCGCTGCTGGGGGAATACATCGAGCGATTCGCCGTGCCGCTGGGGTGCGCGGCCTTCGATGGCGCGCGGGCGCGGGTGACGCCACCGCGCTGGGAGTTGCTCGAACCCCTGCTCGCGGCCGAGGCCATCCGATTGTCAGAGGCTCTCGATCTGCTCGGCAAACCTCCGCTTGGTCTCACCCATGAGCAGGCACGGCTGGCGGTGCTGGCGGCGGTGCGAGCGGGCGCCGTGCAGGGGGTGGACGCCTTCCTGCAGCCGCTGGACCCGGAGACGACCCCATTGGCGCGCAGCGACGCGCTGGCCTTCCTCGCCCCGCCGGCTGGGGTGGCCGAACGCCACACGGCGCTGGTACGCGCGCTGGCGGATCGGTGGGGCATTGCACTCGACCCGTGGACCGTCGCCGGCAGCCAGGTAGAGCGCCGGCTGCGGGAGTGGGCGCGGACGGCGTCGACGACGGATGCCACCGTGGCACTGGACGAGTGGAGCGCCGCCGCCGGCGCCATGCCCTGGGCGTGGGAGGCGACGGAGCGCGCGCTGGAGACGGTGGAGCGGGTGCACGGCCTTGCCACCGCCCCGGTGAGTGAGCTGTTTGATGCCCTTGGCACGGATAGCGTAATCGATCAGTTCGCGACGATCCAGGACGCGGCGGCGTGGTGGCGGCGCCACGGCCGGCAGGCGCGGGTGCTGTGCGGCCCGCTGCCCGGCGAGTTGACGGAGGCGGCGGCGCCGCTGCGTGAGCAACTCGCCGCCGGAGAACGCGCCTTCGTCGAACTGGATAACCTGTCCGCGCAGGTGGCGCGCTTGTGGGCCGCTTACCGCGACGCCTACCTGCGCTGGCACGATACGGCGTTCGGCACAGCGGCGGTGGCAGCGCTGCGGGCAGCCTTTGAAACCTCCGCTTTCAAAGCGGTGAAGCTTCTCGCCCGCCTGCCGCTGCCAGCGCCCGCGGCGGCCATGGCCTGTCTGGACGCGCTGGCGTCAGCCCGCGCCGGTTACTGCCCCGGCCTCTTCGCCCGGCTTGACGACGACGGCCTGTGCGGCCGCTGCCGCCTGCCGCTGGGCATCGACGCGCCGATGCCCGATGCCGCAAGCGTCACCACCGCCGCGGAAACCGGCCTGCGCGACTACGCCGCGCTGCTCATCGCGCACCCGTGGACCGCCACTGTCCACGCCCGCCTCCCCCGCGCCCCGCAGGCAATTGCCGGACGGGTCGAGACGCTCCTCACCTGGCACGGTGACGATTCCGCCGCCCTTCTCGCCGCACTCGACGACCCCACCCTCGCCTGGCTCACCCGCGACACCCCGCCCGCCGCTGTCCGCCACCTTGACACGCTGCACGACCGCCTTCACGGCCGCGACCTCACCCTCGGCGAAGCGAAACATGCGGTGGAAGGCTGGCTGAACCCGGAGGGCACGCTGGGGGAGGGTGATGTGGTCGGGTTTGAGTGAGGGATATCCGGTGGAATTGCTAACCGTAGCGAACGTCCCTCCGTGGCATTCGTAGTCACATGTTATCAATTCAGGAGAGATTTGGCGGTTAGTCGTAAGCGTCGTAGGAAAGCAATCGTCCATCTTTGAATGTCACATCGATGCCAGTGTTCCACCCGGCTCGGATGTTGAAGGAGTAAGATTCTTCTCCTGGCTCAGGATTGGGTGAGTGAGTGATATGCGCGTTGGGAGCCAGAAGACCCCACACCTGATCTTTGCTCATCCCTACATAGAGATGCTTTGTTAATGACATTATGACATTGGCCTGCATCTCTGGTGTTCCATATCGCCAGAAGAGCTTCACCCGTTCGAATTCACTTAGAGTTGAATAATAGAAGGCACCTGACGCGCACAGCAAGATGAGTAGTCCAATCACGGTGACGGCTCCATTAAAAAACCGCTTGCGCATGCTTCCTCCATATGCCTGGCAGGTGCTGAATAGACACCTGCGTCATGCGGCAATCTGCACGCTGGTGATCAGCAAACCGTTGTCGCCATTGACACTCTGACCATCCTCGCGCAGCGCGCAAATATGACCCTCGATTGCTTCTTTGACATTCGAAAGCGTATCGTCGACGGTCTCCCCTTGCGAGAAGCATCCGGACAACGCCGGTACTTCCGCCCAGAAACCACCTTCTGCTTCTGTATGAATCAAAACTGTAAATTCCATGATGACTTACCAAATAACGTCCATATCCTAATCATCCTATTACCCTGTTCATTTATTCTCCTGCCCCCACCATCGTCAGCTTCCCCACCCGGTGCGAGAGCACGGCCAGCGACTCGGCCAGGTCTTCGTTGAGGACGACGACGGGGTCGGGGAGATTCAATGGATGGCCGGAGAAGTTCCAGAAGGCGAGGACGCCGGCGTCGGCGAGCATGTCGGCCACTGGCTGCGCGGCGTCGGAGGGCACGGTGAGGATGGCGATGCGGATGCTGTTGCGCTGGGCGAAGGCCGCCGCCTGCCATAGGGGATAAATCTGCCGGCCTTCCGCCTGCTGGCCAATCTTCGCCGGGTTGGTGTCGAAGAGCGCCACGATGCTGAGGTTGTACTTTTCGAAGCCGTGGTAGGCTACCAGCGCCTGGCCCAGCCGGCCCGCGCCCACCAGAATGGCTTCCTTGGTGTGCTGGGCGCCGAGGAACTGCTGCAGGTGACCGAGCAATTCCGGCACGCCAAAGCCCACCCGCGGCTTGCCGGTGAATTTTGTCATCGCCAGGTCCTTGCGCACCAGCGTCTCGTCCAGCCGCAGCCGCCGCGCCAGCTCCGCGCTGGTCACGTTGCGCTGCCCCTCGTCCGCCAGCCGCGTCAGCACGGACAGGTACTGCGGCAATCGGCGCAAACTCGCGCCGGAAATCTGCATGGCCATCGGTGGTCCTCCCCCGCGAACTGCGTTAACTATACCATCCGTCGGGGTAATGGTACACCTGCCACCAAAATTCGTGCTCGTGCTCGTGCTCGAAAACTCCACGCTCTTCCGCACGGCACCGCATGATTTGGCGGCGAGACTCAGTCGAACCGCGATCACGTGCAGACGTAGAGCCTAACCGGGAACGTCGCCTTCGCTCGGCCCTCACCCCCGGCCCCTCTCCCAAGTTTGGGCGAGGGGTGACTGGAATTGATACCGAATCTGCTTCCGACAATAGAACACTCCCCTCTCCCAGAATTGGGAGAGGGGCCGGGGGTGAGGGCCGAGCGAAGGCGACGGTATCGTCATTCGACATACCGATATACGTATACCCGGCTCGGTATTCCCTGCAACTCCTCGTCCCCCCGCGGCGTATACCGGATAGAGCTGCGTAACACGCAAACAGAGTATCCACTATCTAAAATCATTATAATGTGGTATATATGTGCAACTTACCTGCGGGAAGGAGGGACGCCGATGCGACGGGGATTCACGCTCATCGAACTGCTGGTGGTTATTGCCATCATCGCGAGTCTCGCCGCCATTCTCTTCCCGGTGTTCGCCAAAGCGCGCGAGAAGGCGCGACAAACCACCTGTCTGAACAACCTGCGGCAAATCAGCGCCGCCGCAACGATGTATGTGCAGGACCACGAGGAAGTCTTTTTCCCCGACACCGGCACGGCGGCGTGGGCTACGGTGCTGTCCAGCTACAACGGCCCCAGCATCTACGACTGCCCCACGAAGACGGGCAAAGGCACCAACAATACCCCGGAATACGGCGCCAATAGCCTGCTGTTCGGCCGCGCCATGGGCGACGTGGATGCGCCAGACAATATGATCCTCGTCGCCGACCTGGCGCTGCCGGCGGCGAAGCCGAACTGCGGGCTGCGTCCCGACACCGCCGGTTACGACATGGACGCGCGGCACCTGACCGGCGTCAATGCCGCGGCGGTGGACGGCCATGTGGCCTACGCGCCGACGAAGGCGGGCGTGCACCAGGGACTGGCCGGCGTCGGTCTGTCGATGTGGCCGGGATGGGCGGTGGTGCTGCAGCCGACCAGCAGCGCCGACCAGTATACCGACGTTTCCACCTGGGGGCAGGATGGCTACTGGATTGCCACCAGCTACACCGCCATCAGCAAAAAGACCCCCTTCTGGGCGACGGGCACCATGACCATGGCCGCGGTAGGCGCCTCGGACGGCGCGGCACACAGTGAAGGCGACGCCTGGTGGACCGGCTCTGACGGCTATCTCGGCGGCGTCTATTGCTACGCGAACACCATCCTCGGCGGCAACACCACCGCCATCTACACCGTGGGCACCAACGGCAAGTCGCAGACAGGCGTGGAACTGCCCATCACCCTCGCTGACACGAATAGCCACGCCGTCACCTTCGTGCTGGTACCGCACCAGGATATCTTCTGGGGCAACTGCACCATGACCATGGAAGTGGCGGAGACCGGCGGAAAATCGCTGTCGACCTCCACCAAGGTGCTGCGCACGCCCACCAACACCGCCATCACCGCGCGCCTCGCCTTCCGCGGCGGCCCCGGCCGCACGGTGAAGGTGCGCGCCACCTTCACCCCCGCCAGCCGCTGCGCGGGGATTACGGCGTTATTGTTGGACTAGGCCGGTGCTCGAACACCGCTGTGTCGCCCGGACGACGATCCCTGCCGGCTGTGGTAGAATACAGGTGAAAGGATATCGCCCATGCGCACGCTCATCCTCGCCTGCTGCCTGCTGCTCCTTGCCGCCGCCCACGCCGACGACCCCTGTGCCGCGCTCACCGGGGCTGATTCCCCGCTGCGCTTCGGCGACCGCATCGTCTTCCACGGCGACTCTATCACCTCGCAGAGCATTGGCGAGTCCGGCTTCACCACACTGCTGCAGCGCGAGTTGGCGGCAAAGCGTCCCGACTTGCGCGTGCGGGTGTCAGCTGCCGGCGAATCCGGACGAAAAACCACCGCGTTGGTGGCCAGCCTGCCGTATGACGTGATCGATCAACAACCGACCATTGTCTTCATATTCATCGGGGTGAATGACGTGTGGCACCGCGAACCGCGCTTTGGCGGCAAGGGTACGACGCCCGACGCATATGCGGCGGCACTGCGCGAGGAAATCAAACTCATCCGCACGGCCGGCGCGCTGCCGATGCTCGCCACCCCGGCGGTGATCGGCGAGAAGACCGACGGCACGAATGACATGCGCATGGCGATGACCGCGACCCCACCGACGGCCGGCGATCCGATCCTCGCCGACGGCCCGTTGAACGACTACGCCGCCATCAGCCGCGCGGTGGCGAAAGAACTGGATATCGAGCTGTGCGACCTCCGCGCCGCCTTCATGGACTACCTGAAAGCGCACAATCCCGACCAGCGGTTCCAGGGCATTCTCACCACCGATGGCGTGCACCTCTCCCCCGCCGGCAACCGGCTGGTGGCCGAGGAGGCCGCGAATAGCATCGCCGCCGCGCTGCGCAAGCAGCCATGGTTTCTGCCGCTGCACAACGAAACCGTGGTGACGCCGGGTACGGCCATCGAACTCCGCGCCCGGGATGGACGAACGAAACTGGATATCCGTTATACGTTGGACGAATCCACACCCACCGCGCGCTCAACCCCATATACGAAACCCATCCGCCTGGAGAAGACCACCCTACTGCGCATCCGCATCACCGATATGCAGGATCACTACTACACCAGCGCCGCCGACTACACGGTGATGCCCCTGCGCGCGCCGGAGGCTGTGGCGCAGGTTGAGACCGGCTTGCGCTACGCCCTTTACGATGTAAAAAGCGAGTCGAAACTTGTCCCCGACCTTGCCGGCCTCACGCCGGTCGTCACCGCCCCCTGCGCCAACCCCTTCTTCACCGCGCCTAAGACGCTCACCAGCTATGCCGCGCGCCTCACCGGCTACCTCGATATCCCCGTTGACGGCGTCTATACCCTCACCGCGCGCTCCGCCTTCGGCAGCAAAGTGTGGATTGGCGACCGACTGGTGGTGACACACGACTACGTCGGCATGAAGGTCTCCCGCAGCGGCGAAGTGGCGCTGAAAGCCGGCCTGCACCCCTTCACCATCGACTTCTACCGCCAACCCGGCGGCGACCCCAGCCAGTGGTTCTTCATCGAAGGCCCGGGGATGCCGTATCAGATGATTCCGGACACAATGTGGAAACGGATGACGGCGGTAACCCCGGCCCCGTAGCGCGACAAAGGAAGCGGATGACCCGCCGGATGTGCAAAGCGGTTCCGAGGACGAGTGCGCAACCCCCGTCCGCAGCCCCCCACCCATTTTCGGGTATAATAATCCCGATAGCCGATAGCCGACAGCCCAAAACCATGAACGATACCATCCAACATAAACTCTCACAGCTCCCCACCCAGCCGGGCGTGTATCTCATGCGCGATGCGGCGCGGGCGGTCATCTACGTGGGCAAGGCGAAGGTGCTGCGCAACCGCGTGCGCAGCTATTTCCAGGACACCCGCGACCTGCATCCGCGCACCCAGGCGATGGTGAGCCTCATTGCCGACTTCGACACCATCGTGGTGGCCACCGAGCGCGACGCGCTGGCGCTGGAAGCCACGCTCATCAAGCGCTACAAGCCCCGCTTCAACGTGAAGCTGGCGGACGATAAAAGCTATCCGTATATCAAAATCACCACCGCCGACACCTTTCCGAAGATCGCCGTGGTGCGCGGCTCCGGGCAGTTGCTCGAGAAGCACGCGCGCTATTTCGGACCGTATACGAACGTCGGCGCGATGTGGGACGTGGTGCGCCTCATTCGCCGTGTATTCAAGCTGCGCCAGGAGACGCGGAACTCGCCCAAGCGCAAATCCGGCTGCCCATGGGACGAGACGGGCGCGCCAATGAAACGTCCCTGCCTCGACTACGATATTGGCCAGTGTACCGGCCCCTGTGCGGGGTGCGTCACGCCGGCCGACTACGCCGGGCAGGTGAAGGAAGCGGTGCTCTTCCTCGACGGGAAGATGGACCACCTGCTGGCGGCGTTGAACGCCGACATGGATGCCGCCGCCGCGGAGTGGCGCTTTGAGACAGCCGCGCGGCTGCGCGACAAAATCGCCAGCCTGCAGCAAATCCAGCAGGACGCGAAGACCGTCTCAGCCAAATGCGAAGACCTGGACGTCGTGGCATACAGCATTCGCGCCGACGAAGCGTGCATGACAGTGTCGGTGGTACGCGGCGGCAAGCTCATCGACCAGCAGCATTATATGCTGGGGGGTGTCACCGCCGTCGGTGAAGACGAGCTGCTCACCGCCTTCCTCGCCCAGCGCTACACGCAGGTGGGGTCGCCGCCGCGCCTGGTGCTGCTGCCCCACCCGGTGAGCGAGGGCAGCCTGTTGGAAGACTACCTGACCGAGCGTGTGGGCCGGCGGGTGCGCCTGCTGGCGCCACAACGCGGGTCGAAGGCCGATCTGGTGGCGCTGACGCGGGACAACGCGCGCATCTACCTGGAGCAGACGCAGGCGAAAGCGGACGAGGAGACGCGCAAGGCCCGCGAGGCACTGACCGAACTGGCCGAGGTGCTGAAGCTGCCCGAGCCCCCGCGCCGGCTGGAGTGCTACGACATCAGCACGCTGATGGGGCAGGACAGCGTCGGCTCCATGGTAGTCTTCACCGACGGCATGCCGGACAAAGACCAGTATCGCCGCTTCCACATCCGCTACCACACCGGCGCGCCGGACGACTACGCGATGATGCGCGAGCTGCTGGAGCGCCGGCTGGGCGCCGCGCTGATGAAATCGCGCAAGTTCGCCACGCTGCCCGACCTGCTCATCGTCGACGGCGGCAAGGGCCAATTGGCGGTGGCGCTGCGGGCGATGGAGGAGTTGAACCTGCACGTGCCGGTCATCGGCCTGGCCAAGCGCTACGAGGAGATCCTGCTGCCCGGCAAGGAGCTGGGACTGATCCTGCCCAAGCACTCCCGTGCCTTGCACCTCTTGCAGCGCATCCGCGACGAGGCCCACCGCTTCGCGCTGAAGTACCACACCACCCTGCGCAACAAGCGGGTGAAAGAAAGCCTGCTCGACGAAATCCCTGGCATCGGCCCGGGGCGCAAGACGGCGCTGCTCAAACACTTCGGCAGCATCGATAAAATCCGCAAAGCCACCGTGGATGAGCTCACCGCCGTCCGCGGCATCCCCCGCCCCCTGGCAGCGAAGCTGCACGAACTGCTGGCGGGGGTGGAGGAGTAGGGCTGGCCACAGTTCCCAACGTTACCCCATCCGCGCCTCCACCTCTCCCAGCGTGCCGGTGAACGGCCCCGGCTTTTCCATTTTGATCGATACCAGCGCGGCGGCAAAGCGGAGGCTGTCCACGGGGGCGTGGTCGCGGCGGCGGGCGAGGTAGGCGCTGATGGTGGTGTCGCCGCGGCCGGTGCGACCGATTTGCGTGCGGTTGGTGAAGGGCTGCTGATACACCTGGCCGTCGGCATAGAGAGTGGCGCCGGCTTTTTCGGTGATGAGCACTTCGCGGGCACCCCAGCCGGCGATGATGCGCGCGGCGGCGGGCAGGTCGCGGGTGCCGGTGAGGATTTCCGCTTCCACCACGTCCAGCTTCGCCACGGTCAGCAGCGCGGCCAGGTCGCGCTTGGCGGGCACGTCGCTGAAGACGATCTCGCGGTCGGGGCCGATGTGGCGCACGAAGCTCTGAAAGTCGAGTGACAGCGCATAGCCGGCGGCGTGCAGGTCGCACACGAAGTCGAGGGTGAATTCGTGGTCGGAGATGCCGGCCAGGTGGATGATGCCCGTCTGCAGGTTTGCCGGCAAGTCGGCCAGCGTGAAGGGTCCCGGATCTTTGGTGACGTAGAGGCGGCGCTCGTCGACGTTCTCCGACGGGTGCACCACCCGCGCAAAGGTGGTCACGTCGCACGCCGTGGCGAAGCACGCCACCCCCAGCGCGCGCAGCGGGTCGAGCAGCGCATCGTCCGCCGGGTGCATGCGGGTGACGGCTGCCGTCGCCGCCCCCGCCCGCGGCGCCACCATCGCCCCGCACAGCAGCGCGCTGCCCGGCGACACGGTGGTCGCCCCGCCGAAGGGCGTGATCTCATCGCGGCAGATGTGGCCGATGTAGGTGATGTCGAATGGGTGCATGGTGGTTACCCGGTGGATGCCTGAAAGGCATCAATGCTACAGCCCAGGGCAACGCCCTGGGATTCTGGTGCCATCTCGTATGTCGTGCCCTGTAAGGGCACTATTCCTCAAAGAGAAAGACCACCTTCGTTCCAGCGGCGATCTCGCGGGCTTCACCGTAGACGCGCACGGGCACGGCGCACGGGTTATCGTCATCGGCCATCAGCGTCAATGTCCCCTGCTCCAGCGTTGCCTGCAGGCAGCACCCCTGCCAGTGCACCGCCACCGTGAGTCCGCTCCAGCGGCGGGGCAGGCGCGGGGTGAAGTGCAGGCCGTCGCGGCGGGGTTTCAAACCTGCGAAGCCGAAGGCGACCGTCTCCCATAGCACGGCATAGCCGGCCAGGTGCACGCCCAGGTTGGCGTTCAGGTTCACGTCATCCAGATCCATGCGCGCCGAGCGCTGGAAGTAGTCCACTGCTTCGTCCAGCAAGCCGCACTGTGCACCGGACAGCGCCATGCCGGGCAGTGACAATGACGAGCCGTGCAGCGTGCGCGCGGCGTAGAAGTGCCAGTTGGCGCGCTGCACCTCCGCGGAATATTCGTCGCCGAAGGGCAGAAAGAGCAGCAGCGCGTCCGGCTGCTTCACCGCCTGGGTATGGCTGCAGAAGGACTCGCTGATGCCGCGCAGGTCGGTGGAGAGGTCGAAGAAGCCGTCGCACTCCTCGATGATGCCGTCGGCGTTGGGCGGGATGACGTAGAGCTTTGCGGCAATGGCCGCGAAGTCGGCAGCCTCCGCCTCCGCCAATCCGATCTTCGTCTTCACCGCGTCCAGCCGTGGGTCAGCGGCTAACTCGGCGGCGTAAGCCAGGTTGAATTTCGCCATGCGGCTGATGAAGACGTTGTTGTCGGCGAAGGTGTGGTACTGGTCGGGGCAGCCGATGTCGCGGATTTCGTAGCGATCGGCGTCTGCGTTCCACGTCACGCGGCTGGCGTAGAAGCGCGCCGTCTCAAAAACGATCTCCGCGCCGCACTCCGGCAGCAGGGTCGGGTCGCCGGACAGGTCGTCATACAGCTTCACCGCGTAGGCCACGTCGGCGGAGATGTGAATCTCGCGCTCCTGCAGGCACAGCCACGGCGCCGTTTCCTCTTCGCCGGTGGTGCCCGTCTCCCACGGCACCTGTGCGCCTTTGTAGCCCCAACTCGCGGCGAAACGGCGGTAGGCGTCCAGTTGGCCGTAGCGATAGGCGATCATGTTGCGCGCCTGCGCCGGGTTGGTGAGCAGGTAGTAGGGGAAAAGGTGGAAGTCCGTGTCCCAGAAAACCATGAAGCGGTAGCCCTCGCCGGTGAGGCCCTTAATGGGCACGCTGACGGAGGGATTGTCATACGGCAACGCCATCTCCAGGTGCAACAGGCCGAAATTGAAGCCCTGCACCGAGAGCCCATCGGCGTCGATGGCTGTCCCCACGCGCGCGCAAGCGGCCTGCACCGCGGCAATATGCGCGGCGCGGGCATCGGCGTAGTTCGCTCCTTGTACGGCGGCAGCCGGCCCATCGGCATCGTCGATGGCCGCGCTGGCCATCACTTCCAACACGGTGCTGGCGCCGTCGCGGTAGACGCGGTAGGCCTGAGCGATAGTGACGGATGCCCCCTCACCCCCCTGCCCCCCTCTCCCCGAGGCGAGAGGGGAGGACTTGGCATGGAGATCAGCGCATTCCCCCTCTCCTCGGGGAGAGGGGGCGAGGGGGTGAGGGGGCGTCAGCGGTATCTGCACCGTCACGACGTTCAGCCCTGGCTCGCTGCGCTCGTCCGCCACCATGAACATGCGGATGCGGCCGTTAGCGACGGCGGTGTTGATGTACGGCTCCACCGCCACCGGCACGTCCGCGTCGTCGGGGGTCACCACGTAGCGAAAGCCCAGCAGGCGGCGGTCGGCCCAGCTCACAAAACGCTCGGAGTCGATGACGGTGCGGCGTCCGGCGCTGTCGCGCACCACCAGCCGGCGCGTCACCCGCGCCTCCTCCATGTGCAGGATGCGCTCGCAGGCGAGGATGCGCACCGCGCCAAGGTCGATCCACTCCTCGCCCACCGCCAGCCGCACCGCCGCCGGGTTGGGCAGGTTAGGCATGGTCACCAGCGTCTGGTACTCGTCGTGGTGCTCCGGCTTCACCCGCTCCGGATGGGTGAGGATATGGTCGGGCGTATGGATGGGGATCAACTCGCGCGGCGCGGCGCTGTAGGTGCCCGCCAGGTAAAAGCCCGGCGAGGCCCATCCCGGCATCTCCTCGTGCGTGCCGCGCAGACCCATGAAGCCGTTCGCCAGCGCGTAATGCGTCGCCAGCCGCCCCTCCAGCGCGGGCGCGGCAGTCTCCACCCACACCTGCGTGCGGGCGTCGCGCGGGGTCACGTGCGGGGTGGCGGTGTGCTTGGGCATGGCGGTGGTCCTTCTCACGAATGATAGTAGATACATTCGCGAAAGGCCATCGTTTCCCTGCCGTCGTAGCGAACGTCCCTCTGTGTCGTTCGCTACGGATACCAAGGCATCAAATAATCGCCAGCATGATGGCGATATGCCGGATGAGCACCACGCCAGTGAGCAGAATGCCCGTCCACAGCACGGCGCGGCCGACGGCGGGGCGGCGGGCGTGGATGACGGCGGCGAGGGCGAGGATGAGGGCGATGAGGAGGAGCTTGAAAAGGATGAAGCCGTTGTTGCCGAATTCGCGCAACACCCAGTTGGCGAGGGCGTTGCCTTCACTGATGACGCCCATGGCCAGCAGGCGCATGGTGGCGAAAAGGTCGGCCACGGAGACGAGGATAAACGCGGTCATCAGGTCGCGCACCGCGGGCTCGGCCAGTTCGTCGGACCAGAAGTATTTGGGCTTCTCCGTCGACGGCGTGCGCGGGACAGGCGTCGGCGGCACGGTCGGCTGCGGCGCGGGCTCCGCGGGGGCGGGCGGCGGCACGGTGCCGATTTCCTCCAGCTCGGGGATGAGGTTGTCCTGCGCGTGGTGAGTCTCCTGCTCGTTGACGTATTCCACCACGGCGTCAAGCTGGTCGGCGGAGAGGGAGACCACGCCGTATTCTTCCGCCCAGCCCACCTCCGGCGAGAACCCGAGCATCTCGTATAGCCGCGTGGCGGAGGCGCCCTTGAGCTGGCGGATGCATTTCACCAAATCGGCTGCCGGCGGGAAGGCCGCCACCACGTGCGCGTGGTCACGCTGCGCGTGTACCGCAAAGGCCTGCCCGCCCAGCCGTTCCACCTTCCAGCGCAGCACGTCAGCCAGTTGCGCCGCGATGACCGGCGTGATAACCGGCCGCCGGTCGCGCGTGGCCCACACCAAATGATAGTAGAGGCGGGCGTAGGGCATGGTTTTTCGTTTCCGCGTGCCTGACTACTGTATGACCACAGTGATTATGCTGGGCATTGTTGCGCGCTCCCGCGCGCGCCCTCATCCCCAGCCCTTCTCCCAAGTATGGGAGAAGGGAGAACCGGAGGCTTCCAATTATCATCCAACTATCTACTATGATCAGGTCTAAAAACGGATTTACCCTTCGGTAAACGGCGCCAGCGTCTCCTCCGGCAGCGCCAGCAGCGTATGCGCCTCGAAGCAGATGATCCCCTCGGCGCCGTGGTCGAGAGCGGCCTGCGCCAGTGCGCGCACGTCGCCGGCGGTCATGGCGGCTTTCAGGCCCAGGCCCTGGCAGTGTGTCGTGCGGGTGGGCTGCAGCAGGTGCGCGGCGAGGTCGGTGTAGCGCCCCACCATCAGCGGCGACCAGTTGTAGTTCATCGGGTAGACGGCGTCCAGCAGTCCGTCGCGGCACCAGTCGGCCCAGTCCTGCCCCAGGTCGTACATGATGGACGGGTAATAGGGGAAGACGGCAGCGGTGAGATCTTTCCCCCTGCCGTGCGCGAGGTTAGCGACCGACTCCACAAAGCGGCGGATGTGGCCGGTGCGCCAGCGCACATAGGCATCGAAGGCCGGGCCTTCCCACCCGCCGGGCAACACGTCCTCCAGCAGGTTGAAGCCATACTCGTCGCGGAACTCCGCCTGGCAGGCGGCGCAGTAGCAGGCGTCGGTGTCGGGGTAGCGGATGTAGTCGAGATGCAGCGCGTCCACCGCCGGATATTTGTCAACCAGTTCGCGGAAGACGGTTAACTGATGGGCCTGGGTCTCGTCGCGCGCGGGGCAGGACCAGGCGATGCCGTTGCCTTCCACGCGGTATTCACTGCCGTCTTTCTTCACCGCGCGGCAGGCGGGATGGGTGTCGATGAGCTTCGACGGCCCGGCCTCCGGAAAGACGCAGCTCCACGCCTCGAAGGTCATACCGTGGTCGTGCGCGCGGTCGATCATGTGGCCGAACAAGTCGCCCTGCTCAAAGCCGGGCTCGGTGTAGGCTACCTCGGACGGGTAGTAGATCGTACCCGTCCAGCTTTTGAACATGGTGATGAGGGTGTTGATGCCGCGCGCGGCGAGACCATCGACAATGGCGTCGATCTCCGCCGTCGAAGCGGGGAGGATATGCAGCCAGGTTCCAAGTCGCATGGGATACTCCGGAAGATGAGATGGGGTTAGATTCGATGGCGAGGGATGCGGTTCCTGCACGATCATGCAGTCGGTGACAGGTCAACCCGTTTGTAGTGAGCCACGCAGCGGCGGAGTGGCGTTCGACCATGCACACGGTGACTCGATCTGTAATCGGTACTCCCCTCGCCCGGTTCGGGGAGGGGCTGGGGAGGGGTCCGATGATAGGCAAGCGTTATACCGTCTCAAAACCTTCGATGCGAGAGAGGTTGAGCGTGGCGAGGTCGACCATTTCGGCGACGTGCAGGGAGCGCTGGGTCGCATGCTTGCGGGCATGCAGCGGGCGTACCAGCAGCATCGGCTGCGGCGCGATTTCGTGCAGCAGGCTGTCGAGATCGGTCGTCACGGTCACTTTCTGTTGACGTCGCGGCATCAATGACACTCCTTTTTCGCGTCGCGGGGGTGCCTGTATTATAGCGAAAACGGAAGTTTGCGGCAATGGCGTGATCGTTAACCCCCGCGAGAACCGGGAACGATTTTCCCGAGAATGACCGGGTGCCCCGCGCCGGTAGCGGCGGGCACGTTGTTGGGCACGCCGCAGAGCGTAGCGTGACCGAGCAGCGCAAACGCGATGGCCTCCTTGGCATCGCTGGGGATGCCATAGTCTTCGTGTGCCCGCAGGGCGATGCCGGGGAGGCGATCCGCAAGCATGCGCACCAACGTCGGGTTATACCGCCCGCCGCCGCCAAGGATGACGGCGTCGATATTTGGCGGTAGGAAGTCGCGGATGGCGCGGGCGATGCTCTCGGCGGTGAGGGCGGTGACAGTGGCGATGACGTCCTCTACCCGCTCGCAAGTCCATTCCAGAAACTGCTGAATGTCGGCAGCGTAGTGCGCGCCGAACGTCTCGCGCCCGGTGGATTTCGGCGGAGCCTGGCGGAAGTAGGGGTGGTCCATCAACCGCGCCAGCAGGTCGTCGCGCACCGTGCCGCGGGCGGCGAGGGCGCCGTCGATGTCATACGCCTGCGCGCCGCGAGTGAGGCGTTCCGCCAGCGCGTTAATGACCATGTTGCCGGGGCCGGTGTCGAAGGCGACGAGGTCGGCGGGGCTGCCGCCGCGCGGCAGGTAGGTGACGTTGGCGATGCCGCCGATGTTGAGCATCACCACGGATTCCGCGTCGCCGTGGAAAAGCAGGTAATCGGCGAAGGGCACCAGTGGCGCGCCCTGCCCCCCGGCGGCAATGTCGCGCGGGCGGAAGTCGGCCACGGTGAGCAGGCCGGTGCGCTCGGCGATAACGCACGGTTCCCCGAGCTGCAGCGTCGCCCCCGGCTGGCCCTCGGCGGGGGGAATGTGCCACACCGTTTGCCCATGCGAGGCGACGGCGTCCACCTCGGCGGGTGTCAACCCCGCTGAGTCGATGGCAGCCAGCGCCGCCTGGGCAAACACTTCGCCCAGCCACATGTTCCCCGCCGTCAGCCCCGGCAGCGACACCGTCTCCCCGATCATCCCGGCGATGCGCGCGCGCTCGGTGTCGGTATACTGGCGCGTGTAAAAGCCCAGCAGCGTCCAGGAGGCCGGCGGGATCTCCTCGTCGATCTCCACCAGCGCCGCGTCGACGCCGTCCAGCGAGGTGCCGGACATCAGGCCGACGATGCGGCGCGGGCGAGTGGGCCAGGATTCGGGTGATGGGATCATAGGGGTATTATAACCACAGGGACACGGAGCGCACAGAGGGAAAGGAAAATTGCCCCGTGCCGCGTAATCTGTAGTCATCATTTCGGAGGATCTCACAATGCACGTTCTTTTCATCGGCGGCACCGGCACTATCAGCGAGGCGGTTTCGCGCATCGCGGTGGAGCGGGGGATTGATCTCACGGTAATGAACCGTGGCAACCGGAGCGTGGATATTCCTAACGCAGTTACCGTGCTGCGCGGTGACGTGCGCAACCTGCCGGAGGCGGAGGGGCTGCTGCGGGGGCGGCACTTCGACGTGGTGGTGGACTGGGTGGCGTATGCGCCGGAGCAGATCGAGATGGACCTGGCGCTCTTTGGCGGGCGAACCGACCAGTTCATCTTAATCTCCTCGGCGTCGGCCTACCAGAAGCCGCCGGTGCATTACAAAATCACCGAGAGTACCCCGCTGGCCAACCCTTACTGGCAATACTCGCGCAACAAGATCGCCGCCGAAGAACGGCTGATGCGGGCCTATCGCGACGACGGCTTCCCCATCACCATCGTGCGCCCCTCTTACACCTACGGGCGCACCTACGTGCCGTGGGCAGTGGGCTGCGGGTGGACTATCGTCGACCGCATTCGCAAGGGGAAGAAACTCATCGTGCACGGCGACGGGCAGAGCCTGTGGACCATCACCCACAACACCGATTTCGCGAAGGGCATCATCGGCCTGTTCGGCAACCAGCAGGCCATCGGCGAGGCGTTCCACATCACCTCCGACGAGGTCCTCACCTGGGACCAGATTGCCCACGCGCTCTGCGCCGGCGCCGGGGTCACGCCCAACCTCATCCACATCCCCTCCGACTTCATCAATAAATACGCCCCCGGCATCGGCGCCGGCCTCATCGGCGACAAGGCCTGCAGCATGGTGATGGACAACAGCAAACTCAAGCGCGTCGTGCCCGACTTCGTGGCGACGGTGCCCTTCAAAGTGGGCGTCGCCGACGCCATCCGCTACCACGACGCCGACCCGGCGCGGCAGGCGGTGAACGCGGAGCTGGACGAGGTGCTGGACAGGATTACCGCGGCGTATGAGTGGGCGTTTCTGGTGTAGGGGTAGGATTTGGGGTTGAACCACGGAGACACGGAGGACGCAGAGGATTAGGGAAAGGGGGCGGGGCAGATGCCGCACCCCTTTTCTGTGATATAATACCTGCAATGGTTTCTCAAGTTCAGGAGCATCTGGATGCGATTCGCACGCTGTGCCGCGAGCATCATGTGGCACGGCTTTATGTGTTTGGTTCGGCCGCATGCGGCGCGTTCCGACCTGGTGTGAGCGATTTCGACTTTCTGGTGACGTTTACCCCGCTGACTCCTCACGAGCACCGCGTGGCCTACTTTGGTCTCATTGATGCGCTCGAAGCGCTATTGCACACCCCGGTAGATCTGGTCGAGGAACCGGCCATCCGCAACCCATACTTTCGCGAAGAAGTTGAAGAGACACGGGTGATGCTGTATGCAGCGTAGCGTGAAGAAATGGCTGTATGATGTACGGGATGCCTGCCTGGCGATTCACCACTTTGTCAGTGGATTGACGCTGGATGAGTATCGTGCAAGCGAATTAATCACATCTGCCGTCGAATGTAAATTTGAAATTATCGGAGAAGCCACATTAATCGTATCCGACATCAGGATGCAACTGTCGAAGCCCGCCTCTCGCATGCCCGTGATATCATTCGCTTCCGCAATCATCTCATACATGGTTATGATGTCATCGATGTAAGCATTGTATGGGACATCATCGAGCGTGACCTACCTGCGCTCCTTCAGCAAGTCGAAGCTATCATACGCGAGTAAAAGAGGCCCTACTTCCACCGAGCCCCCTACCCATTCGCCTCTGTGCCCTTTGTGTCTCTGTGTTTAATCTCAATCCAGCGCCGACGACAGCTCTCCCAGTTGTTCCATCCGCTCCGCGGCGAGCATGGCATCGAAGATGTCCTGAATGTCGCCGTTCATCATGCCGGGGACGTTGTGCCAGCTCACAATGATGCGGTGGTCGGTGATGCGGTTTTGCGGGTAGTTGTAGGTGCGAATTTTCTCGCTGCGGTCGCCACTGCCCACCTGCGAGCGGCGTTCGGATTCGATGAGCAGCCGCTGCTTTTCGATCTCGAAGTGGAGATGGATCGCACGGCGGAGTGTGTCTCCGCTTCCAGCAGGCGGGTGCGCAGCACGCGCATGGCCTTTTCGCGGTTTTGCTTCTGGCTGCGCTCGTCCTGGCACTGCACTACCATGCCGGTGGGGATGTGGATGAGGCGCACCGCGGTCTCGTTTTTCTGCACGTTCTGGCCACCGGCCCCCTGCGACAGACATGTCTCCATGCGGATGTCGCGGTCGTCGATCTGCACGTCCACCTCTTCCGCTTCCGGCATCACCGCCACGGTGGCGGTGGAGGTGTGGATGCGCCCGCTGCTCTCGGTGGCGGGCACGCGCTGCACGCGGTGCACGCCGGACTCGAACTTGAAGATGCCGTAGACGCTGTCGCCGGTGATGGAGAAGATGACTTCCTTGTAACCGCCGATGCCTTGCTCGCTGGCGCTCATCACCTCCACCCGCCAGCCGCGGGCCTCGGCGTAGCGCGCATACATGCGAAAAAGGTCGCCGGCGAAGAGCGAGGCTTCGTCGCCCCCCGCGCCGGCGCGGATTTCCACGATGATGTTTTTATCCTCGTAGGGGTCTTTCGGCAGCAGTTGGATAGCCAGGTCGCGCTCGATGCGCGCCTTGCGCGCGGTGAGGTCGTCGATTTCCGCCTGCGCCATTTCGCGCAGCTCACGGTCGCTCTCTTCGCGCAGCATCACCCGCGCGTCTTCCAGTTGCGTCTCCGCCTCTTTGAGGTCGCGGAAGTTGACGACGAGCTTCTCCAGGTCGGAATACTGCTTGGAGAGCTGCCGCAGCCGCGACGGATCGCTGGCCACCTCAGGGTTGGCCAGTTCTTCAGCGAGCGACTCGAAAGTGCGTTCCAGTTCAATAAGATGTTCGCGCATAGCGTCATATTGTAGCCGATTTCGCGGAATTCGTCTGCCCGCAGGGGAGCGGTCAGTGGGATTCGTAGCGCGTGCCCGCTGTGGCACGCGAGGTTGACGACGCTGCTACCCGTGAGAGAGGAACCACCCCGGTAACGCATGTCATACACGGGGTGGCTCCTCTATTGCGGAATGCCAGTGCGTCGGCCTGGCGGGCCACCGCGGGCCCGCGCTACAGATGGGCAAATGCACGAGTTACAGATGGGTAAGTTGGTCCAGCAGCAACGCGCATTGCACATAGGAGGACATCGCCCAGCCGTGGGGCACGGCCCAGTGGTAGAGGGTGTCGCTGCCGATGAGTTCGGGCAGCAGGCCGGTGGCGGTGCCGCGGGCGATGACGGTGCGCAGGTAGCGCGTGGCGGCGTCGCGGTAGGCGCGGGTCTTTTCCGGGTCGGTCTGGCGGAAGTGCAGCGCCAGGCGCAGCATCACGCGCGCCAGCCATAGCGTATTCACCCCGCCGGCGGCGCCGCCGCCGTAGTCGTCGCCCTCGTGGCGCATGATGCCTTCGCCTTCGGGCAGCATACGGGTGAGGCGTTCGCGGATCGTCGCCACCATCTGCTCGACGATAGCGCGCTCGTTGGGGTCATCGAGCGAGAGCATATTGAACGGATCAAAGACGCCGAGCATGGACGAATCGACGCCCCAGTCGATGTCGCCCGCTTCGGTGAAGCCGCGGGCGAAGAACTCACTGTTCCAGCACTGCTCCAGCAGCACGCGCTTGATGCGGTCGGCGGCGGCGCCCCAGCGCGCGGCCGGCTCCGTCTCGCCGCGCAGGCTCGCCCACGCGGCGGCGACGCGAAAGGCGGCATAGATAGAGGCATTGGAATAGGTGAAGCTGCCGCGGAACTTTTCCCACAGGTCGAAGGCCTGGCCGTGCAGCCCGTGGCCGTTCAGCGTGTTATACAGGTATTCGGCGGCCAGCCGCGCCACTTCCCAGTAGCGCTCGTGGAAGCCCGGGCGTTCATTGGCGGGGAGCAATTCGGCGTGTATCCCCAGCGCGTGTAACATCGAGCCGGTCTGGTCGATCTGGATGGAGTCGAGGAAGCTGCACCACCCCGGGCCGCGGTCGCCGTTCACCCAGTAGCGCTGCTCCCAGTAGCCTTCCTTGTGCTGGGTCACCCGCGCCCACTCGAAGAAGCGCTCCACCATCGCCGGGTAACCGGCTTCCTCCAGTGCCAGCACCACCTCGGCGGCGTCGCGCGGCCATACGAAGCCGTAGCCGCCACACTCCTCGAACATCGGGTCGAACTCCGGCGCGGCCAGCACCGAGCCGTAGCGCTCGTCGTAGAGCAGCCGCGTCGCCAGCAGGCAGCGGTAGTAGATGTCCGTCAGGTCGGCGTCGAGGTGCACCGGCGCGGCCTGGGCCAGCCAAGTATCCCACCAGTGGTCGGCGATCTCATACAGCGCCAGGAAGCCCTGTTCGCGCGCGGTGCGCAGTTGGGTAAGGGCGGCCGGCTCGGTGGGCGCGGCGGAGAGGATAAGAGTGCGGGTGATCTCCGCGCCTTGCTCCAGGTGAAACGACCAGGCGTGGGCGGTGTCGACGTCGCCCAGCTCTTCGCGCTGGTGGTTCAGCCGGCCGTCGGCCATGTCCGCCTTCGCGCTGTTGTGCATTCCCGCCTTGCCAATTTGCGTGGCGTCGGGGCGGTCGCCGCCCATGGCCACGCAGATGTGCCGCCAGTACTGCACGATGGCACCCTCGTCGTCCAGCCGTCGAGCGCTGTTTTTGCGCGGCGTCTCGCCCAGCCGCAGGAAGAGGTATTGCATCAGCGCGCCGTCGCGGGGCGCCACGCCCAGGTTGCGCACACGGAAGCGGCGCACCAGCAGGTCGCGGCGCGGATGCACCAGGTCGGTGATCTGCACCTCCAGCCCGGTTTCCGGGTGGAAGAGATCGGTGATGAGGATGTTGCGGCGGGGCAGGTACGACTGGCGCGCTACCCAGTCGCGTTCGTAGGTCCAGCTCAACCGGCCGTCGCCGGGCGCGCCCAGATATACCGCCACCATGCCTTCCTGCAGGTTCTGCGGATAGTCGATATGCGGATAGAACAGGGTCATCAGCTCGCCGGCCCGCCCCAGCGTGACGAGCATGTGCGAATTCCCCAGCACGGCATTCGGTTGATATACAGGCATGCGTGATCCTTCTTGGGCTGTCGGCTATCGGCTGTCGGTGCCCGCGGACAGACTACAGCGTTTATGTTACCACGTTATTGCGGTCCAGCGCCGTAGCCAGGCCGGCGGCAGCGGGACGGATAGCACCCGGCCGAAGAGCGCGGTTACCGCGCCGGCGAAGGCCAGCACCCAGAGGATGCGCGACACCACCACCAGCACGTTGATGGCGACCAGGTCCTCCGGCAGGAGGTAGATGGGTTCGTGGGTGATGTATCGGCTGTGGATGACGGATACCTCATTCATGAGTCCGGCGACTCCGCCCATCGTCGCCGCCACCCAGGCGCACCAGCCGCCCAGCAGCAGCAGTGCCACCGTTCCGGCGCACGCCGCCTGCAGGGCGGCGACGGCGAGGAAGGGACGGCGCCGGCAGGCCAGCGCCTGGGTGAGGCCGCCCAGCAGCATCGCCGGCACCGCAACGGGCACGAGCAGGAACAGCAGCGCCGCCCATAGGCGTTCACCGATGAACGGCGCGCGGGGACGTGTCTTGGGTGCAGCCACGAGTAGACTCCTTCATCTTCGGGTACTGGAATAGGGTCACTGACACCGCAACCTACCCGTTTTCTCCTTCGGATATGCATGCCGGGCTGGTGAGCGGCGGGCGGTTGTGAGGGCAAGCGAAGACTGCATGTCGGAGAAATCGACAGGCCGGGGGGGAAGAATATTGCAATTTACATCACTTTCCTCATGCGCTCTTGGACGAGTGCGGCAAATTGTGGTATATATGTTATGGATTGTCTGAACGCTGTCGATTCGCCTGTGGGATTGGCAGCCGCCCGTATCGCATCCTGACCCTGTGCCCCCGGGGTGATGCCCGGGCAGTGTTTTCATTCAGAGAGATCGACGCCTGGTCCGGCACTAGGCCGGCGGGGCGGAGCGAAGGACGGTTCATGGCAGCATCAACGCATACCGCTGAGCAAGAACCCATTTTCGGCGTTATCCAGGGGTTCAGTTTGGGCACGCTGCTGCTGCTGAGCCCGCTGCTGGCGGTGATGCTGGACAAGTTCCAGCTCATCGACATGGTCAGCAAGACGGTGCCGGCAGCGAGCCTCGGCACGTTTAGCGGCATTCTCTGGTTGGTAGAAGCAGCGGTCTACGCCATCATCGCCGGCGTCATGGCCCGGCACGTGCTCATCGCACTCGCCGGCCCGGTGCTGGGGGTGATGCTCCGCTTCATCATCAGTCTGCTCATCGGCGTTATTATCAGCACGCAGAACACTCAGGAGTTGGATAAAACCCTGCAGGGGATGGACGGCGCGTCGTGGGGGTTCCGCCTGCTCGCTATTCTCATGACCTGCGCCATCTTCTTCTTCCCCTTGCGCCGGCTCTTTCAGACCGGCTTTGGGATGATGGCCGGACCGGCGGCGCCGGTCAATTCGTCGCGGTCGAAGCAATTCTCCTTCGCGAACAAGGCACCGCGCACCGGGCACTACCAGATCGTGCGCTCGTCGACGCCGGCGCCGTCCGCCACCGCGGCCGCGCCGTCCGCCACGCCGTCCACCGCGCCGTCGGCCTCGCGGCACTCGGTGCTCACCCCGCCGGAGAATTTCGTACCGGTCATCCCGCGCGATAATGTCTTCGGCACGGTGTCGGTGCCCGCGGCGGTAGTGCTCGCCTCGGTGCCGGAAGCGGCGCCGTTCCTGGAAGCGGACAAGCCGGTGACGATCCACCTGGCCTACCTGGTGCCGCAGTTGTCGCGCTGCACCGCCTGGCTGTTGTGGCAGCAGATTTTCAGCGCTCCCGGCGGAGGCGGCGCCCGCGCGTTGGGCGAACAGGCCGACGCCGGCGTGCGTGACCGCTGGGTGAAGATTTCGCCGAAATTCTTTATCACCCAGGTACCGCAGGAGTATTACCAGATGCAACGCATCCCGCCGGCGTGGATGCGCCTGGCCGAAGTGCCGCAGGAGAGCCAATTCAACAACGAGGAGTAACCTTCCGGGCGCGGCGATGTGCCGCATGACGGGAGAGCCGTTTATGGGGCCCCCCGGCGCGGCCGCGGGACGCATGGATTCGCCCGAATGTCTCACGCGAAACGTGGAGCAGCATGGCATCGATAAATTATGCGACGAGAGAAATCAACTGCAAGTTGGTCTATTATGGACCGGGCCTCTGTGGGAAAACCACGAACCTGCAGTACCTGCACCAGCACCTGAACCGCGGGCGTCGCGGCGAGATGGTGTCGCTGGCCACCCCGGGCGAGCGCACGCTCTACTTCGATTTCTTGCCGGTGGAACTGGCGGAGATCAACGGGTTCAAGGTGAAGTTCGGCCTGTATACCGTGCCCGGGCAGGTGCTCTACAACGCCACCCGCAAGCTGGTGCTGCGCGGGGCGGACGGCGTGGTCTTCGTTGCCGATTCGCAGTGGGACGTGATGCAGGAGAATCTGGACAGTTGGCAGAATTTGCAAGACAACCTGTCGGGGTACAACGTCCACCTCGAGGATCTGCCGTACGTCTTCCAGTATAATAAACGCGACCTGACCGATGTGGCGCCCGTGTGGTATATGGAATATCTCCTCAATGCCCGGGGCGTGCCATATTACGAGGCTGTCGCCCTGGACGGGCGCGGCGTATTCACGACATTGAGCATGCTTTGTCGATTCGTCATTCGCGACCTGGTCCATCGATTCGAGACCGGCGCGTTTTAACAAAAGGGGCTAGCCGTGGATTTTCGCGATCTGATTCTGGGCGAGGATGACGGAACCATGCTGGAGCAGTGCCTGGGCCGCTTCATCCAGGACACCGGCGTGCGCGTGGCCATCCTCATGGGGCGGGACGGGCATATGCTCAGCCGCCAGGGAGACCCGCGGGAGATGGATATGGAAAGCCTGTGCGCGCTGTCCGTGGGCGCATATGCGTCCTCAGAGGCGCTGGCGCGGCTGGCCGGGGAAGAGAACTTCAACTCCATCTTCCATCAGGGCGTGCGCAGCAACGTCTATATCTCGCAGGTTGGTGAATCGCACCTGCTGCTGACACTGTTCGACTACAACGCCAGCGCGCCGTTGGTGCGCCTACAGGCAAAAGTGACAGCGGAAGCGATCGTCCATATCCTCGACCGCGCATATAATAAAACCCGCGCCATCCGCGCACACGCATAGGCGGGATGGACGGCGGCGGCGCGGCACCCCGCGCCGGACACGCGCGCGGGGCGACGGCAACCGTCGCCCCGATGCTGTGTGTAAACGATGACTCGGCGAGACATCAGGAGCGACACCGGATTATGGCTGTCAAGGGTACCTTTAAAGATATTGCCTTCGTGGAGCTGCTCATGCTCATGGAGCAGGCGCAGAAGACCGGTCGCCTGGAAGTGACCATCGATCGCCGATGGGCGATGGTCATCTTTCAGGACGGGCAAGTCTGGCACGTCGAGCCGCGCGGCTTCCGCGGCGCGTCGCCGGAGGAAGTCATCTTCGAGATGATCGCCTCCACTGACGGCAACTTCGTCTTCCAGCGCCTGCACGTATTGCCCTCGCTGGAGCGCACTGTGCATACGAGCACCGAGGGTCTCATCCTGGAAGGCACCAAGCGCCTGGATGACGCCGCCGCCGCCGCCGACTCGCTGTCCGATACCAAGCAGCTCGAACAGGTGCCGCGCTTCCTGCCCGGCGCCGAAGCGAAGGTGCGCTACGTGCCGCAAAAGACCAAGCAGGTGCTCATGGTCATCGACGGCAAGCGCACGTTGAAACAGGTGGTGCAGTTCAGCCAGATGGACCCGGTGGACGTCTCAGCGGTTATCAACGAGATGATCGAGAAGCACGTCATTGAAATGGTGGAAATCGAATTGGTGCCGGAAGGCCAGGACGACCACGTCCACGCCCACGTGGCACAGCCGGCCCAGACGTCCGTGCCGCCCCCGCCGGTGGCCGCGCCGGAGCCGCCGCCGCAATTGACCATCACCCCGGCCGCGCCGGCCCCGCCGCCGATTGCGGCGCCCACGCCCGTCGCCGCGTCCGGCGCCCCCGCGCTGCGCATTAAGCCCGGCTCCGAAGGCAACCTGCGCTTCATGCCGCAGAAGGTCAAGCGCCTGCTGGGTGCCATCGACGGCCAGCGTGGCGTGGAAGACGTCATCGCCGTCTGCGACATCGATCACGAAGAAGCGATAAAAATCATCCACGACCTCACCGCCCAGGGCGTGCTGGAAGTGAGCTAAAGGTAGGGGACAGGGGATAGGGATTAGGAATAGGGGCCGGGGCATGCAGCCCCGGCCTTCTGAATTTCGTGGAGGCATTCGTATGCAATTCACGCTTTGGTTGGAATTTGAACACTGGTTACCCAGAGCGGACGATGATCCTACTAACGATTTTTTCAATATGATTCTCGAATTTGCTGATGGCCGAACTATCGGCTTCACCGTGTGTACGATACGGTATTATCGTGATCACATCCAGGAAATACTGCATCAACTCCAGGAGAGTGTCGATCAGCATGGCTATGCGATGACGTTTGACTTGATCGTTGAAAAAATGGAACGGGCCTATCTAGAGGAGTTGGTGATGCGCCTGGTTAGCGAAAATAAACTGCCTACAATCTCGATGTAGGCAGTTCCCTCACCCCTAATCCCTCACCCCTATTCCCTCGTCCAGCCCCTTGCTTGATTTGCGTAAATGCGGTAATTTTACAGGTATCCAATCCCATGTTGAGAAGGGGAGAACAACCATGTCCCATGCGACCCGTTTACCCGATGTTTCCGAGCTGACGCCCGCCGTGGTCACCTTCGGCGTATGCGCCGCGGGCGACCCGCGCATCGATCAGGCCTCACGCGAGCGCACGGTGAACATCGTGCGCACCATCGCCGATATCATCGCTGCCAACGTCTCCATGCCCGACGGCCGTCCGGTGCGGGTGGTGTGGACGCCGCTGCTCATCGACGGCGAGAAGCAGGCCGACCTGGTGGCGCAGCAGTTCAAGGCCGCCGGCGTGGACGCCATCGTCTGTACGCCGGACACCTGGGCCTACCCGCAGTTGTCGCTTATCAGCCTGCTGGCGCACTTCCCGGCAGATATCCCGGTGAATATCACCTGCGGCAACAGCGCCCCGAAGCCGGGCGTGGTCTTCGCCCACGCAGTGAACGGCGCGCTGGCGCAGAGCGGCAGGCTGACCCACCTGAACGTGGGCACCTGGCCGGACACCGGCAGCGACCCGCAGCCCACCGCCGAGACGGTGCGGGCGCTGGTGGACTGGTGCTACGCCGCCCTCACCACCGTCGGCCTCAAAGGCCGCCGCGTGGTCGTCTTCGGGCACGATTCGATGGGCATGGAAACCGCCCTCGCCCACATCCTGCCCACCCGCCACACCTTCGGCTTGGAAATCACCCGCCTCGACATGAAGCTCCTCGCCGATATGCTGGCGAAGGGTTCGTATGATAAGAAAGAACTGGCCGAGCTACGCGCCTGGGTGGATACGCGCATCGGCCGCCGCCTGGACCTGTCGACGGACGGCGCCTCCGAGCGCTTCAACCAGTCGCTGGCAATGTATCTGATCATGCGCGACCTGCTGCACGATTTGAATGCGGTGGGCGGCGGCTTCATGAACCAGCTCGAGTGGGGCAGCGACCTGCGCGCCATCCCGCTGCCGATCTGCGATCTGGCCGAATCGCTGCTGAACTCCACCTTCGACCATAACGGCCCGAAGGCCGCGCTGCCCTTTGCTACCGAAGCGGACGTGCAAGGGCTGCTGACTATGCTGGCCAGCAACTGGCTCTCCGGCGGCAACCCGCCGCTCTTCATGGACTTCCGCAAGGTGTGGCCGGCCGAGGAGCTGAAGAAGCTGGCCGACAGCCTGGGCGTCAGCTACAGCGCCGACGACACCTGGGCGCAGCGCGGCATCGTCGACGGCGACAATTCCGGCTCCGCCAGCCTCAACTGGGCGGCTATGCCGGGTGCGTCGGTCGAGGAGATCATGAATAACGTGAGCCTGCCCGGCGCCGAGCTGTTCTACTTCCCCGGCGGCGGCAATAGCGTCACCTTCATCTCGCCCGGCGGCATCCAGGGCATCGCCGCCCGGCTGGCCTACAGTCAGGTCAGCGGCATGTTCAGCATGATCTGGGACGAGGCCTGCTCGGTGGACCTGCCGGCAAAACTGGCCGACGCCGTGGCGAACAGCTCCAACGTCACCTGGCCGCACACCTGGGTGGTGCCCAAATACGCCACCATGACCGAGTACAAGCAGTACGCGCCGGCCAACCACTTCCACATGATCTGGGACCTGCCCGTCGCCCGCCTGCAGACGTGGATGGACCTCACCAACGTCCTCTCAGTCGCCCCATGGCAGGCGCGCCCCAGCTTCATCGAAGGCGTCGACCGCCCGCTGCCGCTGCTCTACCTGCTCAACGGCGGCGAAAACACCACGAAACTCGCCCGCGCGAAATAACGCTGGAAACGGCAAGGGAACGACAACGTGCCGCTCGTCGGGTTATCCGGCGGGCGGCACGGGCGTTGGTGGGATGGACATGCGCGTGGGATGGCGTGGGTGTTGCGCGCAGGCAGGGGGCCTGTGTCGGCTCACGGGTGTGGCGGGACGGCGCAGTATATGCAGTTTACAACACGACGCCGAACATCAAAATGCCGATGGCCACGAAAGCGGCGACAAAACCCAGGGCGTGCAGTGCTCCGCGGACGAGATATTGATTGGTGTGTGACATCGTCGGCCTCCCTCGGTAAATTAACGATAATTCATTATACGACAAAAACAGTCGCATTGCAAGGGCCAGTTGCAAGAAAGTGGGGAAAATCGTACGGCGAATGAGCGGTGACTGTTGCGTGTAGATGATAATACCAGTTATATCTCTATTTGTCCAGACGGTCAACCGAATTTCGGGCGACGGCAGGAGAAAGCAGCCGGACGATGAAATAATAGGCAAATTCAGCAGGGAGGTAGCCGCGATGGCGTTTGAACAGGTACGCGTCCGCCTGACAAGCGGGCAAGAGTATGGACCGGTGTCCTGGAGCATGCTGCTGCAGTGGCGGCAGGAAGGCCGCGTGCCCGACGACGCCGCGCTGGTCGACGCCGCCACCGGCGAGGCGCGCGCGGTAGCCGCCTTCGCGGAACTTGCCCCCCAGATGGTCCCGCAGCCGGTGCCCCAGGCCGCCGCGCCGCAGCCCGATCCGTATGCTCAGCCGCAGCCCGATCCCACCGCCCAGCCGCAAGCCGTGCCATATGTGACGTCGATGGTGCCCCCGACCCCAACCATGATCGCGCAGGGCGGCCAGTGGTACCACGGCGCCAACACGCCCCCCGACGCCTCATTTAGCACGGTCTTCGACTACGGATGGAAGGCTCTTGGCCGCCAGTACTGGTTGGCCGTGGGCGGTGGAGTTATCTATATTCTCATCGCCATGGCCATCGGCGGCACCATCGGTGGGATTGCCGCCGCAATATCGGTACCCTTTCTGGATACCATCATCCTGGGTTTTCTCATGCCCCCTCTCGTCGGCGGCATTATGCGCTTTTACCTGAATATCTATCGCGGCACCAATGCACAGCTCGGTGACCTGTTCAGCGGGTTTACGGAATATCCGAAATGGCTGGGCGTCTACTGGCTCCTCTATCTCGTCTCGCTCCTCACCATGGTGCCGATGCTGTTCTTCGGATTCGCCGGCATGCTCCCCATGTTGATGGGTGGCCGACCGGACCCGAGCGCCATGATGGTGCTGCTCGGACAAATGTCGGCTGGTATCCTGATCTCTACGGTCTTCATGCTGATTGTCTTTTCGCGCCTGGCGTTTGTCTACCCACTGGTCGTCGAGGGGAATAGCGTGTTTGATGCCTTCGCCGTCAGCAACCGGATGGCGCATGGGCGCATGCTCTATATCATCGGCATGTATCTTCTGCTCGGTTTGATCGCCGCCGTGGGGGTACTGGGCTGTGGCATCGGCATGCTCTTCACCGCGCCCATCAGTGTCATGGTCTTTTGCAGTCTATACTGCGCTATTCGCAACGAAGCGCGTATCGAGCAGCCGATGGGGTAAGGCCATGGCGGAAGCGCATGAGCAGCCGTCAGGAGTTCGCCCCAGTGGCATGGGTCGAGCTGTTGCGCTGGCGCCGCGAGGGGCGCATACCCGACGACGCCTGCATCATCGACCACCCCACCGGCGACACACTGCCGGTGCCGGCCTGCTACGCGCGGCGGCATATCCAACGGACTATGCCATCCCGCTGACGACGGCCAGCAGCGCCTGCGCCGCGGCGTCCGGGTCGTCCAGTCCGATGCGCCCGACTACCGCGCCCGCCGCGCGCAGCGCGGCCGTCACCGTCCCGCCGGCATCGCCGGGCAGCATCGCATCCGCCGCCGGTTCGATCGTCGGCGCGGCGCCGGGCTGCGCCATCAGGCACAGGTCGACGCGCATACCGGCGGTGAGAACGTCCAGCGTGGTGACGGGGATGACCACCCGCGCCTCGGCGCTCAACGGGTTCAGCACCATGCCCCGGTCGTATTGCCCCAGCGCGTAGCTGGGTGGCAAGGCTTGCGGCGGCGCGCAGGCGCCCACCGCGGTGCCCCGCGCCAGCACGCCGCCCGCCGTGGCCTGCAGCGAGCCGGCCTCGCTGAACAGCACTGTCATCTCGCGCAGTCGGGGGTGCGCCAGCGCGCGCAGCGCCTCCAGCGTTTCCGCCCCACCGTCGCCGAGCAGCAGCACGTTCGCGGTCGGGCCGTCCTTCAACGCCACGTGCGCCATCGCTCCGCGCACCGGCAGCCAGCCGCGCCGCCGCAGCACGGCGTCGTGTACCGCCAGGATCATCCCCACCAAGCCCTCAAACGAGTCGGCCGCGCCGCCGCGGCCCACCGCGCCCACGGCCGGCGCCGTGTCGTGCAGCACCGCGCCAGCCGGGCCGGGCAGGCCGAAGCAGACCAGGCCGTCCGGCGCGCGGCGGGCATCGGCATGGCCGGCAATTTCAAAGAGGTTGATGAGCCCCGCCGCTTGCCCCAGGTCGTCCTCATGGAAGAGCACGTGCAGCACCAGCGGCCCCACCGAAAGCGGCAGGTCGTACCACCGGCGCGGGTCCAGCGTCGCGCCGTCTAGCGGGGATTGCATCGCCGGCGCCACTACCCCCAACGCCCCGCGCCGCGGCGCCAGCGCCACTGGCAGCTCCAGCAGCGCCAGCCGCACCATCGGCACCTCGGCCAGCGCCGGGTGGGGGCACGGCCAGGCGAAGGTATCGACCAGCAAGCCGATGGAGGCGCCGGCGGGCACCTGGTGATACACGCGCGGCCAGCACCCGCGCAGGTTGGAATCTACCCGGCGGTATACCTCCAGCATCAGGCTTTTCAGGTCGTCGTTGGCGCGCACGAAGGGCAGGTGTCCCTCCACCGCGCGGTCGCGCGAGGCGTCGGCCGCGCCTTCGTAGATGAGGAAGCGCTCGTAGTCGCGCCAGAAGTCATACAGCTTGTCCACGAAATCGGCCAGCGGCTGCGTCGACTCAACCAGCGCCGCCAGGTGCGGCACCATCTCGTGAATGACCGGCGGGCGGAAATCCACCAGCAGCCGCAGCAGTTCCACCACCGCCTCCGCCGCCGGCGACACACCGTCCGCCCCCGGCAACGGCGACACGCCGCGCACCGCCGCCAACAGCGGCGCGTCATGCCGCACCAGGTGGTCCAGAAATCGCTGCACCACCCGCGGCGCCAGCGGGCTCTTTAAGATATCGTGCGGCGTCCGGCACGGCATGTCGGGCATGCGGATGATGATGCGGTTGCCAAACGTCGTCGGTGACTCGGTCATGCGTACCCCAATACAAAAAGCCGGCAACGCAGATGCATTGCCGGCTTGAAGATCAGCCCGGTGGGACACCCTTCCGAACTTCCTGCCTTATGAACACCTGCACGATAGCAAAAGCGGGGTGGTGATGTCAAGGCATCAGCCCGGCTCGTACTCGTACTCGTTGCCGGATTGCCAAATCGGCCCCCCTCCCCGGTCCTCCCCCGTGCCCTCCGTGCACAGGGGGAGGGAGCGAATGACTTCCCCCTCTCCTCGGGGAGAGGGGGCCAGGGGGTAAGGGGGCGTGTTAGCAATCCGGCATCACATTGTAGATTCTCCCTCCCCCTGTCCGCGGAACGCAGTGGGAGGACGGGGGGAGGGCCAGGGAGGGGGGCCGATATCGGGTGCCTACGGCACAAACGTCACAATCTCCCCCAGCGCTTTGCGGTTTTTCGCGCGCGGGGTGTCCTGGCTGTAGCCCAGCGGGGTGCAGGCCACCGGTTCCATGCCGGCGGGCAGATGCAGCGCGGCGCGCACGATTTCGGGGTCAAAGGCGCAAATCCAGCAGGTGCCCAGGCCTTCGGCGGTGGCGGCGAGGGTCAGGTGGTCCATGATGATGGCCAGGTCGATGTCGGCATGGTTCTTGCGGTCGCAGGCGCGCACCCAGGCGCTGCCCGGCGTGCTGCATGCGACGATGACCACCGGCGCGGCGGCGATCCACGTCTGGCGCTCGGTGGGGAACATGGCGGCGCGGGTCTCCGCGTTCGCCACCACGAAGAAATGCCACGGCTGGTAATTCGCCGCCGAGGGCGCCAGCCGCGCGGCGTCGAGGATGCGATTGAGGGCATCGGCGGGCACCGGCCGGGGGGCGTATTGGCGCACGCTGTAGCGCGTGGCGATCAATTCATAAATCGTCATGGGGTCACCTCCACCGCTTGGTTCGGCGGGCGGGACGGGCATCCCTGCCGCGCGAATAGCTGGTATAATACACCCGGGAGATATCTATGAAGATCGTCGTCCTCGATGGCTACACCCTCAACCCTGGCGACATGAGCTGGGCGCCGCTGGAGGCGCTGGGCGCATGCACCATTTTCGACCGCACCCCGCGCGAATTGACGGTTGAGCGGGCGAAAGACGCGGAGATCGTTTTGACGAACAAGGTGGTGCTCGACGCGGAGATTCTCGCCGCGCTGCCGGCGCTGCGCTACATCGGCGTGCTGGCCACGGGATACAACGTCGTCGATGTCGCCGCCGCCCGCGCGCGCGGCATCTCCGTCACGAACGTGCCCGGCTACAGCACCATGTCGGTGGCGCAGGCGACCTTCGCGCTGCTGCTGGAACTGACCCACCACGTGGGCGCGCATGCCGACGCCGTGCGCGCCGGCCGCTGGAGCCGCGGCGCGGATTTCAGCTTCCAGGACTACCCGCTGGTCGAGTTGGACGGCCTTACCATGGGCATCGTCGGCTACGGCGCCATCGGCCGTGCGGTGGCGCGCATCACCCGCGCCTTCGGCATGCGCGTGCTGGCGCACACTCGCACCGTGCCAGTGGATGAACTTGACACGGCCTTCACCGATCTCGACACCCTCTTCCGCGAAGCCGATGTAGTGAGCCTGCACGCGCCGCTCACCCCACAAACGCAGGGCATGGTGGACGCCGCCCGGCTGGCGACGATGAAGCCCACCGCTTTCCTCCTCAACACCGCCCGCGGCCCGCTGGTAGTGGAAGCTGACCTCGCCGCCGCGCTCAACGCCGGCCGCCTCGCCGGCGCCGGTCTCGACGTGCTGTCCGTCGAACCCCCGCCGTTTGACAACCCGCTGCTCACCGCGCAGAACTGCCTCATCACCCCCCACCACGCCTGGGCCACCCGCGCCGCCCGCCACCGCCTCCTCGCCGCCGTGGTGGAGAACCTGCGGGCCTACCTCGCAGGCGCGCCGGTGCATGTGGTGAATTGAAGCACGCATAAAGTCATGATCATGAAGTCGATGATACCGATATGACGAAACACAACCCCCATCTCATTGTGCCGGAAGGTACGAAGGTCGTCACCCGCGGCGAGATTCATGGGCCGGACGGGCGGCTGCTGCATGGCACGGGGGCGCTGGGCATGGTGGTGGAGGCACCGGGGGACAGCACGCATGCCTACCGGGTGCAGTTTCCGGACGGGTCGGTGGCGTCGTTGCCGCGAAAAGCGTTCATCATCCGCGCGCAATACCAGGAGGCGGGCATCGAGGAAGCGCTGGAGGCGCCGGACCTGTACCCATACGTCATCTATCGCTGCATCGTCGGCTCGCGGGCGTATGGGTTGAGTCATGAGGCCTCGGACACCGATTACCGCGGCATTTACCTGCCGCCGGCGGAGCTGCACTGGTCGCTGGCGGGGGTGCCGGAGCAACTGGAGCGGCCGGAGACGGAAGAGGCGTATTGGGAACTTCAGAAATTCCTTATATTGGCGCTGAAGGCCAACCCGAATATCCTGGAGTGCCTGTATACGCCGCTGATCGAGCTGGCGACGCCGCTGGCGCAGGAACTGCTGGCCATGCGCGATTGCTTCCTGTCGAAGCTGATCTACCAGAC
>CAZPYA010000002.1:54446-105915 GCA_964590255.1 uncultured bacterium
AACGGCTACGTGATGGGCCAGTTCAAAAAGCTGGAGCAGGACCTGCGCGCCCGCGGCGACATCAAGTGGAAGCACGCCATGCACCTCATCCGCCTGCTCATCAGCGGGGTGACGGCGCTGCAGGAGGGGTATATCCTGGTGCAGCAGGACGCCCACCGCGATGCCCTGCTGGCCATCCGCCGCGGCGAGATGCCGTGGGAGGACGTAAACGCCTGGCGGCTTGAACTGCACCGGGAGTTCGATACCGCATATGAGACGACCCGGCTGCCGGAGCGGCCGAATTATGCGCGGGTGAATGCATTTCTGATTGAGGCGCGGAGGGATATGGTGTGATGACACTGGTCCCCGATGAATTGACCATTCTGGTGAATACAGAGATTGCCATCGATGATACGGCGCGCAGGCCGCTGGTCGAGGGGCAGATGCGCGAGTTCGCCTTGGAGTTGTCGCCGATCCACCTTGCTCCCGACGGAGTCGATGTGCCGGGAATTGAACCGCTTGGCGGTGCACAATACTGGATACGTGGAGAAGCGGTGTATGTCCGGGACGGGATACTGGTGGTAGATTTTGGGATCAAAGCATATTGTTCATTCCACGAGATACCTGTAGGCAGCTATATCAGCGGTATCACATATCTGGCTATGGACAATTATCTGTATATGGAGGCATACCATAAGATGCCGGGTATTCCTCCGCTGGTATACACCTGGCACATCGATCGATATGACTACGACACCTTGACTGGCACGCGTCTACCAGTAGCACCGAAGTGGCTTGAAGAGAACGGCATCCAGCGTTTGAGATAGCTAAGGAGCTTTGTATTGTTCGACCAGCGTTTACTCACCATCACCAACGCTCAGCCCTACCCCCTCCTCTTCGCGACAGTGAGCGGGGCGCATCTCTACGGCTTCCCCTCGCCGGATTCGGATTACGATCTGCGCGGGGTGCATGTGTTGCCGGTGCAGGAGGTGATCGGGTTGGACACCGGGCCGGAAACGCTGGAGGTGGCTGAAGAGCGGGACGGGCTGGAGCTGGACCTGGTGATGCATGACGTGAAGAAATTCTTCGCCTTGCTGCTGCGGAAGAACGGCTATGTGCTGGAGCAACTCTACTCCCCGCTCATCGTGCACACCACGCCCGAACACAAGGAGTTGAAGGCCATCGCGCGGGGGTGCGTCACGCGGTATCACAGCCACCACTACCTGGGCTTCGCCGAGACGCAATGGCGGCTCTTCCAGAAGGAGCACCCGCCGCGGGTGAAGCCGCTGCTCTACGTCTTCCGCGTGCTGCTCACCGGTATCCACCTGATGCGCACCGGCGAGGTGGAGGCGAACCTGGTCACACTGAACGCCGACGCCAACCTGCCCTACCTACCGGAACTGATCGCCCGCAAACTCGCCGGCCCCGAACGCTCGACACTGGACGCCGCCGACCTGGCCGTCTACGAGCGCGAGTACCACCGCTTGCGCGCGCAATTGGAAACCGCCGCCGCCGCCAGTGCGCTGCCGGAACTACCCACGGCGAAAGCGGCGCTACATGACTTGCTGGTGCGGGTGCGGATACAATATTCGGACAGTCAGTGAGCGGGCATAATGCCTGAAAGGCACAAATCCTACAGCCCAGGGTAACCACCCTGGGACACCGAGTACCGTCTCGCAACCCGGCCAGTCGGCGCAGGCCGACTTCGTTTCTCCAGCCCCGGATTTCAATCCGGGGAACTAAAGTTCTCGATACATAACGGAGTAGTAATATGAATTTTCGCATGGACTGGGCCATCCATTTCCGCGCAAACCAACTTGCGGGGGCGCAAAAGTTGTTTCGCCGGCTGGCGGAGCGGCTGGGTGAGCCGTTAACCGAGCCGACCTTCCAGCCAGATCATCGGATGTGGGGGTGCCGGTTTTCAACCGGGGATTGGGCGGTGCCGTTTTCGGAAGCGGTGGTGCGGTGCATGCAGCTGGCCGGGGAGGTTTCCACGACGGCTTTCTGGATATACGGCACACCCGACGAAACCGCGGACGATACGCTATTTTCTGGCACCTTCTATGTGACCGGCCAACACCATCCAACCGGCACCTGGCTGACGGGGTTGGAGTGGGCGAGTTTTTCGCTGGTGCGCGCCGACACGGAACAGTTCCGGCCGACATATGACGATGTTGTCGCCCGGAATACGAGCCTGCCATATGATATCGGCATTTTGGCGGAGCATTGGGAGCCCAGTGGCTGGTCGCGGGACGATGGCGACAGCGAAATAACAGTGACCTTCTCCAGTGGTGCCTACTGGAAGGCCAACTTTGTGACATATCGACACCTTGAGATAGCCCGTATCGAGCATCGAGAGTCTGGCGATATGCTCGGTAGCCGCTACTACTGCATGCCTGATATGGTGATTGTTGACGACCTGGGCCGTGAGACCGTAGAGGCTGTTATCCATGACATGCTGGAGAGCCTAGTGTTTGCATCTGTCTTCCACTTTGAAGGCGTATCTACTGAAAGTGATGATTTGCTTTTCAGTTAACACTGCGTAGAGCAGCACTCGGTTGTATTATCAGAACCGTTGCGTCCCTGCAGAGGGACGCCCGGCCGAAAGGCCCGGCAGGTGGGGATTTCAATCCCCGCATAAATAATGAATTAAATCATTCAACCCCATACATGCCGTTCAGGCAGTGGAGCCTTAATGACCACCCCCCTCGCCTATCCCCTCATCGCCGTCTCCCTCATCACCGCCAGCCTGCTGGCGTGGCTGGGGTTGGCCGTGCTGGGGTTGGCGGAGCGGCGGGCGTGGGGGGTGTGGCTGGTGGGGGTGGCGATGCTGGGGGCGGCGGGGATGTTCGGCTTCCACGCGCTGCTCATCAGCCAGGGGCAGTGGGGCGGGCCGCTGGCGCTGTCGCGGTGGCCGCTGGTGTGGGCGGGCGGGCTGCTGCTGCCCGGCACGTGGTACGCGGTGGTGCTGTGGCACGTGGGCTTTTTCGCGCACCGCGGTGCGCTGCGCCAGTTCCGGCTGCACCGGGCGGCCTTCCTGGCGCTGGTGGTCATTGTCGCCGCTACCGCCATCGCCATATTGCTGGACCCCACGGTGCGCGGCAATCCGCTGGTGCTGCTGTATGCCTTCCCACCGTCGCTGATTCTTGCCGGGCCGGTCATCGAGGGGGTGCCGTTCATCGGCCGCCTGCCGTGGATCGCGCTGGTGTATGCCGGATTGCTGATTGCCTGCACGGCGCTGGCTGTGGACGCGCTGCGCCACCCGGCACCGTCGCGGCGGATGATGGGCGACCAGGCGCGCGAACGGGCGCGGCCGTGGCTGGCCGGTGCTTCGCTGGTGTGGCTGGCTACCAGCCTGGTGGTGTGCGGCGGTCTGCTCATCTACATGCCAAGGCTGCTGCAGATGCGCGCGGTGGGCCTGGCCTCCGGCACGTCTCACACCGCGCTGCAGCTCGACCTGGCGGTATCGCTGCTGGTGCTGCTGGGGGTGGGGCTCATCGGGCAGGCGGTGGTGTCGTATGAGATTTTCACCGGCCGGTCGCTGCCCCGGCGCGGGCTGCGGCAAAGCTGGCACGGCGCGCTGCTGCTGGCCCCCATCGTCAGTGTGTTCCTCACCTGGACCCTCACCCCCGGGTTCCCGCCCATCGCCGGCGCGCTGCTCACCATGCTGCTGGTCACCGCGCTGTATGCCGGCTACACCGCGCAATCGGTGCGTGCCCGCGAGCGGGCGATGGCCGAGTTGCGCGCGGCGTCGGGCGGCCCGGGGCTGTACCGGACGCTGCTGACCGGCGACACCGGCGACGACGCGACGGCCTTCGGCGCGCTGTGCGCGCGGGTGCTGGGCGTCCACACCGCGGCACTGGTGCCGCTGGGCCCGCTGGCGACGTTGCTTCCGCCGGTGGCCTACCCGCCCGACGCGCCGCTGCCCGCCGACGTGCGCGACCTGGCCGACGGCGCCGACCCGGCGATGCTCTGCCACCCCGCCGATCCGGCGCGGCACGCCGGCGCGCTGTGGGCGGTGCCGCTGTGGGGCGATCGCGGGCTGCACGGCCTGCTGTTGCTGGGGCCGAAGGCCGACGGCAGCCTGTATGCCGAGGAGGAGATGGAGGCGGCGCGGGCGGCGGGCGAGCGCCTGCTGGACGCCCGCGCGGGGGCCGAACTGGCGCGCCGGCTGGTGCAGGTGCAGCGAGCGCAATTGGCGGAGAGCCAGGTGGCCGACCGCCGCACCCGCCGCGTGCTGCACGACGACGTGCTGCCGCAGGTGCACGCGGCGATGCTGGCGGCCAGCGCCGGAACGGCCGACACCCCCGCGCTGCTGGCGCAACTGGGCGACCTGCACAAGCAAATCGCCAACCTGCTGCACGTGCTGCCCACCGCGACAGTGCAGACGCTGGCGGAAAAAGGCGTGCTGGGCGCGCTGCGGCTGTGCGTGGAGGGGGAGCTGGCGGAGGCCTTTACCCATGTGGAGTGGGCCATCGACCCCGCCGCGGAGGCGGCTCTCGCTGCGCTGCCGCCGTTGACGGCGGAAGTGCTATATGGCGCCGCCCGCGAGGCCGCGCGCAACGCCGCCCGCTACGCCCGCGGCGGCGACGAGACGCGCCCACTGACGCTACGCATCAACGCCGAATTGGCTGGCGAACTGCGGCTGACCCTCGCCGACGACGGCGTCGGCCTGGGGAGCATGCCGTCCACTGGCGCCGGCCGCGGCATGGCGCTGCACGGCACACTGCTGGCCATTCTCGGCGGCGCGTGGACGGCGGAGAGCGGCGGCGGGACGCGGGTGACGCTGAGCGTGCCTGCGGACGCTTAACGCCGCGTCTGCCATCCACTACGCCAGGGCATCTCATCGCGCAACCGGGTTCGGAAGCCGAACCCATGTCCCTGCGTCCCTTATTGCTGACCCTGCCCTGCGCGGCCGCGCTCGCGATGGGAGCCTGGCGGTAGCAGAGAGGTGGCGGTAATCAGCGACCCGTATGCAATGGCGTCGCATTCATCCGGCGCATTCGGATCTCGATATGCTGCCCAGACATCTCCAGGTGGGCAAGGGGCATGGCATATCGCCGGCAGGGGCGCTATGTCGCCAGCGCACATGCGCGGTTATTTGGCTTTTTTGCGCCGCGGCGCCAGGACGGCGTTCACCGCGTCGATATCAAAGGCATTGGGATCGAATGGGCCGCCGTACCATTCCTGCATCTCGCGGTATTCGGGGTCCTTCGGCTCCGTCATCACCTCCAGGAAGTGGTAGTACCCCGTGATGCCGCCGATATCTTCCGGTGGGCAGGCGCCTTTGCCTTTGGTGCACACGGGATACGGCATGCCCTCCTGGCGCGGCAATACCTTTTCCAGCACGATCTCGTGCGTCCAACTATCACCGAAGTCATACTCGTAGGTGAAGCGCTGTTTTTCACCCAGGCCCATGGCGTTCAGCTTCGCGCGTGTTTCGCTGCTCACCGGCGGCCCGAAGCCATCCGGATCCGACGTGCCATACCGCTTGCCGTGAATCGCAAACTCGTGCAGGTGGGCATTCCCCCATCCCATCACAGTCTGGATGACGGCGTGCAGTTTCGCCAGGGTGATATCCGCCGGCACCAGCACCCGCCGCCAGATGGGCGGTTTCGACCACTTCAGCGTGATCTTCAACTGCAGAATGGCGTCGGCGGGCAATGGCGCGTGAATTGTCGGCTGGAAGCCCGTTTTGCGCGGCTGCGGCAGCATCTCCTGCATGATATCATCCAGGTAGTCGGGGTCGAGTATGCTCAGCGCCGCGGCAGCCTGCAGCGTCGCGTCCATCTTGCCCAGTGCCGTACCCAGGCGAATGAGGCCTTCATAGGCTTCCACCTCGTCGGGATCCAGTTCCACCACGCGCTGATAGGCGGCGAAGGCTTTCGCAAACTCGCCCAGGCGCCAGTAGGTATTGGCGAGGGCCAGGCCGGCTTCGGTATCATCGCGCGCGGGCTCGACCAGGGTGGACAGGATGTCACGCGCTTCGTCATCACGGCCGAGGTCGAGTAGCAGCATTGCGGTGCTATACGTTGCCCGCACCCCGTATTCCGGGTCGCGGCGCATGTCCTGAAAAATATCAAGCGCCCGGTCGGACTGTTGCCGCTCCGTGAGCATTAGCGCATACGTGTAGCGCAACCGGGCGTCATCGGGTCGTCGGCGCAGGAGCGTTTCCAACAGCGAAACCGCCTCATCCTGCCGTTGCACCCCCCCGAGGCGCAGCGCCCGGTAGAAGAGCAACTCGTCATCATCCGGGAAGTGCTCCAGGCCTTTGTCAATGATCGCATCGGCCTTGTCGTCAAAGCCCATCTGGACCAGTGCGCTGGTCACGCCGCGGTACAACTCTTGATCCGGCTTGGCAGCACCCACCGCGCGTATAATCAGTTCCGCGCCATCCACGTCTTCCCCGACTTCCATCAGCGCCATGCCCAGGCCGATCGTCGCCGGCAGGTTATCGGGCTCCATTTCCAGCGCCCGCTCAAACGCGATGATCGCCTGTTCAAACTCCGCTATGCCGGTCAACGCCGTCCCCAACCCCACCTGCGCGGCGACCAGCGTGGGGTCCAGCGCGATGGCAGAGGCGAAGGCCGCCATTGCCTTCGGCAGGTCGCCGGCATGCACCGACGCCTGCCCCGCCTCGAACTGCTCCATCGCATCGGCAAAGTGAAAGCCGTCTTGCCCGCCCGATGGCGGCGTGTGTCGTTTGCACATGCCCGTGTCTCCTGTCTGTCTGATCGCCTATTTTCTTCCAGGATCCTTCAACATGCAAGCGTAAAAATCGCATTACGCCGGCTTGGTTGCAGGGGGTGTGCGTGGTATGATACGGCTACCCGACATGGCGGAGGCATTGGCATGGCTACAGTGTATGAGGCGGCGCGCGAGACGCCGGTGGCGTGGGAGGGCGACCTCTGCGTGGTCGGCGGCAGTTGCACCGGGCTGTTCGCCGCGGTGCGCGCCGCGCAGCAGGGATTGCGCGTGGCGCTGGTGGAGCTGAACGGGTATTTCGGCGGGACGGCCACCGCGGGACTGGTGAACGTGTGGCACACGCTGACCGACACCGGCGGGGAGCGGCCGATCATCGCTGGCCTCACTCGGGAAATGCTGACCCGGCTGGAGCGCCGCGGGGCGATGCAGCCGTTCATGCAACATGGCTACCAGATGAACTGCGCCGCGCTGATATTGGAGCTGGACGCGCTGGTGCGCGAGCATCCGGGCATCCGCCCTTTCCTGCATGCGCGCTTCGTGGCGCCGGTGGCCGATGCCGACGGGCGGGTGACGCACGCCGTTATCGAGGACAAAACCGGTCGGCGGGCCATTGCCGCGCGGGTGTTCATCGACGCCAGCGGCGACAGCGACCTGGTAACACGTATGGGCTGGCCCACCGTCACCCGCGAGGTGCTGCAGCCACCCACCACCTGTGCCTACCTGACCGGGTTGGATGCGGTGAAGGCGCAGAGCCCCGAGTTCAATATCCGCCATGACGTCTTTGATCCGCGCTACCCCGAAGCGCTGCCGCTCGGATTCCTATGGACGGCGTACGTGCCGGGAGCGCCGGAGATGACGATGGTGGCGGGCACGCGGGTGCACGGCGCCAACTGCGCCGACGCCGACCAGCTCACCCGCGCCGAGATGGAAGGCCGCCGGCAGGTGCAATCGCTACTCGACCTGCTTCATCGCCACGTGCCCGGCGGCGACGCGGTGCAGCCGGTGGCGCTGCCCGCCTACATCGGCATCCGCGAAACGCGCCACGCCGTCTGCCGCCATCACCTCACCGAGGCGGAGTTGCTGGAGGGCACGCGCTTCCCCGACGCCATCGCCAACGGCACCTACCAGGTTGACATCCACCACGGCGCCGGCGCCGGCCTCACCTTCCGCTTCCTCAACGGCGTCGAGCAGACGCATGTGCCCGGCCAGCCGGTGGTCACCGGCCGCTGGCGCGCGCCGCGCGAGACGGATCCGCTGTACTACCAGATTCCCTACGGTGCCCTGGTGCCCCGCGACGCCCGCAACGTGCTTATCGCCGGCCGCGGCATCGACACCGACCAGGGCGCCCACGGCGCCGTGCGTGTGATGGTGAACACCAACCAGATGGGCGAAGCCGCCGGCCTCGCCGCCGCGCAAGCGTGCCAACGGAGTTGCGACGTGGGCGAGGTCGACACGGCGGCGCTGCGGGGGGTGATGGCGGAGGCGGGGTTGGTGGTATTGTAACATGGAGAACAAGCCGCTCTCTGTGTTTGAGAGCCCCTTTGCCTGTCATGTTTCCTCATCACTCCCCTCCCCGTGTAGGGGAGGTGGCGGGGGAGAGGTGAAACCGGCGGAACGGAATCCGTATCTGAATAGCAGCGGGGCTCTCGCCCTCCCGATTACTTCGGGGTGTTCCAGTTCCAGACGGTGACTAATCCAATACCTTCGGCAGGAATCCCCGCGGTGCTGCCGAAGTGAATACGTGTGCCAGACAAGCAGCTTGATTCGATGTCCAACACCTCATCCCCCGTCATCGGCGTCTTCGATTCCGGCGTGGGCGGCCTCACGGTTGCCGGCGCGGTGCTGCGCCAGGTGCCGCGGGCACGGCTGATTTACTTTGCCGACACCGCGCACGTGCCGTACGGCGGGCGCGAGCTGGCGCAGGTGCGCGATTTCGCGCTGCAGATCATCGCCTTCCTCTTCGCGCAGGGGGCGGACGCGGTGGTGATGGGCTGCAATATGTCCTCGGCCGCCGGGGCGCACACCGCGGCGGTGGCACAGTTCGACCGCCCGGTCTTCGAGGTGATCGGTCCGGGCAGCGCCGCCGCCTGCGCCGCCGGCCGCGGCGCCGTCGGCGTCATCGCCACGCTGGGCACGGTGAACAGCGGTGCCTACGGCCGCGCGCTGTGCGCCTGCGGCGCAACAGCGGTGTACCAGCAGCCCTGCCCGAAATTCGTGCCGCTGGTGGAAGCGGGTATCACCGACGGCCCCGAGGCGGAGGCGGCAGTAGCGGAATACCTGGCCCCGCTGCGCGACGCCGGCATCGACACGCTGGTGTTCGGCTGCACCCACTACCCCTTTCTGCGCGCGCCCATCGCCCGCTTCCTGGGCCCGGACGTCATCCTCATCGACCCCGCCGACGCCGTAGCCGACCAGGTGGCGGCCCAATTCGGCACCGGCCTCGCGCACGCCGACCCGAGTCGCCATCGCTTCTTCTGCAGCGGCGACCCCGCGCAGTTCCGTAAAAACGGCGAGTTCTTCCTGGGCCTGCCACTGCACTCTGTCGCGCAAGTGAACGTGCCGACGGAATAACCCGCCGTCGGCACTACCCCTAGCGCAAGACATTTCATCACACGGTATATAGCCGGTTTGCTCGGTATATTGCCGATATTGGGCTGCGTTTTGTCAATTTGCCGCACAGCTTTCCCTATTAAATTTTTTTCGCAATATGTGATGACTTTCTCCACAATGTGGAAAAAGTACCCGGTTGCCTGGAAGACAACCGCTGTGTTCACCCCTGAACGCAGACGAAGAATCGGGATGATTGTGGAGAAAGACATGCGCGGTTTACAGTGGACAATGATGATGGTTTTCGCGGCGAGTATCCTGCTTGCGCTGCCGGCGATGGCGGGTAATACCCGTGTCTGGGAGTTGCGCTTCGTGGAGGCGCCGGTGCTGACGATTCCAGCGGACGTGACCGTGCCGATGGTCGCCATTTCCGGTACGCAGGTGGACATCGGGCAGGCTACCGCCGTTGATCGCACCGATCCCGCGCCGAAAATTACCCACAACGCGCCACTGCTGTTCCTCATCGGCACCACGGAAGTCACCTGGACGGCCACCAATCGCTACGGCGTCTCGGCGTCGGCGGTGCAACTGGTTACCGTGGTGGCGCCGGTCAATAATCCGGCCGCGCCGAAGCTGACCGTGCCCGATGACGTGACCGCCGAGCAGACTAGTGCCGTTGGGGCCATGGTGAATATCGGTACCGCCACCTCCACCGACTACGCCGGCCGCGCGCTGGCAGTGACGAACGATGCGCCGGCGGTCTTCCCGGCGGGGATAACCACCGTCACCTGGACGACGGCCGATGACCTGGGCGCGGTGGTGACGAAAACGCAACTGGTGACGGTGAAAGACCGCACCGCGCCGGTGCTGGCGGTGCCCGCCAACGTGGCGACCACCCAGTCGGCCGTGGCCGGTACGCCGTTGGCGCTGGGCCAGGCGACGGTGACGGACGCGGTGGATGCCGCTCCACAGATCACGAACAATGCGCCGGCGCTCTTTCCGGTGGGCGTTACCACCGTCACCTGGACGGCGCGGGACGCCGCCGGTAACACCGCCACCGCGACGCAGACAGTGACCGTGAACCGCGCCGGCAGCCTGTCGATCTCGAAAGTCACGCTGGACTGGAAAGAGCGCGGTCGGATGCTGACCAACCCGACACTGACGCTGAAGGGGAGCATCCAGACGCCGTATGGCGCGCCGGCCGGCCAGACCACCGCCACCATGGCGTTCACCTTCGGCGGAACAACCAGCACCTGCACCGTGCCGATCACCTGGAGCGCGGGGACGGCGACCGGCTTCACGCTGAACTGGAAGCTGGCGGACGGCACGCTGCCCAATGGCAGCGGCGCCGCCACCCTGACGATCAGCTTCCCGGCGGCCGCGCGGATGGCGCCCATCACCGCCACGGTGGAATGCCGGCAAGCGGGCAATCACCAGTGGAAGTATAATTAAGGCAGCCAGGATACACTACGATTCGGGCCGGCGGAGACTTCTTCTTCGCCGGCCCGAATCGTGTTACTCGACGATGATGGCCTCCACCGGGCATTGCTCAGCCGCGTCCTGCGCCTTCGCCAGCACCGCATCAGGCACCGGGTCCACGTAGGCCTCTGCTTTGTCGTCGGCATTCATGCGATACACCTCCGGGCATACCTCGGGGCACAGCCCGCAACTGATGCAGGCATCCTGATCGACAATCGCTTTCATGGTTTGCTCCTTTCCACGGTTGACGGATGCGAATATATACTACCGGCTCTTTCGCGCGGCAGCGCTAACCCACCTGGTTTGTGCGGATTCCCGGCGATACGATTGTACCGGCCGGGAACCCATGACATTGCTCCATCTTCACGCTGTGTGATGTTCCTGTCTACCCGGCGGCACACGCCTCGTCACCCAGCATCGCCGCCAGGTCGGCTTCCACGGTGGTGATGGGCATGATGTTGAAGTTGTCCACCAAAACCTTGAGGATGGCCGGAGTGGCAAAGGCGGGCAGCGAGGGGCCCAGCCGGATGTCGCGCACGCCCAGGTGCAGCAGCGTGAGGAGAATCGCCACCGCCTTCTGCTCGTACCAGGAGAGCACCATCGACAGCGGCAGGTCATTCACGCCGCAGCCGAAGGCGTCAGCCAGTGCCGCGGCCACCTTGATGGCGGAGTAGGCGTCGTTGCACTGCCCCATGTCCAGCAGCCGCGGAATGCCGCCGATGTCGCCGAAGGGCAGCTTGTTGAAGCGGAACTTGCCGCAGGCCAGCGTCAGCACCACGCAGTCCTGCGGGATCGCTTCCGCCAGCTCGGTGAAGTAGTTGCGACCCGGCTTGGCGCCGTCGCATCCGCCCACCAGGAAGAAGTGGCGCAGCGCGCCGCTCTTCACCGCGTCGATGACCACCGGGGCTACGCCCAGCACGGTGTTATGCCCGAAGCCGACGAGGATCGTCTCTTCCGTACCGTCTTCCTGGAAACCGTCGGCCGCCTGCGCCGCCTGGATGACCGCGGAGAAGTCCTTCTGGGCGCCGATGTGCTCCACGCCCGGCCACTCCACCAGCCCGGAGGTGAAGATGCGTGCCGTATACGATTCCTTCGGCATCTGGATGCAGTTGGTGGTCATCAGGATGGCGCCGGGGAAGGCGTCGAATTCCTTCTGCTGGTCCTGCCACGCGCCGCCGTAGTTGCCGGCCAGGTGCGGGTATTTCTTCAGCTCGGGGTACCCGTGCGCCGGCAGCATTTCGCCGTGAGTGTAGATGTTGATGCCAGTGCCCTGCGTCTGCTCCAGCAGCAACTTCAAATCGAGCAGGTCGTGACCGGAGACGAGGATCGCTTTCCCCTTTACCGGGGTGATGCGCACCGGGGTCGGCACTGGATGGCCATAGGCGCCGGTGTTGGCGGTGTCCAGCATCGCCATCACCGTCAGGTTCACTTCGCCCACCTTCAGCGCCATGCCCACCAGTTCGTCGACGGTGTAGCTGTCGCGGGTGAGGAAGTCCATCGCCTCGTGCACGAAGGCGTAGACGTTCTCATCTTCCTGCCCGAGGACCATCGCGTGGTCGGCGTAGGCGGTCAGGCCTTTCAGCCCGTAGACGATGATCTCCTGCAGGCCGGTGACGTCCGGCCCAAGGCGCGAGAAGCGCTGATTGATGCCAATATCCTCGCCCTGGCGCACCAGCCCGTCGAAATCCCCCGCCGGCTCCCACGCCGCGGGACCGTCCAGTACCGTGCCGCCCGTCTGGACATACGCGGCCTGCATGCGGTCGCGCAGCTCCGCCGCCTTCCGCGCCATCGCCGCCAGCTTGTGCGCGTCGAAGTTGACGTTGGTGACGGTGGTGAACAACGCCTCCAGCACGAAAATATCCACCTCACGGTCACGCACGCCCAACGCCCGCGCCCGGTTGGCATACATCGCCAGGCCCTTCACGCCGTGCAGCAGCAAATCCTGCAGCGCCGCCGTCTCCGGGTCTTTGCCACACACGCCAAACGCCGTGCAGCCCGTGCCGCGCGCGGCCTGCTCGCACTGGTAACAGAACATGCTCATGGGTCATTTCCTCCTCAGTCAAATCGTAGTGAACTTCCGATGATATGAGGGTACCAGCAGGCAGCCTTGCCCGACTATGACCTATGTCATATTTGTGAAGAGATTCACAAATCTGTTACTCATATTTCGCTCCAACAGCAATTTCATGCGGAAGGACAAACAGGCGCCTCGTGAGAACGAGACGCCTGTCCACAAAACACCCGTATTGCTTCGGCTGTTCTATCGCCTACTCTTCAAAACTCATCCACATGCCGAAGTAGCAGTTGCCGCCGGTGCCGGGGCCGAAGTTGAAGGTGACCGGCGTATTCGGCACGATGGGCAGGTTGATGGTGTAGATCGTCATCAGGTCGGCGGTTGATGTCATGGTCGTGCCATTGGTCAGCGTAACGGTTTTCGCCGTGCCGCCGGTACCGAAGGTCAGGGAGTTGCACGGAAAGGTGAAGGTCGCCCCGCCGGAAGACTGAGCATTGCATCGCCGAAGGATGATTGCGACCTTCCGCGTGGTGTTGGCGGACACATTTGGGGTCAGCGTCACCGTGCCGGCAGGGTTACCGCCCGTCCCCTGGCCGTTGCCGTTCATCAGGTTGCGCGCCCAGAAGACGGGATTGCTCTGCGGGTTTGTGGTCTGCGTGCCGTTGCCAGGAAACGTCGTGGGGAATTGCGGCGGCGTCCGTGTATCCCAATACATGGCCGCGACCTGGTTGCCATTTGCGGCGGTCAGTATTTCGGTCGGCACCGTAGACAACCAAGCCGGGCGCGTGCCGAGCAGATAGACGTCGCTGGCCAGTGGACCGACGCCGGAGAGCAGGTTATTCCCCAACCCCCAGGTAGGCAGGCTCTGCTGGAAGGCGAATTCGGCATACGCCGCTCCCCAGTTCACGCCAGTGAATGTGCCGCGTTTCACCACCTGTATGTAGTTGGGGATACCGAAGATGGGCAGATCAGAGGCATCGACCTGCTGCGCATGGCCGTCCACATAACTCACCATCACCTTCCCGAGGTGCCGCGTGTCGAGCTGACTGCCGTCCTGCACCGTGTATGGCGCGCCGGTACCGTTCGGCTTGGCATCCGCGGTCAGGAAGGTCGAGATCGGGCGGTCGATATCACCCATGGCCATCCCGAACAGGCCGGCGTGAAAGCCGTATTCCGGGGCGTCGTTCGATCCACGTCCGGTCTTCGTCGGACAGTCGTAGATACTCGGCTCGTTATACATCTTCAAATAGGCGCCCCAGGAGGTGGTTTTCGGATCCGGGAACAGCGCTTCGTCGTTATCCTGGATATACATGAGGACCGCGAGTGCCACCTGCCGCTGATTATTCATGCAGGTATTCGTGCGAGCCTTCTCACGGGCTTTCGCGAATACCGGAAAGAGAATCGCAGCCAATATGGCGATAATGGCAATGACGACGAGCAGCTCGATCAGGGTGAAGCCCCCTGGACGACGTTGCGAAAGAAACCGTGAATACAGCATCTTCAATCCTTCCTTTCGTGACTGATAGGTCATATATTGCATTAGTGTAGCATGACCTTATTGACAGGATTTTGTTTTGTCAGCAATAGTTACGCAACATTGTTGCATGATCGGAGTGCCGATGCCAAATATTCGCTTGCTAGCCAAGTTAGCTGCCGTCTCCCCGTCAACAGTCAGCCGGGCATTGCGAGACGATCCCTCCATCAGCCTGGTCACGCGCAAGCGGATCCAGGATTTAGCCCGGGAATACCATTATCATCCCAACCAGCTCATGCACGGCCTGTTGACTGGGCAAAGCGGCGTGATCGGGATCGCGCTGCCGCAACTGACTGTCACGTTCAACGCGTCAATTCTCTCGGCGATGCTCAATTCGGTGATGGATGCCGGATATCGCAGCATGATTTTTGAGACCTACAGCTCTCCCGAAAAAATACTGTATGCCATCCATGCCATGATCGAGCAACGTGTTGACGGAGCACTGCTCTACACCGGGCGTGCTGAGCCGCTCCCCCGAGAACTCGTGCTGGGACTGCGCAGCCATGGCATACCGGCGGTGAGCATTGACGCCGTCGCTGGACCGATCCAATTTGATACGGTACGAACGGACGAGAAACAACTGGCAAGCCTGGCCGTCGATTACTTGATTACGCTGGGACATCACCGCATCGCCTGGCTAAATCATGTTCCAAGCTTGCGTGGTCTCGCGATCATCGCCGCGCTGGAAATGCGAAAACTGCCAACACAATACTGTATCGAGTCGACAGGCAGGTCATACGAGCACGTTGCGGACCCTGAAGTATTCCAGGCGCTGCTGTCCATGCACCGCCGGCCCACGGCGCTAATCGCCGGCGATGATCACATCGCGGCAAAAGTAATAGCCACCTGCTACCAGTTGGGACTCAATGTGCCTGGTGAACTCACCATCATCGGGTGCGGAAACCTGACAGTTGGTGAATTTACGCATCCGCCGTTGACGACCATCGATCAACACCCCGCGCAGATCGGGCAAACCGCTATGGCCTGCCTGCTAGCGCGCATGCAGGCACCGGACGACCCGCGGCCGCCTGCCACGCACTTCATTCCCTCACATCTCGTCCCGCGCGCCTCCTGTGCCAATCCGGTATAACTGCTTGCCGACGTTACGCGAGAGCGGCCTTTCCGCGTATAATAAGTTCGGGAGACACATCGGTGATTTATCTCGATTACGCGGCATCGACGCCGTTGGATGCGCGGGCGGAAGCGGCGATGGCGCCGTTTGGGCGGGAGCTGTTTGGCAACCCGTCGAGCCTGCACGCGGCGGGACGCGCCGCGCGGGCGGCCATCGACGCGGCGCGCGATACCCTCGCCGACTGGTTGGGGGCGGGCAGCGCGGAGATCGTCTTCACTTCCGGCGGCACGGAGAGCGACAACCTGGCCATCAAAGGCGCGGCGCGGGCGCTGAAGAGCCGGGGAACCCATATTATCACCACCGCTATCGAGCACCACGCCGTGCTGGAAAGCTGCCTGGCGCTGGAGCGGGAGGGCTTTCGTGTTACCGTGCTGCCGCCCGATGGCGACGGGCTGGTGCATCCGGAGCAGGTAGCGGCGGCGCTCACCCCGGAGACGATCCTCGTCTCGGTGATGCTGGCGAACAACGAGATCGGCACGGTGCAGCCGGTGGCGGAGATCGGTCGCCTGTGCCGCGCGCGCCGCGTGACCGTCCACACCGACGCCGTGCAGGCCGCGAGCGAGCTACCGCTGAACGTGCGCGAGTTGTCTGTCGATCTTTTGACCGTCTCCGCGCACAAGCTCTACGGGCCGAAAGGCGTTGGCCTTCTCTATGTCCGCGCCGGCACGCGGCTGCAGCCGCTGCAGGACGGCGGCGGGCAAGAGCACGAACGCCGCGCCGGCACCGAGAACGTCGCCGGCATCGCCGGCTTCGCTGAAGCGGTGCGGCACCGGCCCGACGCGGCGGAGATTACCCGCATCCGCGCGCTGCGCGACCGCCTCATTGCCGGGGCGCTGGCCATCCCCGACGCCCGGCTGCACGGCTCGCGTGCGCACCGGCTGGCGAATAACGCCAACCTCGCCTTCGCCGGCGTGGCGGGCGAGACGCTGGTGCTCGCCCTCGACCTGGCGGGCATCGCCGCCAGCACCGGCGCCGCCGGCGCCGCCGGCGCGGTGGAAGCGTCGCATGTCATCCAGGCGCTCGGGCATGACCGCATCCATGCCGCGGAAGCCGTGCGCTTCTCCCTCGGCCGCGGCACCACCGAAGCGGAGATCGACGCTACCCTCGCCGCCCTCCGCGGCCTTATCCCCCGCTTGCGTCGCGAGGAGCCGCCGGCGCCGGCCACGCATGGCGATGGGTGTGCGTCGAAAAGATGATTCGTGCAGGAGTCACATTCCCACTGTCGAATATATTTTACCATGCACGTGCGCAACATCTTTTACGGGAACAACGGCCGCCTGCGCGGCGTGTGGCGCGCGCTCCTCTTCCTGGCGATCGCGTTGCCGCTCGCTGACCTGCTCAAGGGTATTCTCGCGATGCCGCTGATCAGCGCGCGCATCAACCTGCCAGACCAACTGCTGCTGGTGGGGTTGATTACCGGACTGGCTACCATACCCGCATTCATGGGGGCAGGCAGTTGGGTGGCGGCGCGCTTCGAGCACCTGCCGCCGCGCACGCTGGGGCTGTCGCTGGAGGTGCCGTGGCTGCCGCGGGTGCTGGGCGGCTTTCTGGCCGGGGTGCTGGTGATTTTGCTGTTCCTCGCCGTGCTGAGCGTCGCGGGGGTAGCCACGGTAGCGCTGCACCTTCCCACGCGGCAGGACGCCGCCGTCCTCGCCTTCGCCATCATTTGCCTGCTCTTCGAGTCGGCTTCCGCCATCCTGCTGTTGCAGGGATACTTTTTCCAGACGCTGCTGCGCGACTTCGGCGTGCCGGCGGCGGTGTTGTGCTGCGTGCTGTTGTACCTGCTCAACCCGCTGCTGTTGAATCCCGGCTGGTGGGCGTACCTGTTGAAGATCGCCGCGCACCCGCTGTGGCCGGTGAGCATCGCGCTGAACATCACCACCCTCTGCCTGCTCTACCTGCGCAGCGGCTCGCTGTGGCTGCCCATCGGGGTGAATGCCGGGTGGAATTTCGGGCTGGCGCTCTTCAACCTGCACATCGGCGGCACGTCGGCCATCTTCCCGTCACCATTCACCGCGGCGCTGCACGGCCATCCGCTGCTGATAGGCGGCGACACCGGCCCGGAGAGCGGCGCCTTCGTCGCGCTGCTGCAGGTGCTGCTGTGCGCCGGCGTACTGGCGGCGCCGCGCGGCCTGGCACTGGCCACCCGCTGGTGGGAATGGCGCGAGCTGCAGCTCACCACCGGCACCCCCGTCGCCTGGGATTTCGCCATCGGCGCTCGCAAATATCAATGGCGTTTCCTGATCCCCGAGGACAGCGAATAGCGATTACGGCTCTGTGATACGCAGTGGCGCTTCCTCATCCCCGAAGATAGCGCGTAGCCGCCGTCGCACTCACCCGCTCCTTCTGCTTCGACTTCGCCATTCCCGGCCACGCGAGAGACGGGCGGGAGCCGCGCCAATCTGATAGCGCGACAGGCGATGGTGATGTGCCATCGCGCGTGCGCCGAAACAGGACGGGACTTCCTACAATCAGCATTGGGCGCGTGAAGGACAACCATGCGCCATTACGAGGAGCGATGCGTTTCTGACATCTGCCGACTGACTGATCTCTGGTCTGACGCGGATGCACACCAATCACACAGGAGGAGAGAAGATGCGCAAATGGAGTTGCATACCCCTGCAACGCGGCTGGATGATCGGCATGTTATGGGCCGTCATCCTCGGCGCCATGCCGGTCCTGGCCCAGGCCCCCTGGGCGATGAGCGGCTGCGGCGCCAACCACAATGGTCAGAGCACCGTCTCCGGTGCCATGACGCCCACGGTGAAATGGGTCTACAACACCGACGACGTGGTGAACAACGGTCTCACCCCGGTGGTAGGCTGCAACGGCACCGTCTACGCGGTGGGCTACAACGGCGGGCCGTCGACGCTGAACGCCATCAGCGCCAACGGCACCTGTGCCTGGGACTGCGAACTGGCGCCGTTGAGCATCCCCGGCAAAGCCACCACCGCCGCCATCGCCACCAATGGTACCATCTACGTGGCCTATGACAAACTCTACGCCATCGCGGCGGACGGCACGCCGAAATGGACGGTGACCGGGCCGTGCGGCGCCGGCACCCCGGTGGTGGATACCAGCGTCGTCTACTTCGCCTCGGGCGGCGCGCTGGTGGCGGTGAACGCCAACGGCACGAAAAAATGGACGAAAACGGTTGGAACTGTCATCACTACGCCCGCGCTGGGCTTGAACGGCCTCATTGCCGTGGGCAGCGCCAACAAGCTGCTGGCCATCGACACCGCCGGCACGGTGCGTGGCACCTACACCGCGCCGTGCACGGTGAGCGCCCCGGTTATCGGCGCCGACGGCACCATTTACTTCACCGCCGGCACCACGCTGTATGCCATCTCTGGCCTGGGCAGCTTCAAGTGGTCGAAGAATCTCTGTGCGCCCGTCAGCCCGCCGGCGGTGGCGGCGGACGGCACCGTCTACTGCGGTGTGGGCACCAACACCATCTACGCCCTCAGCAGCACCGGCAGCGTGAAGTGGACAACGAAGACCGCCACGGTGTGCAGCTACACCGCGCCGGCGGTGGCCGCCAACGGCGCCATCTACATCGCCGCCAATGCCGCCAACTACGCCCGTATTTACGCGCTGGGCCCGTGCGGAACGGTGCTGTGGGACTACGTGAGCAGCTATACCAGCGGGATGCAGTATTCCGCCCCGGTCGTCGGCGCGAACAACACCGTGCTGGTGAAAGCCTTCCCGAAGGCCGCATCAAACGGCACCGGCAGCGTCATCGCGCTGCAGACCGCGCCGGCCTGCGTCTGGCAGCCCGACCTGGGCCTCTTTAACGAACCCACCGCCACCTACCTGGGCAACAATATTTACAATACCTCGGGGGCGGGGCAGTGCGTCACCACGTCGTGCGGCACCGGGCTCACGCGCACCTTCCAGATTCCGCTGCAGAACGACAGCCCGTATGCGACGAACTACCGGCTGATCGCCAGCGCCGGCACCAGCAAGTGGCAGGTGCGCTACTATACGCCGTCCGGGACCAATGGCCCCATCGACATCACCGCCGAGATTACCGGCCTGGGGTGGACGACGCCGACTATCGGAGCGGCGGCCACGCTGCCGATTTATGCCGAGGTGAAGCCGCTCATAGCGGCGGCGGGTACTATCTGCGTGAAAGTCGGCGCGGAATCCTACGCGCTGACGAAGGCGTATGACCTGGTGAGCATGACGGTGACCGCCCCCAGCGTCTGCACCCAGCCGGACGTGGTGCTCAGCGCCAGTCCCAGCAGTACCGACTACTGTGGCAATAACGTCATCAATACCGACGGCTACAACCAGACGATGACCGCTACCCTCGCCCCGGGCACCGAGAAGTGGTACTTCGTGCGCATCCAGAACGACGGCAACACCGCGACGAAATTCTACATCGGCACCCCGGCGGTAGCCAACGGCAACTTCGCCTATAAGATCATCAACGCGGCGGGCACCGATCTGTCAGCGTGCATGCGCGCCGCGCCGTATTACTGCACCGCCACGGTGGCGCCGCGCGGCGAAGTGCTGCTGACGGTGGTCATCCGCACCGCCTGCACCGCGCCGGCCGGGCAGACCTTCAGCGTGCCGCTGCGCGTCTGGTCCGTCACCGACACCGCCGCCCGCGACTGCGCCGTGGTGCGCGCCACGGTCAACGGCTGCGCCGGGGCCCCGGCTGACGAGTCGGCTGCCACGCCGGACGCCACGGTCAGCATGGAATGATCTGCTGACCGTGGAACGCAACAGGCCCCGCGGAATGCTCCGCGGGGCCTGTTGCATGTAGCTCCGTCGCCTTATTCGGCCGGCTTCTCATCCTCCGCGTCATGCACCAGCGAGCGCATCGCCGTGCTCTGCAGCACGCCGATCGACGAGTAGACGGACAGCTTCTCACGCGAGTCGGCGATGTCCAGGTTGCGCATCTGCAGTTGGCCGATGCGGTCCAGAGGCGAGAAGGCTTCGCCATCTACCCGTTCCATCGACAGGCGCTCGGGCTGGTAGGTCAGGTGCGGGCCTTCGGTGTTGACGATGGTGTAATCATCGCCGCGACGCAGTTCCAGCGTCACCTCGCCGGTGACGGCACGGCCCACCCAGCGAATGAGCGTGTCGCGCAGCATCAGCGCCTGCGGATCGAACCAGCGGCCCTCGTAGAGCAGGCGGCCCAGCCGGCGGCCGAGGGTGCGGTAGTTGTCGATGGTGCCCTCGTTGTGAATGGCGCTCACCAGCCGCTCGTAGGTGATGTGCAGCAGCGCCATGCCCGGCGCTTCGTAAATGCCGCGGCTCTTGGCCTCGATGATGCGGTTTTCGATCTGGTCGGAGATGCCCAGACCGTGGCGTCCGCCGATGCGGTTCGCTTCCAACACCAGCTCCACCGGGTTGTCGAAGGCCTGGCCATTGAGGCTCACCGGCAGGCCGGCCTCGAAGCGCACGGTCACTTCCTCGGACGCGATCTCGACCGCCGGGTCCCAGGATTTCACCGACATGATCGGCTCGACGATGCGCAGGCCGTTTTGCAGGAACTCCAGTTGCTTCGCCTCGTGGGTAGCGCCCCAGATCTTGGAGTCGGTGGAGTAGGCCTTTTCCGCGCTCGCCTTGAAGTCGAAGCCATGATCCTTCAGAAAGGCGCTCATCTCCTGGCGGCCGCCCAGCTCGCGCACGAAGTCCTGGTCCAGCCAGGGCTTGTAAATCTTCAGGTTGGGGTTGGCGAGCAGGCCGTAGCGGTAGAAGCGCTCGATGTCATTGCCCTTGTAGGTGGAACCGTCGCCCCAGATGTCGACGCCGTCTTCTTCCATCGCCTGCACCAGGCGCGTGCCGGTGACGGCGCGGCCCAGCGGCGTGCTGTTGAAGTACGATTTCCCCCCCGTGGAGATGTGGAACGCGCCGCACTGCAGCGCCACCAGCCCTTCGTTCACCAGCAGCTCGCGGCAGTCGATCAGCCGCGCCTTCTCCGCGCCATACTCGATGGCGCGGCGGGTGATGTCGTCATAGTCTTTCTCGTCGGGCTGGGCGAGATTGGCGGTATAGCAATACGGAATCGCGCCGCGGTCGCGCATCCAGGCGATGGCCGCCGAGGTATCCAGGCCGCCGGAAAAGGCGATGCCAACCTTCTGGCCGATGGGCAGGGAGAGTAGGATTTTGTTGCTCATGGTATACTTCCGCGGCATACGCGCGTCACGGCGGGCGCATAAAGCGCCGCTATGCCGGCGGCTTGCCCGTATACGATGTACGGGCAGGCTGGGTAAATTCTAGCAGAAGCGCCGGGAGAGGGCAACAGCGGGACGGCGTAGCGCATTATAGCCAAACGGCTGGACTGTTGCCGTCCGGTCCGGTTCACGTCGCCGGAAACGTGACATCACCCACCGCGTGTTCAATGGCGAAGCATTCGCTGGCCCACTCCGGCATCGCCCAATGGCCGATCCAATCATCGAAGGTATCGGCGAGGAGCCGCATCCCTTCCTCCAGGCGGTTCGTATAATGCGAATCGCTGAACATGATCACGCGATATCGCAGATCCCGGCAGTCGAGGTAGAAGTGATAGGTGCAGCCTTCAGTGCCGAGATACATCAATCCCTTCGGCCAGGGTAAGCCAGGCTCCTCGTCATCCGTATCGTTGTATACCGATAAATGATGGTCATACGCATCGATGATCTCGGCCAGCGCTTCGAGCCCATATCCCGGGCCGAATCCGCCATTCCCCACCTCGGTATACAGCCGACGTAAGAGGTGCGGCAATTGCACCTGCATGCGGTGCTCGGCCTTGCGTAAGGCGACTTCGGTGACGGGCGTGCGCACATGCGCCGGTATGATGGTTTTACGTGTCACCCATTCTCCGGAGCCATTTGGCTGTTGCGCGTATCGTAAAATTATGTCACCGAGCTCCGCCACAGCACCACGGGAGAGGCGCAGCTTCACGAGCGTGACCAGCACCTCGCACACGATGTCGGCAGCCTCCGCCTCAGACAGCCCTTGCGCCATTAAACGCCGGCGCACCGCCTGTGCCCCGGCAGGCGCAGCCTCTTCCAGCAATTGGCGTGTCAGCAACGGATGCAGCATGCCGGATGCCACTTCATCATACCGTACAGCGACGTGTTCGGGGTCCGGCCGTCCGGATGACACCGGCACGTCATTAGAGCCGATGATGACGATCTCCCGCATGGCAGCTTCGATATCACCCTGGCGCTGTGGATAGAACAGGCGCCGCACGTATGCAAATAGCTGGGCCATGAAGCTCATGATTGCTCAGTATAGCATAGTTGCTTCAGAAGATATTCTTGTCACGCTTCGGCTATCAGTAGCGCCGAGGAGGGGCACGGGCACACCGACTGATAATGTGCACACGATAGACCAAGTATTCACCCGGCATCAGCTCGCGGGGACACTCGTCTGCCCAAGCACAATACGGTATGCATGCAATTTTGCCCCGCTGCACCCATTAGCGGTACAATATCGTTCATGACCCCGTTGACGCTGCCTGATGACCATCTCGGGCTGTATATTCACGTGCCGTTTTGCGCGCGGAAGTGCGCGTATTGCGATTTTCCGTCGCAGGCATGCGGCGACGACCCGGCGCTGCCCGCGCGCTGGCTGGACGGGCTGGCGGCGGAAGTGGAGTTCAGCCGGGCGCTGGTGACACAACCGATCAGCAGTATATTCATCGGCGGCGGCACGCCCACGGTGTTGACCGGGGCGCAGTTGCGGCGGCTGTGGGCGATCGTTGACACGCTCCCCCGCCAGGCCGGCGCCGAGGTGTCGATCGAGGTCAATCCGGGCACACTGACGCCAGACGTGCTCGACGCGCTGGCAGCGATGCCGCTGACCCGCGTGAGCCTGGGGGCGCAGAGCCTGCAGCCGGATGAACTGGCCGCGCTGGGGCGCATCCATACGCCGGAGGCGGTGGCGGAGGCCGTGGCCGCCGCGCGCGCGCTGCCAGGCGCGGTCGAGGTGAATATCGACCTGATGTACGGCCTGCCCGGGCAGACGCCGGCAAGCTGGGCGGCGACGCTGGACGGCGCGCTGGCGCTGCGGCCGGAGCACCTGTCGCTGTACGCGCTGATCGTGGAAGATGGCACGCCGCTGGCGGTGGGGGTGGCGGCAGGAGCTATCGCGCTGCCCGGCGAAGAGGAAGAAATGGCGATGGAGGATATCGCCTCCGAGCGTCTGGGGGCGGCGGATTACGCCTGGTACGAGGTGTCCAACGCCGCGCGGCCGGGGCGGCACTGCCGCCACAACCTGGGGTACTGGCTGGGGCGCGACTACCTGGGCCTGGGACCCGCCGCGGTGTCGGCGCTGGGCGGGGTGCGCTGGCGCAACACGCCGGACGTCGCCGTCTACGCCGACCGTGCCGCAAATGGCCGGCCTGTGGTATGCTATAGTGAGCGGCTGCGCGGGCCGGAGCGCCTGCTGGAGCGGGTGATGCTGGGCCTGCGCCTGCGCGCCGGGTTCGACCTGGCCGCCGCGGAAGCGGCGTGCGGTTGCCGGCTGGCCGAGATCACCGGCCCGGCGCTGGACGCGCTGCGAGCCGAGGGACTGCTGGAATGGGACGGGACGACGCTGCGGCTGTCGCCGGCGGGCTATCCGCTGGCCAACGCGGTGCTGGCGCGGTTGATGGCGGCCGCGCACACAATCGAGGGGGAACGCGGATGATTGCACGCATGCTGCTGCTCATCGGGCTGGTGTTGGGGACGCTGGCGCAGGCGCTGGCGGCCACCGAGACACTGGTGACCATTTACGATGGCTCCGCCGCGCTGCCGGCGAAGGTGACGCTGGGCAACTGGGGCTTTATGCCGCGGCCGCCCACGCCGAAGCCGGACGACAACCCTTTCAAGCCGTTGAAGCTGGGCCGTAACTGGTACGCGCTCAAGCTCTCCTCGCTGGGCCGCTACCAGGGCGCGCGCTTCGATTTCCAGGTGCCGCTGGAGACGGCGTCGTTCAACGGCGTGCCGAATACCTACCTGCAGTTGTACCTGCGCTCGCTGGACGATAAGAAAGCCGGCGTCACCGAGGGTGGCGCGGGCGATGCCTACACGTCTGCCGCCATCACGAACCCGAATCCCACCGATGTGCCGCCACCGCCGCCGCCCCCGCCGGACGGCACCGGCGTTGGGCCCGGCGTGGGTGGCCCCGGCGTCGGCCCAGCCGGTCCGACGATAGGGCCGGACGGGCTGCCTACCGACGCTCCCGTGGAGATGCGCGGGCCGGTGGTGAAGCCGAATGTCATCCCCATGCCCGATTTTAAGAACCTGCGCTTCACCTTCATCACCGAGAAAGGCCCGGCGATCCTGGACATCAACCCGGCGATGCTGCATCCGGTGGATGACGGCAAATGGGCGCGGGTGGAAATCCCCATGTCGCTGTTGAACAAGCAACTGCCGATGGGTGAGAAGCTGCAGCGGCTGCTCATCACCGCCGACGAGCCGCTGGAGCTATTCGTCGGCCGCATCCTCATCGTGAAGGATGCCACGCCACTTAGCCTGACCACCTTCATCTACCCGAACTTCCTGGAAGCCGGCCAGCGCATCTTCTTCGCGGCGCGCGTGGCCACCGGCCTGTCGCAGTATGAAGTGCGCTGGGATTTTGACACGAAAGGCGGCGCGTCGGTCGACGCCGTCGGCGAACGCGTCACCCACGTCTTCGACACCGAAGGCAACTACAGCATCACCTGCACGCTGGTGGATAAAAACGGCGGCAAAGAGCCGACCTCCGTGGTCATGGATGTGAAAGTGAGCCGGGCGCTGAATAACTGACTGGCCGGTATGCAGTCGTCGATAGCCGTCTTTTCGCTCGGGTCCTCGACACGCGGGCCCGAGCGTCATAATTTTGGTGGACGGGGAACAGTCTCGCCCGCGAGTTACCGGTAAGTTGACAGCCGTGACCGTCTTTGGTAGTGTGAGCGCAATCCGGTGAGTCGTACGCTCACTGATCCCCAAGCACGGAGTCATCAATATGGCGCAGCGCAGAACGGAACGGTGGACGACACGACTGGGCGTCATTCTCGCGGTCGCCGGCAGTGCCATCGGCCTCGGCAACTTCCTTCGCTTCCCCACGCAGGTCGCGCAATATGGCGGCGGCGCGTTCATGATCCCCTACTTCGTGGCGCTGCTGCTGCTCGGTCTGCCGCTGATGTGGATGGAGTGGGCGCTGGGCCGGCTGGGTGGCGCCTGGGGGCATCATACGCTGCCCGGCATTTTCGACGCCGTCATCCGTCGGCGCTGGGGCAAGTACCTGGGCGTGCTCGGCCTCTACATTCCCTTCCTCATCGTCGTCTACTATATGTATATTGAGTCGTGGACGCTCGGGTATACCTTCCTCTCCGCCTCCGGCGAGTTCGCCAGGCATGCCACGCCTGAGCAGATGGCCGCGCTGCTGAATCAGCAGTACCTGGGCGCTTACGACGGCGCGGCCTGTTCATGGTCCGGGCTGGCGCTCACCTTTCTCCTCGCCACGTTGGCCATCAACTTCTGGGTGGTGTATCGCGGCATCGCCGCGGGCATTGAAAAGCTCAACCGCTTCGCCATGCCAGCCCTTTTCGTGCTGGCCATCATCTTAATGGTGCGCGTGCTCACGCTGCCGACGGCGCAGGCCTCCCCCTTCGCCGGTCTTAACTTCTTCTGGACGCCGGATTTCACCGCGCTGAAGAATCCGCAGGTCTGGCTGGCTGCCGCCGGGCAGATCTTCTTCACGCTCAGCCTGGGACTGGGCGCCATCATCACCTACGCCAGTTACCTGCGTAAGGATGACGACGTGGCGCTGTCCGGCCTCACTTCAGCCTCGTTGAACGAAACCGCCGAGGTGATTCTCGGCGGCACCATCGCCATCCCCGCCGCGGTGGTCTTCTTCGGCACCGCCGCCACCATGGTCTTTGCCCAGGGTGGATCCTTCTCGCTGGGCTTTCTCGCCATGCCGATGGTCTTTCACCAGATGCCGGGCGGGATGGTGTTTGGCGCGATGTGGTTCCTGCTGCTCTTCTTCGCCGGCATCACCTCTTCGGTGTCGCTGCTGCAGCCCATCCTCGCCTTCTTCCAGGACGAGCTGGGCTGGACGCGTAAAAAAGGCGCGGTCGTCCTCTTCGCCCTCACCGCGCTGTATCTGGTGCCGCTGGTGCTCTTCACCGGCCACGGCTTCATCGACGATCTCGACTTCTGGGCGGTAAACGTGCTGCTGCCGCTGGGCGCGCTGGTCGAAGTCATCATCTTCGCCTGGGTGCTGGGCATGAAGTCGGGGTGGGAAGCCATCACCGCCGGCGCGCGCCTGCGCGTGCCGATCATCTTCAAGTTCATCCTCCAATACATCACCCCGCTCTTCCTCATCGTGCTGCTGGTGGCCTGGGTACGCGACGGCGCCTGGAAGACGCTGACCCTTGACGGCGTGAAGGATGCCGACAAACCGTATCTTATCGCCGGCCGCGTGATCATGGGCGTGGTACTGCTGGCGATGCTGCTGATGCTGCGCTACGCCTGGCAGCACAAGCTGGACCAACCGGAGGAGATCGCGCCGCAGTTGGAGGCCGCCGAGGCGGCGGTGGACGCCCCAGGCAGCATTATCGACGACTTTACGCCGGAGCTGTTCGCCAACAGCGCCGAGTGCGACCCGGCGGACGACGATACGACGAAGGTCTGACAGGAACCCGACGATGAAACCCGACGCGTTATTGATGATGGTCACGTCCTGGGCGGTCATATTGCTGGTGACCGGCTATTGCCTGTACCGGCTGGAAAAACACTGATCGAACATCTGGCTGCATCCAGGAGGATAGATTGCTGTCTTGGGTGGGTACCATACCCGCACGAGCCCGGCGTCCCGGGCCGGCCGGCGCGCAGGTGCGCCGCTCCGTCATGTCTGCCCATCTTACCAGGTAGAGAGGCTGTGCCATGCCAGGTCTCCTGATTGCAGGGATCTCCCTGAATCCATTCGTCATATTGAAAGATCCATGGTGGTTCGCGCTGGCGCTGGCGCTGTCCGCCCTCGTCTTCGCCGGCGTCATGTTCGCGCTGCACCAGTTGTCGCCCATCGCGAAGAAGTGGCTCACCATCGCCTGCACCTTTCTCGCCGGGTTGTACTTCCTGCTGGAGTTCTTTGTCCCGCGTTATGCGAACCCGAAAACCGGCGAGATAGAGAACTTCATCACGCCCACCCTCACCCCGGTAAACGAGTTCGTGGCGGTGACGCTGCAGTGGACTATCGGGCTGGGCATCATCAGCCTGTGCATGGTGCATGGCAAGCGGCTCTTTTCTCGCGGTAACGGCTGGCATCACAGCCTGACCTTCTTCGTCGCGCTGTTCGGCATGCTCTTCTTCGGTTTCTGGACGCAGGCCGGCAACCCCGACCCGCACACGGTTATCGGCGGCGTCTCCACCGTGCTGCTGACGCTGCAGATCGTGCGCTGGCTGCTGGTGCTCGTTGGCGCGGGCTACCTGGTGGCGCTCGTTATGGCGCTATTGAAGCCGCGCGAGGACGCTGTCGCGCAGCGCCGCGCCGTGTGGCAAGCCGCCCTGCCGCTGGCGTTCGCGGCGGTGGGCATCGCCGTCACGCTGTGGGCGTCCGCGGTCATTGGCCCGCAGTGGAAAGGCAGCGTGAACCCGAACTGGCAGCAGGCCAGCGCCAACGCGTCGGCCGTGTATAACACCCTCTTCCGCGGGGTGATGGTGAACCTGGAAGGCTCGATGTTTGCCTTGCTGGCGTTCTACATCGCCTCGGCGGCGTATCGGGCGTTCCGCGTGCGCAGCGCGGAAGCGGCGGTACTGATGATCGCCGCCTTCATCGTCATGCTCGGCTTCGTGCATTTCGGCGCACTCATTACCGCGGGCATCCCGGCGAATTCGCCCTTTGCCATCCTCCGCCTGGAGAATCTCTCCGGCTTCACGCTGGGCTGGCTGAACATGCCGGCGTACCGCGCGGTGATATTGGGCGTGGAGGTGGGCGCGCTGGCCATGGCAATGCGCATATGGCTGAGCCTGGAGCGCGGCGCGTTCTTCTCCCAGGAGAGTAAATAGCCATGGGGAATTTTCTGCAGAAATTACAACATATCGACCGCCGCTGGATTTACCTGGTGCTGGCCGCCGGGCTCATCGCCTCGTTGTATAATGCCAAACCGGTGGGCCTGGTGGTGAACTCGACGGTGCAGAGCCTCTATAAAGCGGTGGAGGCCGCGCCGGCGTCGGCCGAGGACGGCAAAATCATCCTGCTGGGCTGCACCTTCTCGGCCAGCACGCTGCCGGAAAACGGCAACCAGATGCGCGCCATCATGCGCCACCTGATGCTGACGAAGAAGCGCTTTGCGATCATCGCCATCGCCGAGCCGCAGGGCGCGCAGTTCGGCGCGGAGATCGCCGGCAGCCTGGCCGAGGAATATGGCTACGAATACGGCACCGACTGGATCAGCCTGGGGTACAAGCCGGGTACGCTGGCCTTCTTCACCACCTTCGCCCGCGATATCCCGCAAAGCGTGCCAAAAGACGGCCTACGGGATGCCGACATCACCAGCTTCCCGATCATGCAGGGCATCCGCACCATCGCGGACGTCTCGCTGGTGATCGAGGACACCGCCACCGCCAGCCTGCAGTCGTGGATTTACTTCGTGCAGGCGAAATATCCGGTGAAGCTGGGCTACACCTGCACCGGGGTGATGGTGGCGGAGGCCTACCCGTTCCTCGACTCCGGCCAGGTCATCGGCATGCTGCCCGGCATGAAGGGCGCCGCCGACTATGAGCAACTGGTCGACGAGTTGGAGACGCGGGCGATTGTCGATGGCCGCAAGAAGATGATGTACCAGGCGTCGACGATCCCGCTGCTGAACCTGAAAAAACCCGCTCGCACGCTGATGTTCAGCCAGGGCGTGGCGCATCTCATCATTATCGGCTTTATCATCCTGGGGAATATCGGCTACTTCCTGTCGCGCCGTCGCCGCACAACCCCACCCACAGAGGTGAACCATGGCTGAGATCCTCAACGACAACGCGCACGATCCCTCCATGGACCGGGAAGCCCCGGGCTGGCCGATCCTGCTCCTTGGCATTCTTGTGCTGCTGACGCTGGTGGGCGTGAGCGCCTTCACCGATCCCAAGATCGCCTGGATGAAGGCGCAGTGGCTGCCGTTCCTGGGCGTCCTTACCACGCTGGGCATCTTCAGCGTGCTGTATAAAGAAAACCCCTTCTTCCGCTTCCTGGAGCATATTCTCGTCGGGCTGGCCACCGGCTACGGCGTGCTCTTCGCCTGGTTCAACTACCTGCTGCCCAACTGGTATCAGCGGATGATGCCGGAAGGCATGGCGGGCGCTAGCGAGTTGCACGGGCAGTGGTGGCTGGTCTTCGCGCTGTTGTTGTCACTGCTCTTCTACACCGTCTACTTCCCGAAGCTGGCGTGGATGAACCGCTTCATCATCGGGGTAGTGATGGGCTTCAGCGCCGGGTATGCCTTCCAGAGCTTTGCCGGCATGGTGATGCCGCAGGTGCGCATGTCCTTCAAGGCACCGGTGACCACCTATAACCCGGTAGTGGCCGGCGGCGAGTTGGATGCCGTGCAGCGGCTGAACAACATCCAGGTGGGCCCGGTGTGGCTGCATCCCTTCGCGCTCATCTTCATCATCGTGCTGGCCTGCGCCATGGCCTATTTCTTCTTCTCGGTAGAGCACCGCGCCAAGTGGATCAGCCGACCCGCCATCGCGGGCCGCTACTTCATCATGATCGCGCTGGGCGCCATCTTCGGCACCACGGTCATGGGGCGCATCACCCTGCTGCTGAACAGGCTGGACATGCTGAAGACCACCTGCACCGAGTGGGCCACCATGCTGGGGCAGTGGTGGGTGGGCTTCTCCACATGGCTGTTCCACCGGTAAGGAACTGAGACACCTGAACGCCGCGGGGGCCGGTCCAACTGGACCGGCCCCCGCGGCATGTGGTACACAACAAGGGTGTCCCCGGCAGGCGGAGACACCCTGAATGCGTATGGTGATGCGCAGCGCGCGTCTAGGCCTGGGCGGCGTTGAGGCGCTTCATCAGGCGGCTTTTGCGGCGGGCGGCGGTGTTGGGGTGGATGATCCCCTTCGTGGCCGCGCTGTCGAACGCCTTCAGGGCGTCCTTCACCGCGTCCGTGGACGCCGCGACATCCGCGGAGATGGCCGTGATGGCCTTCGTCCGAAGCGTCTTCAGCTTGGACTTCACCGACTGATTGCGCAGGCGATTGCGCTCGCTGATCTGCAGATCTTTCTTGGCCGATTTGGTATTGGGCACCGTCTAATTCCTCCGTGTGAAAAAACACAGGTTACAGCGGGGCATTATAACAGAGGCGCGGCGGAGATGCAAGAGTGTTGGAACAATCAGCTATAAAAGGCGCAAATCAAGCACCTTCGCAATGCCTTGCTCGACAGCGTGCATCTCTTCGTCCGAGATTACACCGAGACACCGTTCCAGACGATCTTTCGCGATTGTGAGCAGATGCTCACATTTCACATACGACGCGACCCGGAGACCATTGGCGGCATGCGGTTCAATAGCGATGTGAAATGGTAATGGTCTTCCTGCAGAACTGATCGTTGCGATGATCGTATTAGGATAATTAGGATTGACATTTGCAGAATCGCATTGAATTATCAATGCTGGTCGAACACCCATCTGCTCCGATCCACGTCCCGGTGACCAGTCCGTGAGCCATATTTCTCCACGCCTTGGATCAGCCGTCATGACGAATAACCTCCCACTGCGCTTCGCGCGCATACTCCACCGAGCTCTCCTCGGCATCACGTCCGGCTTCGGTGAAGGCATCGTATAACGCTTTCTCTTCCGCTTCCGCGATGGCGCGTTCCAGCGATTCCTGAACGAAGGCATTCAAGCTGATCCGGCGCGCTTGTGCCAAATCGTGGCTGCGCTCGAAGATATCAGGCCGTAATCGCACGGTTACCGCACGTGTCATCATCCGCCTCCTCATCTGGTGTTATATTATGATACCACTATTTGGCATCATGCACAATCGTCATCAGTGGCACGGTGATGTAGCGTAGCCAGGATATTTCTGGTAAATAATACATCTGTGTGCTATAATATGTCATCTCCATTGTCGCTAGCCAGCAGGAATGCCACCGGCGGCGTCGAATGAATAGCATAGGAAAGTTTGCGATCAAGTCGCGGTACTTCGCCCGGCCAGCTTGGGTCGGGCGCACTTTTGAGGAGAATCGATGCCTGACGAAAAAGACATCACCGGGAATGCCCACGAGATTACCGACGTCTCGTTAGTCGACGAGATGAAAGACTCGTACCTGCGCTTCGCGATGAGCGTGATCATCAGCCGCGCGTTGCCCGATGTACGCGACGGAATGAAGCCGTCACAGCGCCGCGTGCTCTACGCGATGAATGAGCTGGGCTTGAACCCCGGTGGCAACACCCGCAAATGCGCGGCCATCGTGGGCGAATGCATGGGGAAATACCACCCCCACGGCGACGCCTCCATTTACGACACCCTGGTGCGCATGGCGCAGGACTGGAACTCGCGTTACCCGCTGGTGCATCCCAAGGGGAACTTCGGCTCCATCGATGGCGACCCGCCGGCGGCGATGCGCTACACCGAGGCGAAGCTCACCGCCCTGGGCGCCGAGCTGCTGGGGGACATCGACCAGGACACGGTGGACTTCATCCCGAACTTCGATGAGACCACCCAGGAGCCGACGGTACTCCCCGCCGCCTTTCCGAACCTCATCTGCAACGGCACCAGCGGCATCGCGGTGGGCATGGCCACGGAAATCGCCCCGCATAACCTGGGCGAGGTGGTGGACGCCTGCTCGCTGATGATCGAGCGCGACTACGACATCACCATCGACGAGTTGCTTGAGGTCATGCCCGGACCGGACTTTCCCACCGGCGGCCTCATCCTCGGCACCAGCGGCATCCGCCAGGCCTACGCCACCGGCAACGGCGCCTGCACCATGCAGGCGGTGGTGCATATCGAGCCGGCGGACAACGGTAAAACGGCGATCATTGTCACCGAGCTGTCCTACCAGTGGAACAAGGCGCGGCTGGTGGAGACCATCGCCGACCTGGTGAAAGACAAAAAGATCCAGGGCATCGCCGATCTGCGCGATGAATCCGACCGCGTGGGCATGAAGATGGTCATCGAGCTGAAGCGCGAAACGAACCCACACGTCATTCTCAACCAACTCTACAAACACACCAACCTGCGCAAGCGGTTCAACTTCAACATGGTGGGCATCATTCAGGTGAAGGGCAAGCCCGAGCCGAAGTCGCTCTCCATGCTCGATCTGCTGCGCGAGTTCCTCGAGCACCGCCGCGTGGTGGTCACCCGCCGCACGAAGTTCGAACTGAAGAAGCAGCGCGAGCGCGCCCACATATTGGAAGGCTACCGCATCGCGCTGCACAACCTGGACGAGGTCATCCGCCTTATCCGCAACAGCCGCACCCCGACGCTGGCGCGCGAAGGCCTCATGGAAAATTTCGGCATGAGCGAGCGGCAGTCGCAGGCGGTTCTCGACCTGCAGCTCCATCGCCTCACCTCGCTGGAGATCGAGAAGATCGAGAAGGAATACGCCGAGGTTATTAAGCGCATCAACTACCTGGAAGACCTGCTGGCCAGCCCGCGCAAGCTGATGGGCGTGGTGAAGGACGAGTTGCTGGATATGAAGAAGCGCCACGGCGACGCTCGCCGCTCGCGCATTCGCCCCGAGGAAGCCGCCGAGCTCTCCATCGAAGACCTTATCGATGAAGAGGATGTCATCATCACCATGACGCGCGACGGCTACGTGAAGCGCCTGCCCATTGACACCTACCGCACGCAAGGCCGCGGCGGCAAGGGCGTCATCGGGCTGACGACGAAGGAAGAGGACTCGGTCGAGCACCTCTTCATCGCCAATACGCACAGCTTCCTCCTCGTCTTCACCGACAAGGGCAAGATCTACCGCCTGCGCACCCACGAGGTGCCGGCGGCCAGCCGCACCGCCCGTGGCGTGAACGTCATCAACCTGGTGAATATCGAGCCGGGCGAGACGGTGACGGCGGTGCTGAACATCAAGGAGTTCAGCGACGACCGCTACCTCTTCATGGTGACCGAACGCGGCACGGTGAAGAAGACCAAACTATCCGATTACAACACGCGTCTGTCCGGCGGCATCATCGCCATCAAGTTGGACGACGACGACGCGCTGCGCTGGGTGAAGGTAACCGACGGCCACCGCCACGTAGTGCTCGCCACGCACGACGGCATGTCCATCCGCTTCTCAGAAGAGGAAGCGCGTTCGATGGGTCGCGTCACCGCCGGCGTACGCGGCATCGAGCTGCGCGCGGGCGACCGGGTGGTAGGCGTCGCACTGGTGCGGCCAGATCAAGATTTGCTGGCCATCACCGAGAAGGGCTACGGCAAACGCACCCCGCTCACGCAATACAAGGTGCAGCATCGCGGCGGCATCGGCATCAAAACGGTGCAGATCACCGAGAAGAACGGCCCGCTGGTCGACTGCAAGGCGGTGGACGATAAGGACGAAGTGCTCTTCGTCTCCTCCAGCGGCCAGGTCATCCGCTCGAAGGTGATCGACATCCGCGAAACCGGCCGCTCCGCCCAGGGCGTGCGCATTATGCGCATGGGCGAAGACATCCACATCGCCGGCGTCGCCGTCGTCGTCAAGCGTGAAGAAGTCGCCGCCGACGTGGAAGTCCCGGAGGACGCGGACGCGGAGAAATAAGACGAACCACAGAGACACGGAGGTTACAGAGGGAAAGTCATGGGGCGGCTCGTGAGAGCCGCCCCGTTCCTGTTACTGCAGGATATATTATTATCTCGCCGAAATTTTACAGGTGTACTATAGTTGATTAGCTTGGAGGTATCGGCCATGAATTACCATACATTCTGCAAATTGGTTAAAGCAGGCGAAACACCCTCTGTTGACTTTAAAATCATCTGCAACGCATTCAACGGATCTGAAAAAGAAAAAGCAGAACTGATTAAAGATATCATAGCAATGTCGAATAACGGGAATATTAAGTGCTATTTAATTATTGGGGTATCAGATAACGGTAAGCAGTTTAGATCAGTCGAGAATATTAAGCTTACTGATGATAATTTACAACGGTTATGCAGAGATAATATTCACCCCATGCCCCATGTTAAATTAGTGCGAATTAAATGGGATAGATGTAACAGTGATGATCATGCTGGAAAAGACTTTGTAATAATTGAGATTGGTCCACAACCACGACAGTGCTTTCGTTTCAACAAAGAGTTCGTTAGTTATGATCAGGACTTTCGCTCGTAGTTGCTTTTCACGCTCACGCATCCCCGCCAGTAGGGGAGAAATTACGCTCGCAAGCGAAAGTCCTGATGATGATAAATACACTTTTCGCAAACATGAGGTATGGATCAGAAGAGGATCAACATCAGATTTTGCTTCACCAGAAGAGATTGCACGTTTGGTAAAGGGGAAACCAGCCATCGAAGCACCAGCGTATGAAAATGATTTTGACTACTCTCGATTGCCAATCTCTGACAAACCAACGAGGATAAGAACCGACATAGAAGACTTAGCTGAAAAATGTTGTGGGCAAATCTTTCCTTCGAGCGATGACGTCACTAACGCCGACCTTTCTAGCCTATTGACCCGCGGTGGCTATACCTCATATAGGGATTGTGGCTTCCAGATTGCTCTTCCGCTAGATGGTAAATGCGCTCTGCATAAGACAATTGTCATGGACTGTATAAAGAAGAAGGGACAGGTTAGTTCGATAATCAACGATCATCTCACAATACAGCATGGCATGCTCCTTGCTGTCTATGGTAATGTAACACCGCTGTCACTTGATGGTTTATCACAGGTTATTAATGAACGGTGGGGGATATTCTGTGTTCGATCATCGTATAACTACTTCGCTAGGTATGGTATAGCTATACCATCAAGTAATTCTTTGCCAGACAAACAATTTTTACAGTATGCTATAATATTTAAGAATATAACATGCCTATCGGATCTTACCAGTAAGTGGAAGGAGATGTTAATCAGTATATCGACGGATAAATATATAAACAATGTCATCATGACTCAAATTAGTCGTGTAAATCATTATTTGCAGGTTTGGCAAAGCGAGGGATGCCCAACAATAACACATAAATATCATGTTTGCAATAATGATGTGCCATTAAGTAGTGATAATAAACACGAGTTCATATCTCATGAAAAATATGGCAGGAATGTAATGAGGTATAATTTAGAATTCGCAAAGATGATGACGTTGTATTTAGAGCAAGTATCAAAGTAGATCGTTTACATATTTTCCAAGCGGGGCGGCTCGCGAGAGCCGCCCCGCTTGGCATCTTCGTAAGCCCCCTTCCAGGGGGAGCCGTTCGGTAGCCCGGCCATTTATGGCCGGGCGAGTTCCCGGGCGTCATTCCTCAATCGCCGCCTTCCGCCCCGTAATCGCCTTGATGGTCGCCGGGTCGAATTTCGGCTGCCGATCGTAGGTATACAGCCCGTTCACTTCCTGCTCCACGTCGGTGAGCTGGGTGTAGCAGAAGCCGCACATGCGCGGGTGGTCGAGGAGGGTGTCGGTGAGCGCCTGATACCGGGTGAGGAATTCCGCTTCGCTAGTGGGGCGGTTGCCGTAGCCCCAGGCGGCGTCGCCCACCTGGCCGGGATTCCACCAGATGCCGCCATATTCGCTGATGAAATACGGTTGCCCGGCATAGGGCGCGTCGTGTTGCGGGTAGTTGCGGAAGGGCCCCCCGCCCTCGGCGAAGGGGGCGTGTCGCGCGGTGAACGTCTCCGGGTTCTGGTCGTAATCGTGGCTGTCATAGACGTCCGTGACCACATGCACATAGCCGCTGGCGTCGATGACCGGCCGGGTGGGGTCGATGGCCTTCGTCACGCGGTAGATCTGGCGCAGCACCTCGGCGTTTTGCCAGGTGCAGGTCTCGTTGAACGGGCACCAGCCGACAAGGGCCGGGTGGCTGTAGTCGCGGTCGAGGACGGTCAGCCATTCCGTTTGGAAGCGCTCCAGCGCCGCCGCGTTGGCCACGTCCAGACCCCAACTCGCCATCTCGCCCCATACCAGGTAGCCGAGTTTGTCCGCCCAGTAGAGGAAGCGCTCCTCGAAGACTTTCTGGTGCAGCCGCGCGCCGTTGAAGCCCATCGCCATCGACCGCTCGATATCTGCGCGCAGTTCGTCATCGCTGGGCGCGGTGAAGATGCCGTCGGGATAGAATCCCTGGTCGAGGATGAGGCGCTGGAAGACCGGCTTGCCGTTGATCAATATCGCCGGGCCGCGCCACTCCAGCGACCGCAGGCCAAAATAACTCTCCACGCGGTCGACGTCGCCGAGGGTGAGCGTCAGGTCGTATAGCACCGGCGCCCCCGGCGCCCACGGGGCAATAGTCGACAGCGGCACGGTCAGCCGCGCATAGCCGGAGGCAATCACGGCTGACGCCCGGCCCACCTCCGCGCCGTCGAGGGTGGCGGTCGCCGTCACTCGCAGTCCCACGGCGTCGCCGTGGACAGGCGCTTCGATGTGCACGCAGCCATTCGCCAGGTCGGGGGTGATGCGCGGCCGGCCCAGGTACGCCCGCGGCACCGGCTCCAGCCACACCGTCTGCCAGATGCCGGTGGTGCGGGTGTAGTGGCACCCGTGCGAGGCAAACGACGGGCTCTGCTTGCCGCCCGGCTGCAGCGGGCTGCGCACGTCGTCCTCGGCACAGACGGTGATCACGTTCTCGCCGTCCCGCACCAGATGGGTAATCTCCACGGTAAACGGCGTGAAGCCGCCGCGATGCGTGCCGGCGCTGACGCCGTTCACCCACACCTCGGCGTCGTAATCGACCGCGCCGAAGTGCAGCAGCAACCGTTGCCCCGCCCACTCAGCGGGGATAGTCACGGTACGTCGGTACCACACCGCCGCCATGAAATCGGTATACCCGACGCCGGACAGCGCGCTTTCCGGACAGAACGGCACCACGATCTCGCCCGACAGCGCCTCCGCCAACCCGCGCGCGCGCCCGCTGCGCCCGTGGTCGATCTCAAATTGCCACCGACCATTCAAATTCATCCACGCATCTCGTACCATCTGCGGTCGCGGATACTCCGCACGCGGAATCGACATCATACCCCCTTGGAGCGCCGGTGTCCCCACCGGCACGAATAAGCAACCATTACACGAATCACGCCATTGTTAGATCTACGGCGCCCCGGGCAACCCCCACTGCGCCCAGTCCTCGCGCACCGGGCCACAGACGCCGGGTACGGGCACGCCTGCCTGGCGCATGAGCACGGTCAACTGTCCGCGGTGATGCACCTCGTGCGTGAGCAGCACGAAGAGCACCTTGCCGCGCGTCCAGGTTTCGCCATACATCGCGACGGTTTCGGCGAGTGTGCTGTCGGCCCATGCTGCCGTGATCGCCCGCACCAATGAGGCGGCGCCGGCGCGGTAGGCGCCGCTGATCTCCGCCGCCGTGGCCGGCACCGGGGCATCCTCCGGCGGGGCATCGACGGCCAGGCCGGCTTTCTCACCCATCTCGCCCAGGGTGATGGCCAGGTGCCATGCGATCTGTCCCAGCGTGCGGCCTTCCGGCGACACCTTCGTCGCCAGCGAGGCATCGGTCAGTTCGTTCAGCACCCGCTGGGTATTGGCCGATATTTCGCCCCAGCCGCACAGGAACCCGTCAATAGTCGAAAACATCATGGTCTCCTTTCCCGTCGCCGCGTGTGTCGCAACCCGTGCGCTCACCTCTCTATTCTACCCCGCTCCGCCCATTCCTCCGCCCACAGCAGGGAGCCACCGCCGCCATGTCGAAGAAGCAATGTGGAGGACCGCCATGCTCGCTTGCTCAACCGATTATGTCGATGGCCGCGGCAGCGCCGAGCTGTACCTGCGCGAGATCGCGAAGGCGGGCTTCACCCACGTGCACTGGTGCCAGGAGTGGAACAGCGATTATTTTTACACCGACAAGGAGATCGCGCAGATCTGCACCTGGCTGAACTGGTATCGCCTGCGCGTGACCGACCTGCACGCCAGCGCCGGCGAGACGATGCGCTGGGGCTCCTCCGACCCGCGCGTGTGCGAGGAGGGCGTGGCGCTGGTGAAGAATCGCATCCGCATGGTGGCCATGCTCGGCGGCGATGTCGCCGTGCTGCACCTGCCCGGCGAATACGGCTGCGCCGCCGACGATTCTTCGGTACGGGCGGCGGTACACGCGTCGCTGGACGCCCTCACCGCCTTCGCCCGCGAGCAGGGGGTGCGCATCGCGCTGGAAAACACCCCGGACGACAACACCGCCGCGCTGGAGTCGCTCTTCGCGCGCTACGGCGCCGACGTCCTTGGCCTTTGCTACGACAGCGGCCATGGCCACATCGCCGGCAACGGTCTCGACCGGCTGGCCGTGCTGAAAGATCGCCTCCTCGCCATTCACCTGCACGACAACGACGGGAAATCCGACCAGCACCGCCTGCCCTACGACGGCGGCGTCGACTGGTCCCGCCTGATGAGCCTCATCGCCGCCTCGCCCTACCGCAAGCCCCTCACCCTCGAACTCATCTGCCCTGCCAACACCAACCCCGCCGCCTTCCTCGCCGAAGCCCGCGTGCGTGGCGCGCGGCTGGAGGGGTTGATGTTTGGGCTGCAGGGATAGCCAGGCATGTGTAGTCCGCACCCTCCGCGGCGCGTGGTAGCGAAATGTATAACCGTGCCCGACAACACCGTCATCGGCCACGGACTCAACCGCACCCCGGTGTTGGAATGCGCCACCACGCGCCGCGGAGGGCGCTGACGACCTGTTGATATTCACCACCCGCCCTCCATTATCGCAAACCGTAGCGCCTCCTCATCCGCCGCTCGCACTCGGCCGGTACGGCGGAGCAGTTCAATGCAGGTGTCCAGCAGGTGATACGAGTCGCCGCCGTCTCGCCAGGCGCGGTGGTAGCGGCGCCGCAGGAAGTCGGTAAAGTTGTGGGTGCCGCGGTCGGCGTCGGCGATGGCGCAGGCGCGGCGGAGGAGGGTGTGCGCTTCCGTGTATCGCCCCTGTTTGATGCGCAGCCGGGCCTGCCAGCCAAGGATGGTCGCGATGTCGCGGGAGTGCCGGCCGCGCAGGCGCGTCTGCAGCACCAGCACCCGGCGGATGAGCGCCTCGCGCTGCGCGTCCGGCAGTTTAGTCCACATGTCGTGCGTGCCGCCGAGCACCTCGCGGTAGTGCCAGCAGCACTCTACGGGCAAGCCCAGCGCCTCGTGGATAGCCAGCGCCTGCTGTAGATACACTGCTCCATCAACCGGCCTGCCAAAATAGGCAAACAGCCCCGCCGCGTCTTCCAGACGCTGCATATGCGTTGCAGTGCCTTCGCGCGACCACCGTGTGAACTGCCCCAGGTAATCTTGCGCCAGTGCCAGGTAGCACCCGGGCATTGCCGGATCGCGACTGGGTATGCTGGCGGCCAGGTTCTGGTAGGCGTCGTAGGTGCGGTGGTCATCCGGCGGGTAGAGCGCCGTGCAAATCTGGTAGATCTGCCGCGCGTACTGGTGCGTGCGTTCCGCGTCTTTCACATAGCGGTGATAGGTGTATGCCTGCTGCAGCGCCTGCAGATACCGGGGATCATACGGGCCGTAGGCCTGCCGGCTCGCGGCGGCCGCGTCGGCAAAGGCGGCATCGACATGTGCGGCGGCATACCGGTAATGCGCCTGGGTGCGAATGATGCGCAGTGCCCGGCGGGGACTGATCCCGCCGGGCGCGGCAGCCTGCCACAGCGCCTCGGCAGCCGCGGGCAGTGTGTCGGGGGCGCCGCCATCCACCCGCACCGTCTCCTTTGCATACACCTGCGCCAGTGCCAGCAGGCACTCGGCCTGCGCCGCCGGGCTTCGCCGCGTCTTGCGCACCGCCGCGGTGACATGCCGCGCCGCCGCCAGGTAATTCTCGTCGCGCTGCGCCAGCTCCGCACGGTACAGGTGCGTCTGCCATGACAGCATATCGAACCACGGCACCCACCCGCCCGCCGCCAGCACCAGGTAAACCCCCAGCCACACGAGCGCGATCATCAATCCGCGTTTCAGCCGCCTTGACATGCTGCCATCATACTGTGCCGCCGTTACAATCCCATTGCATGCCGATGACGACGGGATGAATAAAGCAACAATGGGGGTAGTATTCTGGCAATTCACTATTGCCAGAATAGTTGCCTACTCATGCCGGCATGATAATTGTAGCCAAAATAAGAAACTGTATTGGAAGTGCTCGTAGTCGGATCGTGGAGGATGGATCGTGGCTGGCAAGGCGGATTCGCGAGAGTGTATGGGGACACATACATGCCAGCGAATCCAACGCGGCCAGGCGCGATCTAGACCCGCGAGACGGCTGCGAGCACTTTCAAGACAGTTTCTAAGTTTTCACGGTAGTAGTCACGAGGGGGTAGCCGGGGGGTAGTACCGGGGAACGACGGGTACAACGCGTATACACCCTGGGGGAGGCACCCGTATGGATCTACACTTGCACGATAACGTCATCCTGGTAGCGGCCGCCAGCGCCGGGCTGGGCTACGGCATAGCGGAGGCGGTGGCACGCGAGGGCGCGCGGGTGGCGATCTGCAGCCGCGATGCCGCACGCGTGGAAGCCGCCGCCGCGCGACTGACCGCGGAGACCGGCGCCGCGGTATTCGCGCAGGTTGCCGACATGCGCGATCCCGCGCAGGCCGCCGGCTGGGTAGCGACGGCCGAGGCGCATTTCGGGCGCATCGATGGGCTGGTGACGAACGCCGGCGGGCCGCCGGTGGGGCAGTTCGACGATTTCGACGATGCCGCGTGGGATGCCGCCGTCCAGTTGACGCTGATGAGCGCGGTGCGCATGGTGCGCGCGGCGCTGCCGGCGCTGCGCGCACGCGGAGGCAGCGTCCTCATGCTTACCTCCGTCTCGGCGAAGGAACCCATCGACAACCTGCTACTCTCCAACGTCATGCGCGCCGGCGTCACCAGCCTGGCGAAGAGCCTGTCACGCACGCTGGCCGCGGACGGCATCCGCGTCAACACGCTCATGCCCGGCCGCATCGCCACCGAGCGCGTGGCGATGCTGGACCGCGCCACCGCCGATACGCGCGGCATCACCGCGGAGGAGCAGCGCGCCCGGCAGGAGCAGACAATCCCGCTGGGGCGCTATGGCGAGTCGGCGGAATTCGGCCGTGTGGCCGCGTTCCTGCTGTCGGAAGCCGCCGGCTACATCACCGGCACTACCCTGGCGGTAGACGGGGGCATGATTCACACCGTTTGGTGACCGCGATAGCTGTATATGCGCCGCCATGTCCCGGTTGATGTCTTGCGCTCGGGCCAGGTCTGCTGCACCCGGCGCGGCGCCGGCGGCTTGATGGGCGTCGGCAACAGCGCCACTTCCGCCACCCGGGGCAGCGGTGGAACGGACGGCGCCGACGGAGTGAGCATCCGGGCCGGAGCCGGTAGGAAGGGCAGCGCGCTGGTCGGCATGGGTGCCGGTGGTGCGGCCTGCGCCAGTGGCCGCGGTGGCGGCGACGGCCGTGTCTGCACCATCAGCACGGTGGAGAGCTTACGCTGTGGCGTGAGGATGATTGACGCGCCGACCGCCAGCCCGGTGGAGGAGCCGCCATCCAGCGTCATCGCGTCGATGCAGCCCAGCCCCTTCATCACCGCGGTCAATTGCGTCAGCGTGATGCCGGCGCTGGTGGCCACGAGCAGCAGCCGGTTGCGCGGCGCCAGGCCCACCGCCGTGCGCGATGCTGCGCCAAAGAGCGCGGGATCGCGAAAACCCTGGCGGCGCGCGGCGATGGCCAGCTTGCCGCCGCGCAGCAGCCGCAGGCCGCCGCGCAACACCGTTTCGTAGCCCATCCACGAAGCGCCGCCGCGTGGAATGTCGCGGATCTCGACGACGTTATCGGTGCGTACCGCCAGTGCCGAACCGATGCCGCCCTGGTAATGCAGCCGGCCGTCGATGACAATGTCACCGATGGGCAGCCAGTTGCCTGGCGAGAAGTAGCCGCCGGTTATCTGTGCGAGCGGGCGGTGATGGGCAAGGAAACTTGCGAAGCTCTGCCCGTGCCCAGGTTCGCCCCAGGCGAAGGCCGGACGAACCATCAACTCGGCGTTGCGCATGTCGACGGTGACGACATGCACGCGGACACCGGCGGCGATGCGTAGCTGGTAGGCGACACCGCGGGTGGGTGCTTCTGCGATGGAAGCGGTTGCTGCACCCAGGACCATCCCTATCCAGGTCAGTAGCCACATCATGTACGGCATCGTTGTTGCCTTCCCAGCGCGTCCTGTCCACGGTCAGTGCTCTGACAGTTCCCTCACTGTTGGTATTGTCGAATTATTCGACAACTAAACATCTGACCGCCGGGGGCGGTTGCACAGAAAAAGTGATAGGCGCGGAACGATGTGCGCCCCCGGCACAAGCCGGGGGCGCGACACGGAAAGGAAGGCAGCGGCAACTTATGCGAAGCGCAGGATGCCGAACTTCCACGGAATATGGAAGTCGTTGGCGCCCGGCGGCGACCAGGCGTACAGGTCCAGCTTGCCGCGTTCGACGGAGTCGATGCGGTAGAGGTTGATGCGCCACTCCTCGCCGGGCACGGGCGCCAGGTTGTCCGAGCCGATGAGCGACTCGAACGGAATAGCGTATTCGGCGGACCAGCGCGTGGCGCCCGGCTGCCCTAATTCGCCGTCGATATGCACCGTGGTGATCATGCCCTCGCAGGTGAAGTCGTTGAAGGCGGTAAATTTGCGCCAGCCGGCGTCAATGGGCCGGCCGTTGAGCACAAAGGAGTCGAAGACGGTGTTGCGTGGGCTCACGTTCAGCTCGTAGTACTGGCGGAAGCGGCCGGAGGGGCAGATGAACGCCTCGACGCACTCCTCCGAGAAGATGGGGTCGTCGCGCTCGGTGTAGGTGCCCCAGACGAATTCGTCCTCGCAGACGAAGCCGATGTAGAGGTAGCGCGTGTTATACAGCAGTTGCACGGTGGTGTGGTACTTTTTCGCGCCGCCGGTGACGGGGTCCACCAGCACGGCGGATTCCGCCCCGCTCCACAGCGGGTCGTCCACCTTGCCGGAGAGGGTCAGGTCGCGGTTAATGCACGGGCAGGTATAGATGGGCAGTGTCATCGGTTATCCTCGTTGCCAAACAGCAGTATGGTCATGGGTTATCGCTCACATGTGTATTTCAACACGTCCACACCCGCTCCTGCCGGCGACGGACCGGTTTTTTTACAGGGCAGACACACGGGGCGTCTCACAGGCGGTCATGCCTGCCGGATATCCGACGGTCTGGCTGGCTTGTTTTCCGAGTTAACCTTATGGTATAGTTTGGCGAATCAATACGGATGTCGACCCGGCACTATTGCGGAAAGCGTGAGATCCATGCATACGATTCTCGTCATTCATGGTCCGAATTTGAACCTGCTTGGCACCCGCGAACCGGAAGTGTATGGCACCACCACGTTAGGCGATATCAACGCGCGGCTGGAGACGCTGGCGCGCGAGTTGCACGTGGCAGTGCGCTGCGAACAGAGCAATCATGAAGGCGAGATCGTCACCCGCATTCAGGAGGCCGCGGCATGGGCGGACGGCCTGGTCATCAACGCCGGCGCCTACACCCACACCAGCATCGCCATTCCGGATGCCATCCAGGGGGTGCGTCTGCCCGCCGTCGAGGTGCATTTAAGCAACGTATTCGCCCGGGAATCCTTCCGCCATCACAGCCACCTCAGCCGCGTCTGTGTCGGGCAAATCTGCGGATTTGGCGCAAACAGTTACCTGCTGGGGCTGCGCGCCATGGTAGAATTCCTCACGCAAACCTACCCCGAGTAAAGGATGACGGCATGTCCCCTCGTCTCGAGACACTGCGCGCGCATCTGGCCGACAGCATCCTGGATGCCCTGCTGGTCACCGGACCCGCGGATATCTACTATTTGTCCGGCTTCTCCGGCTCGGCCGGGGCGCTGGTGATCACCGCCGACCGACACCTGCTGGCCAGCGATTTCCGCTATATATTGCAAGCCGGACAGGAAGCGCCGGACTGGCCCTTCCTGCGCGTAGACGGCCCGCTGCTGCCCGCGCTGCGCGCCTGGCTGGCCGACGCCGGGGTGGCGACCGTCGGGTATGCCGCCGACCACCTGACGATGGCGCAATACCGGCACCTGGGCGGAGACGACCCCGAGTTGTCCTACCGCCTGCTGCCCGAACCCGGACTGCTGACGGCGATGCGTCTGGTGAAGGAGCCGGAGGAACTGGCGCGCATCCGCGAGGCGGTGCGCGTGACGGACGGCGCCTACGCCGACCTGCTGACCCGCGTGCACGTGGGGGTGACGGAGCACGAATTGGCGCTTGGGGCGGAATGGTATATGCGCACCCACGGCGCGGAATCGGTGGCCTTCGATATCATCGTGGCCGCCGGGCCGCGTAGCGCCTTGCCGCACGCCCAGCCGGGCGACCGCCCGCTGCAGCCCGGCGACCTGGTGGTGGTGGACATGGGTGCCCGCGTGGCGCATTATTGCGCGGACATGACGCGCACCTTCGCGGTGGCGGAAGCGCAGCCGAAGGCGGCGGAGATTTACCGCGTCACCTGGGAGGCGCAGATGGCGGGGGTGCAGGGCCTCCACGCCGGCATGACCGGCGGCGATGCCGACCGCCTCACACGCGACGTTATTGCGGCAGCGGGCTACGGTGCCTATTTCGGCCACGGCACCGGCCACGGCGTGGGCATCGACATTCATGAGGAGCCGCGGCTGCGTGCCGGCGCGGAAACGGTGCTGCCGGCCGGCGCCGCCGTCACCGTCGAGCCGGGCATCTACCTGCCGGACTACGGCGGCGTGCGCATCGAGGACCTGGTGGTGCTCACCGACGATGGCGCGGAGATTCTCACCGCGGCCGACAAACCAGCCGCGCTGCCGGTATACGGGTAAGCTTTTGTGTGTTACACCCGACACACCAGTTGGTCACATTTCGCTACAATACCGAGGGCTAGAAAAGATTTCAACCAAATCCTACGCGCAAACAGCCAAACATGGAAAGGTAACATATGGCACGACGCATCTTACTTATCGATGACGAACAGGACATCCGATCGCTGCTGGCACTGATTCTGGAGTCGGCGGGCTACACCATCAATGAAGCGCATAGCGGCAAAGATGGCCTGGCGCAGCTCGCGCGGGAATCCTTCGATCTGGTGATCCTGGATGTTATGATGCCGGAGATGGACGGCTGGGAAGTGTGCCGCCAGATCAAGAGCCGCCAGCAAACCCGCCACATTCCGGTACTGATCCTCACCGTCCGCGCGCAGCCCTTCGACCGCGTCATCGGCTTGGAAGTCGTGCAGGCTGACGAATACCTGACGAAACCGTTTGATCGCCAGGCGTTGCTGAGCACCGTCGAGCGGCTGGTCGGCGCCGCCTGCTCCGAAGCATAACGCCGCCCCCGGCTGCTTGCCGAGTGCCCCGGCTTCCTGTTATGCTTACCGCAACATTTCCACGGAGGCCGTCGTCATTCCTGACCTTGATCACGGCTGGGGCCACCGGCTGCGCAAGCAGTGGCAGTCCCCGCTGTACCAGTTGAAAATCGTCTTCCTGCTCCTCATCATCCTCATCGCCATCGGGGTGACGTTTTACCGGTTGGCGCTGCGCTGGGATTACCGTGAGGCGCTGCTGCAGATCATCTACATCTTCTCCACGCTGGGTGGCTCTGTGCGCAACATCGACGCCCCGTTGGTACAGTGGTTCAACATCTTCTACATCCTGACCATTCTGCTGGTGGTCATCTGGGGTGTCAGCCTGCTCATCGAGGCGATGGTGCAGGGCGAGTTGGTCTATTTCTGGGGGACACACCGCATGGAACAGCGCATCACGCAACTGTCGAAGCATTTCATCCTCTGCGGATTTGGCCGCATGGGACAGGAGATCGCCCAGCAGCTCACCCGCGCGAAACAACGTTTCGTGATCATCGAGCACAACCCCGCGCAAATCCCCAATCTGGAAGATTCCGGTTACCTGTATGTGCAAGGTGACGCCCGCGAAGACGAGGAGCTGCTCAAAGCCGGCATTAAAAAGGCCAAGGGACTCATCGCCGTCTATTCCACCGACGAGGAGAACGTCTTCATCACCCTCAGCGCCCGCGTGCTGAACCCGGCGCTCTATGTGGTCACCCGCTCGTCCTCCAAGTCCGGCGAGGCGAAGATGAAGCACGCCGGCGCCGACCGCGTCTTCTAGCCCTATGTCATCGGCGGCCGCCGCATGGCGCAGGCCATCCTGCAGCCCTCGGTGGTCGAGTTCCTCGACACCGTGGTGCACGGCGAGCAAATGGACCTGGCGATGGAAGAAGTGACGCTGCAGCCTGGCGGCGCCTACTGCGGCCGCACCATCGACGGCGGCACCGATATCGAATGCCGGGGCGTCCACCTGCTCGGCGTGGTTAGCCGCGACGGCACCATGCGCATGCGCGACCTCAGCAGCTATCAGGCCCAACCCGGCGACACCTTCATCCTCCTCGGCGATCCGACGGCCATCCAGGAAGCCGCGCGTCGCCTGACGGGCGAGACGACGACGGTCTAACATATGGCGGGCGAGACTCTCCGTTGAGCCGCACACGGCGCTGTCATCGGCCCCCCTCCCCGGCCCTCGCACCGTGAATGGTTTCCCACATCTGCACATGCGAACAGTCAAAATACAACCGCCGCATGCGTATGCATGCGGCGGTTTGCTGTCAGTATCAAACCGATGCGCTTACCCCACCGTCATCATGCTCCGCAGTGACTTGCCGATTTTGCGTTTGGCGCGCTGCAGGGCGTTGTCGATGGATTTCACGCGGCGGCTCAGCTCGACGGCGATCTCCTGGTAGGACTTGCCTTCCAGGTGGCTGCGCAGCACGGCGCTCTCCAGGCTGGACAGCTCGCGCTTGATGCGGCGACGCAGGTCGTCCGAGAACTGCTGGGTGATGACCACTTCCTCGGGATCGCTGGTGGCGGTCTCGGCGAGGGTGTCCATCAGCGTGCGGTCGGAGTCGGCGTCGAAGAGGCTGGCATGCAGGCTGACGTAGGAGTTCAGCGGGATGTGCTTCTGGCGCGTGGCGGCCTTGATCGCGGTGAAGATCTGGCGGCTGATGCACAGCTCAGCAAAGGCGCGAAACGGCAGCATGCGATCGCCGCGAAAATCGCGGATCGCCTTGAACAGGCCGATCATGCCTTCTTGCACGATATCTTCGTGGTCGGCGCCGACGAGAAAGTACGAACGCGCCTTGCCTTCGACAATGCCGCGGTATTTGCAGAGAAGGTGTTCAGTGGCTTGCTGGCACCCCTCCTTGGCGTATGCGACAACCTCTTCATCTCCCATTCCATGGAAGTTCATGAAGTGTCCGCGAACCGGCAGCTGCATAGAATCGCCCTCCAATTCTACTCACGGTTCCCACATAAGTCGTCTGTCAGAGTCGGCCCTGGGCCTATGCTGACCGAAGGGGAAAGAAGTCCTTCTGACGATACTCGGGGAAGCTGCACCTGTGATCCCTCACATCGAATCACACAGGCATTATAGGAAGAAGAGCAGCCAAGCGTCAAGGCGTTTTGCGCATGTCCGTCGTTTTTTCGCAGAAAAATCCTTCTTGGCCCGGTAAAAATATTTTTCAGACGGAACGTTCTGCCCATCGACGGGGGCAAGACGCCATCACCAGCCTACCCGGAAGCGGCTGGCGCCACGCCGAAGGAAGCGGAAGACCGGCCCCCATCCCGGAAGGGATGGGGGCCGGTGTATGCGGACATCGTCGGTCAGAGTCCGTATTTGGCCTTCAGATACGCTTCGACGGCCTGACGGTCGGCATCGGAGAGATCGACACTGAAGCCGATGATTTCCGCCACGTCCATCGCGATGAAGTAGTTACCGGAATCGGTGGTGCCGCCGAGGAGATACGACCGAAGCTGTTCGGGGTTCGCGCCGCTGATCGTCATCACCATCGGCGCGGTCACCGGCCCCAGGTCAAATGGCACCAGCAGTCCCGTGCCGTTTTTCCACACGGCGCGCGGATAGGGATTGAAGTGGAAGAACGTCGTACCCGATTCAAAGAGGTAGGGACGATAATCGCCGTTCGGATACTGCATGTTCGTGCCGATAGGCGAGCCATAATTAGTAAACACCGCGGCGGTTGAGCGCCAGACGATGAAATACTGGCTGACGGCAAATTCGCCATCCACCGGCATGCATTGTCCGCTGCCATTGAACCGGATGATGGGTTGGCCGTTCCAGGTATTGGTGATGCGCGTCGGCCGCAGGGCAGCGTCAAGCTGCGCGGCGTGATGGTTCGCGCCGGAGGTGTCCGCCCAGGCGGAGACTTTTCCGGCGGTGACGGTGACGCCCAGGTTCGCCGCGAAGCGCAGCACCAGGTTGGCGGCGACGGGTAGTTGATCGAGCACCGTCACCGACGCCGCGCCAGATTGCGTCGGATCGGCCACGCTGGTGGCGACGATCTTGTAATAGCCTGGCACATACGGCGCCACGAACGTGCCGTCCGCGGCAATGGCGCCGGGCACCAGCACATTCGCGCTGTTGCGCACCGTCCAGGTGACGGCCTGGTTGGCGGTCGCGCCGACCGTCGCTGTGAAAAGCTGACTGGCGCCGCAGCGCAGGGTCAGTTTGTTCGGATTCACCGTGATGGGAATCGTGGTATAGGCCTGCCCGACGGACTTCAGATAGGCCACCGTGGTCCCCTGTTCGCGCGCATACACATACAGCGTATAGGCGCGCGGCGCATCGACAGGCAGCGTTCCGGTCCAGGACGCGGCGGCGAGATAATCTTGCAGCGTCAGCTTCTGCAGCGTATTCGTGGCATCCAGATACGTCGCTTTATACGCGTATTCCAGCTTCGCGCCACCCGTGGGGATGGCGGTGATCGTCAGATTCGCTCCCAGCAGCCCCGGCGAGGCCGGGGACACGCTCATCTTCAGCGCGCTCAGCGGCGCCTTCGTCACGAACGGCCTGGTCGCGGACATCTGGTAGATGATGGTGGTGCCCTGTTCACGCGCGTAGACATACAGCGTGTAGCTGCGCGGCGCGTCAACCGGCAGCTTCCCCGTCCAACTCGCCAACCCGCTGTAATCCTGCAGCGTCAGCTTCACCAGGGTATTGGCGGCGTCATAATAGGTCGCCTTGAACGCGTATTCCAGCTTCGCGCCACCCGTGGGGATGGCGGTGATCGTCAAATTCGCTCCCAGCAGCCCTGGCGAGGCCGGTGACACGCTCATGTTCAGCGCGCTCAGCGGCGCCTTCGTCACGAACGGCCTGGTCGCGGACATCTGGTAGATGATGGTGGTGCCCTGTTCACGCGCGTAGACATACAGCGTGTAGCTGCGCGGCGCGTCAACCGGCAGCTTCCCCGTCCAACTCGCCAACCCGCTGTAATCCTGCAGCGTCAGCTTCACCAGGGTATTGGCGGCGTCATAATAGGTCGCCTTGAACGCGTATTCCAGCTTCGCCCCGCCCGTCGGCACGGCGGTGATCGTCAGGTTGCTGCCTACCAGGCCGGGGGATGTGGGCGTCACAGTCATCTGCAGGTCGCTCAGTGGCGCCTTGGTGATGAATGTCACGGACGTCGAGTAGAGCAGGTAGTTGACCGATGTCCCCTGCTCGCGCACGTAGGCGTAGATGCTGTAGGTGCGCGCCACGTCCTGCGGCAGCTTGCCGGTCCAGGTGGCGGACGCAGCATAATCGCGCAGTAGAATCCACTGCAGCACGTTGTTGGCGTCGCGGTAGCCGGCGCGGAATTTATACTCGGGTTTCGCGCCACCGGTCGGGGTGGCGGTGCAGGTGATGGACGCCGTCCACGGCTGCGGTGAGGCGGGGGTGACGGTCAACGCCAGCGCGCTCACCACGGGCTTGATGGTATAGGGCAGGGTTGCCGATTTCAACAGCGTGGTGCCCTGCTCGCGGGCGTAGACACGGATGATGTAGCTGCCGGGCTCGGTGGGAGTCCAGGTGAAGACAGGGTTCGCCGTGTAAGTCGCCGGCAGCGCGCCATACGTCGTCACGCCGTTGATAATGGTGCCAACCTGGAATTTGTATTCCGGCGTGCCACCGCCCACGGTGGTGGCGGTGATGGCTACCGGGACATTGGGCAGGCCCGGCGAGACCGGGACGGCCGCCAGGCTCACGCTCTGCAGCGGCAGCCGGGTGGTCTCGGCGACGACGAAGTCGGTCTTCGTCGCATCGTTCGTCGACACGGCGCTGAAGGTGACCGTGCACTTCGTGCCCCCCTTCACTGCCGGTCCCGGCGTGACCTCTATGCGGAACGGCACGGCGGTGCCCATCGGCACTTCCGGCGACCACCCACCGGGATCGGTGATCGCCGCGGTGCAGTCGCCGCCGCCCGGGCGCTCGTCAACGTATTTCACCGTCCAGCCGGCAGGCTGCGGCGTGGCGGTGAGCTTGATGATATCGGTTGCGGTGCCGTAGTTGCCGACCAGTACATGATAGACGGCGGTGGTGGCGGTGGCAGCGGCGCTGGTTTGCGACGGCGCGTCGTTGTGGACTGCCAGGCCAAGATAATCCGCATCAGCCGGGCCTTGAATCATCAGGTCTGGCTGGAAGACACCGGTAAAATCGAACGTATAGCGGAAGAAGGCCAGATCGATGCCATTGAGATCTTGTGCCCAGATCCATTTCGCCGGACTATCGGCCGCAAATCCGTTCACTTCACCCCACGGCGCGATGCCATAACTGCCATGCTCCGTGGCAGTTCCCCAGCCGGTATCATTAAAATCGATATCCTGCCACCCAGCGTCTTCCGTCGTGCTGATCTTCCAATCGGCATTACTGCCATGCCGAACACTATTGATGATGGTTTCAGCGAGCAATCCTGCGATTGCGCCTCCATCAACGCCTTTCACGGCGATGACGTTCTTCCCTGTGAGTAGCGGCAGATTCGCAAACGCCGTCGCCGTCTGCCAGGTGCCTCCGGCGCCGATATATTGTCCGTTGAGATACAATTCGAATGCATTATCACAGGTGATCAGGATGTCAGCCGCAGCCTCTCCCGGCGCTTCGCGGTAGAGCAGCCCAACCTCCTCGGCGGTCATGGCGCGGTTGTAAATACGTCAGGACTTTCGCTCAACATCCCACCGCCTGAATGGTCGGGCGGCGTAGGGCCG
>CAZPYA010000003.1:0-89188 GCA_964590255.1 uncultured bacterium
ACGGGGAGACGGACGGCAGAGGTGGAAAAAGCAGAGGTAATTTGCAATCACCTCCCATACCAATCCAATTGCCCGGGGATTAGCTGCGACGGCGGCAGATTACCTGTATTCCAGTTATCGTTCCCGTTATCAACTTGAGGGTGAAATTCTCGTACCGGTCGATAGGGAATTCTGGTGGGAGGAAGAAGAGGACTATATATTGGAAGACATAGAGCAGTGTTCTCATACATAGTCACTGTCTGGAACAGGGCGGGAGCCCGGCCGACTATAGGCGACGGTTGGGTAGAAGACCGAGCCGGGCTCCCGCCCTGTTCCAGACAGTGACTAAGGCTGCAATCCGTTCTTATCAGTGGTATCCACAATCCAATGTAGGGAGTTTTCAGCCCATGCACCCTCGCGAACGCGTCCTGGCCGCCATCAACCATCAGCGCACCGACCGCGCGCCGTCCGACTACTCGGCGCATGGGGAGGTGAATGACCGCCTCATGGCGCGGCTGGGCATCACCGAGTATGAGGAGCTGCTGCGCTTTTTACAGGTGGACCTGCGGCGGGTGGGGTGGTTCAACTACTACCAGCCGAAATCCGAGCCGGATGCGGACGGTTTCCAACGCGACATGTGGGGGCTGCGGTCGCACCCGGAGACGGGCGCGAGCATCTGCCCGTTTGACGAGGACACCACCGTCGACGACGTGGAGGCGCACCTATGGCCCTCGCCGGACGCGCTGGATTATACTGGCATCCGCGACGCGTGCGTGCGCTTCCATGACGACTACGCCACCTATGGCGCGCCGTGGTGTCCCTTCTTCCACGAGGTGGGCTGGCTCATCGGGCAGGAGACCTATTTCATCTGGATGCACACCAAGCCGGAGGTGGTGGAGGCGATCACCCGGCGCATGGTGGACTACGAGATCGCGGTGACGCAGCGCTTCCTGGAGGAGGCGAAAGGCCTGCTGGACATCTATTACGTGGGCAACGACTTCGGCAGCCAGCGCGGCGCGGTCATCTCGCCGGCGATGTGGGAGACGTTCCTGCGGCCGTCGCTGAAGCGGTTCTACGACCTGGCGCACGACTACGGCTGCTACGTGATGCAGCACTCCTGCGGCGCCATCCGCGACATCATCCCGCAGTTGATCGCAGACGGCGTCGATATCCTCGATCCCATCCAGGTGCGCGCCGAGGGGATGACGCTGGAGAGCCTGCATCGCGACTTCGGCCCGCGCCTCACCTTCCACGGCGGCGTCGACACCCAGCACACCCTGCCCTTCGAAAGCCCGGCCGAAGTGCGCGCCCAGGTGCGCGGCTACCGCGAGCTAACGAAGGACACCGGCGGCTACATCATGACCGCCAGCCAGGACCTCATCGCCGACATCCCCGACGAGAATATTTTGGCGATGTATGAGGAGAATGCGAAGGGGTAACCCCCTCATCCCCCTGCCCCCTTCTCCCCGAGGAGAAGGGGGAAATAACAACATGGCTTGCACCCCTCTCCTCGGGGAGAGGGGCAGGGGTGAGGGGGCGCTAACCAGTCCAACGCATGATCGGTGAAGTTCTTAGTAGCGGCGCCGTGCAGCAAGCCGCGACAGGCTACATACTTTTTTCAGGAGTCACCATGAACGCACGTGAACGCATGCTGGCCGCGATCAACCATGAGAAGATGGATCGCGTCCCGACTGATATCTGGGCCACCGGCGAGGTGTGGGCGAAGCTGAAGGCGCACTTCGGCGACGACACCGACTTCTTTGCTATGTTCCACATCGACGGCGTCGGCGGCGCCTCCCCGCAATGGGTAGGGCCGGAGCGGCCGGCGATGCCCGAAGGCGAATCTGTCGATTACACCTGGGGCTACAAGAGCCGCCGGGTGCAGTACGATACCGGCGAGTATTACGAGCAGTTCTTCTGGCCGCTGGCCGCCGCGACGAGCATCGATGACCTGGAGCGGAACGAGTGGCCCAGCGCCGACTGGTTCGATTTTTCCGCCATGCCGGCGACGCTTCGCGCGCAACATGACCGCGTCGCCACCAATTGCGGCTACATGGCGCCGTTCTTCTTCCACAACCTCACCCGCGGGCTGGAAACGTCGCTGATGGACCCCTACGACGATGCGGAGTTCACCCACTACCTGCTGGGGCGCATCAGCGACTTTTTCTACGAGTATCACCTGCGCATGTTCGAGACATGCGAAGGCTTGATTGACATCGCGCAGGTCACCGACGACCTGGGCAGCCAGACCGGGCCGCTCATCAGCCTGGACACCTTCCGCGAATTCTACAAGCCGCACGTGCAGCGGATGATCGACCTGTGCAAGAGCTTCGGCATCAAGGTCTTCCACCACGACGACGGCGCCATGCGCACGTTTTTGCCCGACTTGGTGGCGATGGGCATCGACATCCTCAACCCGGTGCAGCACAACTGCCCGGGCATGGAGATGGACGGGCTGAAGGCCGATTTCGGCGGCAACATCTGCTTCCACGGCGGCGTCGACAACCAGGAAATCCTCCCCTTCGGCACACCGGACGACGTGCGCGCCGAGGTGCGCCGCTGCATCGACGCGCTGGCCAGCGACGGCACCGGCTACATCCTCGCCCCCTGCCACAACCTGCAGGCGGTGACACCGGTGGAGAATATCGTGGCGATGTATGACGAGGCGTGGCATTATGGGAAGATTGAATGACGTGTCACTAACCGACACACTTTATCAACTTACCAAAGTTAAGTAAGCGAGAGGATAACCATAGCCTTTCGTCGAAAACGGGACGCGAAGCATTCCTTACTCGACGGAGGGCTGTATGGAAAATCCGTTGATGCTCATTGCCCAGCGCATCGCCGCGCTGCGCGAGATCGCTGACATGACGGCGCAGACGGTGGCCGAGGAGCTGGGGATTCCGCTGGAGACGTACCGGCAGTACGAACGCGGGGAGGCCGACATCCCGGTGAGCGTGCTGTATTCGCTGGCCCAGCGCTTCAACGTGGAGTTGACCGCGCTGCTGACCGGCGACGGCCCACGCCTGCACGGCTATTGCCTGGTGCGCCGGGGCAAAGGGGTGAGCGTGGAGCGCCGCAAGGACTACGCCTACCAGCACCTCGCCTTCAACTTCGCGCACAAGAAAGCGGAGCCGTTTCTGGTGACGGTGCCGCCGTCCAACGACGCCCTGGCCCTGAACAGCCACCCCGGCCAGGAGTTCACCTATGTGCTCTCCGGCACGCTGCGGGTGATGGTGGACGGCCACGCGCTGGAGCTCAACCCCGGCGACTCCGTCTTCTTCGATTCAGGCCAGCCCCACGGCATGGCCGCGCTGGGCAGCGAGCCGGCGGAATTTTTGGCGATGGTCATGTAGTCTCTTCGCCGGGTTCACCTCTCCCCCCGGCCCCCTCCCCTGCGCGGGGAGGGGGTGGGGAGGAGGAGAAGGACGAATCCGGCTGCCATAATCAGATCACTCCCCCTCCCCGCGCAGGGGAGGGGGCAAGGGGGAGAGGTGAGTCGCGTCATGCTGGAAAAATATCTCAACCGCACCGAGTATGCATCCTACGAAGATTTTTACGAGAACCTGCGCATCACCGTGCCGGAGGGGTTCAACTTCGCCTTCGACATCGTGGACGAGATGGCGCGACTGCACCCGGACAAGCGGGCGCTGGTGTGGTGCGACGAGCACGGGGCGGAGGCCACCTTCACCTACGCCGACATCAAATGCGAAAGCGACCGCGCGGCGCGGCTGTTCCAGACGATGGGCATCCGCAAGGGCGATCCGGTGATGCTCATCCTCAAGCGGCGCTATGAATACTGGTTCTGCCTGCTGGCGCTGCACAAGCTGGGGGCCATCGCCATCCCCGCTACCCACTTGCTCACGAAAAAGGACATCGCCTACCGCTGCAACGCCGCGGACATCGTGATGATCGTGTCGGTGGCTGACGACCGCGTGCTGGGCGCGGTGGACGAAGCCGCCCCCGACTGCCCGACCTTGCGGCGCCGTCTGCGGCTGGCGGGCGAAACTCCATCGAGCCATCCTGACTGGGACATCTTCGACGAGAAAATGGCCGCCACCCCGGCGGAGTTTACCCGCCCCACCGGCGCCGCCGCGACGACGAACGCCGACATCATGCTGCTCTACTTCACCTCCGGCACCACCGGCATGCCGAAGATGGTGCAGCACGACTTCGCCTACCCGCTGGGGCATATCCTCACCGTCGGCTACTGGCAGAACGTCATGAAAGACGGCCTGCACCTGACGCTCAGTGACACCGGCTGGGCGAAGGCGGCGTGGGGCAAGATTTACGGCCAGTGGATCTGCGGCACGGCCATCATGGTCTACGACTTCGATCGCTTTAACCCGAAAGATGTGATGACCATCCTGTCTAAATACGGCGTCACCACCTTCTGCGCGCCGCCCACCGTCTACCGCTTCCTCATCAAGGAAGACCTGTCGCAGTATGATCTCTCCGCGCTGCGCTACTGCGTGGTGGCGGGCGAGCCGCTGAACCCGGAAGTCTACAACGCCTTCCTGAAAGCTACCGGGCACAAGATTTACGAAGGCTTCGGCCAGACGGAGACGGTTATCCAGGTGGCCACCTGGCCGTGGATGGAGCCGAAGCCGGGCTCGATGGGCCGGCCGACGCCGGGCTACGACATCATTATCGTCGACGAGCACGGCCAGCCGCTGGAGGTGGGCGAGGAAGGGCAGATCGCCATCCGCGTGGACCAGGGCAAGCCGCTGGGCATGTTCCACGGCTACTACCGCGACCCCGAACTGACCGCCAGCGTGCTGCACGACGGCCTGTACTACACCGGCGACCTGGCCTGGCAGGATGAAGAGGGCTACCTGTGGTTCGTGGGTCGCGCCGACGACCTTATAAAAACCTCCGGCTACCGCGTGGGCCCCTTCGAGGTGGAGAGCGCGCTGCTGGAGCACCCCGCCGTGATGGAATGCGCCATCACCGGCGTGCCCGACGACCAGCGCGGCCAGGTGATCAAGGCCACCGTCATCCTGACGAAAGCCTACACCGCCAGCGACGAACTCGTCGCCGAACTACAGGAACACGTCCGCCGCGTCACCGCGCCCTACAAATACCCGCGCATCATCGAATTCGTCACCGAGCTCCCCAAAACCATCAGCGGCAAAATCCGCCGCGTGCAAATCCGCGAAGAGGACAGGGGCAAGGAGCTGGAACTGGCGACGGAATGACGGGGTGACACGGTAAAGAGGTGACAAGGTGATCGGGGGGCGGGCGGGTGCTTGCTCCCCGGTTTCTGGTATGCGCCTGCTGCGGCGGGTCATCAGTATGCAAAGGTGGGTGGAGACACCGGCGCCTCCCAATTACTTCTTCAGCTTCGCAACAGTGATCCGCGCCTGTTGGGCCAGGTCGATGGCGGTGGCGAGGATGCGGGCGCATTCCTGCGGGGCGTGGAAGCCCATGCCGTTGTTGGAGGCGACGAAGTCCCAGCGGAGCTGGGCGCGGCGGAGGAGATTGCGGGCTTTCGTGAGCTGAGCGTCGGTGGCGCCGGCTTTCTTCGCGGCGCCAACTTCATTGTGCGCGGCGACCAGCGCGTCTTCGGCGCGGTCCTGCAGCTCGCGGGTGGTGTCCTGGATGCCCTCCACGCGGGCCTTGATCTCCGCCTCGCTCCAGCGGTGGCAGGCGCCGCAGGCGGCGTTGATGTCCTTCAACGTGCTCTGCACGTGGTGGTCGCTGTATTTCTGCCCGCCCTCGCTGCGGTAGGGCATGTGGCAGTCAGCGCAGGCGACGCCGCGGTAGGCATGCACGCCGGCGAGGTAGATCTCGTAGTCCGGGTGCTGCATTTTGATCATCTCGGTGCCGCTCACCGGGTGCACCCAGTCCACGTGGCGCACGTCCTGCTCGTAATAGGCCTCGATCTCCTCGATGGTGGTGCCGCGCTTCCACGGGAAGGTGAGGTAGGTGCCCTTCTTCTCCGCCGGGCTCTTCTTCGCGAAGTAATACTCGACGTGGCACTGCGCGCAGACCAGCGTGCGCATCTCCTGGAGGCTGGCCTGGTCGATATCCTTGCCCATGGCGGCAAAGGCCTCGCGCAGCGCCGGACGGGTGATGCGCAGGTTCATCGTCTTCGGATCGTGGCAATCGGCACAACCGATGGGGTGGCTGATTTTCGCGCTGACCTGGGCGAATGGCGTACTGTAGAACTTCGCCGTGCCCATCTGCTGCATCAGGCCGGGCACATCGCTGCTCTTGCAAGTCATGCAGGTGCCGGGTTGGGCCTTGCCGCCGCGGGTGACGTCGATGCGCGCCGAGCTGCGCACATCCTCCAGCGCGTGCATGTGGCCGCGCTCGTCGCCGTATTCGATGGCGAAGGGGTAGCCGCCGAAGAGCGTGCGCAGCCGCGGGTCATTTTCCAGGTGGTCGTAATGGCCGGGGCCGCCGTAGCGGGTGCGCGGGCCGTCTTCCGAGGTGCGCAGCCAGCTCTCATACTCGCGTGGGAAGGTGACGCCCCACTTCGCGCTGTCGCCCTCGAATTCGCTTACGTTGGCGGACGGCGCCAGCACCCGGGCCTCCTGCCGCCGGTCCAGTACCGAGGCGATGAGCAGGCCGAGCACGAAGGTGGCGATCATCGCCAGGGCGAAAAGCAGCCAGCCCTTCCACGGCGCGGGGGCTTTCGGCGTCTGTTCGGGATTGTCGGTGGTCATTTCGTCTCCCTCGATCCCAGCGGGGCCAGGCGCGGCACCAGCGCGTTGGGGGTGATGGACAGGCTGCGCATGTCGCCATGCGGCACGATCTCGTGGCAGTCGGTGCAGGCGCGGCCGCTGTTCACCAGCATGAAGCTGGTACGCACGAACTGTTCGTGGCAGCGCCGGCAATTTTCGTTGATGACGGCCGAGGATTCTCGCGTCGCCTGGATGGCCTGCGGCTCGGTGCGCAGGGTGAAGATGGTCGCGTGGCGCAGGCCGTCCTTCGCCTTGAAGGCGTATTTGCGAATGATGGAATCGTGCGGCACGTGGCAGTCGTTGCAGGTGGCGTTTAGCCGGTGGCTGCTGTGCTCCCAGGTGGCGTATTGCGGGCGCATGATGTGGCAGTTGATGCAGGCGTGCGGGTCGTCGGACAGGTAGGAGGGCATCTCGGAGACGCGAACCAGCAGCAGCCCCAGCCCGGCGGCGACACCGAGCACGGCAAACGTGGGCAGGCGCCACCCCGCGGGGATGAACGCCAGCGTGAAGAGGGAACGCAGCAGCAGTGACAGTCGGCGACCAAACGACATATCGCGAATGATAATAACACAAGGCAAGGGCGTTATTACGATGACATTGTGCGGGCTGGACACCAACCGCGCGCCGGGGTATCCTACAACCACCTAATACCCGGGAGGTTGTCCCATGCATATGCGCCCCAGCCGCGTGCTGCAGATGCTGCGCGCCGGTGAGACCGTCTACACTTTCAAAATGAACACCGCCGATCCACGCATCGCCGAGATCGCAGCGATGTCCGGTTTTCCCTGCCTGTGGCTGTGCCAGGAGCACACCACCGCCACCTGGTCGGCCATCGAGACGCAGATTCTGGCGGCGAAGGCGCACGACACCGACACCATGGTGCGCGTGCCCCGCGGCAGCTACAGCGATCTCATCCACCCGCTGGAGCTGGACGCCGCCGGCATCATGGTGCCACACGTGATGAGCCTGGCAGACGCGCAGGCGGTGGTGCGCACCACGCGCTTCTATCCCGTCGGCCGTCGCCCGGTGGATGGGGGCAACGCCGACGGCGCCTACTGCCTCATCGACTTCGTGCAGTATATTCAGGAGGCGAACACGCAGCGTTTCGTCTGCATCCAGATCGAAGACCCCGAGCCGCTGGACGAGCTGGATGCCATCTGCGCGCTGGACGGCATTGACATCGTCTTCTTCGGCCCCGGCGATTTTTCGCACAGCATCGGCCTGCCTGGCCAGTACGATCACCCGCGCGTGCAAGACGCCCGTCGCCGCGTGGCGGAGACGGCGCTGAAGCACGGCAAATTCGCCGGCACCACCGGCAACCCGGCCACCGCCCCCGCGCTGGTCGAGGTGGGCTATCGCTTCATCAACATCGGCGTCGACGTGCATGCCGTCTCGGAGTATTGCCGGGAGAAATTGCGGGCGGTGGGGTGCTGAACGACGGCGTGTCCTGATCGCATGGTCGGCCCCCCTCCCCGACCTTTATATGCCCTGCAATTGTGCGTAATCGGCCCCCATCCCCACCCCCTTCCCCCGTGCCATCAGGCACGGGGGAAGGGGAGAATGATAGGGTGGTGGCGGATTAGCTAATCGCCCCCTCACCCCCTGGCCCCCTCTCCCCGAGGAGAGGGGGGAGGAAGACTGACATCTCTCCCTCCCCCTGCGCACGTCAGGGCACGGGGGGAGGGCCGGGGGGGGGGGCCGACTACGTGTGGGGGGATTCGTTTACGCGAGGTTGCAGGAACTCGCCGGTGTGCTGCTGAATTGTCCGTCCGGAGGCGAATCATGTCTATTCCCGCATCTGACCTGTCTATATTGCGCGAGCTGGTGTCCCGATACGCGGAGATCGCCGCGCTGCCGATTCAGCGTGAGAAAGCCGCGCTGTGGCGGAAGCTGAACCGGCTGGAGCCGGTGCGGCCGCTGGTGTGGATCAACGAGATCCCCTGGTGGGAGATGAACGTGGACGACGAGCTAACGCTGCGCTGCGCGGACGGCTACGCCCAGCAGGTGGAGGGTGAACTGCGCCGTACGCTGTACCAGTGGCGGCACATGCCCGGCGATATGGTGCTGGACCCGATCCTCTACGTCTCCTACGTCTGTGGGCCGACCAGCACCTACGCCGACTACGGCATCCAGGAAGAGGTGGTGCGCCATGACGGCGGGCATGACGTGGCCTTCGTGCCGATCATCAACACCATGGCCGACGTGGAGCGGTTGAAAACACCGTCGGTGTGGGTGGACTGGAACGAGACCGAGCGCCGCTATGAGATCATGCAGCAAGTGTGCGATGGCATCATCCCGGTGGAAAAGCGCGGTATCGTGACACAGTGGGGTTCGCCGTGGGACCAGATGATCCACTGGTACGGCATCGAAAAACTCTACATGGATATGGTGGACCAGCCGGAGTTGGTCCACGCGCTGCTGCAGCGCTTCATGGCGGCGGTGCATACGGTGCTGGACCAGCAGCAGGCGATGGGGCTGCTCTCGGTGAGCAACGGCAACCACCGCGTGGGCTCCGGCGGGCTGGGTATCACCGACGAGCTGCCGCAGCCGGACTACGCCCCCGGCGTCCCCGCCCGCCTCATCGACCAGTGGGGTTCCTCTACCGGGCAGATCTTCTCGGAAGTCTCGCCGGACATGCATGACGAATTCTGCCTGCAGTACGAGCAGCCCTATATGGAGCGCTTCGGCCTGTCCTGCTACGGCTGCTGCGAGCCACTGCACAACAAAATGGGCATCCTGCGTAAGGTGAAAAATCTGCGCCGTGTCTCCATGAGCTACTGGATCGACCTGGACAAAGCCGCGGCGGCCGTGGGCACCGACTATGTCTTCAGCTACAAGCCCACCCCCGCCGTCTTCGCCTGGGACACCTGGGACCCCGAACCCGCCCGCGCCAACCTGCGCACCGCCCTCGAAAAGGCGAAAGGCTGCCGCGTGGAGCTGATCATGAAAGACGTCTCCACCGTGCGCAGCGAGCCGCAGCGGCTGTGGGAGTGGGAGAAGATCGCTATGGAGGAGGCGGAGAAGGCATCTGTCTAACCATCCGTAGCGCGCGCCCGCTGTGGCGCGCTGGTTGCCGACGCTGCTACCCGACACAAAGGAACCACCCCGTTGTCGACAACGGGGTGGTTCCTTTGTGTCGGAGTGCACATTCGCTCACCTGGCGTGCCACGGCGGGCACGCGCTACGGACTATAATCGTTCAACCTCCAACCCGCTCATGCTGGCATTGCCTTTACCCGTGTAGGTGAAGGCGATGCGGCCGGCTAAGGTATACGTGCCGGAGGGTTCGCTTTCGAATTCGATGAGCGCCCAGGCGCCGTCGCGGGCGACGATGTGCTCGGCGGTAGCGGTGCTGGTGACGGGGATGCGTTTGGAATACATCGCCGGGCCCTGGTGGGCGTCGAGGGTGAAGGTGAGCGTCACCTTGTCCAACTCGTCGGCTTTCACCCACGCGGCGACGCGGTGGCGGCTGAAGGGCGGGATGGGGTTGGCGCCGTAGGAGGGGCCGAAGTAGTTGAAGAGCCAGGTGGATTCCGCCGCGCTGGCGCCGTGGCTGATGTCCAGCGACCCGGTCTTCGGCTCTTTGCCGCCGGTTTTGTTCCACGCGCCCTGGCCGTCCAGCCGCCAGCAATAGGCGTCAGGGCTGGTGAGGGCGGAGTCGATGAAGCGGCAGGCCGGCTCTTCGTAGATGGGCAGGTCGCACAGCGGCAACTCGTCCGGCTCAATCTCCGCGTCCGGGGCGTTTTTCCATGCCGTCGGCACCTCGCTCCCCTCGACATCTTCCAACTGATAGCTGAGGATGACGCGCTGGCCTTTGTTGAAGAGGGTGTCTGACCCGGCCTTCGGCAGCAGGGCGTAGAAATGCATGTCGAAGCCCCACTCGCAGATGTGGTGGCCGCAGGGGTAGCCGAACGACGGGGTCATGCGCAGGTAATTGCCGTCCGTCTTCTGGTAGTAGTAAGGCGTGCCCGGTTTTGTTGCCAGCACATACCGGTTGAAGAACTGTTGCACGCCGTTTACCACGCGGTTGAAGACCAGCCGGCGCAGCCCGCGCTCCATGGTGTCTATGGTGACGGAGAGGAAGCGCTTCTCCCAGAGGGTGGTGAAACAATGCTCGGCGAGGATGGGCTCGGGCAGGCCGGTCCAGTCCTGGGTCATTGGCACCTGCGGGCCCACGCCGCCGGAGAGCAACGGATCGTCGAACTCGATGACGGCGTAGTCGTCGTCACCCCACTGCGGCATGAGGGTGAGATACAGCCCCTCGTCGCCTCTGATGTCCTGCTTGAAGAGCAGGCTGGCGGTGATGGTGTAGCGGAAGCGGTTGGACGCCGGGAAATATTCGATGAGGATGGTGCGCGTCTCATCGACGTAGTCCATCAGGTTGCCGTCGACCTTCTCCGCCGTCAGCTTCAGTTCGATGAACGCTTCGCCGATCTTCGTCTGCTGCACCTTCGCGCGTTGCAGGTGCAGGCTGAAGAAACAGGACGGCATGAACCCGACGATCTCCATCGGCCCGCCCGGCCGCAGCCGCGCCTCGCCCATCATGAACTGGCGCAGCACCACGTGCTCCTGCACGAAGGAGAGGATCTTCTCCCCCTCGAAGCGCACCTCGGCGTACCCCGGCCGGCTGATGAACGCGAACGACGAATGGATCGCCTCATCGCCCATGTCGTTTTCAGCTAACAGATCGTATTCCATCGCGGCATCCCCTTTGTAGTCGGTGTGGGAATTATGGTTCCGGGAGCGCGGACGATATTCCTGCCGAAATTATAATAGTGTCTCAGTAACGCGGCGAGTCGCGTCCTGTCTATGCACACAGGTTGCGTATACCGGACGCGCCTCGCGGCGCTACTGAGACACTTGCAATACAGTTTCTGCGACGCTGCTGGTCGGGAGGGAGTGTAGCGATGGCGGCGAAATTTCTTTCCACAAAGGAGATACCCATGACCACCGCGCTCACCTCCACCGTCCGCATGCTCAACGGCGCGCCGGCGCTGTTCATCAACGGGCAGTCGCACACCGGGCTGATGTTCTGGCACTCGAAGATGTGCGAGGCGGCGCCAGACCTGCGCTTGTTCGCCGATGCCGGTGTGCAGATGATCACCGGGGGTTTCGGCGTGCGCTACCCGCACGGGGAGAGCGCGCTGGACTACCGGCACATCGACGCGATGATGGAGGCTATCCTCAGCGCGCACCCCGACGCGCTGGTGCTGCCGCGGGTGGGGCTGGAGCCGCCGGCGTGGTGGGCGCAGGCCTACCCGGAGGAGATGGACCTGCACCACGACACCGGGAACAACGATCCCATACATTACCGGGTTTCCTTCGCCTCGCGCCCCTGGCGCGTCGACGGCGCGGAAGCGCTGCGCGAATTCATCCGCTACTGCGAGGCGCATTACGCCGACCGCATCTTCGGCTATCACCTGTGCGCCGGCGACTGTGGCGAGTGGGCCTACGCCTGGCGCCCGGTGCTGGGCGAGTTTTCCCCGGCACAGCAGCGGGGTTTCCGCGCCTGGCTGCGCGGGCAATACGCCGATGTCGATAACCTGCGCGCGACGTGGGACGATGCGGACGTCGACTTTGACACGGCGACCATCCCTCTGGAAGAGCGTAAGCGCCTGTCCGGCGTCTTCCCGCGGCCGGAGTCGCTGTACCACCCCGCGCATGAGCGCCGCTGCATCGACTACATGCGCTTCTCGTCGGAGGTGGTCGCCGACGCCATCGTGCATTTCTGCGGCGTAGCGAAGGACGAACTGGCGACACTGGGGCGCGAGAAGGTGTGCGGCGTCTTTTACGGCTACCACTTCGTGAACCTGCGCATCCCCTACGCGCTGCAGGGCAGCGGACACCACGCGCTGGAGCCGGTGCTGGCCTCGCCGCACGTCGATTTCCTTTGCGCGCCGCTGAACTACCAGGAGCGGCAGGCCGGCGGCTACTACCTGTCGCAATTGCTGCCGGGCAGCCTGCGCCTGCGCGGCAAGCTCTTTTACGATGAAGACGACACCTTCACCCACCTGGCGGGCTACACCCCCTGGCGCTACCTGTGCCCGGACGCTGAAACGACAGTGCAGGTGTTGCGCCGCAACCTGGCGGGAGCGCTGGCCGACGGCGGCACCCACTGGTGGATGGACCACGACGGCGCCGGCTGGTATCGCGACGACGCGGTGATGGCCGAGGTGGCGCGACAGGCGCAGCTTGGCGCGGAATGCCTCGACAGCGATCGGGCGCCCGCCGCGCAGGTGGCAGTGGTGGTGAGCGACACGAGCATGGCCTACTTCCGCCACGATAGCGCCCTGCCTGACGCGCTTCTCACCTGGCAGATGGGCGAGGTGAACGCCCTCGGCGCCCCGCACCTCGCCCTGCGCGCCGCCGACCTGCCGCACCTGCTGGCGCAGCCGTGGTGTTCGCAAATTCGCCTGCTGCTCTTTCTTGATTGCATCGAACTGTCAGTCGCGGAGCGCGCCGCCATCGCGCAACTTGCTGCCGGCGGCCGCACGCTGGCGTGGGTCTACGCCGCCGGGCTGGCGGCGAACGGCGCATTCGATCCCGCGGCGCAGGCGGCGGTCACCGGCATCCGCGTGAAGGTGGAAGAGCGGAGCGGGCCGTTGATGGTCGATACCTATCTCACCGGCGCGCGCCTGCGCTTCGGCACTGACCGCGAGGTGGCGCCCATCCTCATCGGCGACGACCCCGGCGCGGAAGCGGTCGGCTGGGAAGTCCACCGCGGCGCCCCCGGCCTGCTGCGCCGCCGCATGGATGGGTGGCAATCGGTGTGGAGTGCCGCCCCGGCCCTGCCCGCCGCGCTGCTGCGCCACCTGGCCGCGGAGGCCGGCGCGCACATCTACACCGACACCGGCGACCAGGTGATGGCCGCCGGCGACCTGCTGGCCCTCCACGCCGCCAGCAACGGCCCGCGCGAGATGCGATTACCTCGCGCGGCGACGGTCTTCGACGCTTACACCGGCGCGGAAGTGGCGGTCGAGGCGAAACGCTTCATCGCCGATCTGCGGCGGGGAGAGACGGTTATCTGGCGGGTGCGGTAAAAGCAGATGCCGCGGGAATCCCACTATTCCCCTCCATTTTTTGTGTTTTTGCGATTTGGTGGGTAATAGGTTTCGAGTAGAGTCGGGCGGGCGAGCGTCCTCGCGAGCCGACATCGGGTGGATATGTGGTATGTCGTATCCAAACTATAGCTTGATGGCGACCGATTAGACTTCCCCCCGGAGTCGGCTCGCGAGGACGCTCGCCCGCCCAACTCTCACCAATGACGGCAGTATAGCAGATTTGGCGATTGCAATCAAACATCTGTTAGTTATGGATTGCGAGTGTAAGCCGGACGTAAAGTGACAGCGGCAATGCTCGCCGCACCAAAGGGCTCACTTCCCTTCCGGGATGAGGATGTCGCGCAGTGTGGCACCGTCGGGGCTGGGGGGGTGGTAGAGGGCGCCGTCGGCGGGGGTGGGGGTGTATTCCAGGCGGAATTTCACCGTCATGCCGAAGCCGGTGCCGAGCTCGTCGTAGGGCATGCGGAAGATCCACACCGTGCCGGTGCCGTGGTGCACGGGGCGGCCCACCACCGCGGCGATGGCGGGCAGCGGGTCGCCGGGCGCGCCGTCGTTCAACGGCATCACCACCGGTTTGCCCCCTTCCGCGCCCGGGCCGGCGGCGCTCACCTGCAGATCCAGGTAGGGAGATTCCGCTTCCGATTGCAGCTTGCCGTCATTGTTGCCGTCGAAGGTGATGACCATGCGCGCGTCTTTGGCGGCCTGTTCGTCCACGCCCACGGCAATGAGCAGACTGCTTGCGCCGCGGATGACGGTGAGCGTGCCGTTGTGCTTACGGACACCGTCGCCGTATTCGATGATTTTCCGGTATTTCAGCAGCAGCGAGAAGTAGCGCTTAATCTCGGGATCGCTGGCGGGCGGCGGCGCCGTTTCTTCGCTCGGGGCAGGCACGACGCGCTCCGGCTGCGGCATGGGCGGCTGCGTGGTGGCGCTGCCGCCGGCGTTCGGGTCGGCGGGCGGCGCGGGTGTTTCGTCGGCGGGCGTGGGCGTGGGTGGCGCGATGGCGCCGTCGCCGGGGTCCATGGGGGCGTCGTCGTCGCCGGGATTCACCACCAGTGCGATCACCGGGGGCAGCGGCGCGTCAGCCTGCGCCGGCGCTGCGGACATGCGGCCGGTATTGGGGGTGGGGGCGATGACGCCGGCCGGCGCCTTCGCCTTGCCGCGGATGAGCATCGAACCGGCCAGCCCGCCGACCACCACCGCGGCCAGCAGCCCGACGGCCGCCAGCGCCAGCGACACCCGCACCCGCGGAGCGCGTTTGGACGCGGCCATGCCGCGCGGCGAGGTGAGGTGGTTGATGGGCCGCTGCGTCACGCCCCACACCGTCATCGGGGTGGCGATGCCGCGGATGGGCAACTCGTCCCAGGACTGCCACTGCAGCTCTTCATTGTCGCCGATGATGAGGCGGGCGTTGTCGTAGACGGGCGGCGACATATAGGTTTGCCCGGGGCCGCCCAGGTCGCAGAGGCGGCAGGCGATATTCACGTTATGGCCGAAGACATCGCGCGAGGTGCGGCCGCCGCGGGTGACGATGCCCAGGTGCAGGCCGATATGCACCCGGTGCTGCATGTCGTGCGCGCCGGGGGTGCGCTTCAGCCCGCGCGCCTGAATGGCGGCGAGGACGTCGGCATCCTGTAGGATGCCCTGGTAGTAGCGGAACACCGCCTCGTGAATGCGCAGCGCGCACTCCACCGCGGTGGCGGGGTTAGCGAAGACGATGAGGATGCCGTCGCCGGCGGTGTTGACGATCTCGCCGGACTGGTCGCGCTCGATGAGCGGCTGCACGATGGCGGCGTGCAGGGCGAGGATGCGCTGTGATTCGCTGAGGCTGGCGTTGGCGACGGTGGTGAAGCCGCTGACGTCGCAGAACATCACGCATAACAGCTCGGTGTGCGTGCTGAGGCGATACCGTTCGACCCGATCCAGCTCCTCCTCGGAGAGGTTCAGGTAGTTATGACACTCCATGCAGACCAGCTCGGTATCCGGCTGCTCCGCGCCGCACGACGGACAACGCATCAGGGGGTCTCCTGCGTCGGCGAACCAGACAGCGGTTCCATATATATCATACCGCCTTTTCCCCGATTCGGCGAGGAATGACACGCAAATTGTGTGATTTTCAGCAACGGCAGGAATCTTATGCCATTGACGCGTACTTACCAGGGAACGGTTTAAACGATTACACGAGGAGCACGACATGACGGCACTGCGGGTACGAAACGACGCTGGGGAGATTGGCGCACTGACATCTATCGTGGAGCGCACGCTGTGCGAACGCTGCGGCATCGCCGTCGACTGGGTGACGGACGGCGCCACCCTGACGCTGGCGCTGCAGCCCGGCATCGGCACGGAAGGCTATGCCATCGAAGACACGCCGGACGGCGTGCGAGTGGCGGGCAACGACCTGCGCGGTCTGCGCGCGGGGGTGGGCAACCTGTTGCACGGGGCGCGCTATGCGCCGGGCGCCTTCACGCCGGGGCCATGGCGAGGCGCCAGCGTGCCGCAGTGCGCGGTGCGGGGCATGTATTGCGCCTTTAACTTCCACAACTGGTACGCTGACTGCCCGCGGCCGCTGCTGCGGCGCTACCTGGAAGAACTGTCGCTGTGGGGGTTCAACGCTATCTTCTTCAGCGTGCATTACCCGAATCCCGACGACCCGGCGGCATTCCAGCAGCACATCGCTGCCACCCGCGAGGTGGTGGCGCTCACCCACGACGCGGGGCTGGCGGTGGGGTTCCTCTCCTGCCCGAACTGCGGCCTCCCCGGTATTCCGGGGGCATGGGCGGCGGTCGACGTGCCGGACACTGACCCCGCGCGCCGCGGCAATGTCAACCCGCGCATCTGCCCCAGTCAGCCGGGGGCGATGGCATGGCTGGAGGGACGCTACGAGGCCTACTTTACCGGCTACGACGACCTGGGGCTGGACTACGTCTCCACCTTCCCCTACGACGCCGGCGGGTGTGGCTGCCCGGACTGCTGGCCGTGGGGGGTGAAGGGATTCGTGGAGATTTCCAGACTCTTCTTCGCCGTGGCACGGCGGCACTTCCCGGCGTGCCAGCGCGTGTTGGCGACATGGTGCTACGACGCGCTGGGTGAGCACGAGGGGGAATACGCCGGCCTGGACCGCCTGCTGCGCGACGACGCGAGCTGGGTGGACTACCTGATGATCGACGCGCATGAGGATTTCCCGCGCTGGCCGCTGGAGCACGGCGCGCCGGGCGGGCTGCCGGCGGTGAATTTCGCCGAGATCACCATGTGGGGCCGCTACCCGTGGGGCGGCAGCGGCGCCAACCCGCTGCCCGCGCGTTTCGAGCGGCTGTGGCGGCAGGGGAAGGGGATGATGCACGGCGGCTTCCCCTACTCGGAGGGCATCTTCGAGGACATCAACAAGGTGCTGACCGGGCATTTCTACTGGGACAAGGAAGCGTCCGCCGAAGAGGCGGTGCGCGCCTACGTCGCCTACGAGTTCAGTCCCGACGTGGTAGACGAAGTCACCGAGGCCATCTACCTGCTGGAGCGGACCTACCCGGCGGAGACGCGCACGCCCGAAGACGTGCGCCGGGCGTGGGCGCTGCTGGAAGCGGCGGATGCGAAACTGCCCGATTACGCCCGCACCGGCTGGCGCTGGCGCATCCTCTACCTGCGCGCGCTCATCGACGTCGAGGAATTGGCGCACGGCGAATTGACCGACCGCGCCGACGCCGCGTTGGAAGAGCTTATCGCCATCTACTGCGCGGAAAACGCCGGCGGCCCGGTGCTGCCGAAGTCGCGCCGGGTGCGCGAGCTGCGGGCACAGGAAGAGCAGGAGTCGCCGCCGCCGGGGGCGATGTAAAATCCGGGTGGGCGAGCGTCCTCGCGAGCCGACTCCGGGTGGATGATTGGTATGTCGTGTTCGACTATACAGTGATCACGACGGCTAAAATTCCCACCCGGAGTCGGCTCGCGAGGACGCTCGCTCGCCCATGCTTCAATACATTATATGCTCAATCCAAAAACACCGCTCCCGGCCCGATGAGCGTCTGGTCGTGGTGGTCGGGTTGCGAGGTCATCTGGATGCGCAGGGTGGCGGGGCCGGCGAAGCGGAACTGGAAGAGACGGTCGGCGGTCGCGGTGTGGCGGTAGACGACCGTTTCGGCGCTGCCGTCGGCGGCAATGAGCGAGACGCGGGCGTTGGCGGCGCCGGTGCGGCAGGCGGGCATGAGCAGGGTGAGGCGGTGCTCGTTGTCATCGGCGGGTTGGATAACCAGCTCACCGATGCCGCCGCTGCCGGGATACGGCAGGCTGCCATACGCGGCCTTACCGGTGTTGACATCAGCCACGCCGTTGACGGTGAACGCGGTGAAGCCGCCGACGGCATTATATGACCAGTGCATCGAGGTAAAGGAGCCGTCCTTCACCGTGTCGGCGAAGGGGGCGCGGATGACTTTCGTCGGGGTGGCGACCTCGCCGGTCTTCAGCGACGCGGACGGCGCCTTTTTCTGCCAGTTCCACAGTACGTAGCCGCCGCGGCCGACCTCCTTCACCGGCAGGCCGTCGAAGGTCGCCGCCGGGCCGTCGGCGGTGGAGATGGCCACCACTTGCGGTTTGGTGATGGTCGCGGCGCCCGCCAGCAGCGGCAGCGCGGCGGGATCACGCACCGGATTGGCCGTGATGACGACGGGCATGTCCTGGAAGAGCGCGGAGACGGGGCTGGCGCATTCCATGGCGCCGGTGAGGCCGGTCGCGCGGGCCATCGCCCAGGCAGCGCCGGCCAGTTTCTCGGCGTCGGTCGCCGGCTGCATTTCCAGATAGGTGAAGCGCTCCTTCGAATTGTACGGGCGCATGGTCGGCAGCGACCACCGCGCGGTGTAGCGGCCGTCGGCGCCCTTCACCGCCGGTACGGCGACCCATTTCCAGGTGTCGGAGGTGGGGCCGGTCGGGCCGCGGTCGGGATCGATCTCGTATGACGTGGTGACGAAGAACTCAAGCTTGCCGGGCGCCTCGCCGCGCACCGCCGCCGATGCCACCGCCTCCCGCCCGTCAATCGTCACTGTCACGTCGTTGATGGCCGGACGGCTGCCCTTCCCCTTCAGCACTTCGTCGAAGAAGAGCACCGTCTGCGGCAGGTTCCAGTAGCCGTGGCCCTCGTTCGGCCCGATGAGGAAGTGCTTGTTGGCGGGCATGGCGGCGAAGATGCGCATCGCCTTCGTCAGCCGGAAGGTGGGGTCGTTGGCGCCGACGGTGTAGAGGATGGGGCCGGGGCGCTTCGCCAGCGACAGGTAGGAGTCGAAGCGCGCGCGCCAGGCCCGGGCGTCGGCCTCCGTCCAGCCGCCGGGCAGCATGTTGTACGCCTCCTCTTTTAGGCCGAAATCGGAGGTGTAAACCTGCGGATTCACCGCCTTCACCCGCGGATCGATGCCGTAGAGCATGGAGGAGAAGATGCCGCCGTAGGAGGAGCCGAAGGCGCCGAGTTTCTCGCCGTCCACCTCCGGCTGCGCCAGCAGCCAGCTCACCCCGCGCTTCGCCGCCACCATCACCTGGTAATGCAAGCTATCTTTGAAGTCGTTCTCCTTCGACCAGTAGCCGGTTCTGGCAAAATTGAGCGCGCCGTAGTGGGTGAAGCGGCGGGGCACATCGGGCTTATTCGGATCGTAGTCGGGTGTCGGCTTGAAATCCCAGTCATAAAAGAGCGTGCAGTAGCCGGCGGTGGCGAAGGTGCGGATGACCGGCCAGTACCACGAGGCGGCGGTGCCGCGGGTGCCGGTGTCGGCGCCGTGGGTGGCGATAATGGCGGGCGCCTTGTGTGCGGCGTCTACGCCGTCGGGCACCGCATACACCGCGTGCACCCGCACCGGCTGGCCCTTGTAAACGAGGCTGGTGTAGAGGAATTCCGTCCACCGCCACCCCTGCTCCTGCTTCGTCTCGATCACCTGCACGTCATACGGCAGGTCTGCCGGTTCGGCAAAATAGTCCGCCGGCACCGCCGGCTCCTCGGCATGCGCCATGAGAGCCAGCAGCAGGATAGCCAACAACAGCACAGGGGTAAACGACATGGCGGATAGCCTCCGATGGGTGGATGATTCAGCGAAGGGAGAGGGAAGTCCTGCCGGGGGGCGAAGATGAGTCGCATGCAGATCTACCTGGCCGATGCCTTCACCAAAATCTGCCCCGATGGCGCGACCATTGGCGGGGCGCTGCAGCCGATTGGGGATGGCGTGCGGCTGTGCGGTGCCGGGGGCGAGGTGGTGTCGTTTCAGCTTGTGCTGGCGGCGGGGGACGTGTGCCTGGACGAGGTGACGGTGGAGTGCGAGCCGCTGCGGGGAGAGGGCGGCGAAATCGGCGGCATCGAGGCGTGGCGCATCGGGTTCCTGCGGGCGCCGAGCGAACCGTCCACCGGGTGGCGGTCGGCGCGGTGGGTGTCTGATCCGCTCTTTCCGATGGAGTCGTTCCGCGTGGTGCATCGGGATGTGCAGCCGGTGTGGGTGAACATGCGCATCCCGCGCGGGGTGTCCGGCGATTTTCGCGGCGTCTGCCGGGTGCGCGCTCGCGGGCAGGAGCCGGTCGAAATTCCCATCGCGATGCGTGTCTGGGGCTTCGACCTGCCGGCGGCGCCGACGCTGACGAACCTTTTCGACTTCGCCATCGGTGAGTTTTCCGGCGGCTTTCAGCAGGTGTATGGCCCGGTGGACGGCGCGGGATTCCCCGCCTTCGCCCGCTTCATGCGCTACCTGCGCGACCACGGCATCAACGGATTATTCTACAACCACCCGCTGGTGAGCAGCGGCCTGCTGACCTTCAATGAGGCGGACGGCCATTTCCGCGCCGATCTGCGCCGCATCGGGCCGGTGCTCGACCTGCTGCGCGAATTGGGCATGGTCTTCAACCACTGGCCGGCGCCGGTGTGGCCCACGCACGAGATCTTCTTCGACATTTACACGGCCTTCGCGCCATTCAAAGATCTGGGCGCCGACGTTTACGCCGACCCGCGCTTCACCCGGGCACTGCTGGAGGTGGGCGAGGCGCTGGCGCGTGCCGTCGACCACGAGGGCTTCGCCTACCTGTACGACGAGCCGCACCTGCCCTGGCACGGTGACCAGTTGGCGGCGCTGTCGCGCGACTTCCGCGCCCGCTGCCCGCGCAGCCGGCAGATGAGCGCCATCGGCGATCCGGCGATGATCGCCCGCGTGCTGGACGAGGACCTGCCGGTCGACATCATCGTCGGCCACCTGTCGTTCTACCAGCCGGACCTGCACCGGCGCATTGTGGCGAGCGGGCGCGAGTTCTGGTGGTACACCAGCAACTGGTCGTCCTCGCATCTCTCCTTCTGGCTGGACGAGCCGATGCTGCATCACCGCCTGCTCTACTGGCTCACCTGGCGCTACGGCGTGCCGGCGTTGGGCTACTGGAACACCAGCGTGTGGAACTACCGCGAATACGGCTACGAAAACATCGACGCCGGCCGCCGCATGGAGTGGCCCTACGGCAACTGGAACGTGACCCCCACCGAAGCGTGGGGCCACGGCAACGCCGACGGCCAGCTCGTCTTCCCCGGCCCCGACGGCCCCATCGGCACGCTGCGCTGCGAAGCCATCCGCCACGGCGTGCAGGACCACGCCTACCTCACTTTACTCTCGGCCGTCGCGCGGCACGACGATGCCTGCCGGGAGTTGGAAAAGGACATCCGGCGCGGTATCGGCACGCTAAAACGCCCGACCCGCCAGGCGGAGACGCTGGCCGGCCTGCGCGAGCGGATGGGGACGGCGCTGGAACAGGCACAATACACATCGTAGCGGCACAATGTAGCCGAAGGAGGACGATATGCCGGAGATCATTCGCTGGGAGGAACAAGTAAAAAACGGCGTTTACGAGCGCTATCTCTACGGCTTGCCGATCTTCGATACCAATGGTGTGCATGGCGTTGAAGATGCCATGGTGACATTTCTGCGTGCATTAGTGTCAGCCTATCCCTGCGCGGCGCAGATTGGTTTGATGGCACTGGAGGGAGATGACCCGCGAGCGTTGTTTGCGCCGCTCAAAGAGGGGGTGGACTTTTTTCTTACACAGGTCGACAGTTATGCACTGGCAGAATCTGGGTGTCTTCCGATCCGGAAGGCGGTTGCTTCTTCCCCCGTCTACCCGCATCCTTCTTCGATTTACCCTATGACGACACACGGTTACTGATCGACTACCTTATTGGTTATGACCAGCCGATTCTTTATCTGAATGTCGACGGAGCTTATTTGCGCCAACTCGAAAACGTGTATCGTCATCCGCCGGCTTGTAATGGTTCTGCATACGATGATTGCTGGTGGGGTGAAGTGACGAAATGCATACCGCTCGGTCTACGCGGCGGAGGAGATGATGCGATGTATACCGTTTACACCCGAGATCAGTCCTATTTCCATCTCCTTGATGCTCCGCTGACTGAAACGTGTGAAGCGATTCGCGCGACGCCCTGGTTTCATGAACATATGCACGAACTGCGCTGGTGGGATGAAGGAGATGGCCTGTCGCTTATGCTTCCAGAGGTTATCGAAGTGGAGAAGGCTGCGGAAGCACAACGCCAGGAGAACCAGCGCAAGATGGCACAGCCGAATGAGGAGGATTAGTCGCAGGACTCACTCCCACTGTGCCGGAATATCTCGAGTAGAACGGAGTAAAAAACCGACCGTGACATCCTGCGTTCGCTGGCAGCGCGCATCTGCAGGTAGATGTCCCGGTGGGTGTAAGTATATCAGGCATTGCTTGCCGATGCGCCTTCACGATACTTTGCTCCGAAACGTCCGGTACGGCTGGCGGAGACGCTGGCCGGCCTGCGTGAATAGTTGAGGACGTCGGGTGGTAGTCTGGTCTGTTGTGTCTGACCATCGATCACTGCCTACTCGCCCGCCCGAGAAGGGATCGCATACCTCAACGCGAAACAGAGCGATGTGACACGCTCCCGGCTACTGCATGAAAGGTATTCGCCATGACCGCACGTTGCGCGCTGATTATCATCGACATGCAGAACGATTTCGTCCTGCCCGGGGCGCCGGCGTGCGTGGCGGGGGCGGCGGCGACGGTGCCGGCGATTCGCCGTTTGCTGGAGGATTTTCGTGCCCGTGCGTGGCCGGTCTTTCAGGTGGTGCGAGAATACCGGGCGGACGGCAGCGACATCGAGTTGCCGCGGCTGCCTGGCTTTCAACGGCAACCGTACCTGGTGCCGGGTACGCCCGGCGGCGAGATCGTCGCCGAACTCGCGCCGCTACCGGGCGAGTACCGCGTCGTAAAAAACCGCTTCAGCGCCTTCATGCTCACCGAGCTGGACCTGATGCTGTGCCGGTTGGGCGTCGCTGATGTGGTGATCTGCGGCACGCAGTATCCGAACTGCATCAGGGCGAGCATCTTCGATGCGGTAGCGCTGGGCTACCGGGTGACGAACGTGACCGACGCCACCTCGGCGCAAACCCCGGAGGTCGCCGCCGCCAACATCCGCGACATCGCGCATATTGGCGTCCAGTGCGTCACGCTGGACGCTTACCTCGCCGATCCTTCGTAGCAAACTGCTTGTGGCGTTCCGCAGTGGGCGGGCGAGGACGCTCGCGCGCCCGGCGGTGTTATTTCGCGAATTCCGCGGGCATCATCAGTGGCCCGGCCGGCAGTTTGCGCGCTCGCGCGGATTCGTCAATCTCGTGGAAGCGGAGCAGGTTGCCACCGGCGATGACGCGCTGGGTGATGGCGCCTCTGGCATCCAGGGTGACGAGGGCGAGTTGGGCGTCGCTGTCCAACGGGCCGGCCTGGGCGCGGGCGCCGGTGGCGTTGAGCATCACCCAGGTGGTCGCGCGGTCCATTTCGCTGATCACTTTGAGCACGGTCAGGTGGTCGTCGTCGCGCACCACCTCGATGCGCGGCGGCTCTTTGCCGTCCGGCGGGGCGAGCAGCGCGGAGGGTTTCAGCGTCGGCGCGTGGGGCAGTAAAACTGAGGTGAAGGTCACTTCCTGCCCCTGGCGCGCCATGCCCGACCACGTCTGCCGCAGTTGGATGGGTGAGCCGCGGAAGGGATTTTCCGCATAGCGGTCGGTGACGGTGTGCGCGCGGCCGGCGCGAGGCGAGAAGTAGACCAGCAGGTCCCAGGCCGGGTTGCGAATGGCCTGCCCCTCGCGGCCCAGGCCCATGGCGGTGTAGTAGAGCCGGTCGTAGTAGCTGTTGAACCAGTTGGCGCCGCACTCCGGCCCGAGAATGCGGGTGTTGTAGCATGGGCCCAGCCGCACCTTCATGGTGGCGTCGAAGCGCGCTCGGTCTTTCACCACCAGGAAGCCGTTTTTCACGAAGAGCAGGTCGCGGGTGTAGGTGACCGGCAGGTGCTGGTAACCGGGGGTGCTCACGCGCGCGAAGGTGAAAGCTGGATCATCCACGTAGAGCGGCACGGTGGTCGCCAGCGGACTGAGGCTGGCGGGCACGCCGTCCAGGTCCTCGATCCAGAGGATATTCTGCAGGTCCGGCGTGTTGTCAAAATAGCCCTGCCCCGCCAGCAGCGCGGCGTCCTGCTGCATGAGCGCGTGGATATTTCCCGGCAGTTCGCCGCCGTGGCCGGCCAACGGCAGCAGTTCCACCAGCGCCCACAGGCTCTGCGCGTCGTTGCCGCTGCTCATGATTACTTTATCCGGTATCCAGCGCGAGCCGTCCATGGAATCGATCCAGAAGCCGCCGTGCGCCTTTTGCTCGGGCGTGGTCGGCACGTTCGGGTGCCGCCAGGTGACGCGGCTGCCCGCCGGCGGCGCTTTGGGCGTCACCGTGTCGTCGGCCAGTAGGTAGGCCACGGCGAAGTTATTGCGCGCCGCGTTATAGGAGATATGGTACTGCAGGAAGCGCGCATCCAGGTGATTCGTGTAATACTCCGCGATGCGGTGGCTGCTCCAGCGGAAGCGGCCGTCGCGCGTCACCCGCGAGAGCAGCTCATACGCCCACATGCCCATGCCCACCTCGTGCCAGCCGTTGCCGGAGGCGAAGGGCGGGCAGGCGCCGCCCGGCGCCACCATCTCCACGTAACGGGCCAGCGTCTTCGTGAATCCCCGGTTCTTGCGGAACGCCTCCCAATCGCCGCTGTGGAAATAATAGGCGATGGCGGCGTCGAAGAAGACCCAGTGATAGTTGGCGGAGGCGTCGTCCGCATCGCCCACTTCGCCGATGAGCGGGTCGTGGTAGTTGATGTAAGCGATCACGCGCGGATCGACGGGCTTGCCGTCCTGCTCCGCCACGTCGCGGGCGATCTTCAGGCCGATGTAGCGCTGCCAGACGCGGTTATGCGTGCCAGACTCGCCGAAGAAATCCGCTGGCGGGTTGGCCGCCAGCCGGTGCATAAATGCCCGGTAGCGCTTCTCTGCGTCTTTCGGCGCCAGCGGGCTGGCGGGATCGTCCTTCCAGGTGAGGTAGCGATACAGGGTCAGGCCGGTCAGCCGCGTCCACAGCAGGGCGTTTTCGCCATTGCCTTGCGGGTAGACGTCCAGATACATATCCATCACGTCACGCGCCAGTTGCGCGTATGCGGCGTCGCCGGTGGCGCGGTGCAGCGCCAGGCACTGCAGCGCGGTCCAGCAGGCCCAGCCGTTTTTCGTGCGGATGGCCGTGTTCGCGTCGGCTTTCAGCGTCGGCTCGATGTGCCGGCGGATGAAAGGGAGATAATCGTCTTTGCCACGCACGAAGCCGTGGCGATAGAAGCCGTCGCGATGGTCCTGCACCGCGTTGTGCAGCAGGCGGTCGGGCTCCATGTGGTTGATCTGGCCTGGCAGCGCGGGCACCACCGTCGCCGCGGTGGTCGGCGCCACCACCCGCAGCGGCATCCGGGTTACCACCCGGTTACCAGCGAGCGCCTCGATGACGTAGACGCCGGGAGTTTTCACGGCATCGGCCGCAATATCCCACATCTCGATGGCGGTCATGCCTTTGGGTATCGCCACCGCCAGCGTCTTCTTCGCCACCACGCCACCCCGCGCGTTGCGCACGCGCAGGCCGGTCAGCGTGGCCGGCGCCCTGCACGCCTCTATGTCGGCGCGCACCGACCAGGCCATCCCCACAGGCAGCGCGTCATGCGACACCGTCAGCGTGCCGAGGAGATCGTCCCGATCCGTCAGCCGGAAGAGCGCCTGCTGCTTAGGATCGTTGGAGAAGCCCCATCCGAGCTGATTCAGCCCGCGGCCGGGATCGATGTCCGCGGCCAGCAAGCCCAGGCGCAGCGGTTCGCCCGCCCGAGCCTGGAAGCCCAGGTCGCTCCACGGGATAGCCACTTCGATATCATAACCCTCCGGGGTGTCCCGCACCTGCCAGCGCGTGTGCGCCGTCAGCTTCCAGTAGCCGTCGCGCGCGTCGAGGATATTGCGGTCATTCGGCAGCAGCGCGCCACGGGCGCCGGGAGCCATCGGCGCATAGCGCAGGCCGATGAACGGCGCCGTATGATACGGGGAATTCGGTGTCATCGGCTCGCGAAAGGAGGCGAGGTGCAGCATGAGACTGTCGCAGAACCACGGCGCCGGCCCCTGATTGCCCGCGCTGTCCGGCCGGGCGCCGAGCAAGTGGTCGTCTACCATCCGGGCGGCGATATAGAGGTGCGTTTCATCCCAGGCCAGCGCCACGCGGCCGCTCAGATCGGCGTCGTCGCGTATCGGCGCCATGCCGGACATCGGCGTCACCAGCGGATCCTTGCTGAAGGCGCTGAGGACAATGGGCGTCCGTGCCAGGTCCCACTCGCCCAGCGCGCCGTCGATGATGATCGGCGAGGCCGGTTTCATCAGCAGATACTCCGGCGGGGTGGGCGCCAGGGTCGCCGCCAGCCCGGCGGTCATCGCACACAGCAGAAGCCCAAGCATTGTCGCGCGCATCAGGAATCCTCCGTCCCCCCTACTATTCGCGCGGGCAAGGGTATCTCCTTGTATCATCACGACGCTCCCTCAACCGGGGAAGGGTTACCCACCCATTGTCAGCTCATCCCCTTCTCGGCCATTTCCAGCGCCTTCAACAGCGCACGCGCCTTGTTTAACGTCTCCTGGTACTCGCTCTCCGGGTCGGAATCAGCGACGATGCCGGCGCCGGCTTGCACGTAGGCGGTGCCGTCGGCGACCACCACGGTGCGGATGGTGATAGCGGTATCCATGTTGCCGTCGAAGCTGAAGTAGCCGATGGCGCCGCCGTAGGGGCCGCGCCGGGTGGTTTCCAATTCGTCGATGATCTGCATGGCGCGCACCTTCGGGGCGCCGCTGAGGGTGCCGGCGGGGAAGCAGGCGCGCAGCACGTCAAAGCCGTCCAGTTCGGGGCGCAGGCGCCCGCGCACGTTGCTGACGATGTGCATCACGTGCGAGTAGTGCTCGATAACCATCAACTCGTCCACCTGCACGCTGCCGAAGTCGCACACGCGCCCCAGGTCGTTGCGCCCCAGATCCACCAGCATGATGTGCTCGGCGCGCTCCTTGGCGTCCGCCAACAGGTCGGCGGCCAGCGCCGCGTCCTCGGCGGGCGTGGCGCCGCGCTTGCGCGTGCCGGCGATGGGCCGGGTGATCACCGTGCCGTCCATGGCGCTCACCAGCCGCTCGGGCGACGAGCCGATGATCTTCAGGTCACCGAAGGAGAGATAATACATGTATGGCGAGGGATTGAGGTAGCGCAGCGCTCGGTAGATGTTGAACGGTTGCTCGCACAGCGCGGGGGAGAGGGCGCGCTGCAGCCGCTGAGACAGCACCACCTGGATGATGTCGCCGTCGGTGATATACTCCTTTGCGCGTTCGACATTCGCCAGGAACTGGTCATGGCTGATGTTTGACTCGACCGCGCCCGCTTCCGCTGGCCCGGCGGGGATGAGTCCCAGCGGGCGCGATTCCGGCGCCTGCAGTTGCGCGATGAGGTCGTCGATTTTCGTCAGCGCGCGGTCATATTCCGCGTCCGGGTTATCTTGCACGTGGGTGTTATGCACCACCAGGATACGGTGGCGCACGTGGTCGAAGATGACGCACGGCTCGGTGAAGACGAAGCAGCAGTCGGGCAGATGCAGGTCGTCGGCGGGGGCGTCCGGCAGGTGCTCGAAGAAGCGCACCGTGTCGTAGCTCATATACCCCACCGCGCCGCCGTGGAATTTCGGCAGGCCGGTCACCGGCGCCAGGCGGTAGTCGCCCATCAATCCCTTAATCACGTGCAGCGGGTCCTCGCCATCGGCCAGCGCACGGGTCTCCGCCACGCCGCCGCGCTCCATGGTCACGGCCCCGTCCTGGCTGCGCAGCACGATAGAGGGCGCGCCGCCCAGAAAGCTGTAGCGGCCCACGCGTTCGCCGCCTTCCACGCTCTCCAGCATATAGCAGAAACAGCCGTCGTCCAGTTTATGGAAGGCGCTCACCGGCGTGTGCAAGTCGCCGAGGATCTCCCGATACACGGGAATCAGGTTATATCTGTCGGCAAGCCGGCGAAACTCCTCGCGCGACAGCGACGGACGGCTCTGCGTTATGGCGTTGGTGCTCTCGGACATCGGAATCTCCTTATCAGGGTCAGCTCATCATACCCCGGAACGGCAAAAGGGTATTGCAGAATGTTATTTTGAGGAAATGGGAACAGTAACGCATTTTTCGATGCTGCTCGTAGTCACCGGGTATCGAAAAGCAAAAATTCGTTGCTGTACCCATTTCCCCCGACCAACCAAAACACCCGTCCCCGCCTGCACGCAGGCGGGGACGGGTGTGGATGAACCGCGATAATAGCGGATCGGCCTTCACGGTGCCTACGAGGGAGGGGACGTCTCGGACCGCCAGCACCAGGTGCTGGTGTCCTGCTCGACCGTGTTCCATCGTACTATAGAAATGATCATCGCACCGTGACTCGGTAGTGCAAAGGGTGACACCATTGTCTCACAAGGGTGCCAGGCTGTCAATAGGCCCTTAGAGGTGCGCTCACTTCGCTCCGCCTCGGGGAGGGAAAGAGGCGCAGCGTGATCCAGCTATTATTTTCCATATCATGTGCCGATTTACCAGGTGACTTCCGTATTTCCTGGTGAGAATTCCTGGCGACGAAGGGGGTGCCGACTAGCGAAACAGTGGTCGACAACACTGCAGTCGGGAGCGCATGCACCCGCACACCGGAGCGATAATGCGACGATACGCGCCGCGGGGGGCGCGGACAACCGATTGACGAAACCCCTCACCACTTCATGACTTGACGGAACCCGGCCACATCTTCACAATACACACAGGACGTCTTACCGGCGAGGATCACCATGTTGAACTGGCTGCTGCGCATCGTCGTATTGTCGCTGCTCTGGCTGCGCTACCGCATCACCATCCGCGGGCTGCGCGAGATCACGGCGCGCGGGAACACGGGCATCCTCTTTCTGCCCACGCATCCGGCGCTCATCGACCCGATCATGCTCACTGCCACGCTGATGCGGGATTTCCAGGCGCGGCCCTTCGCTGACCAGGACGCGGTGAATCTGCCGGGGGTGCGCTGGCTGGCCAGCCGGGTGCGGGCGCTAACCATCCCCACCATCGCCAACTACGGCCAGGCGGCGATGGCGCGCATCGCGGCGACGGTGCAGGAGAGCATCACCGCGCTCAACGCCGGCGACAGCATCATCCTCTATCCCGCCGGGGCGCTGCTGCGCAGCCGCTATGAGGCGGTGGGCGGCAACAGCGCGGTGGAGACCATCCTGCGCGCGCTGCCCGACGTGCGCGTGGTGCTGGTGCGTACCCGCGGCCTGTGGGGCAGCAGTTTCGGCCAGGTGAGCGGCAAGGAGGCCAACGCCGGCGCCGTGCTGCAGCGCGCCATCCCGCAAATCCTCTCTAACCTGTTATTCTTCACCCCGCGCCGTAACGTCGATATTTACTTCGAGGAACCGGCGGATTTCCCCCGCGAGGCCGACCGCGCGACCATCAACGCTTACCTGGAGCGCTTCTACAACGTCGAGGCCCCGCCGGCGCTATACGTGCCCTACACGATGTGGGAGCGCGGCGGCCGGCGCGAGCTGCCCGACCCGGAGTGGGGCGGCCTGCCCGGCAACGTGGAGGACGTGCCCGCCGGTACCCGCGATATCGTGCTGGCGCGCCTGCGCGAGATGACCGGTCGCGTGACCATTGCCGACACCGACCGGCTGGAAACCGACCTGAGCATGGACAGCTTGGCCCGCGCCGAGCTGCTGGCGTGGCTGGAGGCGGAATTCGGCTTCCCGCAAGGCAACGCCGACTCGCTGCAGACGGTAGCTGACGTGCTGCTGGCGGCGCTGGGCGAAGGCGTGGCCCGAGCCAATGTGACACTGAAACCCGTGCCCGAGGCGTGGTTCGCCCCCGACACCGACGCCGTGGTGACTGTGGCGCCGGGCGACACTATCGCCGCCGCCTTCCTCAACATGGCCCGCCGCGAACCCAATCGCGTCATCGCCGCCGACCAGAACAGCGGCGCGCGCAGCTACCGCGAGCTGGTGATGGGCGTACTGGCGCTACTGCCGGCGGTAAAGGCGCTGCCGGGCGAGCACCTGGGCATCATGCTGCCAGCCTCGATGGGGGCGATGCTGGCCTACCTGACCACCGTCTTCGCCGGACGCACGCCGGTGATGATCAACTGGACGGTGGGTCGCCGCAACCTGCTGCACGCGCTGGAACTCACCGGCACCCGGCGCATCCTCACCGCGAAGGCGCTGGTGGCGAAGCTGGAGAAGGCCGGGCTGGACCTGGAGGGGATCAAGGAACGCTTCGTCTATCTGGAAGACCTGGCCGCCGGACTGACGAAGGGACAAAAGCTGCGCGCGCTGCTGGGCAGCTACCTCAACTGGGGGGCACTCACGTCCGCGCGCATCGCTCCCACCGCGGCCGTCCTTTTCACCAGCGGCTCAGAGAGCCTGCCCAAAGCGGTGCCGCTGTCGCACGCCAACATCCTCGCCAACCTGCGCGACACGCTGCCAATGATCAAGTTGCGTCGCGCTGACCGCATGCTGGCGATGCTGCCGCCCTTCCACTCCTTCGGCCTCTCCGGCAACCTGGCCGCGCCGCTGGTGGCGGGGCTGCGCGCCGTCTATCATGCCAATCCCACGGAAGGCGGCGTGCTGGGCAAGCTCACCGCGGCCTATCGTGCCACGCTTATCCTCGGCACCCCCACCTTCCTGAACGGCGTATTGCGCGCGGCGCCGGCGGCGCACCTGGCCACGGTGCGGCTGGCGGTGACCGGGGCGGAAGAATGCCCGCGCCGCGTGTATGAGCTGTTCGGCGCGCACTGTCCCAAGGCGACGATCATTGAGGGATACGGCATTACCGAGTGCTCGCCTATCGTCGCCGTCAACGACCCCGACGCCCCCCGCCCGCACGCCATCGGCAAGCTGCTGCCCTCGCTGGAATTCGCCGTGCTCGACCCGGCCACCGAGACACCGGTGTCGCCCGGCGCCGCGGGCATGCTGCTGGTGCGCGGCCCGTCCATCTTCGGTGGCTACCTGGGCGACGCCCCCAGCCCCTTTGTCGACTACGACGGCAAAAGCTGGTATCGCACCGGCGACCTGGTGCGACTGGGCGACGACGGCGTCTTCACCTTCGCCGGGCGGCTGAAGCGCTTCATCAAACTCGGCGGCGAAATGATCTCGCTGCCCGCCATCGAGTCCGCGCTCCTCGAACGGCTGGGCTCCGCCGAGGACGACGGCCCCATCCTCGCCGTAGGCGCCACCGCCGACGAACGCCCGGAACTGGTGCTCTTCACCGTGAAGCCCGTCGACCGCGAGGGCGCCAACGCCATCCTCCGCGACGCCGGCCTCTCCGCCCTGCACAATCTCCGCCGCGTCGAACCCGTGGACGCCATCCCCGTCCTCGGCACCGGCAAGACCGACTACCGGGCCCTGCAGGGATTGCTGATGAATGAGGCGAAGACGTAAGATACTCAGTAAAGCGGTGACTGACTGCGCATTACCCTTGGCGATGCTGCCCGGTGCGCAAAACGGCAAGGCAATGCATGAGGCAGACACTTTCGCATCCGCATCAGTAATGCGTTGTCTGTCACCGCTTTTCCCTGCGATCAAGAGGCGCGTTCGGTGCCGGTTCTGTGGGCGGAAAAATGGTGACAGGAACCGTTTTCCGCTGCGCAGATAACCGGTAGCTGTGTCTGGACATAGGAAAACGGTTGCTGGCACCATTTTTTGCCGGTGCTGTTGTTTAGAGGTTTATCATGCGCACATCACCCACCTCCCGCCTCATCGACCGCTATCCCGCCCTCGCGCCGCTGGAGGCGGACATCTGCGCGGCGGCGGAGATGCTCATCGCGTGTTACCGGCGTGGCGGCAAGCTGCTGCTGTGCGGTAACGGCGGCAGCGCGTCGGACTGTCTGCATATCGCCGGGGAGTTGCTGAAAGGCTTTACCTCTACGCGACCGCTGGGTGATGCCGATCGCGCCGCCTTGACCGCGGCGTATGGCGACGAGGGAACGCGGCTGGGCCTGCTGCTGCAGCAGGGGCTGCCGGCTATCGCCTTGCCCGGCGCGCTGGCGCTCACCACCGCCATGGCCAACGACGTCGACGCCGACCTCATTTATGCGCAAGGCGTGATGGCGCTGGGGACACCCGGCGACGTGCTGGTGTGCCTCAGTACCTCCGGCACCGCGCACAACGTCCTCGCCGCCGCCCGCGTCGCCCGCTGGCGCGGCCTCTCCATCCTCGGCCTCACCGGCAAAGGCGGCGGCCCGCTGGCCCCCCTCTGCGATCTCGCCCTCATCGCTCCCGGTGCCACCACCGCCGACATCCAGGAGTACCACCTACCCATCTACCACGCTCTGTGCGAAGCGGTCGAGGTGGCGATGTTCGGGGTGGGGTGACACAACTCGACTTCTATTCCGGTTCCGCGTTGCTACCGTCTCCCGTGTGCGTGAGGATCGTGACTCCCGCCCGTCGGGGTGTCAGCCGTCTGCCGTCGCGGCGACGGCCCGCCCCTCCGCCTCCGGAATCGCCCGCGCACCCGACGTTAGGGCGGGCCAACACCGCCCGCGGACACCCATACACACACAAGTGGGGGGAGAGGAAGCGGCCGGGTGGCTGTTGAAGTAGGGGACGTATGAGCATTGACATCGTGCGCGGGGTGTATGCGCATCCGGGGGCGTTCTGGGACACCGGGGCGCGGCTGGATGACTACGGGGTGAATGCCGTGTTCGTGCACGGCGGGTCGCTGGACGCGGCGACGGTGGCGCGGGCACGGGACGAGGGGTGCCGGGTCTTCGCCGAATTTTCCACGCTGAACGGTGCCTACGGCAACTACGTGGCGGAGCATCCGGACGCCCATCCCATCGACGACCAGGGGAACCCGGCGCCGCCGGCGACGTGGTTCATGGGGGTCTGCCCCACCCATCGCGGCTTTCGCCAGTTCCGCATGGAGGCGCTGCACGAGTTGCTGGGCCGGCTAGAGCTGGACGGGGTGTGGATGGACTATGTGCACTGGCACGCGCAGTTCGAGGACCCCTACCCGGTGTTCCTCAAAACCTGCTTCAACGACTGCTGCCTGGCGGCCTTTCAGCAGTGGGCGAACGTGGAGGTGGCGGGCGCCACGGTGCCCGAGCGCGCGCGGTGGATCTTTCAGCACGCCGGGAAGGCGTGGGAGGACTGGCGCGTCTCGGTGATCGTCGACTGGGCGCGGGAGTTCCGCGCGGTGGTGAAGGCGGCGCGTCCCGACGCGCTGGTGGGCTGCTTCCACTGCGCCTGGAAGGACGAAGACCTGGGCGGGGTGCGCCGGCGCTGCCTGGGGCTGGACATCCACGCGCTTACCCCCTACGTCGACGTCTTCTCCCCCATGCCGTACCACGGCCGCTCGGGCAAATCGCCGGACTACGTGCGCGATTACGTGGACTACTTCAGCACCCGCTACCCCGTGCAGACCGCGCCGGGGCAATACCCGCGCCTGTGGCCCATCGTGCAGGCCCACGACGACCCGCGGGTGAGCCCGGAGGAGTTCGAACAGGTGCTGCGCTACGGGCTGACCGGCAAAAGCACCGGTGTAATGATGTTCACCATCGCCAGCGTCGCCGCCGACCCGGGGAAGATGGCGGCGATGCGGCGGGTGTATATGGAGTATGCATAACGGAGGACCAGATGGCGGAAAAGATGAGCGATCTACAGATCGGCTGGGCGTCCTGCGATCTTACGCCCGACCAACCCGTGCTGGTGGCGGGGCAGTTTCACGCGCGGGTGTCGGAGGGGGTGCTCGATCCGATTACCGCTACCGCGCTGGCGCTGGAGGGAGCGGACGGCACGCCGGTGATCCTGGTGAGTTGCGACGTGGTCGCCATTCCGGACGGGCTGCGCGACGCGGTGCGGGCGGAGGTCGCGGCGCGGCTGCCGGCGCTGGACCCGCGGGCGATCATCCTGAATGCCACCCACACGCACGCCGCGCCCGAGCTGCGCACGGCCGCGGATGTGCGGATACTGGGCGGCGGCACCATGTCGGTGTACCTGGGGGTGGCGCTGGCGGTGATGGCGCCCCAGGCGTATATCGAGACGATCGCGGCGCCGCGTATCGCCGACGCGGTCGCCCGCGCCTGGGCGGGACGCGCGCCCGGCGGCATCGGCTATGGCCTGGGGCACGCGGTGGTGGGGCATAACCGGCGCATTTGCTATGCCGACGGCGTCACGCGCATGTATGGCGACACCGACGATCCGCTGTTCAGCCATGTGGAAGGGTATGAAGATCACCGGACGCAGGTGCTGGCTACCTGGGACGCCGACGGGCGCCTCACCGGTCTTATTGTCAACGTCGCCTGCCCGTCGCAGGTGAGCGAACACGAATACCGGCTGAGCGCAGACTACTGGCACGAGACGCGCGTGGAACTGCGCCGCCGGCTGGGCGACGGCCTCTTCGTGCTGCCGCAGAATAGCACTGCGGGCGACCAGTCGCCGCACATTCTCATCGGCAAGCGTGCGGAGGAGCGGATGTGGCGGCTGCACGGCCGCACCCAGCGCGAGGACATCGCGGTGCGCATCGCCGACGCCGTCACCGCCGTGCTGCCCGCCATTGCGCGGGAGATCGACTGGGCGCCGGCGCTGGCGCATATCGTGGAGACGATTCCGCTGAGCCGACGCCAGTTAACCGAGGCAGACGTGCTGGCGGCGGAGGCGGAAAAGACGCGGCTGCAGGGCGAGTATCAGCGCCTGCTGGCCGAGTTGGAGGCGGACCCGTCGCTGCGCGCGCGGCCGCGCTGGTACGTGCCCATCACTAGCGCCTATCGCGGGATGGGCTGGAACGGCACGGTGGCGGAACGCTTCATCCGCCAGCACACCGAGCCATCGGTGCCGTTGGAGGTACATGCCGTGCGGCTGGGCGACGTGGCCTTCGCGACGAACCCCTTTGAGTTCTACCTGGACTACGGCCTGCAGATCACCGCGCGCAGCCGGGCGGTGCAGACCTTTCTGGTGCAGCACGTGGGCGGCGGTACCTACCTGCCCTCACCGCGCGCGGTGGCCGGGCAAAGCTACGGCGCGGTGCCCGCCAGCACGCCCATCGGGCCGGAGGGCGGCCGTGAGTTGGTGGAGTGGTCGGTGGCGGCGATTAATGCGTTGATGGCGTTTACTTCCTGATGATGTTTATAAATTATTTATCAATACGACCCGCAACCCGGAAGGCCAACGGACACATGCAGCGAAATTCTCCGCCATCACGCAACTCAAGGAGCACCTCCCATGGCTCTCATCACCTGGCGCGACAGCTACAGTGTCAAGGTGCCGTCCATTGACGAACAGCACAAAAAACTCATCGATCTCATCAATAGGCTGCATGACGCGATGTCCAGCGGGCAGGGCAAAGCGGTGTTGGGCGGCGTCGTCGCGGAGTTGGTGGCGTATACCCGCACCCACTTCACCTATGAAGAGAGCCTGATGTCGCGGGCGATTTACCCGCAGTTGACCGCGCACCGGGCGGCCCACCGCTCGCTGATCGAGAAGGTGGGCGGCTTCACGGCGCAAGTCGGCGCGGACGCGACCACCACTATTGAAATGATGACATTCTTGCGCGGTTGGCTGATGGAGCATATCCAAAAAGAGGATATGGCCTACAGCGACAGCCTGGTGGCGAAGGGCATCCAATAGTCGTCACGGCGCGGTGTCCCACAGCACCGTCACCGGGATGGGCCCGGGCGTCACGTCGAGTTGAATGCTCCACGCGCCGGCCGTGTCGGTTACCGTGGCCGGCAGCAGCGTGGCGTCGCCCGAGCGGTAGGCCTGCACGTTGGCGGGCTGTGCCGCCAGCGGGCCGATGCGCACTGTGAGCGGGACGTTGTAGATCGCTAAATCCAGCGGCGTGCCCAGGGTGAAAGTGCAGCGGCCCGGTGCGTCCTCGGCGACGGCGAGTTGCGCCGTATCGCGCTCCAGCACGTAGCGACTGATGACGCCGAAGGTGTCGATCCAGGCGTCGCAGCCTTTCGCATAGGCGAGGTGGGCGCTCAGCACCTCGCGGCTGATGGGCAGATAGGTGGTGTCCGCCACGCCGTGCAATATAGGCACCAGCCAGCGGCGATTCGCCACCGCGCTATTCACCATGGCGTTCGCCTGGGCGGCGGTGAAGTCGGCGCCGCCGTAATTGACGTAGTCGCCCCGCAGCGCCACATGCGTGCGGTGGATGATCTCGTAGACGCGCGAGTTGCCAGCGGTGTGCGGCAGGGCGAAGCTCACCGGCGTCACGCCCAGCTTCTCGGCGATGAGCCGCGCATTCTCCTCCACCTGCACCGTCGCCTGCGCCGCGGTCAGCGTGCTCATATTCAGGTGATCCAGGCTATGGTTGCCCACCTCGTGCCCGCGAGCGAGCGCCGTTCGCCACTCCGCCCAACTCACTGAGTCGTAGTTGCCCGCGGTATCCGGCGTGTAGTGCCCCACGATGTTGAAGGTCGCGCGCAGGCCGTGCTGGTCGAAGATGGGCACGCCGTAGACATACTGGTTCTTTGTACCGTCGTCAAAGGTGTAGGAGACGGCGGCGGCGCGGTTGCCCTTAAACGGGGCAACCGTCACCTTCGTGGACGGCGTCTCGCCCGGATGGCGGATGACTACCGTTTGTGTGTCGTACAGCTCTTTCACGGCGGTCGCGCCGTCGCGCGCCCAGACCAGCAGGCGGTACGCGCCGGCGGCGGTGGGCGTCCAGGTGCAGGTGGTGGCTGGGCTGAAGTCCTGCAGCACCGTCCATGTCCAGGCGCGGCCGGTCAGCGTGCCGGCGACGAATTGCATCTGTACGGCGCTGCCGCCGTAGGGCTTCGCGGTGAGTACGATGGGCGAGTGTATCTCGCGCGAGGCTGACGACAGGCTCAACGCCACGTCACCGAGCGGATCCGTGACACCGGTGACGGTGAAGGCCAGCGAGGCGATGCGCGGCGTGGCGTCGGGCGTAGCCGCATCACGGGCAGCCACCTCGAAGACATAGTTGCCGGCAGCGGATGGCGTCCATCGATACGCTGGATCGGCGGCGTAGTCGCGCAGTATCACCCAGGTGGTGCCGGCGGCCGTCACCGTGCCATGCCAGAAACGATAGTGGAGATCAGCGCCGCCGGTGGGCGTCGCGGTGAGGGTGATGGGGGTGCTTTGTATCTGCGGCGACGGCGGGTCGGCAGCAAGGCGCACCCCGGACAGAGCGGGAGTGCCTGTCACCGTGTAGGCGATGGCTTTGTTGACCATCACGGCGTCATCGCGCGCGATAACCTCGATGATGTAGCTGCCCGCGCCGGGCGTCCAGCGGAAGACGGGATCGGCAGCGAAGTCGCGCGCCAGTGTCCAGGTGGTGGTGCCATTGACGGTGACGCCCAGCCAGAAGCTGTATAGCGCCGCCGATCCACCGACAGCCGTCGCGGTGCAGGTGATGGTGGCGCCCGCCGGATGGGGCCCGGCCGGGGTGGTCGCCAGTGTCACCGCTGCCAGTGCCGGCGTGCCGGTGATGGTATACGCGAGGGATTTGCTCACCAGTCCGGTGGTTGCGGTGCCTTCGCGCGCGATGACTTCAATAATGCGGTGCCTTCGCGCGCGATGACTTCAATAATATAGTTGCCCGCGCCAGGCGTCCAGCGGAAGACGGGATCGACGGCGAAAGCGCGGACGACTTTCCAGGTGGTGGCGCCGTTGACGGTGGTGCCCAGCCAGTAGCAATACTGCACCGCGGTGCCACCGACGGCCGTGGCGGTGAGCGTGACGGTGGCACCGGACGGCTGCGGCGCGGGTGGGGTGACTGCCAATGTCACCCCGGTGAGGGCCGCGCCCCACGCCAGGTGCGCCAGTAGCAACAGGCTCATCAGCAGCGTTGCCCGGCCACATGTTCCATCATGGAACCGCATCGTCGTCCCTCCTGGTCGTCCCCTATCATCCGATGGGGGGAGATGGTGTGATGAGTATGCCGGATTACCGCTACAGGAGTGTCACAATACGCTGACGCGCAACCGCCGCGCCGGCTGCGCGAGGGCATGATGTAGGAAAAAGCTGACTGTTTCCCCGGTCGATCCGCCGGATATCTTCCCGGCGATTCCGTGATCGATTTTCGCGCCATTCTCCGCCGTCTAGCCTCATGCGCCGGGCGGATGCACGGCCACCGCCCGCCTCGCCCGCCAATCGACGGCAGTTTACAATAGAATGACTTCGTGTATAATAACTCATGTTTCTGCCCGGCGCTGGCTGCTGTCGGCGTAAACCGTGCGCAGCCGGCGCGGGCCGCGGTCATGGATGACGCGATGCATGAACCCGTATTTGACGTCAATGTCGCCGTTTCAACCTTCACGATGACGGCGGCTATCATGAGGAGTTGTGATTCATGGCCCGTACCGTGTGTGTATTCGTCGCCGTTCTCGTGTTGATTACCACAGTGATCTCGCTACCGCTGCTGGCGCAGGATGCCGCCGCCCCCACGCCGCCGCCCGCGACCGCGCCCGCGGCGCCCGATGGCGGAGCGCCCCCCGTGGTGACCGCGGAGCCTGTCCTCCCCACGCCGGCGCCCACCCAGCTGGATGTCCCGGCCCCGGCGAAGCTGCCGATTTTCGGGCGTGAGTTCTTCAGCGTGGCGGGCGGCAGCTTTGAGCCGAATATCGAGGCGCCGGTGCCGTCGAATTACTTGCTAGGCGCGGGCGACACGCTGACGGTGGCCTGCTGGTACGGCACCACCGAGTACGAGCGCGCGGCGGTGACGATCAACCCGGGGGGGGAGATTTATCTCAAGCGCCTGGGTACGGTGACGGTGAGCGGCCGCACGGTGGCGCATGTCACCGACGACCTGCGGACGCGCTACGCGAAGCAATTCACGAAATTCGAGCTGTCCGTGCGCGTCACCGGCCGGCGCACCATCCCCATCTGGGCGATGGGCGAGGTCAACAAGCCGGGCAAATACCTGCTGTCGAGCATGGCGACGGTGTTCACCGCGCTCTACGCCGCCGGCGGGCCCACCGACTTCGGCTCCCTGCGCACCATCCGCCTGATGCGCAACGGCAAGCCGGTCGGCGCGGACATCGACATCTACCAGTACCTGCTCTCCGGCAAGGACGTTTCGGTGCCGCTGGAGGCCGGCGACACGCTCTTCGTCCCCTTCACCAAGGTACTGGTGACGCTGACCGGTGAAGTGCGGCGCCCGGCGCTATACGAGCTGCGCGAGGAAGAGTGCGCGCTGGGCGCGGCGCTGTTGCTGGCCGGCGGCACCACCCCGGACAGCGCGGAGCTGCTCAGTATCGAGCGGGTGAACGCGGCGCATGACCGCCAGACCATCGACTGCACGCTGCCCCGAGACGCGAAGTTCACCCTGAACAACGGTGACGTGGTGCGCGTGCAGGCGGTGCCCCCGCCGGTGAAGAACGCGGTGGCGGTGCTGGGCGGCGTCTACCGCCCCGGTCAGTTCGCCATCGAGACCGCGTCGTCGGTCACCGCGCTGCTGAAGCTGGCAGGCGGGCTGGTGCCGGACGCGTACCTGGAGCAGGCGGTGCTGAAGCGCATGCGCGCGGATGGCACCACCGAGCGGCTGGTGGTGAACCTGCGCGAGATGCTGGCGCCGGGCTCGAAAGCCGAGCAGGCCATGGCTCCCGGCGATTCCCTGCTGGTCTACACCCGCGGCGAGCTGCCCGAACTGCTGGATATCGTGACGGTGCAGGGCGAAGTAGTGCAACCGGGCACCTTTGAATACCAGCCGGGCATGCGCGTGGCAGACGTGATGAAGCTGGCCTTCGGGCCAACGACTAAGACGTATCTGGCGCAAGCCTATCTGCAGCGCTTCCCCATCGCGGCCACTGCTTCGCAATTGACGCTGAATCTGGGCCAGGCGCTAGCCGGCGACGCCGTCGCGAACCTGACACTACAACCGCGCGACCGGTTGATCGTCTTCAATCGCAACGAACTGCCCGAGTTGCTGGATTCGGTGAGCATTCAGGGCGAAGTGGTGAAGCCGGGAACGTTCCCCTTCCAGGACGGCATGCGCGTGGCGGATTTGATAAAGCTAGCCTTCGGCCCCACCACGAAAACCTACCTGGCGCAGGCATATCTGTACCGGTATCCGATGGCCGACACCTCGATCCAACTGACCATCGACCTGGGCAAAGCTATCAGCGGTGACGCAAAGGCCAACCTGGCACTGCAGCCGCGCGACCGCGTGGTCGTCTTCAACCGCAGCGAGTTGCCTGAGTTCCTCGATTCGATCACCGTGCAGGGAGAAGTCATCAAGCCGGGCACCTATCCGTATCAACCGGCGATGCGCATTGCCGATCTGCTGAAAGTGGCGCTGGGCCCCACGACGCTGGCCTACCTGCCGCAGGCCTACCTGTATAGCTACCCCTACGGCGACACGGCGGTGATGACACCGGTGGACCTGACAAAGGTGCTGGCGGGGGACGCAACCGCGAATCTGCCATTGCGCACCCGCGACCGGCTGGTCATCAAATCACGTAACGACATCCTGGACACCGCCGTGGCGGTGGACGGCGAAGTCGAGAAACCCGGCGCCTTTCCCTTCGCGAATGGCCTGCGTGTCTCAGACGCGGTGTTCCTCGCCGGCGGGTTGAAAATCAACGCGCTGCTGGACCGCGCGCTGCTAACACGGCTGAACCGCGCCACCTACACCGAAGAGCTCATCGAAGTGTCGCTGCGCGAGGCGATGGCGAAGCAGCCGGCGAAGAACCTGCTGCTGAAGGAAGGCGACCGGCTGACGATTTATCCGATCTCGCAGATCGGCGATGAGCAGTTCGTGACGGTGGACGGCGCCATTACCACGCCGGGCACATATGCCTATCGCGGCGAGATGCGGGTGAGCCACCTGCTGTTTCTGGCGAAAGGACTGCAAGTGGTGGCCTACGCGCCGCGCGCCGACCTGTATCGCCTACGCCCGGACAACACGACTGAGATTATCTCGGTGGACCTGACGGTGGCGATGAAGGGCGCGTTGACCGACGGCAACCCGCTGTTGCGCCCGCGCGACCGCCTGCACATCTCCCGCCAGGACGAGGTGTCCGAACTGCCGGCGGTGAAGATCGACGGGCTGGTGCGCAAGCCCGGCCGCTACCCGCTGACCGTCGGATTGAAGCTGTCCGACCTGCTGCACCTGGCCGGCGGCCTGCAGCCCGGTGCCAACCCGACCGTGGAGGTGTGGCGCGAAGTGGACGGAAAGCTGTCCACCACGACGTATACAACCGCCGTGGTCGACGATAAGCTGACGCTGGCGGTCGATCCGTTCCTGCAGGACAAGGATCTGATCAACGTAATGACCAATATCGCGTTTCGCGATCCGACTGACAATTATGTGATCGCCGGGCAGGTGGGCCAGCCGGGAAGCTACCCGCTGTACCAGAGTACCGGGTACCAGCCGAAGACGCTGTATCAGGTGCTGCGCACGATGACGCTGCAGGCGGACGCATATGTCCCCGGCATCACTATCTTCCGCAAGCGAGAGCGCATCCGCGATGCCCGCCAGCAGGACGAACTGGTGCGCTACATGCGCGAACTCGACCAGCGGGCCGGGGTGGGCGCGGGGGCGCCGGGCGCCATCGCGGAAGGCGACGCCGCCAAATCCCAGTCCGTGCTGAACATGAGTCACGCGGTGGCGCAGGCTATCGCCACTGATGACGGATCGAGCATCAGCCTGGTCATCCCGCCGCGCAGCATGCAGCAGCAGACTTTCGGCCTGTCGCTGGCGGTGGACGTCGAGACGCTGATGCGCTCGAAAGGCAAGCATGGCGACTTGACGCTGATGCCTGGCGACCTCATCGTGGTGCCGAAGACGCCGGAGACCGTCACCGTGCTGGGCGGCGTGATGAACAACGGCACCGTCCGCTTCCAGGAGAAGTCGTCCATCGACACCTACCTGCGCCTGTCAGGCGGCCTCGCCCCGGACGGCGACCGGGCGAAGACAGTGGTGCTGCGCATCAACGGGCAGGTGCTGCCGGCGAAGTCCGTAAAGCATGTCAACCCGGGCGACGCCATCATCGTCCCAACGAAGCATATCGTGCAGACCATCCAGACGAAGGGTCTATTCATGCAGGCGCTCAAGACGCTGTCCGAAATGGCGCTGATCGCCCTGCCGTTCTCGAAATAATGCCGGATGCGCCGCCGGGCGGCGGGGATGCCCACCCCCAGCGGCATAGGGAGTCAATATCGTGGCCAATACACCCGCGGAACCCCAGGCCGCCCTGCAGACCCTGCAGGGCGCCAGGTTCTTCCTGAAACCGTATCGCAGACTAATCATCATCGGCGCACTCGTCGGCATGCTCGCCGGCGTGCTCATCGGCCTGTTCCGCCCGATCGAATACGCGACCAATGCGACGCTGCTCTTCCCGGCGTCGGCCACCGGCGTTGCCGGCCTGGCCGCGCTGGGCGGGGGCGAGCAGATGTCCAGCGTGCCGCTGCTGGGCGGCTTGCTGCAGGTGCCGCGCCCGGGCACAAACGCGAAAACAGCCATCATCCTGCTGCGCAGCCGTCCGGTACAGAATGTGATCATCGCCAAATATCGGCTGAGCGAGCACTGGAAGCTGAAGAAACCGGCGGCTATCCGCAAGCGGCTGATGAAGCAGTTGGCGCTGCGTGAAGGGGAGGCGGGCGATTTGAGCCTGACATTTGTCGACTCGGATCGCGACCTGTCATACAACGTCACGCGCACTTTCGTCGACGAGTTGAAGCGGCAGTCCACGAAGCTGGGCATCAATCCGGCCGAGCAGACGGTGGCGTTCCTCACCAAACAGGTGCAGGCGGCGGAAGACGACGTGATGGCTATCCAACAGGACGTGCAGCGCTTCGAGGAACGCCACGGTATGGTGTCGCTGCCGGAACAGGTGATCGCGCTGGCGCGGCAATACAGTAGCCTGCAGGACGACGTGGAAAAGGCGCGCATCGAGTCGACCGTGGCCACGAGCTACGCGACGATGCTGACCACCAAGGCGCAGCAGCTCATCGCGAAAAGCATGGATCCCGCGCCGAACCAGACGCAGTTGAACGGGCTGTACCAGAAGGTGGCGGAGCTGGAAGCACAGCGCGAACTGCTCCGCGACCGCTACACCACCACCAGCCCGGAGGTTGAAGAGGTGGCGCTGCAACTGAAAGTCGCCCGGCAGCGGCTCTCCGACGAGATGACCCGTCAGCTCAGCCTGGTAGACGGCGGCACCTCGCCGGTGGTGGGCGAGGCCATCATCGACGCCGCGCTGAAGCAGACGCGGCTGACCCGCCTCAACGGCCTGCTGGACGAGTTGAAGAAAGAGATCGGGACGTATCCGGTGATGAAGAGCCGCTTCGCGCGCCTGACGCTGGACGCCACTACCCGGGAAGCCCGGCTGACGCTGCTGCGCACCGAACTGGAAAAGGCGAGGATCATCGCGCAAAGCCAGGGGCCGGCGTTCATCGAAGCCGAGCCGGCGGCGCCCGCGGAAGAACCGCAGGAGCGCCGACTGCTGATTATCCTGGTGATGACGGTCCTTGGCACGCTGGTCACCGCCATGATACCATTCTTCAAATGGCAGCAGGCTCTCAACACCCAGGCGGATGCCGTACGCGGCAGTGTATAACATAATTCTAGGCTCGCGAGCGGTCGTGTAGCCATGCCGGGTATACAACCGCCTGATAATTTGCATTTCGCCGCAATGGATCGAGGGACCCCAAAGGTCTATGTAATAAAGGACACGCATGACTGAACGAATTGCCGTTATTGGTTTAGGCTACGTCGGCCTGCCGGTCGCCGTCGCATTTGCCGACATCTTTCCCGGCACCGTCGGCTTCGACATCAACCCGGCGCGGGTCGCCGCGCTGGCGCAGGGTGTGGATAAGACGGGCGAGTGCGCCGCGGAGACGCTGCGCGCCAGCACCATCACCTGGAGCGCCAACCCGGACGACCTGCGCGCCGCGACCTTCTTCGTGGTGGCCGTGCCCACGCCGGTGGACGCCGCCAAGCGCCCGGATCTGACCCCAGTCATCCGCGCCTCGGAAACGGTCGGGCGGGTCATTCAGCCCGGCGCGGTGGTGGTGTTCGAGTCGACGGTCTACCCCGGCGTCACCGAGGATATCTGCGGCCCGATCATCGCCCGCGAATCCGGCCTGACGCAGGGGACGGATTTCACGCTTGGCTACTCGCCCGAGCGCATTAACCCCGGCGATAAAGCGCACTCGCTGATGACCATCACCAAGGTGGTGTCCGGCGAGGACGCCGCGACGCTGGAGCGCGTGGCCGCCGCCTACGGCGCCATCATCACCGCCGGCGTGCATCGCGCCCCGTCCATCAAGGTGGCGGAGGCGGCCAAAGTCATCGAGAATACGCAGCGCGACCTGAACATCGCGCTGATGAACGAGCTGGCCTGCATCTTCGACCGGCTGGGCATCGCCACCCGCGACGTGCTCGCCGCCGCGCGGACGAAGTGGAACTTCCTCCCCTTCACCCCCGGGCTGGTGGGCGGGCACTGCATCGGCGTCGACCCGTATTACCTGACCACCATCGCCGAGCAGCTCGGTTACCACCCGCAGGTGATCCTGGCCGGGCGGCGCATCAACGACGGCATGGGCGGCTTCATCGCCACCAAGCTGGTGAAGATGCTGGTGCGCAACGACGTGCCGGTGAAACGCGCGCGCGTCGCCATCCTCGGGCTTACTTTCAAAGAGAATGTGCCGGACATCCGCAACAGCCGCATCCCGGACATCGTGGAAGAGCTGCGGCAATACGGCATCGATCCGCTGGTGCACGATCCGCTGGCCGACTCGGCGGACGCCCTGCACGAATACGGCATCATCCTGTCGCCACTGGAAGCACTGCGCAATCTGGACGCCATCATTCTGGCGGTGCCGCACCGGACATACCTTGAAACCCTGTCTTCCGCACAGATCAATCAGATGCTGGGGGGGCGCGGTGTCCTGGTGGATGTCAAGTCCGCTCTAGTGCCGCCGCCGATACCGTTCGGCGTCGATTATTGGTCATTGTAACATGCGGTCTGCTGGGGCGCGCCGACTGGTTGCCGGTGAGAACCCCCGCGCCGCGTATGAAAAGTGTATTATTCATGACAACGCCATCTGTGCAAGAACAGCCATACGCGTACCAGGATCCTGATCAACCGCCACGCAAAGGGCTCTCTTTGCGTCGCAACTTCTCATGGACGCTGGTCGGCAACATCATCTATGCCGGATGCCAGTGGGCAATGCTGATGCTCATCGCGAAAATCGGCAATCCTGAGATGGTTGGGCGTTTTGCGCTTGGTTTGGCGATCACGGCACCCATCATCATGTTCAGCAACCTCGATCTGCGCGTCGTCCAGGCGACGGATGCTCGAGAGGACTACACCTTTCGTTCGTATCTCGCGCTACGCGTAATCACGACCTCCCTTGCTACGCTGGTCATCGTGGGTATCGTGGTATGCGCACGGTACCCCTGGGAGACGATGCTGACGGTAATCCTCATCGGTGTCGCCAAGGCGTTTGAGGCGATTAGTGATATCTATTATGGACTGTTTCAGCAGCATGAACGCCTGGATCGCATCGCGACATCCATGATATTGAAAGGCTTCCTGTCGCTGCTCCTGCTCGGTGCCGGCGTCTATCTCACCGGCAGCATCCTCTGGGGTGCCATCGGGTTGGCATGTGCGTGGGCCTTGACGCTGCTCACCTACGATATTCGCAACGCACGCTCGGTGTTGCTCTTGTCAATGCCCGGCGAAGCGCACGCCATCCAGACCGCTCTGACGCCGCAATGGCATGCGACTCTACTCTGGCAGCTCACCCTGTTCACCCTGCCGCTCGGCGTAATGGTGCTGCTGCAGTCGCTCAACGCGAATATCCCGCGGTACTTCGTAGATCATCATCTCGGCGAGCACGCGCTGGGTATTTTCGCTGCGTTGACCTACATCATGGTCGCCGGCACCACGATCGTTCGCGCGCTCGGACAGTCTGCCAGCCCCGTCCTAGCGAAACAGTATGTGGCCGGTCGACTGGTGCCGTTCTTTCGGCTCATCGCCTTGCTCATTGGTACGGGATTCATTATTGGTGTTGTCGGCGTCGGCATCGCGGCAGTCGCGGGCCGCTGGATCCTGCGTATCTTGTATACGCCGGAATATGCGAACTACGCATCACTCTTTGTCAGCCTGATGTTCGCGTCGATCTTCCTATATATCGCGCAATTCCTCGACTACTGTACCACCATTGTCCGCAATTTCCGCGCGCAAATGCTGCTGTCAGTGCTCGTCACCGGGGTGACATTGGCCCTGTGTGTCTGGCTCATTCCCCGCGCTGGGTTGTTTGGTGCGAGCCAGGCGCTGCTCTGGTGTGGCGTGGTGAAAGTGGTCGGCAATCTTGCGATTCTCGGGTATGCAGCCCGTGCGGCAAGGCGGACGCTCGCATCCGCGGCGGCTCCCGTGCACCAGGATCTATGATGCAGCAAACTCTACCACGAACTGCGGCGACCAAGGTGTTCCTCGTCAAGGTATTTGCGTTGGCGGCAGCAATGCTGGCAGTCATTCTGCTGCTCATCGGGCGGTGGACGCCCTTCCGGGGTGAGGATGTCAGTCTGCTATTACAACCCCGTGTCTGGTTACTGTCGCTCCTGGTGTTGCTCGCGGTCCTGCTGAGCCTGGGTGGGGTGACACGCAGTCCCCGCGGTGTTCCTCTGCCTGGAGAAACCCTTCTGCTCGGTTGCACAGCGGCTTTCCTGCTGTATACATTCGCCAGTATACTGTGGGCGCCAGACCTTGAAGCGGCCGTGCCGAAAGCGGCGGATATCATCATCATCCTCCTTACAGTGGGCTGTTACCGGTATATTCAGCTTGCTTGCGGACGTCTGGCTTTCCTCGAAGCCTTCTGGGGGAGTCTGCTGCTGGTGGCGACAGTGCTGGCGCTGCTCACCCTCGCGACGGGCATTTCGGCGGATGCCACTCGTACGAACAGTCTGGGAGGTGGTCCGAATATCTTCGGACGTATCATGGGATTACTCTGCATCGCGGCGTTATACGTCGCGATGCAGCGACGTTGGCGCTGGGCTTACGGCCTCTTCAGTATTGGCGCGCTCCTCGTCCTCCTCTCCGGTTCGCGCGGCGCGCTCCTCGCGTCTTTCACCGGAGGTATGACGCTCCTCCTTGCCAGCCGCATGCGCTGGTATAAGCTTTTCACGCTGGTGTTAGTTAGTCTGGGCCTTGCTGGAACCGCTTTGTATTTTACCCCTCTCGGCCGGCGTGCTCTAGAGACATTTCAGCAGCGTGTGCTGCTGCTTACGCTGAAGGAACACCACGATGCCGGACGCACAGGCTTGCATGAGAAGGCCATCGCAATGGGCCTTGAGGATCCGCTCATCGGTGCCGGCCTCTCTGCGTTCTCGATTCGCACCGGCGATGTCTATCCACATAATGTGTTTCTCGAAATCTTCGCTGAAGGTGGATGCATCGGTCTGCTACTGTTTCTTGCGATGCTTGGCGCTACAGGGTTGATGTTTTGGCAGCACCGTGACACACTAAATACGGCTGCAGTCGCGGCCTTCGTGCTCATCTTGGTGGCCAGTCAGTTCAGCGGTGATCTCTATGATTCGCGCGGCCTATTCCTCTTTCCGATCCTGGCCATTGTCACCGGGACAGGAAGGACGGTTGTACGGCCGATGTCCAATCATCCGGGAAAGTGAGGCCAATTTCGTATGAATATTCTCTATATCGTGCAGCATTTAGCGGGGCTGTCCGGTTCCGGCAGCTTGCGGCCGTATGAGTTCTCCCAGCGGCTGGTCGCCATGGGACACAAGGTGACCGTGCTCTGCGGCAGTTCCAGCAAGTCATCACCACGGGATATCGCGGAAGCACGGAGCGTTGGCGTAGAGGTGGTACAGGCGCCAATTCATTACGCGCAGCACCTGTCATACCTGGACCGCCTGCTGGTTTTCCGCCGGTTCATGGTGTGGGCGATTCGCACCGGAAGAGCTTTGCCAAAGCCGGATATCGTGTTCGCCAGTTCAACCCCGCTCACCATTGGGGAGGTTGGACGTCAAGTGGCGGCGCACCACCGCGTGCCGTTTGTCTTTGAGGTGCGTGATCTGTGGCCAGAAGTGCCCATTGCGCTTGGTGCACTCAATAATCCCATCCTGCGTTGGATGGCCAACCGCATGGCTCGGCACGTCTACGGTGCCGCGGATCATGTTGTCGCCCTCTCGCCGGGGATGCGGGATGGCGTGTTGGCCTGGGGCGTACCAGTGGACCGCATCACGGTGATCCCGAACTGCAGCGACACGCACCTCTTCGGTGGACAGGCGGGACGCGAGGAAGTGCGTGCCCAATACGGCGTTGAATCCAGTCTCTTTTGCATCCACCCTGGCGCCATGGGACTGGTCAATGGCCTGGATTACCTACTCGAGTGCGGCAAGGAGCTAGATGCGCGCGGCGTGACCGATATCCACATTGCGCTCATTGGCGATGGCACGCAAAAGAGTCGGTTGATAGCACGGCTGGCACAAGAGCAGATTCGTTCAGTCACTATCCACGATTCCATACAAAAGCGTGAGATGCCGCGGTTGCTGGCCGCCGCGGATGTTGGCATTGTCTCGGTAATGCCGCATCCCGCGATGGAAGCGAACTCGGCGAATAAATTCTTCGATTTTCTCGCCGCCGGCATCCCGGTTCTGTTGAATTATGGCGGCTGGCAGGCGGAAGCGCTACACACGGCACAGGCCGGCCTCAGTGTGTCACCGCATGAGCCTGTCGCTATGGCTGATGTGCTGATGACGCTGCGGGATGACCCTGAGGCCCGAAAGACCATGGGACGCAATGGCCGCCGACTCGCCGAAGAAGAGTATGACCGCGACTTACTCGCGCATAAGCTAGAAGGAGTGTTGACCAGGGTTGCAGATGCTCGTGCGCACCGTGCGTAGGCCAATCTCCGTGTGCAAAGCTTGGCGATAGCTTCAATCGTCCGGACCCCAAATTGTCATCCCGGCACAAAACGTCTACAATGATTCAAAGCATGATGGTCGCAGCAAAGGAACACTCGTGATTATCGACGCCGCCGTGCAGCAGTCGCAGACGCTGCAGTTCAGTTTAAAAGCGCAGGAGCTGAAGAAGCAGGGACGTGACATCATTTCGCTGGGGTTGGGCGAGCCGGATTACGACACCCCCGACCACATCAAACAGGCGGCAGCCGACGCGCTGGCGGCGGGGCTGACGCGCTACGGCGCGGCGCCGGGCCTGCCCGAGCTGCGCGAACTGGTGGCGTGCAAGCTGCAGGCGGACAACGGCATTCCCGCAAAAGCGAACGAGGTGCTCATCGTGCCGGGGGCAAAGAACGCACTGTTCCTGGCCTGCGCCGCGGTGCTGCGTCCGGGTGACGAGGTGATCAACCTCACCCCATGCTACGTCAGCAACGTGCCCATTTTGAAGCTGGCCGAGCCGGGGTGCGTCATCCGCAACATCCCACTGCTGCCCGACACCTTTCGGCTGGACCGCGACCGCATCCTGGCGGCGCTGACGCCAGCCACCCGTCTCCTCCTCATCAACTACCCGAACAACCCGAGCGGGAAGATGCTGGACGCCGACGACGCCGTCTTCCTGCGCGGCGCTATCGCCGAGCGCGACTGCTACCTGCTCTCCGACGAGATCTACGAGCGGCTGGCCATCGCCGACACGGCGCACATCTCGCCGGCGGCTTTCCCGGAGATCGCCGCGCAGGTCATCACCGTCAACGGCTTCAGCAAGTCCTACTCGATGACCGGCTGGCGCATCGGCTACACCCACGCCGCGCCGGCGGTCACCGCGGTGATGCTGAAGATTCACCAGCAGCTCAACACGAACACCGCCGCCTTCATCCAGAAGGCCGCCGTCGCCGCGCTGGCCGGCCCGCAGGAGCGCCTGCACCAGTTCATCGGTGACCTGAAATCCCGCGCTAAGTTGTATAATGACTTCTGCGCCCGCACGCCGTCGGTGCGCACCGCGCCGGTGGAAGGCGGCTTCTTCGGCTTCCTGCACGTCGGCGCGGCGGGGATGGCCTCCGACGCCTTCGCCACCGCGCTGCTCGAAGACACCGGCGTGGCGGTGATCCCCGGCGTTTCCTTCGGCGACGATTTCGACGCCTGGGTGCGCATCTCGCTGGCCGCCTCCACCGCCGAGTTGACCGAGGGGTTGAAGCGGATTGGGGAGTTTATGGGACGGCATGCGTGAAGGTGATGATGCGGTTCCGGCAGCAGAAGACGGATAAATGGTGACAGGAACCGTTTATCTGATGGATGCATAACCAGTTGGAAACTGGTGGCAACACGGAGACAGTGAAGTCGGGATTTCTGGTGCCATCGGCAGTCGCGCGGACCCCTCCCCCTCCCCTAGCAGGAGAGGGGAGCTATCCAGTGGAAGGGATTACATTAGGGGCCGTAGTGGCATACATGTGGCAAAGTGTAATTCGGGGCTTGATCGCAATAATGAGGCGCAATTTATGATCCGAGTTCTATTAACCCGCGCATTTTTCGCCGAGGACCTGGCCTTTTTACAGGCCGGGCTGCGGCCGGACGTCGAGCTGATCGTGCCACCAGCCTTCACGCCGGAGGCGCTGGCGGAGGCGGTGGGCGAAGCCGACGTGCTGTTGGGCGACAATATCACCCGCGAGTTGCTGGCGCGCGGCACGCGGCTGCGCCTCATTCAGGTGCCGTGGACGGGCGTCGATCGGCTGGACTTTGCGCTGTTGCGCGACTTCAACGTGCCGGTGTGCAATTCGCACAGTAACGCGCTGCCGGTAGCGGAGATGGCGGTGAGCTTGATGCTGGCCATCACGAAAAAAATCCCGCTGCACGACGCGCGGCTGCGCCAGGGCAACTGGATGCGCCCGACGCGCGGCGAGCCGGATTCGCACGTGCCGCCGACGCTGGTCAGCGGGCGAACCGCCGGCTTCATCGGCTTCGGCGCCATCGCCCGGCTCATCGCCGAGTTGCTGGGTGGGTTTCACATGCGCTTTATCGCCACCGACGCCCGCACGGGTGAAACGCCCGCGCCGTTGGACGCTGTCTACCCGCCCGACGCGGTGACCGAGGTCGCGGCGCAAAGCGACATCCTCTTCGTCACCGTGCCGCTCACCCCCGCCACCCGCGGGCTGGTGAACGCCGACATCTTCGCGGTGATGCAGCCATCCGCCTATCTCATCAACACCTCGCGCGGCGAGGTGGTCGACGAAGCGGCGCTCTACGCCGCGCTAAGCACGCGGCAAATCGCTGGTGCCGGCATCGACACCTGGTATCAGTATCCGAAGGCGGGCGAGGCGGCGACGCTGCCCTCGGCGCGCTTTCCCTTCCACGAACTGGACAACCTGGTGCTGTCGCCGCACCGCGCGGGTTTCGCGGAAGGTCTACTGCCGCACCTGCAGGACGTCATCGACAATCTCAACCGCCTGGCCGCCGGCGACGCGCCGCGCAACCAGGTGGACGTGACCGCGGGGTTTTAACGACTATGGTAGACTTCTACGCACCCGAGATCGCCGCCGCGCTCAAGGAAAACCCGCCGCTGCCGCGCAAAACGGGGTATGACCTGCTTGTGCGCGCCATCGACATCCTCGCCGCCGGGCTGGCGCTGGTGGTGTTCGGCGCGCCGATGCTGGCCATCGCTATCGCCATCAAGCTGCAGGACGGCGGGTCGGTCTTCTTCCGCCAGGAGCGTATGGGCAAGGACGGCAAGGCCTTCCGTATCTTCAAGTTCCGCTCGATGATCGTCAACGCCGAGCAGACCGGCGCGAAGTGGCGGATGACGAAGGGCGACAGCCGCGTCACCCGCATCGGCAAGCTGCTGCGCGAATTCCACCTGGACGAACTGCCGCAGCTCTTCAACGTGCTGTCCGGGCAGATGTCGCTGGTGGGCCCGCGTCCGGCGCTCATGTTCCAGCAGGACTACTACGAAGCGTGGGAGAAGCCGCGACTGGCGGTGACGCCGGGCATGACCGGGCTGTCGCAGGTGTCCGGCGGCAACGCCCTCAACTGGGACGAGCGCATCCTTATCGACGTCTATTATGTGCGCCATCGCACCGTGGGAATGTACCTGTCCATCCTCATCCGTACCGTGCTGCAGATCTTCGTAAAAAAGGGCATCTACACCAAGGACGGCGCGGTGAAGGGCTGGACGCGTGGCGTGCCCGACTGGTATACCGAAGGCGAAGCGAAGCCGAAAGACGAGGTGACCACCAATGCTTGATGCGACACAAATTTACCTGCGCCCGCTGGAAGAGCCGGACCTGCCGCTGCGCGTGAAATGGGTGAATGACCCGGATATCCGCCCGATGCTGATGTTCGACTACCCGATCTCGCTGGCAAAAACCCGCGCCTGGTTCCAGAAGGCAGTGACGGATTCGACGAAAGTCAACTTCTCCATCGTCGACAAGGAAACCGACCGGGTCATCGGCATGACCGGGCTCATCGAGATCAATATCAAGCACCAGCGCGCCCAGCTCTACATCACCATCGGCGAGAAGGAATACTGGGGCCACCGCCTGGCCGACGAGGTGATCCAACTGGTGCTGGAATACGGCTTCATCGAGCTGAACCTGAACAAGATCTACCTCTACACCCTGCCCGCCAACGAGCGCGGCCGCAAGGTCTACGCCCGTAACGGCTTCGTCACCGAAGGCGTGCTGCGCCAGCACTACTACTGCGTGGGCGCCTACCAGGACCTGACCCAGCAAAGCGTGCTGCGCGCCGAATGGGAAGCCCGGCAGGCCGAACGATCATAAACGGCCGCCCAGTCGGCGCAGGCCGACTTCGTCTCTCCAGCCCCGGATTTCAATCCGGGGAACCAAGGTGACCGGTCGAAACCAGACGATACCGGTAATCATGAATCACAGAGCATCAATCCGGGGAACCAGGGGCATCGAACTATCCGTCAAAACCCCCTTCAGGGGGCGTAGTTCAGTAGCCCGGCCATTTATGACCGGACGGCGGCGGGGCTTGGGAATTATCAATGATGAACATTCTTTTCACCTGCGCCGGTCGGCGCAACTATTTGCTGCAGTATTTCCGCGAGGCGCTGGGGGGGCGAGGGCAGGTCTTCGCCACTGATGCCTCGCCCACCGCGCCGGCGATGATGGAGGCAGACCGCGCCTTCGTGGTGCCATACGTCAGCGATCCGACCTATTTCGACGTGATCATCGGGCTGGCGCGGGAGCACAACGCGCAAATGCTTATCTCGCTGAACGACCTGGAGCTGCCGTTCCTGGCTCGCGAAAAGGGGCGGCTGCAGGCGATGGGCATCCTGCCCATCGTCTCCGATCCATGGGTCATCGACGCCTGCTTCGACAAAGCGCGCACGGCGGAGCTGCTGACGGAGATCGGGCTGGCAACGCCGAAAACCTGCCTGACGCTGGACGACGCGCAGGCGGCGCTGGCGTCGGGCGAGTTGGCCTTCCCGCTGGTGGTGAAGCCGCGCTGGGGCACCGGCTCCATCGGGCTGGAGTTCCCGCAGGACATGCGCGAGCTGGAACTAGCCTACGCGCTGGTGTCGCTGCGCCTGTCGCGCACCATCATCGCCGAAGCAAGCGCCGCCGATCCCGGTCGCGGCGTGCTCATCCAGGGGCGGCTGCCCGGCCAGGAATACGGCCTGGACATCGTGAACGACCTGGACGGCAACCACGTGACCACCTTCGTAAAGAAGAAGCTGGCCATGCGCGCCGGCGAAACAGACAAGGCGGAAACCGTCGACGAGCCCGTGCTGCGCGAGATCGGCGCCCGCATCGCCGCCCGCCTGCGCCACGTCGGCAACCTGGACTGCGACGTCTTCATGACCCCAGACGGCCCGGCCGTGCTGGAACTGAATCCGCGCTTCGGTGGCGGCTATCCCTTCTCACATGTCGCCGGCGCGAACCTGCCCGCCGCCTTCCTCGCCTGGGTGGAGCGACGCACGCCCGATCCGGCGTGGCTGCGCGTGACCCCCGGCATTATCGCCGCGAAGTGTGATCGGCTCGTCGCGCGGTCGCGGGCAGAGATTGGTGCGTAACAGCGTCCATATCCGTGGACAATCCCGTACCTTGCTCCAGCGACGGAAAACAGGTATGATGGCGCTTCGTGTGCCCGATACTGGGGGCAACGCGCGCATGAAAGGTGGCAGATATGGCGCAGGCGGATAAGGGCGATACCGTGAAAGTGCATTACACCGGATCGCTGGCAGACGGCTCGGTGTTCGACTCGTCGGAGGGACAAGAGCCGCTGGAATTCACCCTCGGCGACGGACAGGTGATCCCCGGTTTCGAGGATGGCGTGCAGGGCATGAACGTCGGCGACGAAAAGACGGTGACCATCCCCGCCGCACAGGCCTACGGCGACGCCCGCGAAGACCTCGTCGGCCAGGTGCCGCGGTCGCAGTTCCCCCCGCAGCTCAACCCCGAACCCGGCATGGAACTGCAGATGACGCTGCCCACCGGCCAGCCCATTCCGGTCATCGTCCGCGAAGTCACCGACGACCACGTCCTCCTTGATGCCAACCACCCCCTCGCAGGGAAAGACTTGACCTTCAAGCTGCAACTGGTAGACGTGCAGAAAACAGCGTAACGCAGCCAATATGGTTTGTAATCGCAGCGGAAGCCGCGTCAGGCATGTGTCGCAGACACGCTTGACACGGCTTCCGCCGCGACTACGAATCGGTTCTACACTCCAGGGTTTACGCCGCCGCGCTCAACTCCTCGCGTATCACCCCCGCCAGGTAGGCGGTCCAGTGCTCCACCTGCTCGGTCTGCACGGCTTCCACCATCACGCGGATTTTCGGTTCGGTGCCGCTGGCGCGGACGACGACGCGGCCGTCCGCGCCCAGCGCGCTTTCCGCGGCGGCGATGGCGTCCTGGATGCGGGCGTGGGCGTCCCAGCCCTTCACGCTGGTGACATTGATGTTCACCAGCTTCTGCGGGCATTCCTGCAGCACGCCGGCCAGCGCGGAGAGGGGAGCGCCGGCGTCGCGCAGCACGCGCAGCACCATCAGCGCGGTCACCAGGCCGTCGCCGGTGGTGGCGTGGTCGAGGAAAATGACGTGGCCGCTCTGCTCGCCGCCCAGCACCGCGCCCAGCCGCTGCATCTCTTCCAGAACATAGCGGTCGCCTACCTGCGTGCGCACCAGCCGCAGGCCGTGGCGCGCCAGCGCGCGCTCTAGCCCCAGGTTGCTCATCACCGTGCCTACCACCGCGCCGCCGGGCAGTTTCCCTTGCGCGTGCAGCGCCAGCCCGGCCAGCGCCAGCATGTGGTCGCCGTGGACGATCTGGCCGCGCTCGTCGGCGAGGATGAGCCGGTCGGCATCACCGTCGAAGGCTAGGCCGATATCCGCGCCTAACTCGCGCACCGCCGCCGCCACCACCTCCGGATGGGTGGCGCCGCATCCGGTGTTGATGTTGATGCCGTCCGGTGAATCATGCAGCGCGGTGACCTTCGCCCCCAGCGCGCGGAACAGGTCGGGGGCCAACGGCGAGGCCGCGCCGTTGGCGCAGTCCACCACCAGGTGCATCCCCGCCAGGCTTTGGGGCGCCAGGCCGCGCAGGTATTCGCGGTACTGCTCCTGCGCGTCGCCGGCGGGCAGCCGCCGCCCCAGGCCGTCGCCGGTGGGGTGGTCCAGGTGCTCGGTGGAGTGCACGCGCGCCTCGATGGCCGCCTCTACCGTGTCGGGCAGCTTGTAGCCTTCGTGCGAGAAGAATTTGATGCCGTTGAATTCAAAGGGGTTGTGCGACGCCGAGATCACCGCGCCTACGTCAACCTGCATCACCCGCGCCAGGAAGGCGATGCCCGCGGTGGGAATCACGCCCACCGGGATGACATCCGCCCCCGCCGAGCAAAACCCGGCGATCATTGCCGCCTCGATCATGTCGCCGGAGACGCGCGTATCGCGCCCGATCACCACCCGCGGCCGGCAGCCGTCGCCGCATCGCCGTAATACTGTCGCCGCCGCCCGCGCAATGCGCAGGCTCACATGCACCGTCAGGTCGGCGTTGGCCACGCCCCGCACGCCATCCGTCCCGAAGAGTTCTCGCACAATGATCCTTCCGCCGACAAGTTCCGGCCCGCAACCGGGCCGGCCATGCGAAGTATGCCCGACACCCGCCACCATTAACCGCGCACGCCCGCCACGAAATGCCACCGGCATCGTGCCGGGCGGGGCACGGAAACCGTGCGGGCTGTCGCATGCAAAAGGGTCTCGCATCGCGCCAGCGACATCTTGCCGGGCGGGGGTGTGGGGTGCGTGGGGCTGTTGCCGGTGATTGTCGGGGGGTCGGCGGCGCCATGCACGGGGGATTTGTCACCGTGCCGGCCTGAATGTGCGCGGAATCCCCATCCGTGTGCGGACGCGTCGCATCTCACCCCTCCCGATTGTTTGCCACGATAGTGCAAGGTGTATACGGCAAATGAAGCCACCTATTTTCACCTGAAGGAGGAGAGGCTATGGGCAACACATGGGGCGTGAAGCTTCTGATATTCAGCAGTCTGCTGCTGCTGGCATCCGGGGCGCTGGCGCAATACGGCACGCAACTGTCTCCGCGGTTTATGCCGGGCAGCGCGGTGGATGGTAGCAACCTGGTCCCGTATCTGCAGGCGGAGCTGAATGGGATCGCGCTGCTGACGGCACAGAGCAACTACCTGATGCAGCAGGGCGACACCGTGGGGTCGGTGCTGGTATCGAGCTACATTCCCGATCACCAGATGCAGGCGTCGATGCTGGCGCAGGAGATTCGCAACCGCGGCGGCGATCCCGATACCGTGCAGGCGAATCTCAGCACCCCGTACCTGGGCACACGGGCGCAAATACTCGCCTACGATAGTCAACAATACGTGCAGGCGGCGACCAGTTATCGTCGGCTGACGAAGGCGGGCACGGAAGACTCGCGGATGCTGGGCATGAGCGGACTGAGCAACGCCGAACGGCATTTCGCGTCGCTGCAGGTCGCCCATGGCGCGACGATCGGCGGGCCGATAGCGGTGCTGAACGGGCTGAATTACGCCCTGCAGCTCGAGCGGACGGCGATCCTCGACATCCAGACGCAGGCGTCGCAACTGAACCGGATGAATGATCCGGCCACCGCCAACCGGCTGCTGAGCCTGATCCCGGCGCACCAGGCGCAGGCGGCAACGCTGGAATCGCTCATTACGCGGATGGGCGGCAACCCGGCGGCGGTGCAGACCGCCACGGTGGCACTGCTGCCCACCCGGGACGCCATCATGGCGCACTTCCGCTCGGCGGATATCCAGATAGCCAATACCTACGCGACGCAGATCGCCGGATTCTCCAGCGCCAGCCCGATCTATGTCGCCAGCCTGCAGGGGCAGCGCAACGCGCTGACCGCCATCGCGGTGCTCTTCGGCACAGTCGTGCCGACGGTGTAGCAGGACTCCCCATATCTCCCCCTCTCCCAGCATTGGGAGAGGGGGCAGGGGGTGAGGGCGCGCGCGGGAGCGCGCAACGAGAAATGGGGACGGACGCTATGGGCACGCGCGAATTACTGGTTTATCGCCTGCAGGAACTGTATGGGTTTCACCACGACCTGCTGCCGATTTTTGACGCGATGCACCAGCGGGCGCTCAGCGAGCGACTGCGGGTGATGCTGGGACGGCAGCGGGACATGCTGCGGACGGAACTCGACACGCTGGAGCAGGCGCTCAACCTGCTCGGTGCGCGCTTCTCGCTGGAGCACAGCACGGTGGCGCCGGCCTTCCGCGAAGCGATGGCGCGGTTTCGCGCGCGCACCGATCCCCCCCCGGACATCCTGGACATCGCCACCGTGCTGGACCTGATGAAGACGGCGCACCTGGCCATCGGCACATACGAAGGCAGCATCGAGCTGGCGCGGGCTATCGGCGAGGGCGACGTCGCCACCCTTCTCGACGAGTTGCTGCAGCACCAGGTCGCCGATCTGGCCGCATTGCGCGACTTCGCGCTGTCGCTCATCAGCGAGATCAGCGAGGAGGAAGGGCGTCAGGCGGCGTAACGGCACGATCAAGTCAGGCCTGGCGCGGCCGGGTCGTGGTTGGCGTGGCGGCGGAGTGCCTCGCCCGCGCGGTGGGTGGCGTAGCAATACACGCAGCCGCGCGGGCAGGTGTCGTAGGCGCCGAGATCTTTGCTGGGGGCGCAGCCGCAGGCGGGGCGCTGGCCGCCGTCCCGTACCGGCTTCACCACGACGCCCAATTCGCAATACAACTGAAGCGGGTCGATGCAACGCCCGGCAGGAATACCCGGGAGAGCGCCGGCGCAGCTCTCGATGGCCATGCCGTGGGCGGCGGCGATGGTGGCCACCTGCCGGCACAGGCCGGCGATGTCCGCGTCGCCCAGCGGGGTGATGCCCAGCCGGCCCAGGCGCCCGTCGGCATGCCGGTATGGCTGGTACAGGCTGATTTTCACCCGTGTCGTCGCGCCGGCCAGGCGATCAGCGAGCCGCGCAAACTGCGCCGCGTGCCAGTCCGGCGGCATGTCCGCGGTCAGCAGTATCGGGTCATACCGCCATGTCAGCCGTCCGGGCCCGACATGCGCCGCCAGCCGGTGCATTGTCTCCAGAGCCGGGCCGGTGGCGGGCGACCCCGGCTCCAGCGCCGCCCCATAGCCGGTGAGGGTATACCCGAAGAGGTAGCGATATCCGCGGCCGTCCAGCTCGGACAGGTGCGGCAGCAGCGGCGCCGCGTCGCGCGTCCAGAAGACGATAGCGTCTACGTCCTCCGGCATCAGCGATACCCGCGCCACCTGCCGCGGGTTCATCGGGTTGGCCGCCATGCACCACCCCGCGCGCAATCGCGCCAGCAGCCACGGCGTGTAATAGGCCGGGATATCCGTCCGCCGGCTTGCGCTGATGATCATCGGGTGCTCTTCCCCGCGGGCGGTGCCGTCAGTAGGCCCCCTCCGCGCGCCATGTTGCCAGCATCGCCTCGTAGTGCGCGGTGGGAATCTGGGGGAAGATGGCGTTGGAGCCGCCCAGCACGAATCCCCCGCCCGGCTTCGCCACGGCGAGCACGCGCGAGATTTCCACGGTGATGGCTTCAGCCGGGCCGAACTGCAGCAGCCCGCAGTCCAGGTTGCCGCACAGGCACAGCCTGTCGCCCACCGCTGCCTTCACCGCGCCGATTTCCATGCCCGCAATGGGGTCGATGGCCTGCAGGCCGTGGATGTCGCTGTCCGCCAATTGGTCGATAATGGCGGTCAGGTTGCCGTCCGAATGCAAGATGCCGCAGAGGTCGGCGTCGCGCGCGGCGGTCGCCCAGCGGCGGTAATACGGCAGCCAGAAGGCGTCCAACTGCGCCGGCGGGAAAAACACGCCGTGGTTGTCGGCGATGTCGCAGGCACATACCGCCGCGTCCGCCCCCAGGTCGCGCGCCCGGCTCAGCGCCTCGATGCCGCCGGCCAGCATGGCCTCCGCCCGCTCGGTCACCTCGTCCGGCGCATCGAATAGCCAGTAGCAGAACTCCTCGTACCCCGCGCCGATGGGCGGCATCAGCAGCCCGCCCACGCCTTTCGCCAGCGCGATCTCCTCGCCTACCACCGCGCGCAGGATGCGCAGTTGCTCCCACGAGGCATCGCCCGGCAGCCAGTAATACGCCGGTTCGCCCGGCGCGATCTCCCAGTACCCGCCCGGACTGGTCAACGCCGAAAACCCCAGGTGCCGCGCCACCGACGCCATCAACTCCGCGTTTCGCCACAGCGCCCGCTCCTGCTCGCTCGCCGACAACGCCGCGAACGCGTGCCCCAGCACCAGCGCATGCCCGCTGTACCGGTCAAACAGGTGAAACTCGATCTCCCACAGCGGCACCACATCCGGCTGCTGCCCATGCAAGGCCGTAATAAACCGATTCCGCGGCGTCATACTCCCCCCCACTCAACCAAAAAGGGTCGTAGTCTTCCACTCCGGCCCTTTTCTTGTGTCCTTTGCGTTCTTTTGCGGCTAACTCCCGTCCCCCCAAAGGGGGCCAACACCGCCTCCGTGCCCTCTGTGTCTCTGTGGTTATTAACATCCCCTCACTCAACCACCAAGGGCTGTAGCCTTCCGCTCCGACCCTTCCTTGTGTTCTTTGTGTTCTTTTGCGGCTAAATACCGTCCCCTACGCCTTCACTGTCCGCACCAGCAGCCCGGCGTCGTCGGCAATAATCCCGTCCACGCCCATCGCCGCCAGCGTGCGCATGCGCTCGGCGTCGTTCACCGTCCAGGCGATCACCCCGATGCGCGCCCGGTGGATCGCCTCCACATGCGCCGTGTGCAGCACGCGCTCCGGGATGCCCAGCGCCCCGGCGCTCACCTCGCGCGCCAACCCCATCCAGTCGGCGAAGGCGGCCGCGTCGTCCAGCGGCGTCCAGTTTCCCAGCAACAGCCGGCGCATGGACGGTGCCAGATGCGCCACCTCGCGCAGCCAGTCGGCGTTGAAGGAAAAGATGATCGCCTGGTTCTCCATCTCCATCTCGCGCAGCAACGCCACCGTGGGCAGCGCCGTGCCCGGCGCTTTCAGCTCGATGCACAACGCCAGCGTGCCGCGCAGCGAGGACAGCGCCTCCACCAGCGTGGGAATGCGCTCGCCGGCGTAGCGGGGCGAGGTGCGCGACCCCGCGTCCAGCGCCTTCAACTCCGCCACCGTCATCTCGCGCACCACGCCGCTGCCGTTCGTGGTGCGGTCCACCACCTCGTCGTGGATCACCACCGGCACGCCGTCCGCCGACAGGCGCACGTCGAACTCGATGCCCTCCACCCCCTGCGCCATCGCCTGGCGAAACGCCGCCAGCGTGTTTTCGGGGGCATTGGCACTATGGCCGCGATGGGCGATGCGCAACATCAGTCACCCTCCACCACGCGGCGCAGCTTCCGCAGCCCCGTCGCCGCCGCCTCAAAGGCGTCCATGGCGTAATACTCCGCGTTGAAGAGTTCCAGCGAGAGCATGCCGGTGAAGCCCGCGTGCGCCAGGTCGGCGAAAATCTGCCCCAGCGGGGCGACGCCGTCGCCAGGGAAGACGCGCTGGCTGTCATTGATGACCGCGCGCGGCGGGTCGGCGGGGTAGTCGTTCACGTGGAACAGCCCCAGCATCTCCGGCCCCAGCAGACGCAGCGCGGCGAAGTCGCCGCTGCCCTTGTAGATGTGGAAGACGTCGGCGAGGAGGCAGGCGTCGTGCCGGCCGCATTCCGCCGCCACGTAGAGCGCCTCGCTCATCCGCCCCAGGCTTTTCGACATCCCCCAGAACTCCAGCATCGGCGTCACGCCGTACTCCGCGCCGATCTCGAGCAATGCCGCGTATCGCTCGGCGGCGGCGTCCAGGTTCAGCCCGCCGTCAGTAGCGCCCACTGGCGGCGCCGCCAGCCGCTGCGCCCCCACGCGCCGCGCCAGCTCCAGGTTCCGCCGCGCCTCCGCCAGTCCCGCGGCCCGCTGCGCGTCGTCATCCACCGCCCACGGGAAAAAGCCGATCAGGTTCGGCACGGCCAGCCCGGCGTCGGCGATGCGCCGGCCCAGTTCGTCCAGGTCGCCCCCCGATGCCGCATACGCGTCCAACTCGCTCACCCACGGCTCGATGCCCTCATATCCCGCCCGCGCCGCGATGTCGATCTCCTCCAGCAGCGACAACCCCTGCCCCTTGATGGTGCTGGTGTTCAAACAATACCCGAATGCCATGCTTCCCCTCCGTTTCCCCATACCTTCGCCACAGAATCACCCGCGTCCTCCTCGCACTCGTGCTCGTGCTCGTGCTCGACAATGAAGTATGGTTCGGTGGCGGCGGCTGTAGGCGGAAAAATAGTGACAGGAACCGTTTTCCTGATAGATAGTAACCGCTGGGCTATCCTGGACTTGGGAAAACGGTTGCTGGCACTATTTTTCTGGCAGTTGGATGGTCTGGAGGGCGAGACTCCGTCGAGCCGCTGAGTGCCTAATCGGCACCCCTCCCCGACCCTTCCCCGTCCTCTCCACTGCGTTCCGCGGACAGGGGAAGGGAGTATATATTGGCACTCCCTCCCCTGTGCATGAAGGACACGAGGGGAGGGCTTGGCCGATCAGGCAATCCAGTAACGAGTTCTGACGGCTCGACAGCGTCTCGCCCTCCAGGATATCCACCTACCAGAAATGGGGACTGTAACGAATTTCTCGATCATAAAACAGGGTGACGATCCCTGTTCAACCAGAAATTCGTTGCTGTACCCATTTCCGAAAATCCCCTGCCCGCGTTGACATCCCACCCCGCCCGTCCTATGCTAGGGGAGCATTCCGACACAGGAGACCTGCCCATGACCGAACACCAGCGCGACCTTGCGCGCATCGAGCGCATTCTGGACGAAACTCCGGCCATCGACCGTAGTTACATGGCGCCGAAGGAAGAATTCCTCGAGCGCGTGGAGCGGGTGAACGTGGCGCTGGCGGCTGCCGGGCATACCGTGGGCATCGTCTTCAGCGACGAGCATTACCGCGGCGACGTGCCGTACCTTGGCGGCAACACCAACCTGTCCATCGAGCAGGTGGCCGGTGTCGTCGGCCCCACCGGTTTCCACATCGTGGCCGGGCTGGAGGGCGGCTACGTGGCTGAACAGCTTGCGCCCCGCTCCGGCGCCCGTGTGCACAAGGCGGAGCTGCTGCAACTGGCCGATGAGCAGTACCCCATCCAGGCGGAGCGGCTGGAAGACATCATCGCCATGGCCGGCGAAGGCCCGGTGGACCACGTGGCGCTGCTCACCCCACGCCAGGTCATCCCCGCCGGCATCGTCGAGTACCTGGAAGGCCTCTACGGCAAGGACGGCGTGGTGGATGCGCAGGAACTCTATTACAAGGTCAAATACGAAAAAAGCGATATCGAGATGCGCCTCATCGCCGACGCCTGCACCATCGCCGACGCCATGATGCGCGCCATGCTCGCCGTGCTGCGCCCCGGCCGACTGGAAACCGAGTTGGTGGCCTGGGCGCAGTTCGTCGGCCGCATGCTCGGCTCCGAATCCGACGGCTTCAAAATCATCGTCGGCGCCAACGAGGCGAATCGCACCCTCATCGGCCCCGGCCTCAACCGGCCCATCCGCGAGGGCGATTGGGTGCACCTGGGTGTGGCCCCGCAGCGCGACGGCCTCACCTCCTGCATCCGCCGCTCGGTCATCGCCGTCGACCACCCGAAGAAAGTCACCGACGAGCAGCGCTACTGGTTGAGCATGGTGGAGGACGCCTACGCCGTGGGCGAGCAGTGGTACCGCAAAGTCGCCGTCGAGAACCTGCCCGCGCGGCTGCAGGAGCAGGCGCTGGTCGACTACTTCTCCGGCCGCTCCGCCGAGGTGTCCGCCCGCCTTGGAAAACCTGTCGACCTCGCCCGGCAAAAACCCTACACCGGCACCCACAACGCCGGCTACACCGAGTGCCAGGAATTCTACGGCGCCATCACCCTCGACAGCCACGCGCCGCTCGGTCGCCAGATCGTCACCATGCTCGACGTCGCCCTGCGCGGCATCGGCGACTACTGGGACGACATCGTCCTCCCCGGCTTCGACTACGCGCTGGTGGAAAACACCCTCGGCAAATACGGCCCGCGTGTCGAAGTGCTCACTAAAGTCCCGGTGAATGTGCAGGCCCTCGTCGGCCGGGGTATATAATGAAAATCGGCATTGCATGCCGCACTCCACAATGACCCACCCATGGAGGCTGCCATGTTCGCGCACAAAGTCCGCTCCGTCTACATCGTCGCCTTGCTGCTCATCGCCGCGGCGGCGGTCTACCTCTTCTGGCCCCGTGAACGGCCCGAGCAGATGCGCGCGGGGTATATTCCGCCGATTCCCGGGTTGAAGGCGGAGGAATACCCGGCGGTGGGCGGCTCCCCAGTTACAGAAGTGCTGCGACAGGTGATTCTAGCTAAGGCGTTGCAGTTGCCCGGCGAAGTGCGCCGCATCCCTGACAACACCGTAGCCGTCACTTTTCCGCGCTCGATGGACGTAGCGAAGGTGAAGGTATATCAGCACAAGCTGGGGCAGGCCGGTATTATTTCTGCCGATAGTGCATATACCGTTTTACTCAACGGAAACGGCCCGCGCCTGCTGCTGATGGCCAGCGAGCCGTCGGCGGCCATAGTGCAACGCGCCAGAACAAAAGATGTCGGATTCGAGGTGAAACCGATTGCGCTGAATGCATTTGTCTTTGTAGTCAACAACAAGAACCCGGTCAAATCGCTACTCATCGACGATTTGCGCGGCATCTTCAGTGGAAAAATCACCAATTGGAAGCAGGTAGGAGGAGCGGATGCGCCGATCACCGTCCTTGACGGTGATTCTCCCGTACCCGCTCTTGCAGCCAACTCGATGAGTCCGGGATCAAGGGCACGGCAGATGGCCACCCGGCTAGAATTTTATAGCTCCGCCCATCCCACGACCAAACACATGATGCTGGACAACTGGGTGATGAACGGCAAGGCCATATGGGTGACGGGCCTTCGCGCGCAGGGAGAGACCGCTGATCGCGTCGCCGAAGACCCCAACGCCATCTCCTTCTCCACCTTCTACGAGGAAGGCGTCCTCAACCCCAACAGCCACAACCGCCTGCTGGCCATCCAGGACGTCCAGCCCACCGTGCAGAGCATCATCGACGCCAGCTACCCCTTCATCGAGCCCATCTACGCCGTGGTGCGCGCCGACGCCAAGCCCGGCAGCCCGGAGGTGCGCCTGCGCGACTGGCTGACCAGCAAGAACGGCCAGCAACTGGTGATGCAAGCCGGCTTCATCCCGCTGACAATGGTGAAGAACGTGCCGGAAGAGTAGATTCTGGAGCGCGGATTTGTAATCCGCATGTGTTACTGCAATCGTGCGGATTACAAATCCGCGCTCCCAGTCTGGAGGAACCATGCCAACCGTCCTTGCCATCTGCGCCCATCCCGACGACGCCGAAATCCGCTGCGGCGGCACGCTGATATTGCTCGCCCACCGCGGGTGGGACGTGCACATCGCCACCGTTTCCACCGGCAACTGCGGCAGCGCCGAGCTATCCTCGAATGCCATCGCCACCATCCGCCGGGCGGAGGCGCAGGCCGCGGCGGCGGCGCTGGGCGGCACCTATCACTGCCTGGACGGCCTGGACCTGCAGATTTACGACGACCAGGAGATGCGCGGCAAGGCGGTGGCGCTGGTGCGCCGCGTGCGCCCCGACTGCATCATCACCCACTACCCCTCCGATTACATGGCCGACCACGACGCCGCCGGCGCCATCGCCCGCACCGCCGCCTTCACCGCCGGCATCCCCAACTACGACGTCGGCCCCGCCTCGGTGGAAAAACCGCTGGACGGCGTGGTGCCGCTCTACTACGTTGGCCCCATCGGCGACACCGACTACTTCGGCAACCCCATCATCGCCCCGTGGTTCGTCGACATCTCCGCCGTCATCGAGGAAAAAGCCGAACTGCTGGGCCAGCACGTCTCCCAGCGCGAATGGCTGCGCCGCCAGAACGGCATCGACCAATACATCGAAGAGATGAAACACTGGGACCGCACCGCCGGTGCCCACTGCAACGCCGACTACGCCGAAGGCTTCTTCCAACACCGCGGCCACGGCTACCCGCAGACGCCCGTCCTGCAGGACGCCCTGCGGGAGTTGGTACGGGAGCGGATAGCGTCACACCGGAACTGACTGCGCAAGACCGCTGCGCAACCTGTCATCACTACACAATGCCGCACATCGCCGTGCGCCATACCTTGTCATGCGTAGTCTGTCCCTATCATTCCGTTCTCGTTCGAAAGTCGGGTGCAAGGGACAGACTACGCATTGCGAAGCAGACCTGACTCCGCCACGTTTTCACCTATCGTGACTACGGCAGCATGCCCGGCAATGCGCAGTCAGTCCCGGTGACAGCTACCCCTCCCACACCGGCATCGCCACCGCGCCAATTTTCTTCGCCGCCACCCCGCGGCGTTCCAGCCGCAGGTGGATGCCCCAGGCGGCGCCCTTGTTGATGTCCAGCGCCACCACTACCTCGTGCGTGCCGGCGGCGGCGGTGACCGGGATGATGCCCTGGTCGGCGTAGGCGGGGTTGATGCCGTTCGGGTCGGTGTAGCGGGCGACGCCGTCCACCCACGCGCGCACCGGGCCGTCATAGCCCAGGCACACGTTCAGCTTCATCGGCTCGGGGCAGGTGAAGCGGCAGGCGTAGTAGACCACGCCGCTCGTGACGCCGCCGGCGAGGATGTCCGGGTGCAAATCGCTGAAGTCCTGCGCGAAGGTCTTCGGCCGCAGCGCCAGGCCGGCCAGGTCGGGGAAGGCCAGTTTGGTCACCGCGCTACCGGCCGGCTGCACGCCGCTGACGCGGTACTGGCACGCGAAGGGCGTCAGCGCCCGCGCGTCGCCGATGGTCACCGGGCCGAGCACCGGCAGCGCGCGGTCGGCGGCGTCGGTGATGTTGCAGAACGGCGCCAGCCCCAGCCCGTAGTGCAGCGATTTGCCGAGCAACTCATTCTGGTTCATGCCGGTGTGCAGGATGGCGGTGCTGCCGTCCAGGTCGACGCGGAAGATCGTATCGATGAACCCCGCGTCGCCGGCGATGGCGAAGCCGTTGGGCCGCCCGTCCGCCCGCAGCGCGCCGATGACGTTGGCAAATTCCACCACCACGTCGGTGCTGCCGCGCAGCGGGTTCACTTTCACGCGGATGGACTTCAGCGCGATGGGCGGCGGGTCGCTGCTGACGCCGGTCAGTGTCGCCATCGCCCCTGCCAGCCGCCTGCCCAGCCGCTGCTGGTCTTCGCCGCTGATGTGGATGCCGTCGTCCAGCCCCAGGTCGATGGCCGGCACGGTGAGTACCCGCGGCAGCCGCTCGGGCAGCTTGCGCTGCTGCTCCTGGATGCTGTTCCACGACGCGATGTTGTTGGGGTCCCAGCCGTGCACGCTGGCGATCTGCACCAGCACGAAGGGCAGCTTCCCGTCTTTACAGTCGCGCCGAAAGGCTTTCACCAGCGCGACCATCGCCTCGGTATACACCGCCGCCGCGCCCGGCCAGGCGTCGCTGCACCCCTGGTACCAGGCGATGCCCGCCACCCGCCCGCCGTTTTTGTGCACGCGGCGCAGCGTGGCGCTATACAGCGTGCTGCCGCTGGGCGTCGTCAACGTCGGGTCCCACTGCGCCATGCTGGTGCCGCCGTGGGCGCAAGCCAGCACGCCCTGCGGCACGCCCGTCAACCGGTGCATTTCCTGCGCAAAGGCCACGCCCGGGCCCACCCCGCGTACCGCGTCGCGCGTCGGCCGTACCCCACCGCACAGGTCGATGTGTACCGAGTCCACACAGTCGCACATATTGTGGATGGGGTCCTGCGCCACGGCCCAGCGGTCGTCCGTGTAGAAGGCGCGCACCAGTGGCCGCGGTGTCGCCGCCTGCGCCCGCGCGCCGCAGCCCTGCATGTTCGACTGCCCACCGCATATCCACACGTCGCCCACCAGCACGTCGTCGACGACGGCCGTCTCTCGCCCGATACTCAGCTCTACCGTATACGGCCCGCCCACCGGCACGCCCGCCAGCCGCGCGGTGAATGTGCCCTTCCGTGCCTGCCCGATGTTCACGCTGTCAAAGCCCGGAAGCACGCCGTCGCTGCCGCGCACCGTCGCCGTCACCGGCCCCGTCGTCGCCCGGCACGTCCCGCTGATCGGCGCATCGGATGCCTCCCCCGCGCGCTGCAGCACCATATGCGCAAACAACCCCTGCTGGATATGCATGATGACACTCCTTCTGAAGACCTGCAGGTGTATTTCGTGAGCCGCCGGCGCTCTCCTGCCGATCCTCTGATGATTCACAGATAGTTATTCGCGTCCCACGCCCCATACCTCCCCCTTTCCATGTAGGGAAGGGGGGCGGGGGGAGAGGTGCGCGCGGGAGCGCGCAACGTTTCCACGCGCCTTTGTACCAATCCCCCAACGAATACCCATCCCTGTGTCGCCGAACCAACAGGAGGGCCCATGGCCCCCCGGCGAACCCAACTCCCATGGTGCAGACCTTTTCCACTGGTATCGTCACCCTGTATGTGGACCCGCGCGGCAACGATGCCTGGTCCGGCCGCCTGCTCGCGCCGAACCGGGTGGGCTTCGATGGCCCCGTCGCCACGCTGGCGCGCGCGCTGCAGTTGGCCTGGGGCCGGCCGACGCGGGTGCTGCTGCGTGGCGGCCGGTACACCCGGCGTACGCACATCGCCGAGGGCGCGCTCATCGCCGCCTATCCCGGCGAGTGCCCGGCCTTGGCCGGCGAGACGACCCTCGCCGCGCGGGGCATCCAGATGGAGGGCGTGGCGCTGGGCGCCGTGCGGCTGGACGGCACGGGGCACGGCATCCTGTGCAACTGCCGCATCGCCGGCCCGGTGACGGTGGCGGGCGGGCACGGCAACCGCCTGCTGGCCTGCGTTATCGACGGCGACGTGCATCTGGGCGGGGAAACGCTGCTGTCCGACTGCATTATCCGCGGCCGGGTCACCGTCGCCGCGGATGGTTGCCGGCTGCGGCACAACCGGCTCGAAGATTGCGAGATTATGCCCTGCGCCGGCACGCTGCTCGAGAATAATCGCCTGGACGCCCTCTGTTTGCGCGGCGCACAACCCGGCGTCCGGGTATGTGGCAACGTCATCGTTGCCGGCATCACCGCCGAGGGCTGCGCCGGCGCGCTCATCGAGGATAACGATGTCGGCGGCGGCTACTGCCAGCGGGGCGGGCGCGACAACATGCTGCGTAACAATTGTGTCGCCGGCGCGGTCGTCGCCGACGCCGCCCCCTGGCTGCGCCCGCTCATCCTCGACGGCAATCTCCTCGCCGCCCCGGCGCACGCCAACCACGCCCTCCTCCTCCGCAACTTCTACTCATACTCGTCCTCGCCACCTCCCCTCATCCAGAATGTAATCCCCCCCTCTCCTCGGGGAGAGGGGGCAGGGGGTGAGGGGGCACGCGAGAGCGCGCAACGATCTTCTACACAGGTCCTCCCCTCCCTTGCGCAGCGAAGCGGAGCGGGGGAGGGGCCGGGGGTGGGGGCCGAAAATAGCCACAAGGCAGGGGGGGAGGGCCGACGTCCGACTCCGCACGGGCGTGGGATCCTTTCGAACACTCCTCCTCTGCGCGACGACCACCCCGCCCTCGCCTACGGCTTCGGCCCGCTCGATCTCGCGCTCGCCGGCCCGCGCCTGACCGATATCCTCCCCGAGGTCGACGCCTGGGACACCGAGCCGGAGCCGCCGGCGCCCGCCCTCGCCTGCCGGCTGGAGCCCGACGGCGCCGACGGCTACCGTCTGACCATCGACAACCGCGGCGCCGTCGCCGCCATGGGCGAGGTGGCGCTGGGCATCACCCCCGCCGACGCCGGCGAATTGCTCGATGACGACCGCTACGCCTACGTCCTCGCCCCCGGCGAGGCGGTCACCTACCTCGGCTGCCTGCGCCCCCATGCCGACCTTCTGCTGGAAACCTTCCCTCGCGGAGAAGGAATATTGCCCACGGCGCTGTATTGTACGAGTGGAGAATGTATAGAAACCGGTGACTGACTGCGCACCGGCAATGGGGACTGTAACGAATTTCGCGATCTTCCGCTCGGAATCGAGATGCTGACAAGCCAGAAATTCGTTGCTGTACCCATTGCTTGACCGATTTCCCGTCTAGAAAGGCCAACGCCATGACCACCGATCTCGACCGCTTTATCGCCTGCATGGAATACCAGCCATGCGACCGCCGGCCCAACCACGAACTGGCGGCCTGGGCACAAACGAAAGTGCGTTGGCGCGAAGAGGCGCCGGAGATCGTGGGTGATTTCCACTGGTACTGGTTCGAGCAGGAAGCGAAGCTGCAACTCGATCGCCGTGAGTATATCCGCATGGATTACGGCTTCATCCCCCCTTTCGACTACGAGGTGCTGGAGGAAGACGATCGCTATCTCATCGCGCGCAATAACCGCGGCATCGTGACGAAGGCGCTGAAAGACGGCACCGTGGACGGCGGACGCATGAGCATGGACGAATATATGCGCTTCCCGGTGGAGTCGCCGGAGGACTGGCCGGGCGTGAAGGCGCGCCTGGTGGCTGATCTACCGCAGCGTTGGGCGACGATGACGCCGGAGAAGGTGGCGGAGTGGACCGGGCCGCGCGAGCACCCGCTCATCCTCGGTCATAACTGCGACGCCAACGGCTTCTACTGGCGCGCCCGCGAGTTCATGGGCACTGAAAACCTGTCCTATGCCTGGTACGACTACCCCGAGATGATGCACGACATGATGGAGACCTATTGCGATCTCATCATCGAGGTCAGCAAGCCGGTGCTGGCGCAGGTGGATGTCGAATACTTCACCCTCAACGAAGACCTGTCCATGAAAAATGGGCCGCTGCTCAGTCCCGACACCTTCAAGGAGTTCATCTTCCCGCACCTCAAGCGGCTGGTGGAATTCATGAAGAGCAACGGCGTGCGCTACTTCGCGCTGGACACCGACGGCAATCCCACCGTGCTCATCCCCCTCTTCATGGATGCCGGCGTCGACGTGCTCTGGCCGCTGGAGCGCGCCTCCGACGTGAGTCCGATGGACTATCGCAAGCAGTTCGGCAAATCGCTGCGCATGTGGGGCGGCGTCGATAAGCGCGTGCTGCCGCTCGGCCCGGCCGCCATCAACGCCCACCTGCGCGAGATGATCCCGCTCATCGAGGAAGGCGGCTTCATTCCCACCATCGACCACACCGTGCCGCCCGATGTCTCCTGGGACAACTTCCGCTACTACATGGACGCGAAATGGGCGCTGCTCACCGGGGATTACGACAAACTGGAATAGGAGGCCACTATGTCCCTCGCGCTCGACCTGCACGACCTGATGAAGAGCAATCTCCAGCGTCGGTACCCCGCCGGCACGGCGGAAATCACCGTCGATGCCGCAGATGCCTGGCGCCTCGACGCTGCGTTCACCCTGCCGGATTCAGGCCGTTTCCGCATCCGCAACGTGTGCCGGGGCGATGTGCTGGCCTTCCACGCCTTCGGCGCGGGCCTGGGCGAGCAATCGAAAGACCTCTTCTCTCCCTATCCCTGGCACGAACCCGCGCAACTCGACGGCGCCTTCCAGGCCGCCATCGACGCGTCGGTGAACCGCGTCGACGCCGCCTATTTCCTCGAATGCGAAGGCGAGCCGGTGGGGCACTTCTTCCTGTGGAAAGCCGGCGGCAACCCCCACGCGCAAGCCCACGGCGTCGAAGTGCCCGAGTTGGGCGTGGCCGCCGCCGACGCCTGGCAGGGCCGCGGCTTCGGCGGGCTGATGGTACGCGCCCTCACCGCCGTCGCCCGCAGCCTCAATGCCGACGCCGTCGAACTCACCACTGCCCTCGACAACGAACCCGGCTGGCAGACCTACCTCCGCGCCGGCTACGAATACACCGGCATCATCCGCAACCCCCAGTTCGTCGACGTCACCGCCGTCGCCAACGGCACCGCCACCGCCACCACCTGGCGCGACGAACGCCAGATGATCCTCCTCCTCAACGAAACTAAACGCGACGCCGTCCTCCACTACCTCGCCGTGAAGCGGGAAGAAGCGCAACGGATGTAGGAAAGTAAAAAATGGGGACTGTAACGCATTTCCTGGCATAACGCTGTTTTCGAATCCCAATACAACCTGAAAAAGATTAGCGCGCCGCCGCATCTCCACTCCGAGGAAATGCGTTGCTGTACCCATTGTCCGATAGAACAGGAAATGGGTACAGCAACGAATTTCGCGCTCTTCAATGCTCGCGCACGCGGTGCATACTCGTGAAATTCGTTACAGTCCCCATTTCCCGCTTTCCTACCCCGCCTTCATCTCCCCCTCAAACGCCTCAATCGCCGCCACCCCGTCCAGCGCGGTGATCTCCAGCATGTAGTCGCGGCTCTCGCCCGGTTGCAGCATCACCAGCGTGCCGCGCTCGCGTTCCTTGTCGCGGCCTTCCACGCCGCAGTTGGCGGGCTCCAGGCCCAGCACGTAGTGGCCGAATCCCATCTGCTTCCACTGCACGAAGCGCGGCAGGGTCTGCTTGTGGTAGCGCAGGCCTACGCCCAGCTTCAGTTCCGGGTTGATGAGCGCCACGCGGGCGTCGCCGGCAGTGTCGGCCGGCAGGTCATGGTAAAACACCTGCTCGAAGTAGCCGGGGGTAGGTTCCTGGAAGGTCGACCACTGCGTCAGGTCGCCGGCCACGTCGCGCGGCACCACCACGTCGCCGCCGCCGGTGCTCAGCCGGCTGGCGGGGCTCAGCAGCGGCCAGCCGAAGTTGCAATGGTACAGCATCATGTGCGGCGCCGGCTCGCCGCTGATATTTTCCACCGTGTCCTGGAAGAGCACGCTGGTGCCGCCCAGCTTCGCGCTGATCTTCCGCGTCAGGCGCAGCGGCGTGCCGAAGAGCACACCTTCGGTCATGGTGCCGGTGATGTGCATCCAGTAGTCGTCGCCCCGCCACTCGCCCCAGTAGCCCAGCTCTTCGGCCGGCAACGCCGAGATGCGACCGTGTAGCGGCAGCGGCTTGCCTTCGTCCACGCACGACGCGCCGGCCGTCGCCAGCCCGCAGGTGGTCACCGCCCCGCCCGGGAAGGTCTGCAGCCACCCCGCGCCGTCTTCCTCGTAATACGCCGGGTGCGCCTGCCCGCTGGGGGTCAGGTGCGCCATCGGCACCCCGCGGAACGCCATGCGCGTGATGTCCAGCGCGCGGTCCGCCAGCACCGTGAACTCGAACCCGCTGCCGGTGATCACGTCGAATCCCCGCACCCCGCGCTCACGCCCCGCCGCCAGCTCAATCGGCCGAATCCCGCCGATCTGCCCCAGGTTGCTGGTATAGCTCAGCACCTCCCGCCGCGTCATCTCCCGCCCGAATAACCGAACCATGCCCCACCTCCGTTCATCATTTTCTCACAACTTCTGCGCGGAAGGGGGCTTCCCTGCCGACCATCAATACTGCCGAGTGCCTAATCGGCCCCCCTCTCCGGCCCTCATACGCGCTGCGTTTGGCCAGAGTCGGCCCCCATCCCCAGCCCTTCCCCCGTGCCAGCGGGCACAGGGGAAGGGAGTATATGACGTCTCCCTCCCCCTGTTCGCTCAGCACAGCGGAGAGAGCGGGGGGAGGGCCGGGGAGGGGGGCCGATGACAGGCGAAGGCCTGGTAGATTTGTCTTAACCACCCCCACCGGGTATCATACCGGTATGCACTACACCATCATCGCCGTCGGTTCCCGCGGCGACGTGCAGCCGTATATCGCGCTGGGGGCAGGGCTACGGCGGGCCGGGCATGCCGTGCGGCTGGCCACGCACGAGGAATTTCGGACGCTGGCGGAAGAGCAGGGGCTGGAATGGATTCCCATCTCCGGCAGCCCGCGGGAAATGCTGGAGACGGATGCCGCGCGGGCGATGCTCAACGCGCGCATGAGCCCGCTACAATTCGTCATTCACTTTAACCGGCTCACCACGCCGTACTTCGCGCAGGCGCTGGACGAGATGCGCGCGGCCGCCGCCGGCGCCGACGCACTGGTGCTCTCCGGCACCGCCATCTTCCCCGGCTTTCCCATCGCTGAGTCGCTGGGCATCCCCGCCTGCGCCGGGGTGCTGCAGCCGCTGTCCACCACCACCGCTTTCGAAAACGCCTTCTTCCCGGCGTGTCCGCGCTGGTTCCCCGCCCGCGGGCTCTATCACCGGCTCACTCACCTCGCCTTCATGGCGCTGGTGGCGGCGTTCTTCGGCAAGGGTATACAGCCCATGCGCCGCCGGTTAGAGCTGCCGCCCATGACGCTGGGCGACATGTTCGCCCGTCTCAAGTCGCCTCCCGGCCTCACCCTCTACGGCATCAGCCCCAGCGTGCTGCCCCAGCCCACCGACTGGCCTGCCTGCTGCCGCATGACCGGTTACTGGTTCCTCGACGCCGCCGACGGCTGGACGCCCCCCGCCGACCTGGAAGCGTTCCTGGAGGATGGCCCGCCGCCCGTCTACATCGGCTTCGGCAGCATGCGCAACGAAGACCCGGCGGCCATGGCGCGCATCGTGGTGCAGGCGCTAGAGCGCGCGGGCCAGCGCGGCATCCTCTTCCGCGGCTGGGGCGGTCTGCAGCCCGGCGATCTGCCCCCCACCATCCACGCCATCGACCCAGTGCCCCACGCCTGGCTCTTCCAGCGCATGGCGGCGGTGGCCCACCACGGCGGCGCCGGCACCACCGCCGCCACCTTCCGCGCCGGTGTCCCCGGCATCGCCATGCCCGTTTTCGCCGACCAGCCCTTCTGGGCCCGTCAGGTCCAACGCCTCGGCACCGGCCCCGCCCCCGTACCCCACTGGCAGCTCACCCCCGACCGCCTCGCCGACGCCATCCGCCAGGCCGTCGAAGACCCGCACATCCGCGCCAACGCCGCCGCCCTCGGCCAACACATCCGCGCGGAAGACGGCGTCAGCACCGCAGTGCACATGATAGAAGACGCCTGCGCGACCAAAACCATGGTGGGATAACACAACCGTAGCGCGTGCCCGCCGCGGCACGCCAGCTTGCCGAAGATGCTACCTAAAACGAAGGAACCACTCCGTTCTCGACCACGAAAACAGAGTGGTTCCTCAAGCCATCCGACCTGTTCCCCCCAATCCCCCTTCCAGGGGGCGTCGTTCGATAGCCCGGCCGTTTACGACCGGGGATGGTCTTCACTCCCACAGGCGCTCGATCACCGCCAGCGTGCGCTCGACGAACTGCTGGCCGCCATCCGGGCCGACGAAGTTGTCCGCCGCCAGGCCGCCGTAATGCTTGGCCACCGCTTTCTCGGACGGCAGGTAGTAGCCCCAGCCGCCGGTGATCTGCGCCATGAAGGTCTGCCCGGCGCGGCTGCGGGCGTGGATGCGCGTGGCGTAGTCCAGATACAGCTCGAAGGGGCAGGTGACCAGCGCCATGTCGCCCAACCGCAGCACGTGCAGTTCCATGGTGAAGGGCGGCTTCTGCCCGCCCTCTTCATACTGCTTGATCATGTTGCGCAGGCGGTGCTGCGCCCAGCTCGTCTTCGGGTCCTGGTCCAGCACCGTCTGCAGCTCCGCCAGTGCGTACTGGTAGTCCGCCTCGGTGATGGTGCGTCCGGGCAGCGTCAGCGCCTCCACGTGGTGGCGTACCGGCAAGTCGCCCGACGCGGCGTCCTGCACCACCGGATATACCTCGACGACCGTCGCGGCGATGCGGCGGGCGATCTCCTGCCGCCGGGTGAGACCACGCAGGCGCAGCATGTAGTCCTCCGCCGGCTGCATCACCAGCAGGTGCGGCGACTGGTCGCCGGCCGGCGCGCACAGCGGCAGGATGGCCACGCCCACGCCGAACGCCCGGTGCAGCTCGACGCGCACCTCGTGCCAGAAGTCGGCGGAGACGGTGTAGTCGTTCTCCGTCTCCTGCGAGGGGCAGGCGATATTCACCACGATGCCGGTGAGTTGCCCACTGGCGTCATGGGTGTAGACGAGGTGCACGCCGTGGTCTTCATAGCCTTCAATGTGGCTGAAATTCGGGGTGTTGGTGTTGCCATACATGCGCGCGGTGCCGTCCAGATAGCAGGCACGGCGGTTGTGCCCCACCACCGCGAAGCCGTAGCCCCGCGCGGCGCTGCCCGGCGCGCGCCCCTGCCACGCCGCCACGGCCGCGTCCGCCGCCTGCGCCACCAGGAAGGCGAACACCTCGTCCGGCACCATGATATCCGCGCCGTCCGGCGCCTGGTAGTGCGCATGGGTGAATACCGGCCCGGTGTGCGTGTGGGTGGAGGCCATAATCAGCTTGCAGCCATCGAACGCCGGCAGCAGCTCCGCCAGCCGCGCCCGCGTCGCCGCCACCAGCTCCTCGGGGATGAACGCTAGGTCGCAGGTGACGATCACCGCCCCCTCTCCGCCATTCTCCACCGCCAGCGCCGTCGCCCACAACGGATTCTCCACCCCCGTCGAGATGCGCACATGCATCTGTCCCTGCAGCATCACTGGCTTCTCCGGCGTAATACTGCGCACCGCCCAACCGATATTCAGCATGGTTTACTCCCTGTGTATATACTCGGACCCCTCCCCGAACCGGGTGAGGGGGAGTGATCGCAATTAGATACCCGGCATATCATCAGGCCTCTCCCCCTCACCCGGTTCGGGGAGGGGGGTGGGGGGAGGGGTCCGAGTTTAGGTCAACCTCATACCGCTGCCAGCGCCAACGCCGTCGACACTGACTGCTCCAGCACGTCGGCGGCGGAGACTTCGCAGCCCAGGCGGTCGGAGAGGTAGATGCCTTCCGAGATGAGCATGGTGTCCAGCGCGATCTTCGCGGTGGGCAGCAGCGGTACGCGGCCTTGCAGCGCGGCTACCCAGTGCTGCTGCGAGCTGTCGTAGGCGTCGGCGTTCTCACGAAGCTGGTGCCAGCGGTAGCTGGTTTCGCCCAGGTTCATCGTGCTGCTCAGCGAAAAATCGCCCAGGCTGGTGAAGAAGCCGAACGGATCCAGGCGAATGCCGCCCTTGTTGCCGACGATGCTGGAGCCCTCAAAGCCGTCGAGCTGGATGGCCCACGACTCGATGATGTCCAGCGTGATGTTGTCGGCGAATTTCACGAAGCCCATGCCCAGCTCTTCCACGTTGTATAGGTGCGAGTCGGGACGGGTCATGTCATAGTCGGTTTCCTGGTAGATTTTGCCGCTGATGCGCTGCACCGCCTGACTGCCCAGCAGGTAGAGCATCATGGCGATGTGGTAGACGCCCATGTCGTAGAACGCCCCACCGCCGGAGATGGATTTCTGCACGAAGGAGGAGGTGCCGTAACCGTCCACATACGGGCGGCCGCGCCGGCGGAAGCCGGTAGAGCGGGCGTGGTAGACTTTGCCCAGGTGCCCGTCCTCGATGAGCTGCTTCGCCGCCCGCGTCTCGTTGGAGTAGAGGGTGGAAAGCTGGATGCTCAGCTTGCGGCCCAGCGCCTGCGCGGCGTCATACATCGTCTTCGCGTCGGTGTAGGAGCCGGCCATCGGCTTCTCGCAGTAGACGTCCTTGCCCGCCTCCAGCGCCGCCACCGTCACCGGCATGTGCAGGTTGTTGTGCAGGCACACGTCCACCGCCTGGATGTCGTCGCGCCGCAGCAGCTCGCGGAAGTCGGTGTAGACGTTGGGAATCTTATATTCCTCGCTCACCCGCTTCCCTTCCGGCACGTCGATGTCGGCCAACGCCACCATCTCCACGCCGGGAATCTTCGCGTAGTTCTGCAGATGGTGCTTGCCAATCTGCCCCACGCCAACAATGCCAAGACGAACAGGTTCCATAATTGCCTCCACAAAATCGTAGTCGTACTCGTGCTCGTGCTCGTACTCGAAAAGGTCGCCGTCAATCCACCCTGTTGCACCGCGTCCCTGCAGAGGGACGCCCGGCCGCACGGCCCAGCAGGTGGGGATTTCAATCTCCGCTTGAGCTGGCGGGCGAGACTCTGTCGAGCCGCGAGCACGGGCATCAGTATGTGAGTTGGCGGTGCCAGGCTCTACGCTCAACCTCTCCCCTCGCCCCTCCCCTGCATGGGGAGGGGAGAAGCTGTGTCAGAAAATATCCGGTTATATCGTTCAACTTACTCCCCCTCCCCACATAGGGGAGGGGGTCGGGGGGAGAGGTCGAGCGAGTGAACCGGTGGTGCGTTTCCTCGCGGAAAATACGGGGTCGGCGGCTCGACAGAGTCTCGCCCTCCAGGAATACCGGTCTACACCCCCGCCAACTCCCACCCCTTCAACACCCGCGCCACCTCGCTCATCTGCCACGCCACCTCGGCGTATTCGTTCTTGCCGCTGTGGTGCTCCACGCCCCAGTAGCCGGCGTAATTGGCGTCGCGCAGGATGGCCATGCGCTCCTCCAGGCAGGCGCGGGTGATGCGGGCGTCCACGTGGGTGTGCATGGTGAAGTCGACCACCGCGGCGTCATTCGTCGCTTCGTCGCCGGCGGTCCAGTGGCCGATATGCAGCAGCAGGCCGTAGGCGGGATGGTTCACCGCGTCGCGCAGCTTGAGTTGGTTGTCCAGCCGCAGCGAGGCGCCCCAGTGCGTCTCCGGCCCTACGCGGAAGCCGTGGTCGGCGGCGAAGCGCGCGTATTCCTGGTAGCGCATCACGATGTAGTCGAACGCCTCATCGCTGATGGCGTCCTCGCGCACGCCCACGTCGATGCGCACCGTCAGCGCGCCAAGCTGCGCCCCCGCCCGCAGGTGGCCGAGGGCATTCTGGTAGAGCTTCTCGCGCTCAGCCGGATCGGGGTCCCACAGGTGGGCGCCGTCCACGCACAGGTTCGCCAGCACCATGTCCTTCTCATCCATCGCCTGCCGTACTTTGGCGATGAAGGTGGGGTCGGTGGTGGGCAACATGCCGTTCCAAATGTCGGCGGCGTCCACCCGGTAGCGGTACTTGCAGCTCTCCAGGTAGCCGAACACATCCATCTTCCCCTCGGCCAGCAGGCCGTGGAAGGCATAGGAAGCGAGTGAAATTTTCATGGATTCCTCCAACGATGCGTAATGCAACTTGAAAATGAAAAATTTCAAGTTGCGTGTGTATCTACGCGTAGCGGGTTATCACAATATCCACTGATCGTGAAACCAAACGCCATATTACCCTATACCATTTGTCCGCGCAGGCGGACAACCGGCCGACAGGCCCGCCAGGTGGGGATTTCAATCCCCGGCTAAACTACTTGCTACGCTTTTCGTGCCAACGCCGTCATTTCCTGCTGCTACTCCGCCTGCACACTCCCCACATTATCCTTCACCATCGTCTGCCCATCATTCCCGCCCAGGTCCACGAATAACTCCAGCGTGGCGGCGTGGAAGAGGGTGTTGTGGCTGATAATCGATTCCTTCAGGTCGTGGTAGACGATGCCGTAGTCGGGGGTGAGGCGGGCGGTGCCGCCGTCGTTGCGGCCGCTGCGCAGGCTGTTGCCGGTCATCACCAGGCCGTCGACGTGCTCGAAGAGGCAGTGCGAACTCAGGTGGCTGCCCGGTTCGGCCTTCGCGCCGTTGCGGTTGATAAGGTTGCCGGTGATGGCGAAGGTGGCGGCGCGGCCTTCGGGGTCGCCCTTGATGTGGATGGCCGGTCCGCCGCAGTAATCGAAATAGTTGTCGTTGATGTTGAAGTGCCCGCCGCGCTCGATGTAGATGCCGCCCCGGTTGTTCCACTCGATGCGGTTGCCGATCACCGTCACCGCGCTGTTCGGCGCGAGCATGGCGATGCCGTAGCCCTGGCAGTTGTTGATGATGTTGTGATAGAAGAAGCCGTCCCAGCGGGTGACAGTGACGCCGTTGCCGCCGTTGAAGATCATCATGCAGTCGCGCACGGTATAGGCCCACACATTGCGCAGAGTGATGCCGTCGCCGGTGAAGTGGGCGATGCGGGTGTTTTCGATCACCAGCGTCTCCTCTTCCTCGTGCCCCAGGCCGTCGAGGAAGATGCCGGCGACCGACTCGCCGAGTTTCGCGCCGTCCAGCGACAGGCCGCATACCCGCGCGCCGATGCTGCCGGTGAGGTCGATGAGGCACGGCGCCGCGGGGTCATTCAGCCGCAGCGACGCCCCGCCCACCCGGTGGTAGCTCCACGTCGGCGCCGCCGTCAGCGCCGTGTGCGAGCGCATTTGCAGCCGCCCGCAGGCATACACGCCGGGGGAGAACCACACCGCCCCCTGCACCGCGGCCGCCGCGTCGATGGCCGCCTGAATAGCGGCGGTATCATCGGCGACGCCGTCGCCCACCGCGCCGAAACGCTGCGCGTCAAAACCGGGGGTGATGCTCGAAGGCTGTTGGCTCATGTGACACCTCAAATCGTTGATGCAGGGTATTTCCGGGTGAGGGGTGAAGGTTCCTGCCGGCAAGATAGCGTTCTCCTGCCCGGCGCGGTATAATGCCGTGAAGCGAGGTGTCTCCATGCAGACCGTGCTGTCCACTGTGGCTCCCCTGGGCGTGCTGGCGGTGTTGGCGTGCCTGTTGTGCTGTGGCGCGGCCAGCGCCGCGGGCGACGAAGGCAACCTGGTGAAAAACCCGGGTTTTGAGCAACCGGCGGTGGCGAATGCCTTCCTGGGGTGGTCGTTCGTCACCAACGGGCAGGACGGCCCGCGTGGCACGATTCAGGCGCAGGACTATCACGGCGGGCTGAACGCGGCCAGCATCGTGTTGCCCGACACGCCGAAGGTCTATGCCTGCTGGGGCCAGCACGTGCGCGTGGCGGACGACGCCGCGCTGCCCAACGTGTTTTCCATCTGGTATCGCGCTATGGAACAGCCCTGCAGCATCGCCATCACCTACACCACCTTCAAGGACGGCAAGGTCGACAAGCAAACTTCGGTCGGCTTCACCCTGCCCGTCACGCGCGACTGGCAGCGCTTCACCGAAAACCTGACCGTGCCCCCGGGCACCCGCGACATCCTGCTGGAACTGCGCGCGTATAAGAAAGGCACTTTTCTCTTCGACAACGTGGAGATGACGCGCGATGACGCCGTCACCGCTGGCGTGCCCCGCCGCTTGCTCTTCCTGGGCATCACCCGCGACCAGTTGCCGGCGATCTGGCACGAACCGCTGGCCCAAGCCGGCTTGAATCCCACCTTCGACACCTGGGAGAACCTGACGCCCGCGCTGCTGAAACAATGCCGCGTGGTCGTCTGCGTCAGCCTGCCGCGCCGCCAGCTTGTCGCTGGTAAAGACGTCATCCTCATCGACCTGCTGCTCGATTACGTGAAAGCCGGCGGCGGCCTGCTGCTGACGCAGAGCCTGGACCAGATGCAGACGGCGATGACGCTGCCTATGCACCTGGCCGAGCGGCTGGAGACGCGCATTCTGCAGGAGCGCGTGATCGTGCCGAAAGACGCGATACGCAAGGTCGGCGTGTGGAATGACACCTTCGCCTACACGTCACAGGTCGCCGGCCCGTGGGCGGACGGCGTCACCGGCGTCTGGTATCCCGCCATCGAGCAGATGGGCGCGATGTCCGGCGAACTGCCGTTCCTGCCGTCGGCAACCTGGCAGACCGGGCTATCCACCGGCCCCGGCGTGAAAAGCGAGATTTACCGCACCGGGCTGGAAGATATCGACCGGAACGCCCGCCCGAATGGCTTCGCCGGCGACGTGCCGCTGGCGGGGCATCGCGACTTCGGCAAAGGACGCGCTGGCTACATCGGCTGTTACGCGCCCATCATCTTCGCGCGGGCGATGAGTTCGGACGAAGACCGTGCCACCTACGATGCCTATATGCGCAAGGAGATCGATGGGAAGGCCAGCGGCCTGCTGCGCTTTTACGTCAACGCCCTGCGCTGGCTGGGCGGCAACGCCGACGCGCTGGTCAACGCGGAACTCACACGGCGACCCGACCCACCGTCGCCCTTCACCACCGCGTGGAAGCTGCACCGGGGCGTCATCGGCCCGCGCACGCGTTACTCGTCGGGCCAGAGCACGCCGGACGAATACGTCGCCAGGGCGAAGGCCGCCGGGCTGGACTTCGTCGTCTTCCTGGAGGATTTTGCGACGCTGAAACCCGGCACGTTCGACCAATTGAAAACGGATTGCCGGCGGCTGACCGCCGACGGCTTTGTGGCGGTGCCGGGCATTACCTTCCAGAACGACCAGGGCAACCACGAGTTCGTTTTCAGCGACACGCTGCGCCTGCTAGCGAAGGAGCACCTGGATCCCACCGGCACGAAAGTGAAAACCCGCTGGACGGATGGGCAGAGCGGCATGGCGGACCTGTACTGGTGGTACACCCTCCTCGGCTTCGACAACGTCAGCGGCTGGTACAATTTCAAGGAAAATCCCTATCCCTTCTATGATACCCGCGACGTCTGCGCCATCGCCATCGTCACCCAGCAAGGCGGCAAAACGCTGGAACGCGCCCTGGACGCCCATGCCTACCAGGCGCGCAGCGGGCAGTTCACCTGGCCGCTGGCGCTGAACCTGATGACCCGCGCGCAGGAACTGGACGGCGTGAAAGACGGCACGGCCTACGTCAACGTGGTCGGCGCCGACGGCACCGCGCAGCTATACAGCATGCTCACCACCGGCGTCGGGCGCACCGCGCACCTCTACCCCGGCTCCCCCTCCTTCGGCGGCCTATTTCTGAGCAATGGCCCGTCGGTGCAGCTCACCATGCCCCGCGGCGACACCGACGCGGTGGGCAACCCCTATAACCCCAACCTGCAGGAGTGGCCGCTGAAGCTGACGACCAGTTCGCCCGCCGGCCTGCGCGAGGTGAAGCTGTGCGACGGCGACGTGGTGCTGCGCCGCTACCTGCCAAACGGCGCGAAGGATTTCGCCATCGAAACGAGCCTGCCCAAGGAGCGCCAGCGCGCCGTGTGGGCGTGGGCCGTCGACATGAACGGCAAAGAAGCCATCGGCCGCGACATCATCAGCAACTCCTGGCTGCTGCGCGAAAACCAGTGTGCCGACCGCAACAACCAGTTGCTGGACAGCCGCCAACTGCGCCCGGACGGTTCACCCTTCTTCGTCGGCTACGGCGGCGACACCACCATGCCCGACAAAGGCCCGTGGAACGGGCGCATCCGCCCGGTGGGCATTTTCGTCTTCGACGCGAAGCTGGGCGTCGGCTCCATGGCCTACGACGGCTCGCCGGAGAATCATCCCCAGGCCAGCATGGCCCCGTATCTGGTGTGGGACGGCGTCATCCCGCCGAGCATGGGCTGGTCTTACGCGCTGGTGGCGAACAAGGAAGGCGCCCCACACGTGAAGCCCTCCCGCGTGGTCGCCTCCTCCGACGTGCTTATTGGCGACCGCGTGCTGGATGGCGTCTTCTCCCTCGACACGAAGCCCGTCATCCACGTCTGGCACACCCTGTCGCCGGTGCAGCCGTCCGCGTATCTGAAAACTACCGGCCGCACCACGCTGTACCGCGTGAAGCCCGACGGCATCAGCGCCTACCTGTGGAGCCAGGAATTTACCGTGCTGCAGGACACCCCGCTGAAGCTCGACGCGCCCTTCGCCTTCGGCATGGGCACCTTCAGCGCCAACACCGCGAAGCAGCGATTCCTGGTCCATGGCGGCACGGTCACGGAGCAGGGCGCGCTGGCGGCACATGCAGTGAAGACCTACGCCTTCAACGCCGGCGATTACCTGGGCCTCAGCCACAGTCCCTACGGCTCGTTCGTCGCCTACAGCCTCACCGACGGCCTGGCGCTGACCGGCGACGGGGTGAATTTCCGCGTGGGCCTGAAGTCCGCCGAAACGTTGCTGAAAGCCGGGACCACCGTGCGGGCGCAGGTGCTACTGGTAGGCATGCACCGCCAGGTGGCCGACCCCGCCGCGCTGGCGGCAAAGATCTGCGCCGATTACGGCCTGGCTGGCAAACCGAACTACACTGTTGACGCGAAAACCGGCACGGTCACTGGCCAGCAATACGTCCTGAGCCTCGCGGCCGGCGCGGATGGCGCCTTCCTGGGCACGGTGCGCGGGCTGGCGGCGCTGGCCGGCAACCTGGGCGGCGCGGTGAGCGGCCTGCACGACAACTGGACGGCCGCCTTCCAGCAGCGCGATGGCGCGACGGTGAAAACGCGGCTGGTTCCGGTGGAAAAGGGCATCGGCTACCCGCTGCTGCAGGCTGAGGACGACGGCAAGCTCGTCGCCATCGGCCACCCGATCATCGCCGATAATCCCCGGGTCACACTCAGCCTCACCCGCACCCCGGACTGGAAAAACTGGAAGCTGGAGATCCATAATTCCACGGATGCCCCGCTCACCGTCGCCGTGCGCGCCAACCCGGCCTTCACCGGCTTCCGCATCGCCGAAACCGTGAAACTGGCGCCCGGCAGCTCGGTCTTCCGCACGGTGGGCGAGTAGGAGACTGAAGGTAACCATGCGCCGCTACGAACTCACCTATCTGTCCACCAATACCGCCTGTTGCCCGAAGCCGATCACGGCGCTGGTCTGCGAGCCGGATGTCATTACCCCGGAGACGGGGGCGATGCTCTTCAGCCACGGCTGGGGTGGCACGCGCTTCAATGACCTGGGCAAAATCGGCGAGGCGTGCGAGCCGTATAACCTCGTCTGCATCGCAGTGGAGTTCCGCCAGAGCGGCTTCGACTACGACGCAACGCGCGGCAGCGGGTGGGATTGCCCGTATGATCTCAGCTTCTATCAGCTCTTCGACGTGCTTAACGGCCTGCGCACGGTGCTGGCGCTGCGGCCCGGGCTGAACGTGCAGCGCCTCTTCCACTACGGCGGCAGCCAGGGCGGGCATCTGGCGCTGCTCGGCGCCATCATGGCGCCGAGCACCTTCGCCGCCGTCTATGCCTCCTGCGCGGCGACCTACGTCGAGGCGCACTTCCTCGCCTGGGCCGGCCGCGACTTCTTCCCGCACGAGCTGTCCTGCCGCAGCCCGCTGGAGCACGTCGACCGCATCGACTGCCCCGTTTACCTGGATCACGGCACCAACGACGCGGAAGTCTCCTGCGACCACACCCGCCGCCTGGAAACCCGCCTGCGCGAACTGGACGCGCCGGTGGAGGCCGTCTACTACGAAGGCGGCGGCCACCAGCTCGAACCGGTTTCCAACCGCATTGAAGCGTTCAAAACGATGGCCCCGCGCTTCCTCCCCACCACCCGCAACGCGCGCGCCTCTACCATGCTCGCCGGCGACACCATCACCCTCCCCTGCGCCGACCGCACCCTCGTCATCGACTGGAGCCAGCCCGCTGACAGCGCCGACCTGTTCCGCTGGGCGTAGCTACCCCGTTCATCCTGGAGGGCGAGACTCTGTCGAGCCGCGAGCGAAGGAATGGTGATCGATCTCTGTCATACCGATGACCGTGCATATTGTGCGTCTACATGACACCGTACTCCCCTCTCCTCGGGGAGAGGGGTCAGGGGGTGAGGGGGCGATTAGGCACCAGGGGCAGGAATGTGAATAATAACGCTCACATCCCCGCCTGCAACCTACCCCGCCGATCGCGCTCCAGATCGATTAGCCCCGTGAACACCTCGTCCCGCGCCAGGTCTCGCACCAGCAGGCGCGGATGTACGAACTCCACCGGCACGTCGAACAGCAGGATGCCGGCGATAGTGCCGTACGGCGCCAGCGTGTAGGTGGGCGCATATTTCCCTGCGGGAAAATCGTCCGGCGTGCCCCACGCAGTGAAGGTCGGCGTGTAGCGCGTACCGCTAGCAGCGTCCAGCAAGGCCGTTGTTTGGTGGTTCATGGGGAAGTTGCTCGTGCTGTGGTTGCCCGTCACGATGCCTACCACCAGGAAGCGCCCGCGCTCGGGTGTGCGACCGGAGAAGGTCTCGGAGCTGTCGGTGAACGCCACGCCCCACACCGTGTCCCCCACGCGCACCGGCTCGCCCATCACGCCCATCACCGGCAGTTCCATGCCGCCGGCGCTACGCCCCGCGGGCTGGCCCGCGTACCAGATGAAGCCCAGCAGCACCAGCAGCACCGCGCCGACCGCGATGATTACCTGCCGCACGCTCAATCCCTGCAGCGATGCCGGCGCGGGCACTGCCTCCGCCCCGGCTCCCGCATACAGCGATGCGTGTAGCGGTCCGAACAGCAGCTCGGTTTGGCGCGCAGGGCTGCCCAGCCGCGCCCCACACACCCGACACTCCCGCGCATCCGTCGGCACGGATACGCCACATTCGGGACATCGCGCCATGACTGCCTCCCTTCCATGAAGCGGCGACGACGTTGTAGCCACCATGGCGATACCCTCGGCATACCCACGCGGGCAGTCGGCGAACGGCGCGCCGCGTATACCGGTACAACAACGCGGTGGAACTTGCACCATCCGGCAGGAACCCCTCGCTCCGGACAGAAACATGAAGTATGTTAGACCATGCTGTGCGGTGCGTGATGGGAATGAGCGGTCACCGCATTACCCTCCGAATGTCAGGCACAGAAACTTGAAACTCTGAAACTCTGAAACTCCAGAAATGAGGCAACCATGTATGTCGGCGTCGATTATTACCCCGAACACTGGCCGCGCGAGCGGTGGGAGACGGATGCGCGGTTGATGCAGGAGGCCGGATTCAACGTGGTGCGGCTGGCGGAGTTCGCCTGGGTGATGATGGAGCCGGCGGAAGGCGCCTTCACCTTCGACTGGCTCGATGATGCGCTGGCAGTGCTCCATGCCCGCGGCGTATCCGCCATCCTCTGCACCCCCACCGCGGTCATGCCCGCCTGGTGCGCGCGTAAATACCCGGAGACGCTGGCGACGCAGGCAAATGGTCAGCGCATCACCTGGGGCGTGCGCAAGAACAACTGCTTCACCAGCGGCGCCTACCGCCTGCTCTCCGAGCGCGTCACCCGCGCCATGGCCGAGCACTTCCAGGACACGCCGAACGTCATCGGCTGGCAGACGGACAACGAGTTCGGCCACCCGGTGTGTTACTGCGACACCTGCCGGAACGAATTTCAGGACTGGCTGCGCGCGAAATACGGCAGCATCGAGGCGCTGAACAATGCGTGGGGCCTGCACTTCTGGGGCCACTACTACGGCACCTGGGGCGAAATTCAACTGCCGGTGGAGCCGACCGGCTCTAACCCCAGCGCGCTGCTGGACTGGCAGCGCTTCTACAGTTGGCTCAATGTGCGCTTCCAGCGCGATCAGGTGCGCATCCTCCGCGAATATTTCCCCGACAAATTCATCACCCACAACTTCATGGGCTTCTTCAGCGATCTGAACTACTACGACCTCGCCGAAGACCTGGACTTCGTGAGCTGGGACAACTACCCGGTATGGGGCAAGCCGCGCGAAATGCTTGACGCCGGCATGGCGGGCGACCTGATGCGCGGACTGAAGGGGAAGAACTACTGGATTATGGAGCAGACCGCTGGTCCCGGCGGCTGGGGCTCCTTCGGGCGCAACCCCTGGCCGGGCGAGATTCGCCTGGTGGCATACCAGCAGTTGGCCCACGGCGCCGATGGACAAATCTGGTTCCGCTGGCGCACCTGTACCGCCGGCCGCGAGCAATACTGGCACGGCCTGCTGGGGCACGACGGCGTGCCGGGTCGCCGCTACGCGGAAGCCGCGCAGACCGCGCGGGAATACCACGCGCTGGCCCCGCATCTCGACGGCACCACTATACAGTCGGACGTGGCGTTCATCTACGACTACGACAGCATCTGGGCGCTGCGCTTCCAGCCGGGCTTTACCGAGAACAACTATGTGCAGGCCATGGGCCGCTACTACAACGCTCTCAAACGCACTGGCATTGACGTGGATGTCATCCCGCCGAGTGGCGACTTCAGTAAATACAAAGCCGTCTTCGCGCCCGACCTGCACGTGCTGCCCGACACGCTGGCGCAGCGGTTGGTGGATTACGTGCGGAACGGCGGCGTGCTGCTGGCTGACTGCCGCACCGGAGTGAAGGACGAGACGAACCTGTGCCATCCGCGCACGTTGCCCGGTTTGCTGACCGCCGCGCTGGGCATCCGCATTCCGGAATACGAATCCATCCCCGCCGAGCTGAGTTTCGCCGTCAACGGCGCGCTGGGCGACGGCGCCGCCCACCAGTATGCCGACTGGATCACCCTTGACGGCGCGGAAGCGCTGGCCGCCTTCAGCGACTGGCACATCGCCGACGTGCCCGCCGCCACGAAGCACCGCTTCGGCAAAGGCGCCGGCTATTATGTCGGGACAATCGTGAAGGAAGACGCCTTCTACGACGCGCTCATCGCCGACTTGCTGGCGACGGCGGGCGTCACCCGCCCGGACATCACCCTGCCCGCCGGCGTGGAGCTGTCCGTCCGCGCCGGCGACGGCAAGGCGGTCTATTTCCTGCTGAATCACACCCAGGACGAGAAGACCATCGATCTACCCGACGGCATGACGAACCTGCTCACCGGTCAGCCTACCGAGCGCAGCGTAACGCTGGCCCGCTTCGGCGTGGCGGTGCTGGGCAAGTAACCCCGGTATTGTCGACAGCTCAGTTTGGAAGACAGCACAGTTTGGAAGGTCGGCAAGCGCAGCGCAGCCCCGCCTAATATAGTTCCCGCACTCGCCGGGGCTGCGCTGTGCTTGCCAGCCTTCCAAACTGTGCTATAGTAGTTATTAGGAGTAAAAAAAATGCTCGATATCACCACTCTCGGCGCCGTCGGCGACGGCGCCTTCGATAACAGCCCGGTGCTCGACCGCGCCATCGCCGAGAGCAAAGGCACCATTTTTCTGCCCGACGGCGTCTTCGGCATCAGCCGGCCGCTGGTGCTGCCCGCGCATCTCAGCCTGCAGATGGCGCCGGGGGCGGTGCTGCGTGCGCTGCCGGGCTTCCAGGGCGAGGCGGTGGTAGTGAAAGCCGCCGGTGAGCGCGGCAACCCGATGAGCTACGGCAGCATCCGCGGCGGCACCATCGATGGTGGAGCGCAACCGCTCACCGGCATCCTCGTGCCCTATGCCTGCCGCCTGCACATCGGCGACCTGGAGGTGAAGAACTGCTGTCGTAAAGGCATCGACATCGGCGCCGAGGGCTGGTATGAGGTGAACGTGAGCAACGTGCGCTGCTACCTGGAGCCGCACGTGCGCAACCTGCCGGGGAGCATCGGGCTGCACTACCAGCGCTGCACCGACTCGCTGGTGCTGTCAGTGGTCATCATCGGCTACGAGACGGGCCTGCGCAGCGACAGCAGCAGCAACGATTTCCAGCAGGTGCACGTGTGGAACTTCAAGGATAACGGCGACTTGATGGTCTGCTTCGCCTGCAACGGCTGGAACGACACCTACAACCAGTGCTACGCCGACTCGCCCATCACCGACGGCCCTGGCTACGGCTTCTACGTCACGCGCCCCTTCCAGCGCATCACCAACTGCCGCGTCTATAACAACCAGTGGGCCGTCGACGACACCGTCACCGGCATCTACATCGCCGACGGCGGCACCCACGGAACCTACCTGGCGAATCACTTCACCGCGCGAGAGGACCACCGCATCCGCATGGCCTTTGACGGTAACCTGGACTCCGCCTGCATCGTCGGCAACTCGTATGCGGAAACCGTCATTGGCGGCCTGGTCTGCCAGTTGCCCTCCGGTGGCGGGGGGCAGAGCCGCATGCCCATCGCCAGCATCGCCGGCGACCGCGTGAACCTTTCGCAACCCGTCGACACCCCCGAAGGCGGCCTCGTCGGCGACATCGCCTGGAGCGAAGACGCCCGCGGCAGCATGCTCTGGGTGCGCACCCCGAAGGGGTGGAAGAAAGCGCGTCTGGAATAAAAATTCACCACGGAGACACGGAGGACACAGAGAACTTTTTTACTCAGTAATTCGGTGACTGCCTCCAATTGCCGCGGCAATTGG
>CAZPYA010000003.1:89198-94997 GCA_964590255.1 uncultured bacterium
CGGCAGCATGCTCTGTGTACACACGCCGAAAGGGTGGAAGAAGGCGCGGCTGGAATAGAAATAACCACAGAGACACGGAGGACGCAAAGGCGGGTGTTTTCCTTCGGGAGGACGTTCACTGGGGCCGCGTCCCGATGCATCGGGACGCACGGTGACGCAATCCGCACCCAATCAAGTAGACGACTACAAGGCTTTTTCAGAGCAGGATACTGTGAGAGCCTACTCCCTTCTCCCAGAATTGGGAGAAGGGTTGGGGATGAGGGCGCGTGCGGGAGCACGCAACGATACCCCGTAAATCCCTGTGGTTATCTACTTGAGTAAACAAAAACTCTCCGTGCCCTCCGTGTCTCTGTGGTTCAAATAAAAAGGAGCCTGCCATGCGCGCCAATACCGACTGGTTCAAAGACTGCCGCTGGGGCGTCTTCACCCATTACCTGGGCACGGTTGGGATGCCCGCCGACGAGTGGAACGCCCGCGTCGACGCCGTCGATGTCGAGCGTCTGGCCGATCAACTGGCGTCCGTGGGGGCGCGGTATTACATCATCACCCTCGGGCAAAATTCCGGCCACTACTGCGCGCCCAACGCCACCTATGACAGGTTCGTCGGCCGGTCGCCCAGCCTGTGCGCGCGCCGCGACCTGGTAGCCGACCTCGCCGACGCGCTGCATCCGCGCGGCATCCACCTGCTGGTCTACCTGCCTGCCGGCGCGCCTGACCGCGACCCCGTAGCGATGGAACGGCTGCACTGGCGCTGGGGCTTCACCGAGGGCTGGAACGGCATCCTCACTGGCGAACGCCTGGCGGAGTTCCAGGGCATGTGGGAAGCGGTGATCCGCGAGTGGTCGCTGCGCTGGGGCGAGGCGGTGAAGGGCTGGTGGATCGACGGCTGCTACTTCGCCGACGCCATGTACCGCCACCCCGACGCCCCCAACTTCGCCTCCTTCGCCGCCGCGCTGAAGGCCGGCAATCCCGATGCCATCGTCGCCTTCAATCCCGGCGTCAAGGTCCCCGTCATCAGCCACTGCGCGGAGGAAGACTTCACCGCCGGCGAACTCTCCGGCGATCTCCCCGTGGGCGCCTTCGGCTATGGCACAAACGAGGCCTACGGCAACTTCGGCCCGGTGCGCCGCTGGGTAGACGGCGCCCAGTTCCATGTCCTCAACTTCCTCGGCGAAATGTGGCTCCACGGCGAACCCCGCTTCCCCGACGAACTCGTAGTCGGCTACACCAAATACATCACCCAGCACGACGGCGTCGTCTCCTGGGACGTCCCCATCACCCCCGACGGCCGCATCCCCGACGCCTTCATGCGCCAACTGCGCAAGGTCGGCGAAGCGATCAACTTCTCCTCCTGAAACCTGACCCCAAAAAGACCCGGCAAAGTATGGTATACTTGATCATGATCGCTGTGTAGTGTTGCGCAACCGGATGGCGCCTGCATGAAAACGACTCCGTATTTTGAAGAACAGGTCTTGCGCAAGCGTCCCTACCTCCGCCGTGAATGGTGTGAACGGGCTCTCTGGCATCCGCTGCGACGAGAGCAGCAGCCTGATGGACGTATTCGGTATTGGGTCTATATCCCGGAAATGGGGAAGTAACTACGCGTGGTGACGCTTGCAGATGGGGAAACCGTGCATAATGCCTTCCCCGATCGGGATTTCACGGAGACAGCATGAAAATCCACTATTACGCCGATACCGATTCACTCTATATCGACCTCGCCGAACAACCCGGCGTCGATTCGCAGGAGGTTGCCGAGGGCGTCGTGCTGGATTTTGATGCCGAGGGGAACCTCGTCGGGATCGATATCGACCATGCCAGCAAGCATGTCAACCTGCGCCAGCTTGAATCCATCGCCCTGCCGGTACACACAGTCATTCAGAAAAGCGCATAACACACCTCGGCGTGGATTCTCGAAAGGATAGTACCCCCCATTCTTCCCCGAGGTGCAGGATGACGCCACAGACTCGGACCCGCTCCCGCCGCCGCTGGCGCCTCCCCCTGCTGCTGATCACCCTCATCAGCGGCGGGTGGCTCATCTACGCCTGGCTCCATCCCACCCTGCGGCCCGTCACCGTGCGCACGCTGCCGGCCGGCACGCAGTTTCTGTTCTCCGTGCACGGCGCCGGGTATCCGGCGATCCAAGCCGTGCCGATAAAAGCGTTCGATCCCACGAATCCTCCAAATCCCTGTGCCTTGCACTGGCTTGATGACAGGGGACATCCTCACCGCGTACAGTTCGAGCGGAGCTGGTATACGGAACACCTATTTTGGCTGGAAGACTCGATAAGTCCGCTCTGCAAAGTGGTGCTGCAGGATGACACCGGACAGGATGTCTTGCACTGGCGAGATGGCCATTCGCAAACTGTCATGGTTGATAGGTTACAGAGAGCGTGGATGCCGAATGATGCCGGATTTTTCTGGAAAGACGAACGTTTATATAGCCCACAGGGAAACACAGTCGAGTTGCCGACAACAGGCACAAACCATGCAGACCAGATTCGTGTGTATAGCGCAGATCCTCGGTATGTCGTATTGCCAAAAGGCGATTATAAAGTTGTTGTCTTCGATCTGCAGGCCCGCTCTATCGTGACCACCCAGCCGCTGTTGACGTATATGCCCGGCATGCTCTTCCATCACGGCAACCGGTTCCTGTTGGTCTCCATCAACGGCGCGGCACGGGTGGTCGAGCATGGCAAGGTCATCTATAGTACGCCGACCAGTCCGTATCCCTGGCGCTGGAGCGACGACGGTACCATCTGGCAGGTGCACAAGAATGTGGCAAGGGTTTTACGCTGGCGAGAAGGCCCATGCCGGCTTACGGCGCTGCCGTGGGCTATTAACCGGGATACACGCGTAAAGGCCTGGTTTGGGGAGTATGGAAACCGCAGCAGCTTTTCAAATTTCGGTGGTCTGGATATTCCGTCTGCCTCGCAATCGCCGGCACTATCGCTGGCAGTCTGGAACGATGGTCGCCTGGTCGCACGGACGGACACCATTCGAGTCATGCACCAGTCAACTGCCCGGAAACTGCAATACTATGCGTTGAAACTTCACCTGCGCGGCACCATCACCAGTGAAGCCCGGCAACTGACGTTGTATCGAGACGGAAACGTTGTTGGCCGGTATCAAGTACCGGTGGATAACATCGTTTTGGAAACGCCGTCGCTGCTTTCACATTTAAGCGCTGCTTCTCGCGTCGCCATTTCAGGAACGACATTATCGTATAACACCGATAAAGGATACTGCTCTGTCGACTACTTCGGCGGTTGCCATGAACATCTGGCCTTCACCGCCGACGGCCGTTATTTATCGTGGATCATTTACGCCGGTAAGGAGGTGCGGCACTTTGTCTTCGCCATCCGGTAAGAAACGGACGATACGCCGCCGCTGGCCCTTCCCCCTGCTGCTGATCACCCTGATCTGCGGCGGGTGGTTCATCTACGCCTGGCTGCACCCCACCCTGAAGCCGGTGACAAAGCGCATCGTGCCCAAAGATACACGCTTCATCTTCTCCGCCAACGGCACGGGGTATCCGGCCATCGAGTGCTACGAATCGTCGCGCACGGTGCTGGACGATCGCTGCCAGCGCGCCGACACGCCCCCGCATCCCGAAGGACAGGGCTTCGTCAGCCCCACCCGCCGGGTCATCGCCGCCGAGTGCGCTATCCCCACGCCTCTCGGCAGCCCATACGATCAATACGAGGTAATGCCGCTGTGGCGCGATGGTAAACCCATCACCACCGGCGAAACCATCGAGCTGCCGATGTCCGGCATCCTCATCCTCACCGACGACGGCATGGTTTGCCGCCTGCCGTGTTTCCTGCACCGACCCGACGGCCGCAAAATCGAGTTGCCCGTCGGGACATGGCCGGGCATCCCCGCCGTGGTCGAGCCGGGTCTGGTGGCAACGATGGAAGGTACGGCAATGGGCACGAACGTCGTGCTCTTCGACCTGCAGGCACGCAAGCCGCGCAAGCTGGTCCGCCTGGGTATCACTTCGGGCATGACCGTCATGCAACTGGGCATGCTATTCCGCAATGGCCGGTGCTGCCTGCTGGTGCCCGGCTTCGGCACGCCCGCGCTGTACCAGGGCGAAACGCGGCTGGCCACCTTCGGCGCCGTCGGCTGGCAGTGGATGTGGGGCGAGGACGGCACCGTATGGGGCGCCGATCCGAAAGGCGCCGTCTCGCTGTTGCGCTGGCGCGATGCGATGCCGCGATTGGAGAAGCTGCCAGTACCGCTGAAACTGGATTCGGCCATGTGCGACATGGCTCCGGAGCGTACAGGGCTATACTTCGCCCGGTTCAGCCACCTCGTTAGCCCGCTCATGCCCCGGTCCGCCATCTCGCTCTCGGCCCCGACCTCCACCCCGCTCTCGCCCCCGTCCGCCCTCCCCGCCGCCTGGGGCGACGGCCGCCTGCTCGCTGTCACGGAAACCCGCCCGACTATACCCGCGCGAGTCATACCTGTCACCGATGTCATCGTGAGTATGCTTAAACAACCCCGCATACCCCGCCAGACGCGTATCCTCACCCTCTACCGCGATGGTAAAAAAATCGGCACCTGCGCCACCCACCTGTTAGAGCCATCTCCGAAACCCGCGGTGTCTCCCGGTGGTTCCTTGATGTATGTGAACAGTAACGGAAGAGAATATCCAGAACACCTCGCCTTCACCCGCGACGGCAAATACCTCTCCTGGATCATCAACACCGGCGACCGGACGGAAGTCTACGCCTTCGAAACCGGCATCTGGTAGCACATTTGCCGCGCCAAGCGTCGGGAGAGCATGCGGCAAGTGTGGGGGCATGCTTGGTGGGGAAGGATAGACGGTGTGATGCTGTCGTATTGCCAGGTTGTCCGGCAATACGCGATGAAGGGCGTGTGATGTTCGTCATCTTTCGAAAAGCCCGTAGCCTGTTTCGTCTCCTCCGCAACGCCTGGCGTTTTCAACAATACCGGCACGCCACCTGGCTACACACCGTGCGCGCCTGCCAGGCGACGGTGCGGGCGCATCATCCGGCCGCCCCGTATTTCGGCATGTATGGACGGCGCGAAACGGGATTTTGGCACACGATTGCTCAATGGATCGTCGAGGATGCCCCCCGTTTGGGCGTACAGCGCTGCCTGGATGTCGGTAGCGGTTATGGCACGGTAGCACTCTTCTGCCAGCGCACGACCGGTGCGCCGGCGTATTGTCTCGATGTCATCCCGCTCCTGGCCCCCGAATTGATTGCCGCCGAGGGATTAACCTTCGCGCAGCGCAATGTCGAACTGGCGCCGATCCCCTGGCCGGGCACGTTCGAGATCGTTACCTTTACAGAAGTGATCGAGCACCTGTTTTATCACCCGCGCGTGGCGCTCAAGCATATCGCCACGGCGCTAGCCCCGCACGGCCGCCTGTATCTCAGCACCCCTGACGCACGCGAATGGGGGCGCGTGACGCGTTTTTACGCTAGTCCCGCGGTGATGCCGATGCCCGGCGACCCGCTGAACCCAGCCCTTGGCGGGCACGTCTACCAGTATACGATGGACGAACTGCTGGAAATTGTCACCGAAGCCGGCTTTGTGGTGGAGCGCCAGGGTTATTCGCTCGGCGGCGCCAATCGCCACCTCAACCTGACGCTGCGCAAGGTGACTGCCTGATCGGCGGGGAGCCGCCGCTACCCCCCGGCTACGGTACGAATGACGCCTACGGCAACTTCGGCCCGGTGCGCCGCTGGGTGGATGGCGCCCAGTTCCACGTCCTCAACTTCCTCGGCGAAATGTGGCTCCACGGCGAACCCCGCTTCCCCGACG
>CAZPYA010000004.1:0-26022 GCA_964590255.1 uncultured bacterium
AACGGGGAGACGGACGGCAGAGGTGGAAAAAGCAGAGGTAATTTGCAATCACCTCAATGGTGAATATATCGCAATGAGTGCAAGTATACCACATAGCAAACCATACGCAATAAGCATCTTTTGCGAACTCCTCCTGGACTCATCTGAAAACAAATACCGCTATATTATACACGAACGGGACACCTTTCGGCGTCCCGTACGGCGTTTGTTCTATAGATATGGTTATTTCGCCGCCGCGGTTTCCCAAATCGCCTCTTCATTCACCACCGGCAGCGCCACCGCGGCGCCCTCTTTCGCCGACTGGTACATGGCCAGCGCCCACTCCAGCGTCGGGCGGACGGCGGTGAGGGGGATCACCGGGTCGCGGTTTTCGCGGATGGCGTCGACCATGTCTTCGATGACCGTCTGGTGGTCGAAGAAGGCGAAGTCGGCGGGGCCGGTGGCGCCGGTGGAGACGGCGGCGCTGCCGTAGCTGCGGATCTCCTCGTCCTCCGGGCGCTCATCCTTGAACTTCCACGTCGCCATGCGCTCGCCCACCATGATGGCAGTGCCCTCGGTGCCGTTCACCTCGATGCGGATGTCGGTGCCGGGCCAAAGGGCGGTGGAGGCTTCCACGATGCCCTGGGCGCCGTTCTGGAAGTCGACCATCGCCAGCAGGGTGTCTTCCAACTCCACCGACGGGTGCGCCAGGTTGCTCATGCGGGCGAAGACCTGCTTCACCGGGCCCATCAGGTATTGCAGCAGGTCGATATAGTGGAAGGCGTGCTGCACGGTGACGCCCGCGCCCGAGCGGCGGCTGCTGCGCCAGGCATCCATGTGGTAATATTCCTCGGCGCGGAACCACTTCATGTAGGCGTCGGCGTGGAGGATCTTGCCGAAGCGCCCCTCGGCCAGCGCGCGCTTCATCGCCTGGATGGGTTTGCGCACGCGGCACTGCAGCACCACGCCGATCTTCACGCCGGCCTGCGCGCAGGTCTCGGTCATGATATCGACTTCCCGCAGCGACATCGCCGGCGGCTTCTCCACCAGGATGTGCTTGCCGGCGGCGGCGCAGGCCATCACCGCGTCGAAGTGCAGGTGATTCGGGGTGAGGATGTTCACCACCGAAATATCCGGGTCCCGCAGCATCTCGTCGAGAGTGGCATAGCCCTTGCAGCCAAACTCGCCGGTGAATTTTCCCAATCGTTCCGGGTTCACCTCGGCGGCGGCCACCAGCGTGCCCTTCTGCGAATTCAGCAGGCCTTTGGCATGAAACGGGGCGACCAAGCCGGTGCCCAGCAGGCCAAAACCGATGCGGTCTGTCATATTGTCACCTCTCAGTTGTATTCAACAGAGTTTGTAGTGAGCCACGCAGCGCAGCGGAGTGGCGTCCGATCGATAGTCTCGTTACCGACTGCACAGTCGGACGCCACTCCGCTGCGGCTGCGTGGCTCACTACGAACGGGTTCTTATATTCCGGATGCTATGGGATCAACAGCACCTTCAACGTCCGCTGTGCCTCCAACTCGGTGAAGGCGGTTTCCCATTCGGACAGGGGGAATTGATGGGAGACGACTTCGCCGGCGGGGATTTTGTCGGTGTGGATGAGGTTGATGGTGCGATCCCAACTGCTGTAGCTGGTGGACATGTTGAAGATGAGGTCGATGACCTTCGTCTGTGCTTTGTCCCACGGGAAGCTGATGTTGTCCTTGCCGGTGAGGCCGATGGCGCAAACGCGGCCTTTTTTACGCACGTATTCCACCGTGGAGGCGATGGCCGGCGCGGCGCCACTGCACTCCACCACCAGGTCGGCGCCGATGCCGCCGGTGAGCACGCGAACGGCTTCCACCGGGTTCTGCTCGGCGACGTTGATGACGGTTTCAAAACCCAACTCGCGGGCCTTCTTCAGGCGCACGGCTTCATCGGCGGGAGTGCCGACCATGACGATATGGCGGGCGCCGCCGGCGCGGGCGGTGAGACCGGCCAGCAGGCCGATAGGCCCGGGACCGAGCACCACCACGAAATCACCGGCGTTGATTTTCGCGCGCTCGACGATGTCATGCACGGTGTTCGCCGTCGGTTCCACCACCGCCGCCTGCGCGTAGGTCATGCGATCGGGGATACGATGCAGCAGCTTCTCCGGCATCTTTAAGAACGAAGTAAACGCGCCGTCGATCCCCCACCCCGGCGAGCGCTTCGTCGGGCAAATCTGCACGTTGCCGGTGCGGCACAGGTAGCAGTGGCCGCAATGCTGCGTGTGCGGTTCGCCCACCACGCGGTCGCCAACCTGGTAGTGCTGCACGTTCGGCCCCAGCTCGACGATCTCGCCGGCGAATTCGTGTCCGAGTACCACCGGCGGCCAGTATGGGAACTCGTCATGCTTCACGTGCACGTCGGTGCCGCAGATGCCGCACGCCTTCACGGCAATGAGCACCTCGCCGACACCCGGCACCGGCACCGGCACTTCGCGCAGTTCGAGGAAGCCGTCGCCTTTCTGGGTTTTCACCAGCGCGAGTTGGGTTTTAGTTGCTGCTGCCATTGTTAATCTCCAGGATCACATGCGGATGGGACATCCGCGTTCCGTGCTTTGCAGATTACAAATCCGCGGTCCCAGTTACCGTTGAATGCGCGCGGATGCACCTTTCATCAGCGCCTCCACCTCGGCGCGGGTGGTGTAGTTAAAATCGCCGAGGATGGAGTGCTTCAGGCAGGAGGCAGCCACCGCGTAGCGGATCGCCGACGCGGGGTCGTTCAGCCCGTCGGTGGTCAGCGCGAAAATGAGTCCCGCCGCGAAGGAGTCGCCGCCACCCACGCGGTCGACGATGTGGGTGATCTGGTACGGCGTATAGACGCCGTCTTTATTCAACGGCGCGAAATGCGCCTGCCGCGTCTCTGCGTCGAAGAGCATGCCGCCCCAGTTGTTGTGGCTGGCGGATATGCTCTCGCGCAGGGTGATGGCGACTTTCGAGACATTGGGGAATTGGCTGACTACCTGCTTCGCCACATCTTCGTAGGCGGCCACCTGCAACTCGCCGGACTCGACATCGGTGCCAGCGGCTTTGATGCTCAACACCTGCTCGGCGTCTTCTTCGTTGGCGATGACGACGTCGATGTAGGGCAGCACCTGGCGCATGGTTTCTTCAGCCAGCTCGCGCGACTTGGTGCCGGGACGCCAATTCCACAGCTTCTTGCGGAAGTTCAGGTCGCAGGAGACGGTGGCGCCGGCAGCTTTTGCGGCTTTCGCGGCGATGATCGTCGCTTCGGCGGTGCCGGCGGACAGAGCGGGAGTGATGCCCGTCACATGGAACCAGCAGGCGTCGGCAAAGATGCCGTCCCAGTCATAGGCGCTGGCCGGGGTGCTCATCACCGAGGAGCCTTCACGGTCATACACCACCACGCTGGCGCGCTGGTTGGCACCCGCCTCCAGGTAATAGAGGCCGATGCGCCCGCCGGCGCGGACGATATTGCCGGTGTCGACGCCCAGGCCGCGCAGCGCGTTGACACAGGCATCGCCGATGGGGTTCTTCGGCAACGCGGTGACGAAGGCGGCTTTCGCGCCGAAAGTGGCCAGCGACACCGCCACGTTCGCCTCGCCGCCGCCGAAGTTGAAGTCCATCGCGCCTGGGATGGCCTGGGTGAAGCGCAGGAAACCCGGCGGCGACACGCGCCCCATAATTTCGCCAAACGTCACGATCGTATTTTTCATGTTACCGACTCCATTTCATAATGAACTGCACGAGGATGGCGGCAGCGCCGGCGATGTCGTCCAGCGCAATCTGCTCCTCGTTGGAATGCGCAAAGCGCAGGCTGCCCGGCCCAAAAACCACCGTCGGGATGCCGAGCTGATTGTTATAAAACCAGGAATCGCAGGAAGCAGTCATCGCCGTCACCTCGCCCGCGGACCCGGCCTCGCGGCAGCAGGCCTGCAGGCCGGTGACCAGTGGATGATCGGTGGCCAGCACGTGCGAATCGTGGCGGTACATGAACTCCAGCGCGAAATGCTCGCGCAGCCAGTCATCGCCCTCCGCCAGAATTGCCTGGCGCATCTCCTCCATTACCTGGTAGCGAGTCTTATTCGGCAGCAAGCCCAAAACGCCTTCCACTACCGCGCGGCTGGGCGCCGTCGCCGGCCAATCGCCGGCGGAAAGCTTGCCGAAGGTGATGGGCATGGGGTTCGGGAACTGGTCGAACAGGTCGATGCCGCGTGACGACGCCAGCAGGCGTGCGTGATAGCCTTCCAGGATCTCGATGACCTTGATGGCCATCTTCAACGCGCTCACCGTGTCACCGGCGCGGCCGCTGTGGCCGGGCTTGCCGGTGCAGACCACGCGGAACCACACCGCGCCGCGCACCGATGAGAAGATGCGCTGGTCGGTGGGTTCCAGCACGATGCAGGCGTCGGCGTTCTCGCCACGGCGCGCCATCGCCAGCGTGCCGTTGCCGCCCACCTCTTCTTCTACCACCAGGTGGGCGATGAGGTCGCCGTTCGGCTGCACACCGAGCTTCTTCAGCGCAGACAGCGCCATGTAGATCGTCGCCGCCTGGCCTTTGGCATCGCACGCGCCGCGACCGTAGACCACGCCATCCTCCATGCGCGGATCCCATGGACTCACCTGCCCCTGCGAGGGCGGCACCACGTCCAGGTGGGTGTTCATCAGCAGCGAACGTCCCCCACCGGATCCGGGCACGCGCACGCGCACGTTGCAGCGCCCGTCATACTCGATGCCGGAAATTGGATCAGCGTAGTCCTCGTCATCGCGCAGACTGTTAAACAGCGGCACGCACTCGACATCCCCCAGCGCGGAGAACGCCTCCGCCGCATATGCCATCGCGTCCACCTCTTTCCCTGGCGTCGAAGGGAATCGAATGAGATCGCACAGCACCTGCGCGGTCTCCGCCTTTACGGCGTCGACTGCGGCGCGAATATCCTGGATGGTCAAGTCTATTTTCATAACCATTATCTCTTTCCAGAGCCGGGTGCATCGATGGTCACCGTCTGAAACAGGGCGGGAGCCCGGCCGACCTGCCTCCCTGCAGCGTCCTATCCGCCAAAGCCCCGTTTACGGGGCGTCGCTCGGTAGCCCGACCGTTTACGGCCGGGCGGGCTGGCGCTGATATAATCGATGCCGGAAATACTGTTCGTCCACCCGCCCGAATAGACGTCCCCAGCCCGAATATTACAGTTCGCGCAGCGCCTTCTCAAACAGCTCCAAACTCTCCATCGCTTCCGCTTCGGTGATGACCAGCGGCGGGGCGACGCGGATGACGTTGGCGAAGATGCCAACGGAGCCGATGAGCAAGCCGTGTTGGGCGGCGAGGTCGATGAGCTTGCGCGTCAAATCTGGGGCGGGTTCTTTCGTCGCCTTGTCCTTCACCAGCTCGACGCCCATGATAAGTCCACGACCGCGTACGTCGCCGATGTAGGGACAGCGCTCCTGGATTTCTTGCAGTTTCGCCATCATCATGCCGCCGATGCGCAGGGCGTTGTCGGCAAGTTTTTCCTGTTGCATGATGTCGATGACCGCGCTCACCGCGGCGCTGGACATCGGGTTGCCGCCGAGGGTGCTGCTCATCTCGCCGCGCCCCAGCGCGCCGATGACTTCAGCGCGAGCGACGATAGCCGACGCCGGAGCGCCGCTGCCAATGCCTTTACCGATGCAGACGATGTCGGGGGTGATGCCGTCCCACTCCATGGCGAAGAATTTGCCGGTGCGGCCGAAGGACGACTGCACCTCGTCCAGCGTGAAGAGCATGCCCTGTGCACGCGCCCAGTCTTCCAGGCGGGCTAGCCAACCGTCGGGTGGGAAGATGAAGCCGGCGGCGCCCTGGTAGGGTTCGACGATCACGCCGGCAAGGCTGCCGGTGGTGTTGGCGCGCACGGTGTCATCCATAAAGTCGAAGCAGAGCATGTAGCAGCTCTCCGGCTTCGCCTTGAAGGGGCAGCGGTAGCAATATGGGAATGGCGCGCGGATGGCGCCGGGGATGGTGGGACCGTATTTCTTCTTCGGGCCGGACATGCCGCCGGCGGCGGCCGCCGCCGCCGTGCGTCCGTGGAAGGCGCCGTGGAAGGAGACGATCTCGAAGTTGCCGGTCTTCCGCTTCATGATGCGGATGGCGCCTTCGGTGGTCTCCGCGCCGGTGCTCAGGAAGAAGCAGCGGTCGAGATGCGGCGGGGTGACAGACACGAGTTTTTCCGCGGCGATGACGCGTGGCTCATTCAGGCACTCGTAGTTATTCAGCAGCTTCGCCGCCGCGTCCTGCATGGCTTTCACCAGCACGGGATGACAGTGGCCGACATTGGTGACCAGTACGCCGGAGGTCCAGTCGATGAAGACGTTACCGTCGACATCGGTCACCACCACGCCCTTGGCGTGATCCCAGGCCACCTGCGCCTGATAGCCCGTACACTGGGCTTCCGCCTGCGCCCAGCGGTCGAAAAGCGCCTTCGACTTCGGCCCGGGCAGCGGCATCGTCACCTTCGCGATATGCGTTCCAGAAGCAGACATCTCACCATCTCCCTATAAACAATAACTATGTGACATGCAGAAAAATGGTGACAGGAACCGTTTTCCTAAGTCCAGGACAGGCGGCCTAGTTAGGCACTCACAGGCAAACGGTTCCTGTCACCATTTTTCCTTCGATAATTACGCTTTCACTAACACTTCTTTATTTACTGTATAGCGCGGGTTCTTCCCGGCGACATACAGGTCGATCTCTTCGACGATGATCTCGCGGATGCGCATGCCGGCGTCCTCGGAGTACCAAGCCAGATGCGGAGTGAGGATGGCGTTGGGCAAACCGAAGAGCGGGTAATCGAGTTCGGGTGGCTCTTTGTCGAAAACGTCGATGCCTGCGCCGGCGATCACGCCGTTCTTCAGCGCGTCGGCCAGCGCGTAGACATCCACCATCGGGCCGCGAGCGGTATTCACCAGGTAGGCGGTGGGCTTCATCAGCGCCAGCGTCTCGGCGTTCACGATGTGGCGGGTCTCGTCGTTGAGCAGGGTGTGGATGGTGATGAAGTCGGATTTGCGGAAGAGCGTTTCTTTATCGACGAAGGTGACGCCGTCCATCGCCTGCTTGCGCGCCTCGGAAAGGTACGGATCGCAGGCGATGACCGTGAAGCCGAAGGCCTGCAGCTTGCGGTAGACGGTGCTGCCGATGCGGCCGCAGCCGAGGATGCCCAGCGTGCGGCCGGCCATGCGGAACATGGGAATGACTTCGTTAAAATCCCACTGCCCGCGGGCGGAGGAATCGTCCAACGTCTTGCGGCTGCTGACAATGCGCCGGGCGCAGGCGAAGATGAGGGCGATGGCCTGCTCGGCGACTTCGTCGGTGCAGTAGTCGGGAATGTAGACGAGCGGGATACCCGCCGCGGTGAGCGCCGGCACGTTGACATTGTCATAGCCGGTGCCGTGGCGGATGACTAGCTTCACCTTCTCCCACCCGGCGACCACTTCAGGGGTGATCGGCACCATGTTCACCACCACCACGTCGGCGTCTTTGGTGGCGGCGATAACGTCCGCGGTCGGGGCGAACTTGAGCTGGTGGACGGCGAAGTCGATGCCGCGCTGGGCCATCTCGGCCACTTCCCACTCCAGATCCGGCTCGATGAAATCGGTTACGACGACTTTGATACTCATCTACGTACCTTTCGATCACCATCTACCTCCGGCTCAAGCCGGAGGCTGGGTGAAGCCGGCTGAAGCCGGCAGAATAGTTTACTGCGCGGCGCGCTCCATGGTGACGGCGCGGCCGGTTTCGACGGACTGGTAGATCGCTTCGACCACTTCCAGCGCGCGGAATCCGTCCTCGCCGGTGATGGTGACGGGGGCGTTGCCGGTGATGGACTTCGCCACGTCCTGCAGGAACTGCACGCCCATGATGCCGCAGTAGCCGGGCTTCGAGGTGAGCTCGAAATCGACGTGGCGGCGCGGGGAGGCGGCATATTCGTCGCCATCGCTGCAGACGAAAAGCGTCTCGCGCACGCCCTCGAAGGAGGGGCTCCAGGAGAGCACGCCGCTGGTGCCGCGCAGGGAGAGATACAGGTCGCGGCCGTAGGGGTAGCTGTCCGGCACGGTGTAGGAAATATCCAGCGCGACGACGGTGCCCTTGCCGAAGGTGAGGATGGCGAAGGAGTTGTCCTCGATATCATACTCCTGGTTGATCTTCACGTTCTTGCCCATCACCTCAACCACTTCGTCGTCGAGCAGCCAACGATATAAGTCGATCCAGTGTACGCCCAGGTTATACATTGGGCCGCCACCGCTCAGCGCCTTCGTCAGCATCCACTTCGCGTTGCCTTCGATGTAGCGGTTCAGACGGCCGGCGGCGCAGCGGCCTTCACAGCCCACCACGCGGCCGAGAATGCCCTCGTCCAGCAGTTTTTTCATATGGCGGGCTACCGGGTGGTAACGCCACAGGTACGGCGTCGCCAGCACCACGCCGGCTTTTTTCGCGGCGGCCTGCATCCGCGCCACGCCGGCGGCGTCAGAAGCCATCGGCTTCTCGACGACGAGGTGGATGCCCTTTTCGGCACAGGCCACCGCGGCGTCCGGGCACTCGACGTGCGGCAGGAACAGCAGCGCCAGGTCAAGCTCCTCTTTCGCCAACATCTCGCGCCAGTCTGCATACCCGCGCACGCCGTAATCGGCAGTGAAGGGATCCAGCACCGCGGAATTAGCATCGGCCACCGCCGTCACTGCCATCTCCGGCACCGATCCGAACAGCGGCATATACAACCGCGGATGCAAGTGCGACAACCCGACGAACCCGACTTTTAGCTGCGACATTGTAAGTCTCCAGAGTGCGTAATCGGACCCCTCCCCCCCAACCCCTTCCCCGAACCGGGTAAGGGGGAGTGATCTGTTGATATTTTCACATTACAGCTTACTCTTCCTGCTATCGCCTGTCACTAGACTTATCTGCCTTTTTCTTGTACGATCCTGCCAAATGCCGACATTTATATCCGATTCACCGTCCTTTGAATTCAGTCAGAATCGCCTGCGGCGGTTGTGTCGTAAGGTCATGTTGACCGTGCCCGCCATCAGCATTGCCGGGGACGCGCTGACCTTGCACGACGTGCATACGAACTGGATAGCCCCCGCTCGGGCCATCGCCGTGCACACGCATTCGTTCTACGAGGCGCACATCGTGCTGGACGGGCGAGCGGTGCTGGCCACGCCGGAACAACGACAGATGGGCACCGGTACGATTTTGCTATTGAGCCCGCAAACTGCGCACGCCTGGGAGACAGGCGGCGACGCATTGTTGAGCTTCGTGCTGTGGTTCAACCTGGAGCGCGCGCAACCGGACGTACCGCTGCGCTGGGCGCTGTCCAATCACCTGTTGTGGGTGGTGCGCTGGCTGCTGGCCGAGGTGCAGGAAGGGGCGCCGGGATGGCACGAGCGGGTACAGGCGTTCCTCACCGTGCTGCTCTCCCGCGTGCTCACCCTCACCCGCGGCGCCGACGGCCCCACCCCTGACGCGGAAGCCGACCGCCACCTGGAGTCGCTGGTACACGGCTTCCTGTGGGACAACCTGCACCGGCCGCTGACCGTGGCCGAGGTGGCAGCGCACGTGGGGATGAGCGAACGCAACCTGTACCGAAAGTTCCACGCGCTGACCGGGCAGACGATCATGCAGCGGCTGCGGCACCTGCGTATCCAGCGCGCGCAAACGATGCTGGAGGAGAACGAGGCCGGATTGACGGAGATCGGCCAGCAGGTAGGCATCCCCGACGCGGCCTACTTCTGCCGGTGCTTCAAGCGGCACACCGGCAGCAGCCCGCACCGGTACCGGGTGTCGATGCGGGGATGAGCAGGCAAAGCTCCCCAGGCGCGACTGATGTCGCTTTCACCCGCGGCAATAGCTACACCTCTTCCGGCGCGCTGACGCCCAGCAGGGTGAGGATGTTGCGCAGGGCGATCTTCGTAGCGCCGACGACCACCAGGCGGGCGTCGCGCAGGTTGGCGGGCGTGCCGGTTTTCAGCACCGGGCAGCGGTCGTAGAAGGCGTGGAATTCGCGGGCCAATTCGTGGGCATAGCGGGCGATGCGGTGCGGCTCGTAGAGCTCGGCGGCGTTAACGATCTCCTCGGGCAGGTCGGTGAGGCGGCGCATGAGAGATATTTCCACTTCGTCGTTGAGCGGCGACAGGTCGACGGTGGCGGGATCGGGCATCGCCACGCCGCGCGCTTCGGCGGTGCGCAGGATTTCGGCGATGCGCGCATGCGAATCCTGCACGTAGTAGACCGGGTTGTCGATGGCCTGACAGCCGGCGCGGTCGAGATCGATGGTCAACTCGCTGTCGGCGCTCACCTGCAGGCAGCACAGGCGCACGGCATCGCGGCTGGTCTGCGCGACGAGGTCGGAGAGCAGCATCTCCTCGTGCTTGCCGTTGAGCACCATCTCGCCGCCGTGCCGCAAGCGCACCTGCTCGCAGACAAGGATATGCAGTTGCACGGGATCATACCCCAGCGCCGCCATCGCCGCCTTGGTGCGGGCGATGTAGCCGCGATGATCGGCGCCCCAGATATCGACGAGCATCTGATAGCCGCGTTTGAACTTGTCGCGGTGATAAGCGATATCGGACGCGAGGTAGGTCGGCCTACCGTTGCTGCGCACCAGCGGGCGGTCCTTCTCATCGCCATAGCGGGTTGATGCCAGCCAGATGGCGCCGTCCGCTTCATAAGTCTCGCCATGCTGGGCCAGTTCCTGGACGGCGGTATCCACCGCGCCGGCCTCGTAGAGGGCGTTTTCCCGGAACCAACTGTCGAATGCGACGCCCAGCGACGCCAGTACCTGGCGCTGCCAGTCGAGCATAGCGTCCTTGCCCTTCTCGGTGAAGAACTCCAGGCGCTCGGCGGGTGGCATATTGAGATACGTATCGCCATCACGCTCGTAGATGCCGCGGGCGAGGTCGACGACGTGCTGCCCGTGGTAGCCGTCTTCAGGAAACTCGACATCGCGGCCGCACGCCTGCAGGTAGCGCACCACCAGGCTCTCGCCAAAGCGCACCATCTGTGTGCTGGTGGCGGCGTCATTCACGTAGAATTCGCGGGTGACGGCATAACCCGAGGCGGCGAGGACGTTGCATAGCACGTCGCCCACCACTGCGCCGCGCCCATGGGCGATGTGCAGCGGGGCGTTCGGATTGGCACTGACGTATTCCACCAGCACCGTCGCGCCATTGCCGGCGTCGCTGCGGCCGTAGGCTTCCGCCTGGCAGTGCACGTCGCGCACCACGTCGTGTATCCACTGGTGGGAGAGAAACAGGTTGATGAAGCCCGGCCCGGTGATCTCGGTGCGCAGCAGCCAGTCGGGCGGAAGTTGCAGGAAGTCGATGAGCGTCTGCGCCACCTGGCGCGGCGGCAGCTTGGCCTCACCGGCGAGAATCATGCCGAGATTGCACGAAAAATCGCCGAAGACAATATTCGCCGGGCGCTCGACCGTGAAGGCGGGCAGGTTGGTGAAGGTGATCTTATGGGCGTCGCGCGCCATCAGCGCCGCCCGGATAAACGCATTCACCAGTTGTTGCTTAACCATACCGCTCGTCTCTTTCTGGCAGACCGCCCCTTGCGGGAAAGTGAAGTATTACTTTAACAAGGAAGACAGCAGCCTGTCCAGCAATACGGTTCCGTAATTCAAGAGAAAGCCGGTTAGCAGCGCCCCGGCAAGCGCCTGGGGGAGTCCCATCCGCCAGAGGCGCAGCGCGAATCGTGGCCGCGGGTGCGCCGAGACAGCGAGATGCCGGCGCATGACATCCAGGCCCGCGGCGATGCCGCTTTCCAGTTCGTGCTGGGTGGCCGGGCGCGTGGTGAATGCCTGCTGGATCCACGCCCCCAGCCGCCGCCAGGTGATGAGGGTGACAATAACGCCGAGAAGGAACAGAGAGATGCCAGCGTCGAGATCGGCTAGCCCCGGATGCGTCGCCAGCCACGCCGAAAGCGCGATGACGCCCACCGTGGCCAGGAAAGACAGCGCCACCAGATTCGTGCCGCAGCGCGGGTGCGCGCGCGGCATGCGCGTCACAGCCTCCGGTGTCAGCGGCTCACCGGCTTCCATGGCATGCACCGTCTGGTGCTCGGCGGCGTGCAGCCCCGCCAGCCGAGGTGCTACGCGCATGATAAGCAGGAACACCAGGAAGAGCGCGCTGACCATCGCCAGCATATAATACATCACCAACACCGGCTCATCCGCTATCGGATGCTCCATGAGCAGGTCGTAGACGCCGCGCGCGAAGGGGGCGCCGGTGAAATGGACGATGCCGGCGAGGAGGACGGCGAGGAGGGCCTGCGCCAGCCAGGCGATGCCGGCCATGGCGGCGCCGGCGAGCACCAGGCCCCAATCCCCCACTCCACCGCGCACGGTGCCGGTGGTGAGATAGACGCCCAGCGGCGTGGCCATGCCACCCACCCTCGGGGGATAGAGCCGTCCGGCCTGCGCGGCGGCCAGCTCGGTGCGCTTCAGGCAGCCCAAGTAGCGGCCGTCCCATGCCAGTACGGGCAGCATCGCCGCGCCGGACTCGGCGAAGATCGCGGCGGCCTCGTGCAGCGACAGGCCGGGGTCAAGCACCGTGTCGGGCGCGGCCACCAGCCCGAGGATGATCTCGACGTCCGCATGGTCGGGCACGCGGGCTATGCGTTCGGCGATGGCCGCTTCGGTCACATAACCAGCCAGCTTCACTCCGTCCAGCACCGGCAACCATGGCACCTGCTCGGTGCGCAGGATGTGCAGCGCCCGAGCAAGGGTGGTATTCAACCCCACCGGCGGCACCGAGCGAGCTAACAGGCCCGCGCGCAGCGGTTCGTCCATTGGCCGATGGACCGCAAACTGTTTCTGTAACAGGCGAAATGGCATGGTGATGGCAGTATACCCGGTCAGGCAGCCCCCGCGCGTCGTTACCGTTGGCAGCGCGGACAAAAATGCAGACGGCGTCCCTGGAACGGACGGAATTCGATGGGCGTGCCGCACACGCGGCAGGGTTCGCCGACGCGCTGATACACGTGCAGGCGGCATTGAAAATCACCCAGCCCGCCGTGAGCGTCGCGGTAGGCGCTGTCGGCGCCGGAAGTGCCGCGGCACTCGATGGCCAGCGCCAGCACCGCGCGGATGGCGGCATGCAGACGTCCGATTTCATCATGGGTGAGCGTCGAAGCCGCCCGGCGGGGATCGACGCCCGCCAGGAAGCAGGATTCGTCGGCGTAGATTTTGCCGATGCCGACCACTTTCGTTTGGTCCATCAGCACGGCCTCGACCGAGATCGAGCGGCCGGCGAGGGCGTGAGTCAGCGTCTCGACGGTGAAGGCGTCACCGAGCGGTTCGGGGCCGTAATGCGCCAGTTCGATCATGGCGTCAGGATCGTGGCCGGCCACCACCGCCATTTGTCCGAAGGTGCGCGGATCGATGTAGCGCACTTCGCGGCCGTCATCCAGGGTGAGGACGACGTGGGTATGCGGCGCGACGGGATCGGTGGGATCGGCGAGAATCACCTGGCCGCTCATGCCCAGGCGGACAAGCAGGCTGCGGTCGCCATCGAGCGGGAACAGCAGCGCCTTGCCACGGCGTCCCACCTCGATAATGGTCCGGCCATCGAGTAACGCGGCGAAGGCCTCGGTGGAAGCATGGGCGCGGATGGCGCGCAACCGCGAGACGCGCACCGCGATGATGCGGCGCCCGGCGCAGTGCGGCGCCAGTTGACGACGAATGGTTTCGACTTCAGGCAGTTCCGGCATGGCATCACTATACCCGCGACAGGCCGCTGGTAGGCGTATCGAGACGGATGTCCGTCCCGAAAAAAGGATGTACCCGCGGCAAGCCGCGGGTACCGAGAATGGATGGCACTGTGCCATACGGCAAGTGTCCGGGAGTTATTTGGCGCTCCCGATCTTGAACACTTTGGTGCCGCAGGTTGGGCAGACGCCGGTCATCGCGGGCTTGCCGTTCTTCAGCGTCACTTGCTGGGCGTCCTTGACTTCCTTTTTCGCTTTGCATTTCACGCAATAAGCTTCGGCCATGTTCGTTACCTCCTCAGGCGTTTGGTGTGGAATGTGTGCGGCACTTCCCCGCACCGGCGCTTATCTGCCCCACCAAGGTGAGGGACGCTTTCGCTTACTTGTATTCGCTCGACGCAAGCGTATTCCTTCCTGCGCAGAAAAAACTTCAAAAGAAAAAATATCGACACGGTTGTCGTATTGGCTCGCTAAGGCGAATTCACGCAATCGCCGATTCTCCCACTTGACCTGCCCGCGCGCTTTGGCTATACTAATGCCTGCGAGAAATGGCCCTGTAGCTCAGCCTGGTAGAGCAGCGGACTGAAAATCCGCGTGTCGCTGGTTCAAATCCGGCCGGGGCCACCATCTACCCCTAGTGTCGTCATCGTTAAGAACGCACTGTATATAGTGCATTTTAGCGATGGCGTTTTCGTTTCTGGCTGCCTGGATCTACGAAATCCGTGTGTCGGCAAAATTGCCATGGCAGACCTACTCGACACTCTGATGCAGACGCAGGACGCCGCCAGTCCTGTCAACCTTCCCATCCGTGTCCTTGCAGACTGGTTTTTCTCTGACTGCGCGGCGCGCAATCTGCAGGACCGTACCGTCGACTTCTACCGCCACTACTTGCGCTATCTCACCGATGCCGCGGGGGATCGGCCACCGACGGCTGTCACCACGGCAGAGATGAAGACGCTGGTCTCGTATTACCGCGAGAAGCGAAATTGGACCGTCGGGACCACGAACCACGCAATCACCACCTGGAAAGTCTTCTTTCACTACCTGTTCCAGGAGGAAATCATCGACCAAGACCCCGCCAAGCGTTTGAAGAAGTTGAAGGGCGCTCAACTCATCCCCGAGGCGTTGACCCCTGACGAGATCCACACCCTTCTTGCCGATGCCGGTGAAGGATTCGTTGGCATTCGCAATACCGCAATGCTCCTGGTGCTCCTTGATTGCGGCCTTCGCCTGCAAGAGTTGATCGGGCTCAAAGTCGAAGACATCGATTTCACCAACTGCCAACTCCTCGTCTTCGGTAAGGGGCGCAAGGAACGCCTGGTGCCCTTCTCCGGTCCGGTACGACGGATGCTGCTGAAGTATCTAACCCATCGGCATACGCGCACACATGAAAAGGTGCTGTGGATCGACGAGGAAGGCGTGCCATTTACCGACGAGGGATTCCGTTCATTCCTGGCTCGGCTGGAGAAGCGCACTGGTGTCCGCGTGCATGCGCATAAATTCCGACACACCTTCGCCTCTCAGTATATCGCCGATGGCGGCAACCCGGCTTACCTGCAGCGTTTGCTCGGGCACACAACGCCGATCATGACGAACCGGTATGTGCATCTAATGGATACCGATGCCCGCGAAGACCACCGAGCCGCCAGCCCGGTCACCCATCTACTCGGTCCGCGATGGCGCGGTCGACGATGAGGTAACACGCTGCTGTGACGTTTCATGCCGCGGATGTCCGGGGTCGCTCATGCTCAGGACTTTCGCTTGCGAGCGTAATTTCTCCCCTACTGGCGGGGATGCGTGAGCGTGAAAAGCAACTACGAGCGAAAGTCCTGATGCTTACTGCAAAGCAGGGCGGCCTCGGGCTCCCAGCCTAAATAGACGATGCGCTGGCGCAACGTGAAGTAGGAGACCTGGCATCGTGGATCTTCCGCCCACTCGGAGAGCGTCTTCGTCTCGTCAAATACTGTAAGCCGGAGCACGCGCCGCGTATTGCGGTTCTGCTCAGTAATCGTAGCCCACCGGCAGTTCTCCGGGGAGTAATCCCCATCATTATCGATACGGTCGAGACTGCGGTCGTTATTACATCCGTTTGCCAGCGCCCACGTTCGGAAGACTTCAAAGTCGTTCTGCCACACCGAGCAGACTGTGATGCCGCGTCCACCGTAATTGGTGTAGTCCTTGCAATCGGGGTCGGTGCAGCGACTAATCATATGCCGCCACGCCGTACGGAGTCGGCGGTCCAATGGATCCGATCGCTTCAGCCGAGGTTTCCGGGCACACCCGCATGAGGTGACGCCGGAGTATAGCAGGTGCGAGCCTTGGACCTCTATTTCGTTTCCTCAGGTACAGTGGCATCGGTAATAACGGTTTCCACCGCTGACACGCTCAAGCGGCTCGTATACGGTGAGTTGACCGAACGTGGTGCCGACTGGGATGGCGTTTTTCGTCATCGAAAGCTGTCCCGTTCAATGCATCTTCATGTCTGCAAGTGCTGCGGTGATGCGCTGTGCCATCGCGGTTTTGCCCTTGCTAAGCAGCAAGTCGTTCCAGTCAGAATTGGCCACCCGCCCTTCGGTGTCTACGCAGGAAGGGGCGCGGTATGCCTGTCCCTTCCCCGACTGTCCGAGTGCGGAGAAAGCCGGCGATGTCCTGAAGCTCTACGTGAATGATCGGACCGGGTGTTGGCACTGCCATTACTGTGAACGCGGCGGCAAGCTCCGGGAATACTGGGTGCCAAAGGACCAGGTGGGGAGTGTCGTGCGACTTGAAGCTGCCGTCGTAACAGCAGAGGCTGAAAAGCAAGCAGCGCGACAGGAACAGTTGATCCAGGACGCACAGGCGCGGTATGCAGCCAGCGTGCCGCTCCCCGGCAGCACGAGTGCCGCATACCTTGCCCGGCGCGGTATCAGCCTGGACGTCGCCACACACGCGGGTGTCCGGCATTGCGACGCCTGGGGGGGGCACACCAAAGTGGGCCGGTGCACCGGCAGTGGTCTTTCCCGGACACGATCTCGACAGCCGACTCGTGGTGGTGGAGGGGCGGTACCATTTGCCACCCTTCGCCGACATGAAAGCCCAGTCGCGCGGAGAGAAGCATCTTGGCGTTTTCCTCAGGCCCCTGGCGCTGGAACAGCCATACCTGATGCTGGTCGAAGGCCCAATCACTGCGCTGAGTCTTGCCGAGGTCGGCTTTCCGGCCATCGCCATCTTCGGCGCGCATCCGCAAAAGTGGATCCGACCGTGGCTGGTCGGGAAGTCGCTGATCGTCGCCACCGATCACGATAACGCGGGGGAAACCGCATTCACCCAGGCGCGAGAGTACTACGCGAAATACGCCCTTCGCATCACACGGCTAAGGCCGTGGCGAGACGGGGCTGAGCCAGGCCACCACGACTTTCCGGCACGCAAGCTTTTCGGCGCTGTTCCGCCAGGGCAGTCCCAGCAGGGCTACGACGGCGTCAATGTCCACAGTGGCTTTGCCAACCTCTGCCTCCAGAAGCCAGGCCATGAGCGCGTAGGCCAGTTGGACGCCAATCAGCGGATCACCAGTTTGCGCGCGCGCTACCGCCGTCTGTAGCGGGCGTATCGCGTCCTGACCCTCCGCTTCAGCGCTGATGGCATACTGCCGGTCAAGCGCGAAACTGACCTGGACATACGGAGTGCTGCCCGCACTCACATCGGGGGCAACCACCTCCCAGTGCTTCGCCTTGCAGAGCGCCTGGGCCAGCACATCGATCTCGCGCTGGGCGAGAACCGGAATATCGCGCGTCAAATCGAGTATCTGCCACGCCGGCTCGTCAGTCGCGAGATGGTGACGGCAGTAAAACGCGCCGGTAATCGCATGATTCCGGCACGCTGCGCCATTTCGTGTCTGCCCCTGGCATACCTGAAGGATTTCGGTATCCATTATCGTCCTTCCCATCGTTTCACAGGCCTCATCACCGCATGGAGCATAGCGGCAATCAAATATAGCTCTTGCTCATCGAGCTCACGCACGGCAGACAGGTCTACCTCCTGTATGTCCGCACCCTCCCCCCAGCGAATAACCAACTGCAGGTCGGCAGGCTCGATTCTTAGCACAGCGAGCAGCTTATTCGCCATCGCCGTATACGGACTCTGATGCCCTGAATCCCGCGAGGGGGCACGTCCTCGTAACGCTTCGACCTCATCACGCCGAAAATCTGTACCACGCCGTCTCGCTTTCGATTCGTATGGCGTGAGGCGCCCATCTTTCGCCATACGATATACCGTCGCACGATCAAGCTCTAGGTAGTCGGCCACTTCTTGCGCGTCCATCCACTCTTTTGTCATCACGGCTCCCTTCATCTCAAATCGGGCACCGATTGATCAGCGCCTCGCAATTCTATTATACCCACTCGCCACATTACGCATACTATGCGACATGTCTATGCGTATATTTTTCGCATTGGTCGCATTGCACAACACATGCAGGGAGCTGTCAAGCTTATTTTCATGAGGTAGGAGCTTCCCCGTTTCTCGTATCCTGCAGGCAAGTAGTAACGCCTGCCTGTAGGCAACTCCGAAAAGTGCTTCGCGGATACAAGCACCTGATTGTGACTGCCACCCCCGGGGCCCGTTCGTCTTTTAGGGGGGAGGGGGTTGCGACACTCATCCACACGAGGAGTCTCTCATGCCGCACCTGCGCGCGCCACCTTTCCATCACCATCCCCACACCGGCCGGTTCCTATTACGGAGCCGGCCTTTTCTGTTTGGTCTACCGGGCCGCGACGTTGACACGCGGAGAAAGGTACCCCAATGACCCTGTATGCCCTGGAACGTGACGCCATCGCCGAACTGCGCGACTGGCAGGAGGACCACCCACACGAGGAGCCGCATGACGCCATCCGCATTCAATGCCTCGAACAGCCGCTCAACCTGGGTTGCTTCAGGCGCGAATTCCTGCACAACATGACCAATCACTTCATGCGACTGATAGCCCATCATATTCACCACGGACGGACTGCATAACGTGATGATGCCGTCCATAAAGGCGTCCGGTGTTAATGCGAAGAGCGCATACATCGATGGCGTCCACCACACTGCTCCGGTCGCGATATTCAGTTCCCAGCAGCCCATTTTCACGATGGCTTGCGCGCGCTCGAGCATCTGTTCATAAGCGCGCATGGCGTCTTCAGCGTGCTTGCGCGCGCTGACGTCACGCAGAATGCCCTCGATGCAGGATGGCTCGCTTTCCGCGCCTCGCACCAGATGGGCATTGATGGCGACGGTGATGACGCGTCCGTCATCGTGCGTCAGGTTAGCCTCAAAATCCTCGATGCTGTCTACTGACAGAAGTGTCGCCACGAATGCGTCGAATTGAGTGGAATCCTGCAATAAGGTGCGAATATTCATGCCGATTATCGCATCTGGCGTTCCCCCAAAAATCGCAATGACGGATGGGCTCACTAACAGGACGCAGCCGGCAAGATCCAGGCGGAAGAAGACATCCTGGATCGTTTCAAAGATGTGCCGGTAATGCTCCTCGCTCTCGCGTAGCGCCTCAGAAATCGCTTGACGCTCCAGAAGATCCTGGTGCAACTGGGCATTGGCCGCCGAGAGTTGTATCGTGCGATCAGCCACCTGCTGTTCCAATATCGCTCTGGCTTCGCGCAGTGCCTGTTCCGTAGACTCGCGCTCCAGGATCTCCTGCTCCAGGCGGCGCCGCGGGCGCTGGTCTTCGCCGACAAGAATCATGCCGATGATATCGTCGAATTCATCACGAAGGATGGAACAGGAGATGCCGAGTGGAATTTCATCGTGTGCTATGCTGATCAGCATAACATCTGCATGGCTGGAGATGCCGTTCTGGCACGCATGGATTGCATCTGTTAGCGCAGTATGTGATGTTGGACTGAATAACGCAGAATAATGACGGCCTTCGACCTTAGTTTCATCACACCCCAGAAGTGTGTGGATCGTGGCGTTCCCCAGCAGAATCGTGCCGTCCGTCCCGATCATCAGCACCAGATCGCGCATGTGATACAGGATGTTGCGTGCGGCCAGTTCGGTCGTTGGCAATACAAATTTGTAGCGCACCACGGCATATGTTAGCCCGCATGCCAGGATCAGGTGTTCGAGCGACAAGAGCACACCGAGTTCGCCATGCCGGCCGGCAAAATACTGGATGGCGTCAAACACCAGGGCGATGACTGCGACGAATACGATCGTCACGGCCTGGTATTTCTTTCGCCGGCTACGCGCGGTGAACCCCCACCATCCGATCAGCGCCAGGGCTATCACATCGAACGCATATTGATACAGCAGATAACCCAGGTCCCAGATGCCATACGCGTGGATGGGATAAAACGTGCCGTCATTCCCGGCCTGCCAGCCGGAAATGCCCAGCATACCGAGCGTGCCTTTGAACAAGATGAACAGTGCTGGCGCGTAGAGTAGCCACTGCCAATGTCCCTGCCGGCGCCACCAGCTATTCTCCGTCAGCAGCAGACTGATATGCAGCGCGAAGGCCGGATACAGAGCCCAACCGAACCAGGATAGTCGGTAATAGGTGTTGCAGAGCAGTATCGAAGGTGCTGACACGCAGACCGCTTGAGCGAGATCGCTAAGCGCCAGTGCCAGACACAGGCCGAACAACAGGCGATTTACCAGGGCGCGTCTCGTATAACGCAAGGCGAAGTATCCGCAAATTGCGAGCAACAGTGCGGCACACGTGAAGATCATCGAAATGACTGCCGTAGCCATCTGCGCCTCCAAAGGATGGCAGGGAATCAGCTGACGATACGCCGGTCCGTAACGTATCTAGATCAAGTCACCGCTTGATGATCTCCTTATTATTCACCGTTACTGCCAGTTAGTCAATAACCTTCATGGTCGGCATCATGATCAGAATCTTTCCACCGCTACTCGTAACCGATATTGGACAGCGTCTCATCGTGCATGAGAAGAGCGAGGGTAACAGCTTCACCCAATACTTCGCTCTGGGGTGTCAATAGACACCCGAAAAAGGCGTGAATGGGAAAGGGATGGGAATTTTTCAAAGGATTCTGTGACTGTCGGAGACGGGGGGCATCACATGCGTGAGCGTATTCGTATTCTGTTAGTTGAGGACGATCCCGATTTGCGCGCCATCTACATGATGACGATCTCCATATGCGGCTATAATGTCACCGCAGTGGAGCATGCCGAGGATGCCGTCTTTCACTTCGAACACAACGGCTTTCACTTACTGCTGACCGACTGGCAACTGCCGGGGATGCAGGGTGATGCATCGGTGACGTTGGTCAAACAACGTTTTCCCGCGGTGAAGACGCTCTTGATGAGCCATCATGACCATGTGGGTGATGCCGCCCGCGCCTGTGGTGCCGATGCCTGGTATCGGAAAACATGGGATATGCACCGCTTGCGCCAACTCGTCGATGCGCTGTTCGTCGACGAAGCACCGACTGATGATGACGGCGAATAAGGAGCGACAACGCATTCGATGCGGCGTTGTCCCGCGCACCATGTCCCCGGCCGTAAACCAGTTCATGGCCGGGACGACTCTCGAATGTTGCTGTCGATATGTCCCCGTGCCAAAATGCTTGCGCCTATCCTGGGGCATCCTGGGGGCCAATACAGGCCGTGTGGCGGAATGAAATGGATTCGGTAGCCCGTCCGTAATTTTGACTGCATCCGGTTGTAGGGCGCCGGGAAACCATCGATACGCAATAGGTCGTCATCGATTTCACAGCGAGCGCGGATGAGTAGCCAGCAAGCGGATGGAGACTACGATACCCGGCCACCCGATCATCCAAAATGCTTAGCGCCGCTGCGACATCGCGCTTCAAATCCGGCGTTGATTCTGGTACAATCCAATCATCCCATGAAAGGAGGGATCTCGACACTCCGTGTGTCGCAGACTCCACCAGTCAAAAGGGAAACGCTGACCGGCACTATCTGTAGTGTTTGTTTGGCGACTCTGGTTCGGTATATAGCGCGTAATGCAAACCCCTGTTCTGCCGGACTGAAAATCCGCGTGTCGCTGGTTCAAATCCGGCCGGGGCCACCACCCTTCATTCCGTGCGGCGCTTCAAGCGTCGCATTGTTGCTTGGTCACCCCGAATGGCGGGGCGCGCTTATTCCGGCTATACTGGTGGCGAGGCATCAGTTATGCGAATCGTCTACATCGCCGCCGGAGCGGGGAATATGTATTGTGGGGCGTGCGCGCGCGACTTGACACTCATCCGTGAGTTATTCGCGCGCGGCCATGACGTGACCACCTACCCTCTCTACATGCCTCTGCGCATGGATGGCGACCCCATCTCCACCCGGCCAGTGGCGCTTGGCGGCATCAACGTCTATCTACAACAGGCGTCACCGTTCTTCCGCTGGCTGCCCGCGGCCTTCACCCGTTGGCTCGATGCGCCGTGGCTGCTGCAGTGGGTATCTCGTTTCGCCGTCAGTTCGCAAGGCAAAGACCTGGGGCCGCTCACCGTCTCGGTGCTGGAAGGCCGTGACGGCGCGATGCAGGGCGAACTGGGCCGCCTGCTAGACATGCTGGCCGCCGACACGCCGCCTGACGTGGTGAATATTACCAATTCGCTGCTGTCCGGTATCGCTCCGGCTGTGAAGGCAAAGCTGGGCGTGCCGGTGGTGTGCAACATACAGGGTGAGGAGCATTTCGTCGCCGCGCTGCCTCCGCCGTTCGCCACCCGTGCCCGCGATTTAATACGCGCGAATGCCGCCGCCATCGACCTGTTTCTTGCGCCCAGCGATGCCTACGCGGTGACGATGGGCGACTATCTGGGCGTGCCGTCGGCGAAGATGCGCACGGCCCACCCCGGTGTCGATGTCGGCGCGTTCTGCCCGGCGACGACGCCGCGGCTCGCGCCACCGGTCATCGGCTATCTCTCCGTCATCCTGCCCGGCAAGGGGCTGGACCTGCTGGTGGAAGCGACGGCGCGGCTGGTGGCACAGGGGCATGACGTGCGACTGCGTATCGCCGGCCGGCCGCTGGACGCCGCGTACTGGCGCACGGTGAACCGACGCATCGATGCCCTCGGCCTGCGAACGCGGGTGGAGTCGCTGGGCGAGATCGATTTCGCCGCGAAGATCGACTTCCTGCGTGGCTGTACCGCCTTCGCCGTGCCCAGCCGGGCACCGGAGTCGCGCGGCATCGCCATGCTGGAGGCAATGGCCTGCGGCATCCCGACGGTGCTGCCGGCGCAAGGCATCTTCCCGGAATTGCACTCCCATACCGGCGCCGGCCTCCTGTGCCCGCCGAACGATGTCGCCGCCCTCACCGAGGCGCTGGGAACAATTCTCGCCGACCCCGCCGCCGCCCACGCCCGCGCCCGCGCGGCCGTCCCCGCCCTGGCCTCCGCATACGCGGCGCAACGCATGGCTGACGATGTGCTGGCAGTGCTGGCGGATCTCATTCCCGCGGTACGTTAATTATGCTCGTTATTCCTTCATCTGTGAGCCCCGCGCGGAAATACGCCACAAGATCAGGATAGCCGACCAACGCGTCGTGGCCGGCGATGGTGAGACGGTAGACGCCGCGGTCGACGCGTTCGAACCAGCCGTAGACGTTGCGTGAGAGGATGGCGAGGGTTTTCTCACCGGTGCCGTGAGCGCGAAGGCTTTTCGGCGAAAGTGGACCGTATTCGGCAAGGAGCACGGCGAGATGAATGGCGCGCTCGCGATAGGCGGTGACGAGCTTGCGCCGGGTGGATCCGCCGGTGTTGAGGTCGATGGTACGACCGGCGATCTCCTCCAGCACGGCGCACTGAGCACGCTTGCGGAGCTGGCGTTCGGCAGGCAGCGGGTGAAAGACGATCTCGACCGGCGTGCGTTTGTGCTCCGGGCCGATGAAGATGAGGCCGAGTTCCAACCGTCGCAGCAGATGCAGCACGTCCTTGCGCTGCCGTTTCCACTTCGTCACATCCGGTGGGCGGGGAATGCCCAGGTAGACGGACGCGCACTTCCGCTGCCGTCGCGCGCCTTGTGCCAGCAGTTCGAGCGAGAGCTGCCGCTTCAGCTCAATGATGATGAGCGCGCCCTCCTTGCTCGCGGCCACATCGCATCCGTGTACCTCGCCGCGAACGGTATAGCCATTCGCGGCGAGGTAGGCTTGCAGCGGTGGATAGAGGTCGGTTTCGCGCATTACGCTGTCGCCGTCGCGTATGGCCCCACCCCGGCAACCCGGTAGATATCGTTGAGGAGCTGCACCGCTTTGCGCGCTTCGGCGGCGGTCACCCACGGCTCGCGGCCTTCGAGGATGGCGAGGGCAAACTCGTTGATGTTTGCCGCATGGGCGCCGCCCCAGATGGCGGAGGGGTCGGAAGCCGCGCCGCCGGCGCCCTGTTGCTCGACGTCCACCAGGTCCACGGGCGCGCCTTCGGCCTTGAAGAAGACCACACGGTTATCTTCGATGACCACCGAGCCCTTGGTGCCGCAGATCGTCACGGTCGTCGACATGCCGGGGTTCGCCAGCGTGGTGCCCTGGATGATGCCCGCCGCGCCATTGGGAAAGCGCAACAGCGCCGCGCCCAGGTCCTCGGCCTCCATGTCGCGGGCCAGCGTGGGGCAGTAGGCGGACTGCACGGTGGGCTGCATGCCGACGAGCCAGAGTAGGCGATCGATGGTGTGAATGCCCTGATTGGAGAGCACGCCGCCGTCCAGCGCCCAGGTGCCGCGCCACTCGCCGCTGTCGTAGTAGGCCTGCAGGCGTAGCCACAGGCAGGAGCCGTTGGCGAAGACGATATCGCCTAACCAGCCGTCATCGATGGCGTTCTTTACCTGTTGGATGGCTTTGGGGAAGCGGTTTTGGAAGATGCCGCCGAGGGTGACACCGTGCGCTTTGCAGGTGGCGGCCAGCGCATCGATCTTCTCCACCCACACGTCCATCGGCTTCTCCACCAGCACATGTTTTCCGGCGCGCGCGACCTGTATGCCGTGGTCGGCGTGCATGCCGGACGGCGTGCAGATGGACACGGCGTCGATGTCTGGCCGCGCCAGTAGTTCTTCGAGCGAGCCATGCGCATCGATGCCATACTGATCGGCCACCGCTTTCGCCCGTTCGGGCACGATATCCGCCACCGCCACCAGCTTGACCGTCGACACGTCCTGCATCACTTGAGCATGGAATGCTCCGATTGTCCCACAACCGAGAATACCTATTCGCACCTGATCCGCCATCGGATTCTCCCTTTTCACATATATTCTGCGGGCGCAAGGCGCCTATAACTGTTCCTTCGGTGTGGCACGGGAGAGTCCTTCCGGATTTGATACGCGGTTTATAGTTCCCGCAGCGCCTCTTCGCAGGCAACGATGGCGGTCACTGTTGGTGGTTGCAAGCGCTGGGCGGCTGCCTGCACGTCGGCGATGGTGACGCCTTCGATGCGCTGTAGCAGGCGTGCGGTGAAGTCAGGGCCCAGCCCGTTGATGTGATTGATGGCGATGTCCTGGCAATACTGGGCGGTGGTCTCGTGCGAGAGGACGAAACTGCCGCGCAGGCGTCCTTTGGCGTGGACGAGTTCGTCGGCGGTGATAAGCTCGTCCTGCATCAGCGCCACCTGCTCGGCAAAGCCGGTGCGGGCGCGGAGGATATTCTCCGGCGAGGTGCCGATCGACGCGATGAACTCGCCGGCGTCGCGCAACGGGACATACTGGCTGGACACGGAATACGCCAATCCTTGCCTGTCGCGCAAGTGCTGAAAGAGTCGGTTACTAAGCCCCCCGCCGCCAAGGATAGTATTCATCACCACCATTGCCGGCTGCGCCTTGGAGCCCAGCGCCGGCGCGTACCACGCCTGATACACCTGCGCTTGCTGGGCGTCAGGCCGGGCAGCGCTGACGCAACGGTCTTCCGTCAGCGCCGCCGGCGGTGCCACGGAGGGCGGGGCCGCGCCGTCGGGAATACCGCCAAAAGTCTCTGCCAGCCGCGCGCGCATTTCGTCGGGTTGGAAATCGCCCACGGCAGTGACATTCATGCGGCGGGCGGTGAAGCCGCGGATATACCAGTCGCGCACCAGATTTTCATCCAACTCGCCCATCTGCTGCAGGAAGCGCAGGCCGGTGTTGCCGTAGGGATGGTGCTCGAACAGCGTACTGATCAGCAGGCTGTTGGCAAGCGACGCGGGCATGTCCTGCGAGGCGCGCACCTCCCCTTCCAGTTTCACCAGTTCCTTCTGGAAATCGGCAAAGGTGGAATGCTGCAGCAGATCGGCCATGATGTCCAGCACCGCCGGCAACTCGCTGTTGAGGAAGATGGCCACCAGCAGCGTGCAGTCGGCGCGGCTGATCTCATGCAGATCGATGGCGCGCTCGTCCAGCTCGCGGGCGATGTCCTCC
>CAZPYA010000004.1:26032-70268 GCA_964590255.1 uncultured bacterium
GTGCCTTTCAACAGCAACCGGCTGGCGAGCTTATCTACGCCGGCCACCGGCTCCTCGCGCACGCCGCCGTCGATAGTCACCGCCAGCGCCATGCGTGGCGTTTCCGGCATGGGCGCCAGCAGCAGCGGTAGACTGTTATCGAGATTGGTGATCTGGATATCCATTTGAGTTCCCTTTGACTACACAGCCCCTCGCTCCTCGAGGGAGGGGGGTGTCTTATTTTTCGGGGCCAAGGAGGACGGCGCAGACGCGGTTGGATGCCAGGTAGACGCCGGCCAGGTGCTGCAGTTCGTCGATGGTGAGGCTGCGAAGGATGGGCAGATATTCGGTGTAGACGGCGGGCGACTGCACGCTGGCGAAGGAGTCGGCGACGGCGAACGTGAGGCCGGCGGCGGTTTCCGCCTTCGCGGCGAAGTGCGCCTCCAGGCAAGTGACGGCCTTCCACAGTTCCGCCGGGCTGGGCGGCTCCTGTTGCAGGCGTTCGATCTCGGTCAGCAGCAGATCGTGGGCCTGCGGCAGCGCGTCCGGGCGCACGATGCCGTAGGCCAGCAACGTGCTGCTGTCACGGTGCGTCCAGTGGGTGCTGCCGGCATCGAAGAACGGCGTATTCGGCAATTGCTCCATCAGGCGCTGGTGCATGCGGCTGCTCATGCCTTCACCGAGCACCAGACTTACTACATCGAGGGCAATCGTTTCGCGCAAATCGGCGGCGGCGGGGCCGAGGAAACCGAGCGCGACGTAGCCGACGTTCAGCGGCATGGTCAACCGGGTAGTGCGCGGCGCTTCCGGCGCGGCCTCGCGCAGGAAGAGCGGGTGCACTGGCTCGGTGCCTTGTTCAAAAGCGAAAGCGCGGGCAATGTCACGCACCGTCTCCTCGGGCGGCAAGTCACCGGTGGCGATTGTTACCATGTTCTCCGGCCGGTACCAGTAGCGATAGTAGTCGCGTATCGTCTCCGCGGGCACGGAAGCGATCACCTCGGCGGTGCCAATCACCTCGCGGCGGTACGGATGGGTGGGATAGAGCAATTCGCTGATGGTCGACACCACCTGCCGCCAGGGATTGTCCTTGCCCATTTTGATTTCTTCGATGACCACCGCGCGCTCGCGCTTCTCCGGCGGCGTCTCGGAATGCACATCAAAAGGCGGGCCAATCTCCTCTTCGGGCAGCAGTGCGTGCATCAGCATATCGGCGTGCAAATCCAGCGCCAGCCGGTAATATTCGCCATCAACGCCCTTTGGCAGGGTGATGTAATACTGTGTGGTATCCTTGGCGGTACCAGCATTGATGCGCCCACCGATGCCTTCCAACAGGCGATCGAAGACTCCGGCGGGGAAGCGCTCGGTGCCTTTGAACATGAGATGCTCGAGGAAGTGGGAAATACCGGTATTCGCCTCCGTCTCTTCCACCGAGCCGACATAGACCACTGTGTGCAGGTGTATCACCTCGCCGGGTTTGGGAATCACCAGAATCTGGTGGCCATTGGCCAGCGTTGCCCAGGTGACGGGGCGCTGCAGGTACGGCAACAAAACCTGATGAGTGCTGACAATCTCCACGCGTGCCATCCTTCTCCGCGAACATGCTCGGAATGCTTCATTCCACGCCTATGACATCGAACCTTTCGCTCGTTCGGCAGGACATCACAATGCCTCGGGTTTCTCGTCCAGGCCGGTCAACTCGTTGATAGCCTGCACCATCTGCGAGATATACGTCATGGCAGTGCCGCCACCCAGGCCGGCCGCCACCATCCCCATCTCGATCATCTCCGCTTTCGTGATGCCCATGGCCAGCGCGCGCTACACATGATAGGGAATGCAGTATGGGCACTTGGAAAAAACCGATACCGCCAGCGCCGCCAGTTCTTTCGTGCGGGCATCCACATGGCCGGCGGCCAACGCCTGCTCGTGAAAGCGCACGTAGGCTTCGAAGGCCTGGGGCGCGGCGTCGCGGATCTCCGGGTTCGTCTTGCGCAACCGCTGAATGAATTCTCGTGGATCAAATCCCATGTTCGTCCTCCCCGGTGGTCTGCCTGTAGTCTACAGGGAGCCGGGACGGTTCGCGTCGGGATTCCGCTGACCTGGAAGGCTGATTGTCGGAGAAATGGCGCAATTGCCGGATGATTGTCAGAAAGCGCTTTCCATAAGATTATCCACACCCGGCATAATGGTGAGCGAAGGGATTTGCACAGGAAGGCGAATACCCTTCCCGCGATCCAAATCTTCGACAGGATGTTGAGGCGAGGGACTTGGTGCAGGTTTTCAGGATGAAGACACCGCGCACAGGAGGGGAGAGTCCCTCACCACACAGCGCCCGGAAGGATATCCGGGCGCTGTGTGTTTGGTGGGGTGCTTGCGTTAGATGTATTCGCCTTCGCGGGTCATGTAGGCGTAGATTGGGAAGCGGTCACAGAGGGCGATCACTTCATCCTTAATGCGCGCGCGGAGGGCGGCATCCTCGGGGGTTTCGAGGATGTCGGCCATCCAATTGGCCACCTGCGCCATTTCCGCTTCCCCCATGCCGCGAGACGTGAGTGACGGGGAGCCCGGGCGAATGCCGGAGCCTTGCGTCGGCGGCTGGGTGTCATACGGGATGGTATTGAAGTTCGTGACGATGTTCGCCTCGCGCAGAATGTCGGCGGCAAGCTTGCCGGTAAGGCCACGTTTGGCGACGTCGACGAGCATCAGGTGGGTGTCCGTGCCGCCGGATACCAGGCGGAAGCCGCGCTTGATGAAGGTCTGCGCCAGCGCCTGGGCGTTAACGATCACCTGCCGCTGGTATGTTTTAAACTCTGGCGCCATCGCTTCCTTGAACATCGCCGCCTTGGCGGCGATGACGTGCATTAGCGGGCCGGCTTGCACGCCGGGAAAGACCGCTTTATCGATCTTTTTCGCCAGCGCGGCGCGGCAGAGGATGATGGCGCCGCGCGGGCCGCGCAGTGTCTTGTGCGTGGTGGAGGTGATGATGTCGGCATATGGCGCCGGGCTGGGATGCTCGCCCGCGGCCACCAGGCCGGCGATGTGCGCGATGTCCGCCATCAGGTAGGCGCCCACGCTGTCGGCGATGGCGCGGAAGCGCGCGAAATCGAGGGTGCGCGGGTAGGCGCTGGCGCCCACCAGCAGGATTTTCGGCTTGAATTCCTGCGCCAGTTCGGCGAGGCGGTCGTAATCGATCTGCTCGGTGCCGCAGTCGACGCCATACGGCACGAACTGATAGGTGCGGCCGGAGAAGTTCGCCCGGTTGCCGTGGGACAGGTGGCCGCCCTGGTCAAGCGCCATGGCAAGCACAGTGTCGCCGGGTTCGAGCAGGCCGTAGTAGACGGACATGTTCGCCTGGGTGCCGCTGACCGGCTGCACATTGGCATGGTCGACACCGAAGAGCTGCTTCGCGCGCTCGATGGCGAGGTTCTCCACCTGGTCGACATATTCACAGCCATGATAATAGCGCGCGCCGGGATAGCCTTCAGCATACTTGTTCGTCATGATCGACCCGGTGGCCGCCATCACTGCGCGGCTGGCGTAATTCTCCGAGGGAATCATGATGAGCGTCTGCTGCTGGCGCACCAACTCACGGTCGAGAATGGCGGCAACTTCGGGATCAACCTGTCTGAGTAACTGTTCCATGCGGGGTTCCTTTCAAGCCGCGCTATTGTACCACGTCACCCCAGAGCGGGCAATTCCTTCCCCGTCGGGGGACGGTTTTTCGCCGTGACACAAGGAACGCCCCTGGCGCGCACGGAATCAACGCGATATACCTTTAGCGGAGGCGATATATGACGCAGCGCAACCTGTTTGTCATCGGCGACAGCATCTCAATGCATTACGGTTCCCATCTGGCCGCAATGACTGCGCACCGGTATGCATACGAGCGCAAAACCGGCGAGGAAGCCTGGCTGCCGGAGGCGATCCGCGAGCAGGGGGGCAACGGCGGCGACTCGCGCGCGGTGCTCGCCTATCTGCAAGCGGCGCAGGCGACCGGCGCGCTGCACGCAGACATACTGCTGCTCAACTGCGGCCTGCATGATATCCGCACCAATCCCGCCACCGGCGCCAAACAGGTGCCGATCGACGACTACGCCGCCAACCTGGCGGCCATGCTGCCGCTGGCGCAGGCGATGCGTAGACGGCTCGTTTGGGTGCGCACCACGCCGGTGGTCGAGACGATGCACAACACCGAGGGACGCGGCTTTTTCCGCTTCAACCGCGATATCGACGCCTATAACGCGGTTGCCGACAAACTGATGACGCGCGCCTGCGTGCTGATGGCGGATTTGCACGCCTTGACCGTCAGCCTGCCGGGTGACATTTCGGCGGATGGCGTGCATTTCACCGAGCCGGTTCGCATGCTCCAGGCGGCCTTTCTGGCTGGATATCTGGCCGGCGCCCTCCCTGGCGAATCGTGATATAATAAATAACATCACCATAGAGGGGACCCAACATCATGCCCGTATGCCTACGCTGCCTCTTACTCCTTGCCATCGTGTTAATATCGTTGACTGTTTACGCCCAGACCGGCGCCGTGCGCGTGCCACTTCTCTACGACAACGTCGAGAGTTTTCAGGATGGCCTGGCGCTGGTGAAACGCGGTGGCCTGTGGGGATACGTCGACGGCGCCGGTCGCGAAGTCATCCCCTGCAAGTACCACTCGTATTTTCCTACTTTCGGCATGACGGAGGGGTTGGCTTGCGTGGCGGATGCTGATGACTGGTTCGGTTTTCTCGATAAGACCGGGAAGGTCGTCATCGCCTTCGATTATGACGAAGCCTGGCCTTTCGCCGAGGGATTGGCGATGGTGAAACGCGACGAGAAATGTGGTTTCATCAATGCACAGGGACGGCTGGTTATTCCCATGCGCTACGACTTTGCCCACTCCTTTGCCAACGGCCTGGCGGCGGTGATGCGCGACAAAAAGTGGGGATTTGTGAATGCCCAGGGGCGCGAGGTGATCCCGCTGAAATACGAGGAACTCGACTCGTTCAGCGAAGGTCTGGCGGCGGTATGCCTCAACGACCGCTGGGGCTACATCGACGCGACGGGGCGCGAAGTCGTCCTCTGCAAATATGAGTTGGTCGAGAAATTTTCCGAGGGGTATGCCGGCGTCACCCGCGACAAGCTGCTGACCTTCATCGATAAAACCGGGCGCGAAATCATGCCGCCTCGCTACAAACTCACCTGGCCCGGCGGCGATTTCGTGGATGGACTGGCCGTGGTAAGCTTGAACGGCAAGTGGGGCTTCATCGACACGACAGGTAAAGAAGTGATCCCCCTCAACTACACTGGCGGCGACGACTTCCACGAAGGCCTGGCCCGCATACAGCAAAATGGCTTGTGGGGCTATATCGACAAGGCCGGACGGACGGTGATACCCTTCCGCTACACAAAATCCGCCTCCTTCAGCGACGGCCTGGCCGGTGTGCAGCGCGATGGCAAATGGGGGTTCATCGACGACGCCGGACGCGACGTGATCGCCCCGACCTATGACGAGATTTTAAGCTTCCGCGGCGGCCTCGCGGGGGTGAAGCGCAACGGGAAGTGGGGATTTATCGGCAAATAATTCCTCATTGCGCCAGCAGATGCCCGATGAGCGCGCCAATGCCGGCGAGCATGAGAGGCGCGATAAGGATGAACGGGCGGTATTTGCGCCAACCGTAGAGCGGGGCTTGCGTCCACAAACCGAACGCAGCACCGATGACCGCGCCCCAGAAGAGCCAGGCGACCCACGGCGCGAAGGGCAGCAAGTTGGCGAGAAAGAAGTGGTCCAGCATGCCGTAGGTGAGCTGCGAGACGGTGGCACAGAGCCAGTAGAGGGCGGCCAGCACCAGGCGGTGCGTGAAGTAAAGTACCACGCACAGGGCGACGATCACCATCATCCAACTGACGCCGGTATCCATCAGGCTTTACTCCGTCGCAGGGCGCGCGCCCAGATCCAGATGGCCGCGTAAACCGTCGCGGCCAGCAGCAGGAAGCCCACCAGCATGGGCCAGCGCGGCCAGGACCATGCCAGTATCTGCCCCCAGAGCATCGGATCAAAGGCTTCGCCGGGCTGAATGGGCTCCGGGTGCATGAGCGACAGGATGAGCCGCGGCGCTGCCAGCAGGCCGGCGCCAATGCCCGCGCCGATAAGGCAACGGTTGACCGTTTCACTGGTGGGATAGTTCACCTCGTAGGTGAGCCCCACCGTATTCACCACGCGGGTGATGCCGCTGGTGAAGGTGAACTCAGCCTTGAAGCGGGTGAAGACGGGCACGTCGTGCGTGGAATCGACCAGGATCTCGATGGCGCCCTCGCGCTTGCGCACCAGGCCGTCCGTTACCGAGACGCCCGGCGCCCCGTTCGCCAGCGAGAAAGCGCCGAAAGGCACGCCCGGCCCGCGGGTGCGGTAATTGAGCTTCACGGCGCGCTTCTGCCCGTGGATGACGACGCAGCTCTGCGTGCTGGATGCCTCCATCTCAATCTGAATGGGCGGCAGCGACGGCTCCAGCAGGCGGAGGCTCGTCTCGCAGGCGGCGAAGGGATCGTCGGGCAGGCTCGCGCGGATGTCGTCAGCCTGCTTCGCCAGCTCCAACAGGCCGCGCTGGCGCATCCACGCGCACAAGCCACCCTCAAACCAGCGCAAGTAGGACGCCTCATAGCAGGCGGGCGCTTTGTGCTTCCACTCTTCCGGCTGTCCATAGGCGAAAGCGGCGATCTCATGTGGGCTGCGCAGCGCCACCCCACGCATCACGTAATACGGCCGCTCCGGCTGGATGAGGTAGGCCATCTCCTCCAGGCGTACGCGCTGGGGCGAGTAGGTGATATCGAGCACCCCGTCGGCGAGTGCGACTTCGGGCTCGGTCTTCAGCCGCAGCCACTGCTCCAACTCGTGCATCAGCAAATCGGTGGCGAAAGTCTCTACCAGCGCCGGTTGCTGGGTGACCAGGCGGATGGCCTGGCGCAGCCATTCCTCCCCGGTGTAGACTTCCGTGCCGTCGAAGAAGATGAATGGCCGGGTGGGATCACAGCGAGTGATGGCGCAGGTCCACGCGACCTCAGGGTGCTGGCGCCAGTATTCGCGATCACGGCGCACCAGCCGCGCCAGGTTCGGGTCCAATGTGCCGACCCAGTTGAGCAGCACTTCACCGCCCATCAAGTCTTCCATTGCCGTCTGCGGCTCGCGGAACATGGCGTCAGCCAGCGTGGGCAGGTCAACCGCCACCAGGTCACCCAGGCGGTACGGTCGCCCGGCGCGGGCCAGCTCATACAACTCGTCGTCGTGAATCTTCTGCAGGTCAGCGTCGCTGCTCTGCCCGACGATCCAGCGCAACGCCTCCTCGTATCCCCAGCGAGTGCGGCGGTTGCGAACGAGCAGGCCGCGCAGCAGCAGCGCCAACCGGCCGGGGACATTGCGCGGCACCTCCACCCGCCCACCCTGCAGGTAGAAGTCGAAGATGTCAGGCAGTTTGCACAGGTGCAGGCTGGTGGTGCCCATGAGCAACTCGATGATGGTGATGCCCAGCGAATAGTAGTCGCAACTGCGGCTCACCCGTCCGCGGCGCGAGCTGGCATGGTCGTCCACGAAACGCGGGAAAGCCTCTGGCGCGGTATAAAGCCAGGTGCCGCCGGCGCGCTGGGTATCGCGCGAGGTGCGCGTCTGGTCGAGCACGGAGGAGATGTCGAAGTCGGCCAGCACCAGCGTCTCGCGACCGTCAACGGTTTTGACGTAGATGTTCGCCGGCTTGATGTCGCGATGGACAACACCCGCTTCGTGCAGGTAGCGCAGGCCGGCGTTGACTTGCGGGATCATGACTTGTGTGATCCACTCGGCGGTGATGGGCGGATGGTCGACGCCGACGCGCGGCAGGCGGTCGGCCAGCGATCCGCCGGCGCAATACTCCTGCACCTCGTAGAAGAAGCCGTCCTCTACCAGCGTGCGGTGAATGTTGATGACGTTCGGGTGGGCGAGTTTCGGCAGCAGCTCCCACAGCTCCGGCTTCGGGGGGAAGTTGGCGGCGTAGACCTTCACCACCACCTCGCCAGCCGGCGCAGCGCAGAGATAGAGCCCGGGTCGATCCGTCTCGTGCGGGTAGAGCGTATACTTGACGGTGCAGTCGCCGCAAAGCACCGTGCCGGGCGCCAGCGCGCCCAGCGCCAACCGGCGGCCCCCCTCCTGCACCCATTCCACGCGCACGGTGCCGTCATCCCCCACCGTCATGCGGCGGGTCGCCACGGCGGTGTCGTCGGCGACGCGCTTTGTCGCGGGCGCGGCCGGGGCCGCGCCATCGTCATCGACTTCAGGGAATATGACTTTCAGGGTATCGTCTGTCATGGGATGTTGGATGTAATATTAGCGGAGATTGGGCGAGGCGGCAATATGGCTGTTATCGGCTGATGGCCACGTAGACGAGAGTGGCGTTGTCGCGGCCGTCGTGGGTGACGGCGTCACGGACGAGTGTCCTCACCAGGGGTTCCGGGTCGCCGCCGGTGCGGACGGCGTCGCGGAGGGTGGCACGGGGAAGGCCGCGGCCAAGACCATGGAAGCCATCGGTGCAGAGGAGGAAGGCGTCGCCGGGGGCCCATGTGTGATCGGCGTTGACGGTGGCGCGGTGGTCGCCCTTCATGCCGAACGAACAGGTGAGGGCGTGGGATTCGTGCATGGCCGTGGCGTCGCCCTCGCTGATGCGACCAGACTCGATATCCGGCGCAATAGGCGTATGGTCGACGGTGAGGGCGCGGACGAACCCGCCGCTGGCGCGCAGCACCCGGCTGTCGCCGGCGTGGAAGACGACGAGCAGATCCGGGGGCGTGAGAGCGATGCCGGCGATAGTGGTGCCGGCGTCAGCCAGTTCGGGCGCGCGTTCCAGCGTCTTCGCCAGCAACCGCTGGGTCTGCTCCAAATAGTGGGTCAGGCTGGCCGCCAGTTCCTCGCCGGTGCAGCCGCGGCGTTTTTCGCCATAATACAGCGCGGTTAACGTCTCCAGCGCGATACGACTGGCGATATCGCCGCCGGCGTAGCCGCCCATGCCGTCCGCTACCACTGCCAGCAGGCCATAATCATGGAACCATGTCGCGGCATCGTCGATGGCGAGGGCGGTCAGCGCCCCCTGCTCGACGAAAGGCCCGAGGCCATAATGGTCGTCATTCTTCCCCCGCGTGTGCCCGCGATCGCTAAGTCCGGCGGCGCGAATCTGCATGATCTGGTCCTCCGTGAACGCGTTATCCGGCGAGATTGACGCGGAAGGTGGTGAGGGAGAGCACGATCACCGAGCCGTCGCAGATGGGAATTTCCTCCTGCCCACGATACATCTCGCCGTCTACCTTGATAAAATTGGTGCTGCCGACGTGGGTGATAAGCCACTGGCCGCCGTCGCGGAACAGCCGGGCGTGGCAGCCGGAGATGTAGTCGACATTGGGCACCCCGACGAGGGGCACGTCCGCCTTGGAGTTGCGCCCGATGGTCTGGCCGTCGAGAATCGTGAAGTGCACGGCGGGGTTCTCCAGTAGTTCCAGCACGCAGACGGTGGGATCAGTGGGTTTCGCGTCCGGCTGCGGCGCCGGCGCCGGCGCGGTATCGTTCGCCGCCGGCTCATCACGGCGGGGCTCCACCGGCACGGTAGAGAGGTCGCCGTCCAGACAGATCACGCAGAAGGCGGCCTGCCGGGGGTTTTCGGCGCCGCACAACGGGCAGTATTTGACGAATTGGAGGTCGCTCATACCGAAGCACTTTCGCCGTCAGGTTTTCTTTACCTCCACCCCGCGGGCAGACATGGCAGCGTGGTAGGCGTCAACATCGCCGCGGCGGGGGATGCCGATGACCCGGTAGCTGGTGGGGGTGAGGAGTTGAAGCTGCAGCGGGCGCGGCTCGGGCATGGGTTGGTTTTCTGACCCGGCGTAGCGCCGCGCGCGGTCGCTGAGCAGCAACACGCGCTGGTTATCCGACCCGCGCCATTGCAGAGTGTTGCCTTCGCCTTCGAGGAATGGGCCGTCAACGAGCAGGTCGACGCGGTCAAGCAGCGGCGCCATGGCGGGCATCGTCCGCAGCTCATCAAGTCGGTAGCCGGTGTAGACCAGCACTTCGACATCGGCGTCGGCGCGCAGCAGATCGATGAGCGCCGCCAGCGCCACCGCCTGGTCGAACGGCTCGCCGCCGGAGATGGAAAGGCCGTCCACCTCGGCGAGGAGCGGCCGCAGCGCCTGCGCCAGCGGTTCCAACGGCTGCGGATCGCCGGCGTCCCACAGTTCGGGGGCGATGCAGCCGGGGCAGCGGCGGTCGCAACCGCGCACCCAGAGGATGAGCCGTTTGCCGGGCCCGAGGCCTTCCACCGGGCAGGCATATCCCGCATAATCAAGCTGTGGCAGGCACATCGGCGGCTCCGGAAACGGCGGCATCATCGATGGTCCAGGTGATGTCGTAGCGATGATCGTCGGGGGTTTTCGGCGGCACGATAGTCGTAACGCGCAGCGCGCGGCCGTGCAGCTCGCCGCCGTCCTGCAGCAGAATGAAGAGCACGCGCGCCAGCGGGTTGAGCACGGCGGCTTCGGCCAGGTTGCCGATGCCGCGGCCGCCGGTGGCCACGTCGTCGCCGCCGACCTCGATGAGCGTATCGATGACCGCCTGGTCGAAGGTCACCTGCAGGCCCCAGTGTTCCTGCACCTGGCGGCTGATGGAGGGCAGCACGCGGACTTCGAGGATGCGTTGTTTGATCGGCTTGCGGATGAAGTCGAAGACGATGACGTTCTGCCCGATGCGGTTAAGCAGTTCCGGCCGGCCGAGGAAATGCTTGAAATAGGCATGCACCCCTTCGAGCATACGCGCGCGGACATCCTCGTAACGCACATGGATATCCGGGTCGACGTGCAGCACCGGCTGGCGGGTGACGGGGTCGACCATCGGCCGTCCGGTATGCGAGTCCAGTTGATAGGTGCCCACGTTGCTGGTGAAGATGATGATGCTCTCGGAGAAGTAGGCGGTCTCGCCGCGGCCGTCGGTCATGCGCCCGTCTTCGAGAATTTGCAGGAACTTGTCAAGGATGCTCGGGTGCGCCTTCTCGATCTCGTCGAAGAGGATCACGCGGAAGGGGTTGGACTTCACCAGGTTCGTCAGTTGTCCGCCTTCCTCGTAACCGATGTAGCCCGGAGGCGCGCCGAGCAGGCGCTGGTCAGCGTGAGCCTGACTGTATTCGCTCATGTCGAAGCGGATGCAGGCTTCATCAGAGCGGAAGACCAGCTCGGCGATGGCTTTCGCCAGTTCGGTCTTCCCCACCCCGGTGGGGCCGGCAAAGAAGAGCACGCCGCGGGGCTTCGTGCGGCTGGAGTGCTGGGCGCCGGAGAGCCCCAGGCGGGCGCGGCGCAGCATGTCCGCTACCGCGCTGACCGCCGTCGGCTGGCCGATAACCCGCCGTGACAATTCCGCTTCGGCGTCATCCAGGCGGTTCCAGTCCAGCGCGTCCCATTCGCTCTCGCGTACACCGTATTTAAAGTAGTCGACCAGCGCCTTGGCGGTCATCGCCTCGCTGTCGGGACGGCGGGCCAGCGCGCGGATGCCGCAGAGGTCGCGCACCGTCATCCCGTCAGTGAGGTCGACGAGGTCGGCGGGCTCCAGCTTCGCGCCCGCCGGTTTTTTCGCCGGCAGGAAGAGATCGAAAAAGTGCTTGCGCTGCGGAGCGCGAGGCTGGTCTACCTCAATGCTGCCGGTGAAGGGGTTGTTCAGGTAGAGCCAGGCGGGCAGGTCGGTGAGCTTGTCGCAGAGCAGCACCAGCAGGTTCTGCACCACGCGGCGCTGCTGGCCGTCCCCGGCGGAGACGAGTTGACTCTCCACCGAGGCCTTGAGCAACCGCAGGAAGCACAGCCGGTCATTAGGCGCCAGCGAAGCGGGCGAGGTGATGAGCTGGGTGGCGTGCTCGATAATGAAGACGCAGGGATGCGTGCGATTAAAGAGGGAGAGGCGAATGGATTGCAGCGCCTGTTCAAGCGGGGAGTCGGGGACCAGCGGCTGGGGCACGCGGCCTTTATACGCGGTCATCGTCGCCTTCTCGCCCTCGTTAAGCACGTCCTCGAAGCGCTTCGCCATGGCGTTGGAGTCGCGACTGTCGGCAAAGACCATGCCGTCGACCTGGTTGTAAGCGCCGATGACATCGTACCCGCCCAGGCGGTGGCGGAAAAGCTCGAAGAGCGCTTCGCGAATGGGGCCGAGCGTCCAGCTTTCGCGCTCCAGACCCATGGGATACAGCACGGTGTCTTTAATATTGCCGTAGAGGAAGAGCTGAGTTTTGTAATGCGCGAGGCGTTCGATTTCGCGCATCCAGTGCGGCAGCATGTCCGGTGACGTCATTCGGGATCTACCTTCATGTATTGCGGCGCGGCGGCGGCGGCCTGTGCGTCGGCCTTCGGCAGGCTGACAACCTTCAGGCGTTCGCCTGCCTTGACGGTGATGCGGTATTTTTCGCGCACGTGCCATTCGCGCTCGCGGAGGGTGGTGAGCACCTGCTCGACCAGCGCGCAGGCTTTCGGCTTTGTCTGGGCATCCGCTTCGGGATGGTCGGCGTCAAACGACACGACGGCCGTCTTCATATGCCCGGCGGCATCCGTGTGGAAGGAGACGCCGACGCGCTGATCGACGGGCACCACCAGCGCGGGCGCCTCGTCGGCGGTATCGGCGGGCACCATCGATACCTGGTAGCCGAGGGAAAGCAGCACGTCGCGCACCTGCTCGCTGACGTAGGCGGAGACGGCGCGTTCCTCCAGCGCGCGGCGGCAGTCGTCGAAAAGGGCGGTGGCGGTGTCCGTGAGCGCCTGCAGGCGGTCGCGGGGATCGCTGGCGCCGGCGAGGACGGCAGCCAGCTCGCTCAGGAGCGCTTCCGCCTGGAGCCGCATCTCGGGCAGCTCCTGTTGCGTGATGAGCGCCTGCAGCTTCGCCAGCGCGTCACTGACCAGCGCGCGCAGCTCGGCGGCGCTGGCGGCGCGCTGCTGGCGTGCAGTGGTTTGTTCTCGCAACTCGCGGCGCACGCGCTCGCGCAGCAGCGTCATCCCCTGGACGGCGACATCGGGGTTGCGCGTCGCCATGTTGGCAAGGGCGTCGAGCTGCTGGAGCAGGCGGATACGCTCGGTGGCGAAGTCCGCGCCGGCAAAAACCGGCGCCTGCAACTCTTCACGCAGGGCGGCGACTTCGGCGGCCAGCGCGCCGGCGGCGGCGGGAGCATGGGCAGCCACCACCTCGGCCACGGCGTCCGCGAGTTGGACGTATTCGGCGACATACGCGGCGAGATCTTCCACCGGTTCGGTCAGCGCGGCGTGAAGGCGGGCACATTCGGCGGGCAAGGTGGGATCGGTGTCGGGCAACGCGCCCAGGCGGTCGGCGAGCCGCGTCAGCCGGTCGAGGAGGAACTCGACGGTGGCGTTGGCGTCCTCGGCGGTCATTGTGCGACGGGCCATCGCGCGAACGGCGACATCAGCGGACTGGTGTGCGGCGCCTTCCAGCGCGCGCACCTGCGCCTCGGTGTCGGCACGGGTTTGCAGCTCGCACAGCGCGCTCTTGTAGTCGTCATTCAGCTTTTGAATGGCGATGTAAGCGGCATAAACCGCTCCCCCCACGCCCAGCGCGGCGAGAGAGGTGACGGTGCCCAGTATGGGGATGGCAATCGGCACAAGCGCCGGAATGGCCGGCTCCACGACAACATCATGGAAACCACTCATCGGATTTCTCCTTTTTCCCGATGGTGCGCTAACAGACAGCACGCTGTGCGAACCCGTTCTTCCCTGACCGGGGCGGATGACTCTCGTTCATCGAGACATCACCCGTTTCGCCCAACGCGCTGGGGCATGGCATGTCATTATTATAGCGCAACTTCGCGCCCTTGTGCATTATCCCCGGCGATAATGTGCTCTTCATTTTTATTTCCCCCCACTCCGCGGTCCGGCGCCGCCGACGCCCACCGTAAAAAATCCCATTCACATTCCCCGCAGGCCGGCAGGAAATCGCCTGGTCGGTGGAAAATCTATTAGTATCGGCTATCCTTGATGTCGACTTTAGTGTTTATTTAGAAATATCTCAGTTTTTTTTCCATTGATCTGTCACAATAGCTGAGGTGAAGCCCTAATACCCGAACGGCGGCCTGTCCAGCGCCGGCTCACCGGGTATCCGACGGCCTGCATGGCTGTTCTTCTTTCGCCTTGATTGCAGGATTATCTGATGTCATCACGCACTTCTGCCGGCGAACCGCTGCTGGGCGCTGCACGGCCTACCGTGCTGCAGGCGCCGCAGTCCGCCTTGTTAAACCGCCTGCATGGCGACGCGGCGGCGCATTTCGGCCGCGCGCTGGATGCCATGCTGGCTGACGTCCACGTGACCCCGCAGGCGTTTTCCGAAACCACATACGATGCGGCGATGTCCGGCGGCGTGTCGCTGCCGTTCGCCGTGCCGGAAGGCCCCGCGGGCTTGCTTGCCTGCTCGCCGGCGCTCATCTCGCTCATCCTCGATCAGGTGCTGGGCTGCGGGGGGATGCCGGCCACCAGCGACGACGGGATGAGCGAGTTGACTCGCCATTTGCTCTACGTGCAACTGGCCGCGCTGCTGCCCGCGTATGCGGAGGCCTGGGCGCCGCATGCCGCGCTGCCGTTCGCGCAAGTCGAGCCCACGCCGATCCCGGCGGACACCCCCGTCTTCCTGGCCGATTATGCGGTGTGTATCCCGCACGGCCAGGGGCTGTTGCGGCTGCTGCTGCTGCTGCCGAGCTGGACGGCGACGCTGGACGCCTGCACGCCCGCGCCCGCGCCGCCCCCCGCGCTGCCGCTCGATTCTCCGCTGCTGCAGGCGATCGGCGATTGCCCGGTGCCGGTGCGCGCCCTCTTCGGCGGCACGACGATCTCCGTGCAGGAGCTGGTGACGCTGCAGCCTGGCGACATTATCTGCCTGGACCAGCGGGCGGAGGCGCCGGTGGAAGTGCGCCTGGGCAACGGCGCGGCGCTGTATGGCCAGGCGCGGGTGGACAGCGGCCGCTACCAGATCACCATGCTGCCGGATGTGTCGGGAGGTTCTCATGGATCTGAATGACCTGCTGGCGGATGTCGATGGCATCGGCAGCGACGTCTTTATTCCCTCGCAGACGGAAGGCGCGCCGCCCCCACCCGCCCGGGTATCCGCGGAGCCGGCGGCGTTGCTGCCGCCGACTGCTCCCGCCCCCGCGGGGACGGTGACTGACGCGCTGGCAATGGTGCGCGATGCCGAACTGGACCTGTCGGTCGAGTTGGGCACGGCGCACCTGCCGCTGCGCATGGTAATGACGCTGGCACAGGGCGGACAGTTCACGCTGGACACCGGCCCGGGCCAGCCGCTGAAGATTTTCGTGGGCGATCACTGCATCGGCGCCGGCGAGGCGCTGCTCATCGACGGGCACCTTGCCATCCGCATCACCGATTTGCTGCACACCGCGCCGGTATCGAGGTAAGCCATGCGATTGTTCCTGGCATTGTTGTTCATGACGTTGCTCACTGCCGAAGGTTTGACGCAAGTGCGCCCGCCGGCTACCGCGCCGGTCGCAAGCCAACCATCCGCAACACCGCCGTCGCTCACGGCAGGCACGCCAGAATCACAGCGACCGGCATACTCCGGCATGCAGAACACCCCGGCCACCCCGGCGCCGAAGAAGAGCAGCCTGGTCTCGCAGATCGTCAATACGCTGCTCAACCTCACGCTGGTGATCGGCGCGGCCTACCTGGTCATGCTGGGGGTAAAACGCTACATGAACGGGTCGCTGCGCGTGCCCGGGCTGTCCGGCGCGCCGCCGGCGCGCGCCCTGCGCGTGGTGGAAACGCTGTCGCTGGCGCAGGGACGCACGCTGTACCTGGTCGCCGCCGGCGAGCGCGTGCTGCTGATCGGCGCCAGCGGCCAGCAGGTGAGCCTGGTGAGCGACGTCACCGGCGATCCGGCCATTACCGCCGCGATAGCCGCGGGCGAATCCGCCGTGGCAACCGGCCCGTTCGCCACGCTGCTGGCGCGTGCCCTGCCGGCCACTCAACCGAAGGAGCAGCCATGAATCGACATCCGCGAGGAGCCTGCTGATGCCCCTGCGACTACTCCGATACAGCGGTTTGCTGCTGCTCTTGCTGGCGGCGCCCCTGGCGGCCCAGGCGCCGGCGATCCCCGACGTCTCCCTGCGCATCGGCCCGGGGAGCGGCGAGGTACAGGGCGTCTCCTCCAGTCTGCAAATCATCTTCCTGCTGACGGTGCTGAGTCTGGCGCCGGCAATCATCATGCTGGTCACCAGCTTTTCGCGCATTGTCATCGTGCTCAGCTTCATCCGCCACGCGCTGGGCACGCAGCAAATTCCGCCAAACGCCGTGCTCATCGGGCTGGCGCTGTTTCTGACGGCATTCACCATGGCGCCGGTGTGGCAGGCGGTGGACAGCCAGGCGGTGCAACCCTTCATGGCCCGGCAGATCGGCTATAAGGACGCCATCACGCGGGCGACGCTACCGCTACGCGAATTCATGTTCCGGCAGACGCGCGAAAGTGACCTGAAATTGTTCGTGGAGATGTCCAACATCCGGGCGCCGCGCACCCAGGCGGATATTCCCACCTACGTGCTGGTGCCGGCCTTCATCATCGGGGAACTGCGCACCGCCTTCACCATGGGCTTTCTCATCTTCATACCGTTCGTGGTCATAGACCTGGTGGTGGCGACCATCCTCATGTCGATGGGCATGATGATGATGCCCCCGGTACTGGTGTCGCTGCCGTGCAAAATCATGCTCTTCGTACTCATCGACGGCTGGGCGCTCATCGCGCAGAGCCTGGTCCACAGCTTTCATTAACGGAGGCCGCGCATGACCGACCTGACAATTCTGGATTTGATCAAGGAAGCACTGGTCGTCGGCCTGAGCGTCTCGGCGCCGTTGCTGCTTGCCAGCCTGGTGGTGGGCGCGCTCCTGGGCATCCTGATGGCCGCTACGCAAATCCAGGAGTTCACGCTGACCTTCGTGCCGAAGCTGCTGGTGCTGGCCGCGGTGCTGCTCCTCGCCGGCCCGTGGATGCTGCGCAGCCTGGTGTCCTTTGCGCTGATGATCTTTCATAAGCTGCCGTCAGCGGCGCCGTAGGGGGAGCGTCACCCCACGCACGGGGAGAATGCGAATCGAGGTCTGAAGACGGATGGACTTTCTCGGGTTGACAACGGCGCAGATTTACGTGGTGCTGCTGATTTTGGCGCGAGTGGGTGCGTTGACGATGACGGCGCCGGTGATCAGCAGCCCGCGCGTGCCGGTGCAGATCAAGGCCGCGTTCAGCCTGGTGTTGACCTTCGTGCTATACGCGCTGGCCGCGCGGCATGCGCCGCCGGCATTCGATTCGCTAGGCCTGTATTTCACGCTGGTGATGAAGGAAGTGCTGGTGGGACTGGTGATCGGCTACACCGCCAGCCTGTTATTCAACGTGGTGCAGATGGCGGGCGAGATGTCGGACAACCAGGCGGGTTTCGGCTTCGCTGGTGTGGTCGACCCGAACATGGGGCAGCAGGCCGCTATTCTAGGCCAGTTGCAGATGGTCATGATGTGGCTGATCTTTTTCGCGGTGGATGGACACCTGCTGCTCATCCGCGGCATTGGCGAGAGTTTTGTGGCCATTCCGATCGGCAGTTTCAGTTATAACCCGGATCTGCCGTTTTTCATGTTCGGGTTGGCAACCACGCTGATGATGACGGCACTGCGCATCGCCGCGCCGATTATCGGCGCCGTGCTGCTGGCGGACATGGCGATGGGCATGCTGCAGCGCACCGCGCCGCAGTTGAACCTGATCGCCGTGGGTTTTCAGATCAAAATCGGCGTGGCACTGCTGGTGCTACTGATCGCGCTGCCGTTGGTAGTGGTGCTGCTGCGCGACCTGGTTGGATCGATCATGGCTACCGTGCACGAGATCTTTGCATACTGCCGGTAACGAGGCGCAATGGCTGACGGTCAGGAGAAAACCGAACAAGCAACACCGCGACGGCGTAAAGACGCCCGCGACAAAGGGCAGGTGGCGCGCAGCTTCGAGCTGACCGCCATGCTGAGCCTGCTCGCGGGCATGCTGGCGTTCCGCGCGGTATCCGCGCCGATGGTCACCGCCTGGCAGGAATTCGCGCAGGCAAGCATCATGCGCGCGTCCGTGGCGCAGTTGACAGTGGAAACGCTGCAGGCGGAGATGCTCACGGCCGGCTTCAGCTTTCTGCGTATCGTGCTGCCGTTGATGCTGGTGCTGATGGTCGCGAGTCTGGCGGCGAATATGCTGCAGGTGGGGATGCTGTTCTCGGCGCAGGCGCTGGCTTTCGATTTCAGCCGGTTGAATCCGCTGGCGGGCATCGGCCGCATGTTTTCGATGCGCGCCATGGTAGAGGTGCTGAAATCGCTGGCGAAAGCAGGGATGGTAGCGTGGGTGATCGTCGACTTCTTCCGCCAGCGCATCTTTCACGATATCGGCCTGCTGCAGGTGAGCCATCAAGAGCTGGCTCCGATGATCTTCGGCATGGTGCTGGACCTGGTCGTGAAAACCACCATCATGCTATTGGTGATCGCCATCGCCGACTATGCCTACCAGCGCTACCAGCACGAGAAATCGCTGCGCATGTCGAAAGACGAAGTCAAGGAAGAATATAAGCGGCTGGAAGGCGACCCGTTGGTGAAGGGACGCATTCGCGGCAAGCAGCGCGCGATGGCACGGCAGCGCATGATGTCGGCGGTGCCGACGGCGACGGCGGTGATTACCAACCCGACGCACCTGGCGGTGGCGCTGCGCTACGAGCCGGAGACGATGGACGCGCCGCTGGTGGTGGCGAAGGGCCAGCGGTTGGTGGCCGCGCGTATCAAGGAGATTGCCCGGGCGCACGGTGTGCCGGTGATCGAAAACAAACCTGTCGCCCGCGCGCTGTACGACGCCTGTGAAATGGGCTCGACAATTCCGATGGACCTATATCGCGCCGTGGCCGAGATTATCGCCTTCGTCATGAAGCCAGCGGGACGCCGCACGTAACCCATTATGAATTTTCGCGAATTACTCAACCGCATCATCGCATCCGTCGTCGGAGCCTCCGATCTCCAGGCGCCGCTGCTCTTCGTCACCATCCTCGGGATGCTTATCATCCCGATGCCGCCCATCCTGCTTGACTTCAGCCTGGTCATCAACATCGCGGTCACCTTCCTGGTGCTGCTGCGCGCGGCCGCCGTCACCCATCCGCTGGAATTTTCCGTCTTCCCCTCAGTGCTGCTGGTCACCACGCTGCTGCGGCTGGCGCTGAACATCTCCGCCACCCGCCTGATTTTAAGCTCAGCGGATGAAGCGGGCGCTGGGCAGATCATCCATGCCTTCGGCACCTTCGTCATCGGCGGCAACCCGGTGGTCGGGGTGGTCATCTTCGTCATCCTGGTCATCATCCAGTTTGTGGTCATTACCGCCGGCGCCGGACGCGTGGCAGAGGTGGCCGCGCGCTTCACGTTGGACGCCATGCCCGGCAAGCAGATGGCCATCGATGCCGACCTGAACGCCGGCCTCGTTGACGAGCGCGAGGCGAAGCTGCGCCGTGAACAGGTGGGCAAGGAAGCGGACTTCTACGGCGCGATGGATGGCGCCAGCAAGTTCGTGCGCGGCGACGCCATCGCCGCCATCGTGATGATTATCATCAACGTCCTCGGCGGGTTCGCGGTGGGCATGCTCATCCACAAGCTGCCGCTGGAGGACGCGCTGAGCATGTATACCATCAAAACGGTGGGCGAAGGGATCGTGACGCAGATTCCCGCGTTAATCATGTCCATCGCTACCGGCCTTATCGTCACCCGCGCGACCTCGGAATCGAACCTGGGCGAAGACCTCTCCTTCCAGGTGCTGGGCCAGTACCGCACCGTGGGCACCGCCGCGGTGATCATGGGCAGTTTCTTGCTGGTGCCAGGTCTGCCGAAGATCCCCTTCCTGCTGGGGTCTGCGGCGCTGGGCGGGCTGGCGTATTACCGCTGGAAGCAGGCGCAGCAGGCGCCCCCGCCGCCGGAAACGGACTCGACCGACAGCGCCCCGCCCGCGCCGACCTCGGCGGAGGAGATGCTGTCACTATTGTCGCTGGACCCCATCGAGGTGGAGATCGGCTACGGACTTATCCACCTGGCCGACCCATCGCAAGGGGGCGACCTGCTGGAGCGCATCACCACGCTTCGTAAGCAAATCGCCATGGAGATGGGCTTCGTGGTGCCGCCAGTGCGGGTGCGCGACAACATCCAGTTAAAGAACACCGGCTACAGCATCAAGCTGTGGGACGTGGAGATCGCCAACGGCGAAATCGTGCCGCGCTTTCTGCTGGCGATGAATCCGAACGACCCGGATACCGCCTTCCCCGGGTCCATTCCCACGCGCGAGCCGGCCTTTGGGCTGCCGGCGCAGTGGATTCAGGAAGCGCAGAAGATGCAGGCGGAGATGGCGGGCTTCACCGTCGTCGACCCCACCACCGTGCTGGTAACGCACTTGAGCGAGGTGATTCGCGGTCATGCGCACGAGATCCTCACCAGGCAGGACGTGCAGGGCCTGATGGATAAGGTGCGCGCGGTGGCGCCGGCACTGGTGGACGACCTGGTGCCGAAGGTGATGAGCCTGGCGGAGATACACCGGGTGATGCAGAACCTGCTGCGCGAACGCGTGTCAATTCGCGACTTGAACCGCGTGCTGTCAACGCTGGGCGATTACGCGCCGAGCATCCGCGACGTGGAGCAGTTGACCGAACACGTGCGGCAGTCGATGGCGCGGGTGATCAGCAACCAGTATCGCGGCGCGGAAGGCCCCATCGACGTGATCACCCTCGACCCGGACGTCGAAGAGCTGCTACTGGACAACCTGCGTCCCACGCAATACGGGCTGCAAATCGTGCTGGAGCCGGGCACCGCGCAGACGCTGTTATTGAATATCAAGGCGCAGGCGGAGCGGATGATCGCCATGGGCTACACCCCCGTGCTGCTCTGCTCCACGCAACTGCGGCTGTACCTGCGCCGCTTCATTGAACGCTTCATGCCCAGCATCACCGTGCTGTCGCACGCGGAGGTGGCGTCCGGCGTGCAGGCGCAGTCACGCGGGTCGGTGTCGCTGACGTAGAGGAAATTATGGCTATGCGAAAATTCTATGCGGCGACCGTGGAAGACGCCCTGGCGCAGGTCGCGCGCGAGTTGGGCGAGGACGCCGTCATTCTGGATACCCGCACTGTGCAGGAACGGGACAACCACCCCTTCGAGGGGGTGGAGGTGTGGGTGCAGGAACCGGAAACGGCCCCTGTGCCGGCCCCAGCGCTGAAGCCGCCTCCCATGCCGGTCGCCACGACCCCCGACGCGCTGGCTGGCGAGTTGCACCACCTGCAGGCGCAGATACAGACGGTACACCAGCAACTGGACAGCGTGGTGCAGCGCATGGGGTGGCTGGGCGCGACGGCAGGCGAGGCGGTTGGTGAATTGGGCGACGCGGTGGCGTCCTCGCTGGCGCTTCGTCTGCCCTTCTCCGGCGGCATCCGGCTGAACGGGTCTACGCGGGTGGCGCTCATCGGTCCGGCGGGCGTCGGCAAAACCACCCAGGCGTTGAAGCTGGCCTATCACCTGGCGCACGGGTGTGGGGTGACTGTCGGCCTCATCGCCGCGGATACCTTGCGCGTGGGCGCGCGCGAGCAGATCGGCAAGGCCTGCGCGGCGCTGGGCTTGCCGCTGGCTTACGTATACAATGCCGAGCAGGTGGCGGCCGCCGTGGATGCACTGCGCGACTGCCAGGTGCTGCTGCTGGACACGCCGGGGGTGAATCCGCGCCAAGCGGACGAGTGCGCATGGCTGGACGTGCTGCTGACGGCGCTGGACCCGGCGGAAGTGCACCTGGTGCTGCCCGCCGCGCTCACCGGCACGGGCCTGCGGGCGCTGCTGCGCGCGTATGCCCGGTACGAACCGGATCACCTGATCCTGACGAAGCTCGACGAGATCGCCTGCCTGTCGGAGAGCGCGCCGCTCATCCTGGACAGCGGATTAGCACTCAGTTTCCTGGGCATCGGCCCGTCGATCATGGACGATTTACTCGTGGCATCCGCCGAGGAATGCGCGCGCTTCCTGCGCGCTGAGTAGGAGCGCACATGTCATTAAAGCAAATCGTCATGCAAATCGGCGTCTTCGGCGCGATCATCACCTTCGGGTTGACGTTGTGGCGCATGCTGACGGCCTACAATGCCGACCCCTTCGACGCGGCGGTACACGCCGTGCTCGGGGCACTGGGCGTCATCATCCTGGCACTGCTGCTGTGCGGCATCATCGAGAAGCTGGCAGGCACCCCGGAGGAATGATAGACTTTTTGATATTCCTTACAAATCCTTTATCTCTCTGGCAGGAAGCCTGCCGCCCTGCAGCGTAGTGTATTAAGCGGAATTATTTATGGTTGAACTTTGGACAGCCTATCGTGAAGCACCCAGCGACGCCTTGCGGAGCCAGCTCATCGAGCAATATGCGCCGCTGGCTAAGTATGTGGTAGATCGTCTCAACCTGCAGCCCACCGGCGGCTTGAGCTACGACGACCTGATCAGCCAGGCGATTGTCGGGTTGATCGAGGCGATCGACCGCTATGACCCGTCGCGCGGCGTAAAATTCAACACCTTCGCCTACTATCGCATTCGCGGCGCGGTGATGGATATGTTGCGCGAGCTGGACTGGGTGCCGCGCTCGCTGCGCGCGAAAAGCTCGGATATTGTCAATACCATCGCCCGGCTGGAAGGCGAGTTGCACCGCACGCCGACCGACGCCGAAGTGGCGGCGGCGATGGGCCTGACCCAATCGCAGTTCGACAATATGGCACAGGAAGTGGGCGGACAGACGGTGGTGTCGCTCGATGAATTCGTCGAGCATGCCGCCGGCGAGCACAGCTCGCCCATGGCTGACCTGATTCCCGATCCCAACGCCATTTCGCCGGAAGAACACACCGCCTACGCGGACATGCGGCGCGAGCTGGCGGAAGCGATCGACAGCCTGCCGGGCAACGAGCGGATGGTCATCTCGCTGTATTACCAGGATGGCCTGACGCTGAAAGAAATCGGCAAGGTGCTGGGCGTGACGGAATCGCGGGTCTGCCAGGTACATTCTAAGGCGATCCTGCGGCTGCGCGCGATGATGCAGGCCGCCTTCCCCCATGTCTGACCGCTCCCCTGCCCTACCCCGCCGGTGAGCGCCTTTCGCACTCCGGAAGGTATCTCCCCCGCGGCAGCGAATTGTATCCACAGCATAGTCCCGGCATTCATCCCAGGGAGACGGCACCATGATCGAGATTCGGAAAGTCGAGCCCGAACGGATTCCGCCCCCGCCAGCCAGCGACCACTCCGGCCGGGTGCAGATAGAGCGCCGCCCGCACGACCAGGCGGAACACGAGGGCGGAAAACAGCGCCGGCCGAAGCCGGAAGAGGAATTGGCCGCCGAGGAACCGGCGGCGCCGAGTATTCAGACATATGACCCCGACGGCCACATGGAAGAACACGACCTGCCGGGCACGCAGACGCATCGCATCGACTTCACCGCTTGACCGGAGACCGCATGACGCCTATCGAGCTCAACGCCACCTCGCAACTGGCCCTTCTCCTCATCGTCGCCGCGGGCGCCTGGTGGGGTTGGACGCGCCTCCGCGCGCAACGGCCAGCCGCCCCCCCGACCGCGATCCCGGCGCCCGATGACGCCATCCTGACTGATGATGCCATCCTTGCCGACGACGAGGTGCTGGCGCGTCTGCGGCGACTGGAAGCAAAAGTGGACCTGCTGCTGGCACGCGGTGACACCGCCTCGTCACAGGTCCCCACCACCCAGGCAGACATCACCCGTCTGCACGACGCCGGGCACAGTGCGGAACAAATCGCCGAGACGCTGCAACTCGCGCGCGGGGAAGTGGAACTGGTGCTGCGGATGCGGGAGACACGTCTGCAGTCCTGAGCGGAAGCGGGCGCGATCAGCGCATGCCGTCGAGGAAGCGCGGGGCGCTGTGCGTGGGACTGATGACGTAGCGTTTCATCGCCTGGCGCTGGGCGTGGGTCTTCAGCAGGGCGAGCAGGGAATCGCGGGCGTCTTCCAGCGCGGTGCGAGCAGCTTCTTCCGCTTCCTGCACATGAGTAAATTGCATGCGCACGCGCTCCTGCGCCTGCTGCAGAGCGTCCGCTACGCGCGGGTGTCCCGCGGACAGCAACGCTCCATGGCAACTGGCAGTGCGGTGAAAGAGGCCGGCCGGATCGCGCGCGGTGAGCGCATGCAACAGCGCCTGGCGCTGGTGTAAGGTCTGCTCCAGCGACTCGCTGGCCTCGACGGCCAGACGGCCGGTGAGCGCTAGCAACTCATCCAGCAGGCGCGACAACTCAGCGTACCCCTGCAGGAGTGCGTCAGACATCGCGAGGCTGTCAGTCAGGCTTCCTGTTTCATTCATCAATTCGTCCACTGTGCCCGCTTGCCGCAATCAACTCTCCTGATTTCGCACCTGCTGTTCGGCCTGCGCCCAGGTGTCGCGCAGATCGGCCACCAGGGACGCGACTTCATCGACCGCGGCGAGGTCGTCATGCACATTTGCATGGATGATTCGCTGATACATGTAATTATATAACCGTTCCAGATTACGCACCAATTCGGGGAACGCGTCCGTGTTGAGGGTGCAATAGAGTTCGAGGATGAGTTCTTGCGCCTTCTGCAGGTTGGCGTTCTGTGTTTCAAGGCGTCCTTGCTGCATGGCGCTTTTACCTTCCTGCAAGTATCGCAGCAGGCCATCGTAGGTGAGCAGGAGCAACTGGCCCCGGCTGATGGTGGTGACTTGATTCGCACGGTAGGCATTAATGCTCGCGACGGCCATGATCATCCTTCTTTCTGCGGCGACACCGTCACTCATCCCTTACGATGACGTGTTATAACTTGGCAACTGGGCGATGAGATTCGTCAACTGGGCACTCTGGTTTTTCATCGTGCTCAACGCCACTTCCATGGCATTAAACTGGGCGCGCATCCGCTCGATCTCGCGGGTGACCGAATCGCTTTCGCGGGTGATGTTGTCATCCAACGATGCGACATTATTATCGAGCGTCTCCAGGATATTGCTGATGGTGCCATCGCCGCTGCGAGTAACAAAATCCAGCAATCGATCCAGCGCCCCGCCCACCCCCTGGGTGAAGACGACGCTGCCAAAATCGCCGGTAGTTCCACCGGTCACCTGCAGCTTGAGCCCATTGGCATTGCCGGTGCTGCTGGTGAGCACTTCCCCGCTGCCGGTGGCGGCCTCGCCGTTGATGGTGCCCTGCACGTCCTTGCCGACGCGGCCGACATTGCCCGCTCCGGGATTGCCGGCGGTCATCTGGGTGGTGCCCACCCCGGTGCCGCCCGCGGCCACGTTCGACGTCACCTTCACGTATTGGGTAGCCCCGTAGTCCACCTGGGTGAACGACAGGTAGTTTCCGGCGCCGGTGCCGTCCGCGCCGGTCAGCGAGGCTGTTACGCGACTGTCCGCCATTTTCGCGTTGATGGCCGTCAGCATCTGAGAGCGGGTCATCCCGCTGGTCAACGTGATCGAAACATCGTTGATGGTCAGCGTTTCATCCTGGGTCAACGTCGCAGGCACCTCAGCGCCACCAATGGTCAGGCGGGCTTTTTCCGCCGCCTGGGTGATCTGCACGGCGTAGCCGCTGCTGCTACTCACTTTGGTATCGGCAGTCGAACCCAAATACTTTACATCGGCGTTGTCCGCCGTGCCGGTGGTGCTGAATAATCGCACCACCGCATCGCGGTCTTCCGCCATCGCGGCGTCGATGGCCGCGGTGTCGAAGGCCAGCTTGCCGTCGGTACCGAGCCGCATCCCAGCCTGCACCGCGGTGCGCATCTCTGTCGGCAGGCCGCTGACAATGCCGGTCACGGTCGTCAGCAGCTCATTCTTGATGGACGTTAACCGTGAATTACCGAAGAGCAAACCGGTCGAACCCGAGTCGCTGTTATACGAGGCGACCTGTCCCATTAAATCGAGAAACGAGTTCACCTGGGTCACCAGGCCATTGACGGCGGTACGGACATCTGAGTTGGATGACGTCACGTTGATCGTCGCCGTCTTACCCACCGACGCTTGCAACAGCGTGAATGTGAGGCCGGGGATAACATCGGTGAGGGTGGTGCCGGTGCGTGTGAGCGTGACCGCATTGGCCCCGCTGCCGAGGGTCACCTCGGTATCGTTGGCCTCCTGCAATGTCGCCATGTTCGGCGCGGTGCCGCCGGTCAGCGTGGAATCCATCGTAATCGCCGCCGCGGTGCCGGCGGACTTCGCGGCGAGCACCAGGTGGTACGCATCATCGTCGTTCACGATATACGCGGTGACATTGGCGTCGCTCAAGTTGATGGCGTCGCGCAAACCCGCGAGAGTCAACTCGTGAACCTCGATCGCCGTCGTCTCGCCATTCGAGGTAATGGAGACGGTGCCGGTGCCCAGGCTGGTGGTGTTCTCATCGGTATGCGCCTGGCTGATCAGTTGATGGTTCGTGGACAATTTATTGACGGTCAGCGTGTATTGCCCGGGAATGGCGCCAGCGCCGGCGCTGGCAGTGATGCTGCTCTCTGTGGTAGAAGCTGCCATCGCGCCGTTGCCGCTCAACGTAGAAAGGGCTGCGGCCTTTTCCTTTACGGCGAGGAGGCGCGAGGAGACTTCGTGCCAGGCGGCCTGCTGGTTTTGTATGGTTGTCCGCTGCGTTTGCAAGCGCGTCACGGGTTGCCGCGCCAGCGCTTCCAGCTTGCTCAGAATGCCATCCGTATCCAGCCCGGAGGCCAGGCCTCCGACCGACATTGTTCCCGCCATGCCCCACCTCCCGCGTTATCCGCGGCGATCAACCGTCTGGCCCAACTGCTCCATGATGCCTTGCAGCATGCTCACGATCTGTTCCGGCGGCAGTTGTTGAATCACTTCGCCAGTATCAGCCCGCTGCAAGGTGATGATGACCAGATGCAGGTCATCGTTATACTCGAAACGTCCAACCAGCCGGTCCTGCTGCAGGGTAATGCTGGTGCCGGCCGGTGAGGTGTCAGACGCGGTCGGTGCGGACGCGTCCGCGTCGGCAGTCCTGGGAGTGGAGTCGACGACCGGCGCTTTCACTGCCTGCAGCATGGGCAGGCCTTTCACGTCAAATGAGATGCTCCCCATCGCATACCTCCCGTTCACGAGAAGGCCGGTCCGGTGCCCAGTGATCTGCCACCCGGCGCATGCCTTCCGGAATTGGCGTGAGACACGCCGTCGCGTGCCTCGCATTGCTGGGCTCCCTCACCCATTTTGCCGGTAGATGAGGGAGCCCCGTGTGACGGTGATGCTTACTGCAGCATCTGGAGGATCGACTGCGGCGCGGAGTTCGCTTGCGCCATCATCGATTGGCTCGCCTGCATGAGGATCTGCGCGCGGGTGAAGCTCATCATTTCGGAGGCCATGTCCGTGTCGCGAATCGCCGATTCGGACGCCGACAGGTTCTCTTTTGCTACGGAAATGCTGGACAGGTTCGATTCCAGATTGTTCTTCTGGAACGCACCCATGTTCACCCGGAGGCCTTCCACCGACTTTAACGCGTCGTCGATGGTCCCGATGAGGGAATCGAAGTCCGCGCCGCTCAGCGTGATACCGGAGGTGGCGGTGGAACCGCTGTCCGAAACACCGTTGAGGGTGTCGTACAGGGCGCCCTTGGCGGCAATGGTTGATTCCGACCGAACGCGCAGCGTCGAGGCGGAATTCAGCTCAGCCTGGTTCTCCATGCGGTCTACCACGCCGATGCTGATCTTGCCACCAATGACGGTGGCTTCGAGCTGATCGGACACGTCCTGACCGGCGGTGCCGTTCACCGTGGCGCTGCCCGCGAGCTGCGTATTGATGAGGTCGGCATACTCCTGGGCGGTTTCCGCGCCGGCCACGGAAGTGGCGGTCAGCGTGATGTGCTTCACTGTGCCATCAGCTTTTTCCCAGGTGATGTCGAAGTCTTCGGAGCCGGCCGCGCCCAGCGCGACGTAAGCACTTCCCGAGGTGGCTTCGGCATAAGAGCCCGCCGAACTGGTGAAGCCAAGGGTGGCGGCATGCATGTCCGTATGCAGCGTAAGGGCCGCGCCGGTGTGGTCGACGCCAAACGTGACGCCCACCGCGTTGAAGGTGGCCGTCTGCCCGGAGTCGCCGCCGATCTGGAACTTCTTGCCCTCAATGGAATCGGTGCCGGTGTCATCGGACAACAGCTTCAAGCCGGCGAACTCGGTCTGCGCCGCGATGCGGTCGATCGAGTCGAGGGCCTGGTCGACCTGCGCCTGGTCGGCCGAGATCATCGCCTGATTGCCGTTGGCACTGGCCGCGTGCAGGGTCAGGTCGCGGATGCCGCGGAGCTGGGTTTCGACTTCGTCCAGCGCCTTCTCACCCGTCTTGATCATGTTCACCGCATCCTGGGTGTTTTTGTACGCCACGGTCAAACCGGAGATCTTCGTGCGAAGGGTCTCGCTGATGACCAGGCCAGCCGCGTCGTCCGCCGCGCTGTTGATGCGGAAGCCCGAGCTCAGGCGCTCGATGGACTTCGCCATGGCCGAATCGTTGGTCTGCAACCACCGATGGGCACTCATGGCCGCGATGTTCTGATTGATACGCAGTGTCATGGTATTTTCCTCCTTGATGGAAAATAGTGTCTTACCCGACGTCCGCCTGACCTTGTGCCGGCACACATAGGCATGCGGCGGTCCGTCATTTGCTATATCGGAAGCTTGCTGGAGGAACTTTAGCGGTTTCGCGAAATATTTTCAGTTATTTTTTCACGAGAGGCTGTTACAGAACGCGAGGAGGGTGCCTGAGATATGCGGCAGCCCCGGCCCGCGAGGCGGGCCGGGGCTGCAGAGGTGCCGGCGTCATTGCTGCAGCATCTGTAAGATGGACTGCGGCGCGGAGTTGGCCTGCGCCATCATTGATTGGCTGGCCTGCATCAGGATTTGCGCTCGGGTGAAGCTCATCATCTCGGCTGCCATGTCCGTGTCGCGAATGGCCGACTCAGACGCCGCCAGGTTCTCCTTGGCGACCGCCACGCTGGACAAGTTCGATTCCAGGTTATTCTTCTGGAACGCGCCCATGTTCACACGGAGGCCATCGACCATCTTCAGCGCGTCGTCGATCGTCCCGATCAGGGAGTCGAAGTCCGCGCCGTCAAGGGTGACACCGGAGGTGGCGGTGGAGCCGCTGTCCGATATCCCGTTGAGGGTGTCGTACAGGGCGCCTTTGGCAGCGATGCTGGCTTCTGAGCGCACACGGAGGGTGGAGGTGCTATTCAACTCCACCTTATTCTCCATGCGGTCCACCACGCCGATATTGATTGCCCCGCCCACCACCGTCGCCTCGAGGATATCATTGATATCCTGTCCGGCCGTGCCGTTGATGGTCGCGTTGCCGTTCAACTGGGCATTGATCAAGTCAGCGTATTCCTGCGCGGTTTCCGCGCCCGCGGCGGAGGTAATGGTAACGGTGATGTGCTGCACCGTGCCATCCGCCTTCTCCCAGGTGATGTCGATGTCCTCGGTGCCGGCCGCGCCCAGCGCGACATAGGCACTCCCCGAGGTGGCATTCGCATAGGAGCCCGCCGAGGCAGAAAAACCAAGGGTGGCCGCATGCATATCCGTATGCAGGGTGAGGGCTGCACCGGTGTGGTCGACGCCGAATGTCACGCCCACCGCGTTGAAGGTGGCCGCTTGCCCGGCATCGCCGCCGATCTGAAACTTTTTGCCTTCGATGGAATTGGTGCCGGTATCGTCGGCGAGCAGTTTCAGTCCGGCGAATTCCGTCTGTGCCGCGATGCGATCGATGGAATCGAGCGCCTGATCCACCTGCGCCTGGTCGGCCGAAATCAGCGCCTTGTTGCCGTTGGCGCTGGCAGCGTGCAGGGTCAGGTCACGGATGCCGCGGAGCTGGGATTCGATTTCGTCCAGCGCCTTTTCACCCGTCTTGATCATGTTCACCGCATCCTGGGTGTTTTTGTACGCGACGTTCAGACCGGAAATCTTGGTGCGGAGGGTCTCGCTGATGACGAGGCCCGCGGCGTCATCCGCCGCACTGTTGATACGAAATCCCGAGCTCAAGCGCTCGATGGATTTCGCCATGGCCGAGTCGTTGGTGAGTAACCAACGATGGGCACTGATGGCTGCGATGTTTTGGTTGATTCGCAGAGTCATGGGTGTTTTTCCTCCTTGAGGGAAGTGTAGTGTGAGATTGTCCGACGGCCGCCTGCTCTTATGCCGGCTAAACAAAAGCAACTGGCGACAACGTCACTATTAGTATCGTCACACCGAGGAAAAACTGAAGCGAAATTGACGAAAACCGTGCAGATTTTCCGCTTATTCCTGCGTCGGATTCGGCGGCGGGATGAGCGTAGACAGATCGTCCGGCGACGCCTGGGTGGCGCGGCGGTTTTCCTGGCGAATGGCGAGGAGGACTTCGCGGCGATAGATATTCACGGACCGCGGAGCGGCGATGCCCAGGCGCACTTGATCCTGGGGGAGCTGCACCTGCACCAGGGTGATTTCGATGTCATCCCCGATGGCAATACTGTGATTGAGTTTGCAGGTAAGTATGCGCATAGTCGTCCGGATTTCATGCGACGCGAGCCGCCGACCAGGTATACGGCAGGGTGGCCGCGTCCGCGCCAGCCACCCTATCATAGAATGCCACAGTATTCATGTCAAACACGCGGTCACGCGGCGGAAGCGGGCACCAGCGAGTGACGCGTGGAATAGTGTGAATCGGTGAGCACCACCTGCGCGGCGGTCTGCGTGACGGTATTGACGACGATAGGCCCGATGAGGTTGGCGGTCAACTCGCCGTTGCGCGCGGTGACCACGGAGAGCACCGCCACCTGGTCGGGAGCCTGCACGCCGATGCGCCGGGCATCCGCCTCGGGCAGCGACACGTCGTAATCCGGAAAGAAGTCAAACGGATTGACCACGATGAACGCCAACTCGGGCATCGTTGCCGCCTGTAGCCAGCGGAATGGGCTATCCGGCGCGTGCGGAATGAGACAATATTGCGTAATGTCCTCGAAGCCGAGTAGCCCATGCGTCATGGTCAGCACACTCTGCTCGTCAATATCAACCGCGCCGAAACGCGTGGTCTGGATCTGCATAATGATGTCCCCTTTCCCGACGATGCCTGCCGTGGATCACGCCGTTTCGGGATTACGGGGTGATCAGCGTCCCAACGGGATTAGCGCAGCCAGCTCAACAATCCCCCGCTGGCCAGCGAGCTGGCGACATAGCTGGCCGCCTGATAGACATTTTCCTGTTCTTTCAGATGCACCAGCGCCTCCGTGATATCGACGGATTCCACCTCGCCAAGCAAATCGTTAAGCACCAGGGTGGTATCCGTGAGCCGGGAGGTCGCCATCTCCAACTGCTGCAGGCGGGTGCCGGTCTGCGCGCGGATGGCCGTCACGCGGGTGGCATGCACATCGAGCTGCGCGATGGACTGGGTGAGGCCGGTGCTGTCCCCGGCGCGGGCTTGCGTGCTGATGGCCGCCAGTGTCGTGAAGAGATCCGGCAGCCCCGCGTCAGCCGTCCCGCCCATATTGAATACCTGTCCGCCGGTATGATTCAGCGACATCGTCAGGCCTTCACCGATCTCCAGTTGCCGATTGCCGGCATCACCAGCATAGGTGATCGCCCCCGGTGTGCCGTCAAACGGCACGCTCAGCGTCTGGTGTCCGGCGAAGAGATAGTGCATGCCGTCCGTGCTGTTCGCCACCTGCTTCAGCGCATCAATAACCTGATCCACCTGCTGGGCGTAGGTTTCGCGTTCCTGCTCCGAGCGCGGGCTCACCGCGGTGAGGGCGATGCCGCGCACTTCGCGCATGAGCTGCTGCACCTGGTCCAGCGCGGTATCTTCGCTTTTCAGCCAGGACGATGCGTAATTGACGGTCTTTTTATACTGCTCAGCCTGCGCCAGGCCGGTGCGCAGCGTGGCGGCGCGCAGCGCGCCATCCGGATCGTCGGAAGGGCGCTGCAGCTTGATGCCGCTGGCCACTTCCAACTGCAGGCGCGCGAGCCGAGACGACACCCGCCCCAGATGCGAGGCTAGATTGCTAGTCATCATTTCATCGGCAATACGCATAACTGTTTCTCCCGCCGTCGTCAGGCGCCAATCCGTTCAATGAGGGTGCGCAGCATTTCATCCGCCACCGTCAGCACGCGGGCGGACGCGTCATATGCCCGCTGGTAGATGATCATATTGGTCATCTCCTCATCCATGCTCACGCCACTGGTGGCCATCACTTGATTGGCTAACTGCTCTTTCATGGCAGACGCTGCTTCCGTCGACGTTCGCGCGCCGCGCACCGCGTGTCCGATGTTGCTGAGCAGCGTGGAAGCCGCTTCCTGCATCGTCTGGTTCCCGATGAGCGGTTGATGCGCCAACTGGGCGATGCGTGTAGCCAGCGAGCCATCGCCGACGGCGCCCGCCGTCGTCGTGGCGGCCACCAGGCTGGGATCGTCGACAAGCGCGGCATTCACCACGATGCTACCCGCCGACGCGCCGGTGAAGAAGTCCGGCGCGGCCATGCCATCCATGCCAAACCCGGTGCGATGCAGCGCGTTCACGGAGGTGGAGAGGCCCGACGCGATGGCATCGAGCTGGGCGAGATAGTCCGGAATAACCGTGTCGCGCATCTGTGTGAGCGCGGCGATTTCGCCGTTACTCACCGTCACCGGCGTGCCATCGTCCCAAGTAATCTGCCGGCCGGTGGCCGTCGTCTGATACAGCAGGTGCCGACCGACGCCGCCCTGCACCAGCGAGTACCCGTTGAGATTGATGATGGGCGCGGTGTCGTCGGTGGACAGCGATGTGGTGCCCACCAGGCTGGCCAATTCGCTGTAGATCACTTCGCGCTGATCCATTAAGTCATTCGGTTGCATGCCCATGCCCGTGGCTTCGCCGATCTTCGCGTTCATCGACGCCAACTCATCGACAAGGAGATTCACCCGCGCGACGCGCACCTCTACGGCACTATCCATGCTGACGCGCATGCTGGTGAGCTGACTGGCCTGGGTATTCAGCAGCGTGGCAAGGTTAGACGATTCACCCACCACCAGCGAGCGCGTACCTTCCTCTTCGGGATGCGTCGCCAACTGCTGCCACGCGCTGAAGAAGCGATCGAGCATGGTGGTGAGATTCAACTCGCTGCCGGGGGCCAAAAAACTTTCCAATTGCTGCAACTGCTGCGACATGGTGCCCCAACGACCGAATTGCCCCATGACATTGTTGAATTGCTGCTGCAGATAACCATCCTGCACCCGCCGTACCTGCTGGACATCTACGCCGGTGCTGGGCAGGCTGCTGGGCGTCAGGCCGCCGACAATAGGCTTCTGCGGCTGTCCCGCGCGCATGACCGCTTCCTGGCGATGGTAACCGGGCGTATTGACGTTGGCCACGTTTTGCCCGGTCACATCAATGGCTTTTTGATTGGCGGCGAGGCCGCTCATAGCAAGGCGGATGATGTCAAATGCCGACACGGGGTCCCCCTGTGACTCAGGCGCAGCTATCCACGAGCAACTGCGCGGCGGTCGCGGGTACGGACTGCGACGGCAGCGCGTAGGGGCGCGGACCGTCTTTGGCCTTGCCGATCACCTTCAGGGTGAAATCGACATAGCGGAGTGCCTGCTGGGCGAGGTGCCAGTTGACGCGGCCTTCCTGCTGCAGCGTGGCGGCCAGCTCCATCAGCGCACGGGACAACTGCTGTACGCGCGGGCCGTGCGGGGCCTCCAGGCGAGCGGCGACATCCTGCAAGGCGGCGTGCTCGGGCAGATCCAGCGCGCGGGCGGTCTGCTCCAGCGCGGTGTAGACGTGCATGGAGAGGACAGACTGCCGGGCAAGCAGCTCCGCCTGTTCGCGGGTGATGGGCTCCAGTTGCTGCAGGTGGCCCTGCAGCAGACACTGCCGCTCCGCGTGGCAAAGGTCCAGGAGACGTGACAAACCCTCCCGCTGGGATTCCAGCAGGGCTTCCAATCGCTCGATGGCACTCATGGTCACTCCCGTCGTTACTTCCGACCCAACTGCGCCCTCCGGCCTTCGGTCAGGATGCGGTCCGCCACCTGCTCGGCGGGAGCCTCGTAGGTCCCGTCCGCGATGGCCTTGCGCAGGGCTTCCACCCGCTCTTCGCGAATGTCAGGGGTACCGGCGATCACTGTGCGCGCCGTTTCCACGACGCTCACGTCGGCAGAGAGGTGCACGGTGTCTTTCGGCAGAGCGGCAGCCGGGGCCGCAGTCGGAGCGGCTTTTTTCACCTTCTCCGTCTGTGCCGGGGTAACCGGGCCGATTTGTGATCCCGTGATTTTCATCACATGCCTCCGTGTCCGGCGGAACTGTGCCGGGCTTACCATGATTGTCGACAAGCGACAAACAATACTTTAGCCCCGCACCGATATAATTCCTGCTGACTTTTCTACATTCCGCGCCGAGAGCTGCTGATAGAGCAGGTGTCCCAGCCCGCTGACTGCGTCTTTCCCGATCTGGCGGGCGTATTCCTGATCCAGCAGGTCCCGAAACATCGTCTCGCCTTCCCCACGTGGGATGATCCCATCGTCGGGGATACTGGCGCGCATTTCGCGCAGAATCTGTGAGAAGAAGAGCGCTTCGACGTCGGCGCACGCCGCGCGCAACCGGCGGGCCTCATGGTCGGCCGGGGGGGCGGGATTCAAAGTGCTATACGTCACGGTCGTCATCGTCTATACCCTTCTCCATTTGTATTATCGGCATCCGATGCCCGAACTTAACCCCGCCGCACCAAACGCCGCGCCCCCGGATGTCCCCGGGGACGCGGCGTAGACTAACCACGGGATGCCCGCTTACATGATCACCAATTCAGCCTGGAGCGCGCCAGCCTGCTTCAGCGCCTGCAGGATGGCGATGACATCGCGGGGGCTCACGCGCATAGCGTTGAGGATACGCACCAACTCTTCGACGGTGCCGCCCTTGAGCTGGGCGAAGCTCACCATCGGCTCATCCACCTCTACTTCGGCGGTGGGCCGTGCCACCGTGTTCCCGCCGGACAGCGCTTCCGGCTGACTGACCAGCAGCGAGGCGCGGATAGAGATCGACAGGTTGCCCTGGGCCAGCGCGACGGGCAGCACGGTGACCTGCCCGCCGACCACCACCGTGCCGGTGCGCTCATTGATGACCACGCGGGCGATGGTATCCGGCGCGATCACCAACTCCCCCACCTCGGCGAGGAACTCCACCCGCCGTTCCTGATACGCGGCCGGCAGGGCGATATCGATAGTCACGGCATCCCGCGCACGGGCGCTATTGGCGAATTTCGCGTTGACCGCCGCGGCCACGCGCGCCGCGGTGGCGAAGTCCGGCTGCTTCAGTGAGACCGCGAGCACGCGCAGGCTATTGAACGCGGTGGGAATCTCCGCTTCGACCAGCGCGCCGCCGGGGATGCGGCCTACCGTGGGATGCCCACTGCCGCGGGTGCTGCCGCCGGCGCCGACGCTGAAGCCGCCCAGCGACAACGCGCCCTGCGCCACGGCGTAGACGCGGCCGTCGGCTCCCGTCAGCGGCGTTTGTAGCACCACCCCACCCTGCAGGCTGGCGGCATCGCCGATGGAGGTCACAGTGACATCGAGCCGGTCGCCGTTTTTGGCGAAGGCGGGGATCTCGGCGGTGAGCATCACCGCCGCCACATTCTTCACCTTCAGCCGGCCGGCCGGCATCGTCATGCCCATGCGCTGCAGCAGGTTCTCCAACGCCTGGGCGGTGAAGATGGTCTGCGCCGAGTCACCGGTGCCGTTCAGCCCGACCACCAGGCCGTAGCCGCAGAGCTGGTTTTCGCGCACGCCCTGGACGCGCGCAAGGTCTTTCACACGGGCCAGCACCGGGCTCTGAGCCGCCGGGGTCTGCGCCAGCGCGGCGGCGACGAGTATCAGGGACATGATGAGCAGGAAACTGCGCATTTCGGTATCCTCAGTTTAGAACAGCACCGCCAGCAGGCGGCTAAACCAGCCCGGGCGCTGCTTCTCAGCAATGGGCCCGACGCCGGAGGCGACCAGGCACTGATCCGCCACGCTGATGGAAGAGAGTGTGTTATCAAGCGTGATATCTTCCGGGCGCACCACCCCGCTGAAGGAGAGAATGACGGTGTCCTTCTCCAGCGTGACCGTGCGCGAGCCGGCGATGCGCAGGTTGCCATTGGGCAGCACCGCGACGACGGTGACGGTGAGGTGATCGAGTAACCGCGTCGAGGCAGTCGAGGCGCCGGAACCATTGGTGGTGCGGTCCGCCTTCGCGCCCATCCCCCTGAAGCCGTCCAGCCATCCGGTGCCTTTGCCGGCATTCACCCCCATCGATTTGCTGGTCTCGTGCTTGGCGGTGGTGCTGGCCACCGACTGTTGCTCGACAATGACGGTGAGCAAATCGCCGACGGCGCGGGCGGTGGTATCGAGTATCAGCGAGCGGCTGTGCCCGCTCCACAAGCTGCCGGTCAGTTCTGCCGGCATCGCCACCGGGAGGGGATTGAGCGTCGCCGGGGCGGGCGGCGTATCGGCCGCGAGCGCGCACAGGGCGGCGCCAAGCAGGCCAAGCATAAACGTCAAACGCATCGGATGCATGCATGCACTCCTTTTTACCAAACGACTTCCACTTCGCCCGGGCCGATAACGCGGGCGGAGAATTCATGATGCGATTGCGGGTTGCGCACCGTAATCGTGGCCCCCAAACCGCCGTTCTGACAGGCCACCGCCCGCAGGCGGATGACCATCTCGCCGCAATGCGCGACAACCATAACGTCCTGGTTGCGTCGCACCACCGGCACGACTTCAATCACATCGGCGGTGAGGACATCGCCGACGCGCAGCGCGCGACTAGTCCGTTGCCCCACCAGCACGGCGAGATCGGTGAGCGCCGCGCCAACCCGCGTGGTCACCTCGCAGCGCCGCAGCGCCACATCCTCCGCGTTCAGGATCGCATGGGCGGCCACCGCCCGTTGCGCCACCAGCACCGGCATGAAACGCTGCAGGCGGAAGGTAATGGCACCGCGCCAGGCGACCGCGCCATCAACATGCGCCATCACCTGTACGGTGCGCTGGGCGCTGGTCTCGCTGCCGGCGGGCGCGCAGAGGATGGTCACGACGCCGTCCGCCGTTGCGGTATCTGGCGGCGTCGACAGTGCCGTCAGCACCAGCTCCTCGCCGATCGCCGCCACCAACCGCTCACGCAGCCACGAATCAGCCGCGGCGACCAGCGCGCGGCCGTTGATGGTTACCGCGCGGCGGGTGATCTCCACCGCCGGCGGGCAGGTGAGAGTGAGCGCGTCCGGATCGAAGCCGAATTGGCGCAGCTTCACGCGAATCATCGCCGGGGTAAGCGAGAAGCGCTGTCCGGGGATGGGCGCGGGCGCCAGCACGATGCGCATCAACCGCGCGGCCTCCTCGTCGGTGCCCTGCACCGCGGCGATTTCCCCCAGCACAATTTGTACCCCAGTGACGCTGGCGCGCTCCGAAACCGTCACCGTGGGAGCGGTGACGCCAGGGGCCAGCAGGGTCGTCAGCATCAGTGCATAGAGCCATCGTCGCATGGGCGTCACCTTCCGTCGCGCTTACCGGCGCAGCTGATTGGCCATCTGCAACATTTCATCGGCCGCTTGGATGGCCTTCGAGTTCGTCTCATACGCGCGTTGGGCCACGATCATCGCCACCATTTCTTCCACCACGCGCACGTTGGAAAGCTCCAGCGTATTCTGGGCTACGCGGCCAAAGCCGTCGCTGCCCGCGGCGCCAGTGACTGCCTCGCCGCTGGAGGCGGTGGGCACGTATAGGTTGTGGCCGATGCTGTTCAACCCCGCGGGGTTGGTGAAGCGGGCCAACTGGATCTGCCCGGCCTGGGTGGGGTTCGTTTGCCCGGCCACCTTCGCCGTCACCGTGCCATCCGGGCCGATGGTGATGCTTTCAGTGTTCTGCGGGATGGTGAGCGCCGGTTCCATCGCATACCCGTCCGAATTGACCAGTCGACCTTGATCGTCCAGTTTGAAGGTGCCGTCGCGGGTATAGGCGGGAGTGCCGTCTGGCGTCATCACCGTGAAGAAGCCTTCACCGAGAATCGCCAGGTCCAGCGGGTTGTCCGTCTGCTTCATATCGCCCGGCGTGAAGACCTTCTGTGTGGTCGCCGTGCGGCTGCCCAGCCCGATCTGGATGCCGGCGGGCACCTTTGCCGCCTCGCCGGTGGTGCTGCCCGCCGCCATCATCGTCTGGTAGACCAGATCCTGAAACTCGGCGCGGGTGCGCTTGAACCCGGTGGTGTTGACGTTCGACAGGTTATTGGCGATGACGTCGAGATTCATCTGCTGAGCGGTCATGCCGCTGGCAGCGGTCCAGAGACCACGCATCATAGGAGTATCCTCCGTTGAATGAAATTCATTATCCGTTACGTGCGGCCGACATCGTTGACCGCGCGATCGAGGGCGCCGTCGATGGCCTGCAGGCATTTCTGGCAGGCCTCATACTGGCGAGTGGTCTGGATGAGCGCGAGCATCTCGGTGATGGCGCTGACATTGGAGCCTTCGAGCGATCCTTGCCGCACGGTGACGGCCTTCGCGGGCTGAGCGTCCGCCGTTTGCCACAGGCCGGAACCGATGCGCGAGGCTGTCGCGAGATCGTCGATAGTGGCGATGCGCAGGCGGTCTACCACCGCGTCTTTCACCGTCACGCGGCCATCCGGACTCACACGCCATTGCGAACTGGTGATGGTGATGGGGCCGTTCTCGCCGAGTACCGGCAGTCCGTCGCGAGTGGTCAGGCGGCCGGACGCGTCGAGGGTGAAATCGCCGTTGCGGGTATACGCGGGTCCTTGCGGCGTTTCCACGGTGAAGAAACCGGCGCCTTCCAGCGCCAGGTTGGTGGGATTGCCGGTTTCCCGGATGGTGTTCGCCTGTGCTCGGTCGGAACCGGCGACGGCGCCGACCTGGAACAACGGCAACGGCGCCTGGCCTTTCAGCGCGCGCGCGCCGGTGGCGAATTGCGCTGCCACCTCGGCATGAAAGGCGAGGGTTTGCCGCTGATAGCCGACGGTGCTGACGTTCGCCAGGTTCTGCGCCACAATGTCATGGCGCTGTTCCTGTGCCAGCATGCCGGTCGCGGTGATATAGAGGCCTTGAATCATCCGAGCAGCTCCTTCATGGCTATTGTCGGCTATGCCGCACGACAACTTAACACCAGGCAGGCCTGCCGGTCATCAAATCCCGATGGACTACACGCGATTATTCCATGACAAAATCAGTATAGAGCACTTCCTTTACGGTGAATTTATCCGGCGCATATATCTCATTGAACGCTTCTTTGAGCTTCTCTTTCAGATGCTCCTTGCCGTCGACAGTGAGCAAATCGCGATAATGCTGCGCGCTGATAGTCAGAATGAGCTTATCCATCAGGCGCGCCTTGTATTTATCGGGTTCTTTCTTACCTCCGCCACCATGCCCCCCGCCTTCGCCACCGCCACCCAACGCCTCGGGCCCGACCACCTCTAGCTCCACCACCAGACGCAGATAATGCGTGGCGCTGGTATCCGCCAGGTTGATGGTCCGCTCATCCAGCAGCACGATGGAGAGGACTTTCTTCTCTACTTTCGGCGCGCCCATCATTGGCTTGGCAAAGAAGAGGAACGCCGCCCCGCCGCCCGCCACCACCAGAACGACAATCAGTATCAGCATTATTTTTGGCATGACTTACTCTCCGTCTTCCGACGCCCACACCTTTTGCAGGTGTGGGCGCGCGCGGCGACCACCGTCGTCACCCTGCGCCTTGCGGATCGCCTTCTCCGTCAGTTCATACGACGTATCGAGCACAACGATTTCGACCCGGCGATTACTCGACCGGTTCGCCTCGCTGGTATTCGACTTCAACGGCCGGTTTTCGCCGAAGCCCACCGCCGTGAGGCGCATCCCGGTGACACCATGTTGTTCCATAAAACGCACCACTCGACCGGCACGGGCGGCGGACAACTCCCAGTTCGAGGGATACTGCGCTGTGGCGATGGGCAGGTTGCAGGTATATCCCTCTACCAGGATGTCATTCACCATCGGCTTCAGGTTTTTTGTGATACGCCCGAGTACCTCCTCCGCCCGCGGCGTCATCTCCGCCGTACCGCGGTAAAACAGTAGATGCTCGGCTGAGATGCGAATGATCACCCCGCGTTCATCGCGCGTAATTTCGACGTCTTTCCCCATGTCACGTATGCTGACATAGTTATTCACCGCTACTTCCAACTGCTGTAGCGCTTTCTCATGACTGGTCGCCTGCGTTTTTGTGATGGTGCTGTTCCCGACATGCTGCTTCAGCAAACTGGACCCACCCTTTTTAATGCCGCCGAACCCACTGCGAATGGAAAACGCCACCTCGTTGAATTTGGCCATGTTCAGCACCGACATCGAATACATCATGATGAAAAACGCCATCAGCAACGTAATCATGTCCGCGTAAGTCAGCAGCCAGCGCAGTGATCCGCCGCCATCGTGTCCGCCCCCGCCGCCCCCGCCGCCACCATGTGATTTCTTCTTAGCCATGGCGTCAGTTCAACTCCTCTTCGAGTTTACGACGGGCGTCGCGCGGTAGATAGGCCATCATCTTCATCGCCACCGTGCGCGGATTATCACCGGCCTGCAGCGAGATAATGCCTTCCACCACCAGTTCGTAGGTGGTCGTTTCCTCATGGCTCTGCGCCTTCAGCTTGGCCGCTACCGGCAGGAAGAGCAGGTTGGCGAACAATACACCATAAAGCGTCGCCAGGAATGCCGCCGCGATGGCCGGCCCCATGCCGCCGGGATCGTCAAGATTCTCCAGCATATTCACCAGGCCCATCACCGTCCCGATAATGCCCAGCGTCGGCGCGTATCCGCCCATGGTGGAAAAAATTTCCTCACCCACCTTGTGCCGGGTCACCATATTCGCGATTTCGGTATCCAGCACCTCGCGCACCATCTCCGGCTGCGTGCCGTCTACCACCATCTGGATGGCGTTGCGCAGGAATTCATTCTCAATTTTAACCAGCTCTTCTTCCAGCGCCAAAATGCCGGACTGCCGGGCGATCTTCGCCAGGTTCACCAGCAGGCGCACCACTTCCGAACGCTCCAACGCCTTGGTGATGAATGCTTTTTTCATCACATTCATCGACCCGATGGAATGCTTGAAGGAGAAGCTGATCATGGTGGCGCCGAAGGTGCCGCCAAACACCAGCACAGCAGGCCCAGGCATCATGAGCGATCCGATATTGCCGCCTTCCATGAGGAGCGAAACGATGACCGCACCCCATGCCAGTACCAGCCCGATGATGGTCCCCAGATCCATCGCACGTTGCCTTTCTCCTAGCCGCGCCCATGCGTCCGACCGGCTTACTCATCCGCATCCACTGTCGGCGGTGCCACCGGCACACGCCCAACTTTCTGGTAAAACGCGGTCACCAGTGTGATCACCGTCTCGACGGTCTCACGCACCATCAGCTTGCGTCCGTTCGCCAGGCAGATGAGCGTGTCGGGCGTGGCTTCCACTGTTTCGATCAACCCCGCGTTGACCACGATCGGCTCACCATGCAGTCGGGTTAGCGTAATCATCATGGGCCTCCGGGGAGACCACCGGCCCTGGCGCGGGCCGGTGGTCAGTCGAACAACCTTACCGCTTCAACTGCAGCACTTCCTGCAGCATGTCGTCGGAGGTGGTGATGGAGCGGGAGTTCGCCTGGAAGCCGCGCTGGGCGACAATCAGCTCGGTGAACTCGGTGGTCAGGTCAACGTTGCTCTGTTCGAGGTAGCCGCTGCGCACCAGCGATCCGGCGATCAACGCCGACTGAATCACCGGTTCGCCGGAGTTCGGCGCCTGCACCCACATGCTGTTGCCTTGGCGGATCAAGCCGGCCGGATTGCTAAAATTGGCCAACGCTAACTGACCGAGCAAGCGCGTGGCGCCATTGCTGAATGCACCCTGGATCTGCCCTTTTTCATCGATGGTGAAGCTGTCCAGCGTGCCCATGGGCAAGCCGTCCTGACTGGTAGTCTGTACGCTGGAGGCGCCATCCAACTGGCTGACGGCGCTGAAGTCGATGGCAAAATCCAGCGGCGTGTCTGCGCCATTCGGCGCGGACAGCGCCAGGCTGACCGAGCCGGTGCTGGCCGTAAGCCGGCCATGCTCGTCGAAGGTCAACGTGCCGGTGCCGGGCACCCCGACGGCATCCGGGCTGGACGCCGTCCAGCTCCAGGCCCCGCCGGCGGTTTTTGTGAAGGTGACATCCACCTGGTGCGATGTGCCGAGCGAGTCATACGTCTCGAAACCGGCATTCGCCGTGGCGCCGACGGCAACTGAGGCATCCAGGTTGCCGCCGAACTTCACGTTGGCGGTGGGCACCGCGTAGAGCGAGCCCATGGGGATGCGCAGACTATCGGTCGGCGCTTCGGTGGTGTTGATGGCGCCGGTAAACAGGTCGGCGGACCAGCCCACCGCACGCATGGCGTTGCTGGCCAGCTCCAGCCGGTTATCGGCATCGAGCTGGAAGACTCCGGCCCGGGTATACTGGCGGCTGCCCGCCGGCCCGACCACGAAAAAGCTGCTGCCGACGACGGCCATGTCCAGCGCGCGGTTCGTCTGTTTCAGCGATCCGGGGGTCATCACCGTTTCGATGCTGCCCACCGTGACGCCCGTGCCGACCTGCATCGGGTTTAGCCCGGATACGGTGCCCGGAGAGATCGTTTGCACCAGCGCGTCCTTGAAGGACATGCGGCCGGCCTTGTAGGCGACAGTATTGATATTCGCGACATTGTTGCCAATGACCGACACGGCTTTCTGATGCGCAATCATGCCGGACACGCCGATAAACATGGATTCCATGGATTTGCCTCCTCTGACACGTCGTTTCAAAATACGGGCGGCGCTTATTCGACGCGCGACACCCAACCAGGTTCGAGAGTATAGGTTCCGATTACCAGCTTCGGAGCGCCATTTTCCACCGTCACCGCTTGTACCTTCCCAACGGTTTCCACCCCGGTCGCAGGGTTTTCCGCCGTGACGGTGTGGCCGATAAAGCCGGTGGCGGCACTCATTTGCATGGCGGTTGCCAGACTATCCAGCGCCGTCGTGGTGTTCTGCTGCTGCTCGAGTGCGCTGAACTGCGCGAGTTCGGCGATGAATTCCCGATCTTCCATCGGCTTCATCGGATCCTGACTTTGCATCTGCGTGATGAGCAGGGTCAAGAACGCATTGCGATCCAGCTCTTTGTTCAGTGTCCGACTGATGGTCGATGGGTCGTTACTCATCGATTGTCCGCTGTTGTTGACGGCGGAAGTAGACATGACATACTCCTTCTCAAGCGAAGAAATCGAGCGTCCGTGCCCGCGAATCCATTCGTGGCGGCAGAGCCGGCTGCCCGTCATCACCCGGCGGCAACCCGGTAGACGGCGGCACGGCCGACGGCCATCCCTGGCGTTGATGGTGCTGTGCCATCTGCCAGGATGGCTGGCCATCTCGGCCGGCCTGTGTCTGCACGGACACCTGGCAGGTGGTCACACGAATCCCCGCGTCCTCCAGCGCCTGCCGCAACTCCGGCAGGCGGCTGTCCAACGCGGCACATACGGTGTGATACGGTGTTTCAATGCGCGCGACGACTTCGCCATGCTGCATGGCGACAGTCACATGCAGCGCGCCCAGCGTCGGCGGGTCCAACCGCACCAGCAGCGACTTCGGCTGTTCAGGTGCGATTCGCCGGACGGCATCCTCCACCTGGCGCACCAGCACGGGCGCATCCACGGTCACCACCGGGTCGGCAGCGGCCGGATGTGCGGATGGTGACGACGTCTGCATCGGCAGCGGCACGCTGTGCTGCGGCATATGCCCGTTGTCCGGCGCGGTGACGCGCTCCGCGGACGGTCTGGTCACGACGGCGCCGTCAACCGCCTCGTCAACCGGCACGGCTTCCTCGCGGGCGTCCCGGTTGGCATTCACCGCATCTGACCGCATCGGCGCAGGCACGGCTTCGGCTGGCTGCGCCGCGACCATGACGGCATCTCCATCCAGCGGTGGCACCGGCTCATGCGAAATTGGCATTCCGGGTTGCTGCACATCGATTATCGTCGGACGCACGGTCAGACTTGAATCGTCGGATACCGAGGCGGCCGCCATGTTTGCTTGCGCGGCTGCGGCAACGGGGACGACGGCTGATTCGTCGGACCCCGCGACGTGTGCCTGAATTGGTTGCGGGGCCGCGGTGATGATGACCGAAACTGATTCGTCTGACGCCGGG
>CAZPYA010000004.1:70368-92029 GCA_964590255.1 uncultured bacterium
CGGGGCGGACGCCGTGTTCACACGCGGAGCCGCGACCAGGGGAACAACCGCTGGCACGTCGGACGCCGGGGCGGACGCCGTGTTCACACGCGGAGCCGCGACCAGGGGAACAACCGCTGGCGCGTCGGACGCCGGGGCGGACGCCAGAATTGGTGACGGAGCCGTGGTGACGGTGACCGGGGCCGAATCGTCGGATGCTGGGGCGGTCGCCGTGACTGACTGCGGTACCGCAGCCGCGATAACCGAGGCAATCACGGGATGGTCCGCGGCTTCGCGGGGCGCCGGGATCGCCGGCGCTGCGCCGTGTGGGGACACCGTGGAGGTTGGCGGTGGCGCAATCGGATGTGTGACAGCAGCGTTCTCGACTACCGGCGTCACCAGTGCGACATGCGCGACGGGTGCCTTCGCTTCCGGCTCAACAGCCACTATGGCGGGCTGGACGGGTTGCGGTGCCGACTGGACAACCACTCGTGATGCCTGGGCAACTTGTGCGATTCCATCAGTTGTCGGTATCGATTGGTTCGCAGGCGCAACTGCGGACACGGTGACCATAGGCTGTGACGCCACCGTCACCGGGGTGACCGCCACCGGCGGAGTGGGTAGTGAGCCGACAGGCGGTTGAACCGGGGGCATGATCGATTGTGGTACTGCCAGGCGTTCGACCGGCACGGCGACGACCGGTGAACCGGATGTGGAAGGTTGGACGATCTGGACTGGCGTCTCATCGGCGGGTACCGGTTGCGCCGAAGTGGCCTGTTGCCGGTCCGGCGCCACCATTGTCACGGGCGCTTGTATTTGCGGCGCGGGCGCCAGCGACACCGATGCGGCGTCCGTCATCGGGCGCAAGGGTGCCGGGCTGGCGGACAACGGCGGTGCCGCCATCACCTGCGCCGGGGCGATCCCCGTCATCATGTCATGGTCGATAGCCGCGTCAGGTGCCGGCTGCTCGGACTGCGCAGTGGTGGGTTTCAGCCGTGCCGGCATGGACTGGTCAATGGTTTTCACGGCAGGTTGTGGCGGGTTCACCGCGGCAGCCGGGGCAGGCTGTGGTTGAGTCGACACGACAGGAATAGCCGGTTGCGTCGACAGCGGCGTGATCACGCTCGTCGGCGGAGCACTCGGCACGATGAGGGGTTGCTCGCCGCTCACCGCCAGCGGCGCCGGATGGTCCGCGGCCGGTTGATGCTGGCGCGGCTGGGTGGCCACCGTAATAGGTTCGCCGGTGTGCGTCCGTTGAACGGGCGTCGTGTCGTCCGGCACCGATGGCGCCTGCACAGGTACCGCGATAGCCGTGGCGACTGTCGTCGCCGTCAACGGGACAATATCAGGCTCCGCCGGGATGTATTCGGGAGTTGGCACGGCCGCTGGTATTGCGGCCGAAGCCGTCGCGACAATGGCCTCCGCAGGCAACATGCCAGACGGCATCGCCTGCGAAAGTGTCAGCTCCGGCTGGCTCGCTGACTCGGTAAACAACGGCGTGCGCGGTGTCGCGTCCTTCGTCGGCGCAGGCGGTCGAACCGGTCGGGTCACCGGCGTATCGCTCGCGGCGGCTGGTGGCGCAATCGTCGACTTGGCGGATTCATGCCCCACGTCGACCGCTGGCATCGGCGCTGACGCATTCACCGGCACATCCACGGTGACCGGCACAGCCGCTTTCCGTGACGGCTTCGTCGCGGCAGGTTTCGCGGCAGGCGTTCCAGGATTGCTATCGGCAGGCGCCGACGGCATGGGAATAGCCGCGCCAGCGCGCGGTTGCGCGAAGATGGGCTCTCCCATAGTCGGTTGCGGCATCTCCGGCGCCGGGTGATGCGGCGTGACGACCGGCTGCGGCATTTCCGTGATGGGATCCAGCAGCGTGACGACCGGCGTCCCGGTATTTTCGAGAGAATCCGACAGTGCGGGATCATCCGCAACCGGCACAGACAACGGATCGGCTTCTGCCGGTTGTGGCTGCGCCGGTGCGGCGGGTGTCGCGGTCACCGTTTTATGCGGCGCGCGTTTTCCCTTTTCCAGCACCGGAGGCATGGTCAGCGATACGGACGTCGCCGGAGCAGGTGGCTCCGGTTCGGGCGCCTCGCCGGCGGTTCCCAGCGTAGATAGCGATTCGACCGGCACAGCGATGGGCGGCGTCAGATGGGGGGCTCGCGGCATGGCAAGAGGGGTTTGCTGCGGCAACTCCTGCGCCAACGGCGCATCGGGCGATGCCATCGCTTTTGTCGCGGCAGGAAGTGTCATTTCCGGCGCTGACTGTGCAATCGTCGCGGCTTTCGGCGATCCCTTTGCTGTATGCGTGGACGGCACAACCACGTCCGGCGTCGGCGCAACCGACAGGGGTTCGGACGTGCTGGCTACCGATGCTAGAACTGAAGCTCCCAGCGTCGGGACGGTCAGCGGAACCGGCACGGTATCTGCGGGTTCGGCCAGCGGCGCAGTCGGAGCGACCGGCGGTGAAGCCTGTGGTTGTGGGACGGTTGATATTACGGCGGATGGCGACACGGGTGCCGGAGCGGCCTCGACCGGCAGAGCCGATGCTGCGCTCATGGCTGGTGCTGGCGACACCTCGCCCGTGGGGACGGTTGCGCCAGCCTGCACCTGCGCAAGTATGGCTTGAAACGCCGCGCCATCCAGCGCGGAATGGCTACCCATTCCTGCCGAAAGTGGAGTGACGTTCATCAGACCGGTAATGTCAACCGTGCCGGGGATCAAGTCCATTAAATACTCCGAGAGGACGCAACGACGCGTCTCCACGGAGATTATCGCCATTTCGGGGAGAACTCTTTAGCGGCATGATCGGGCGACAGGCTATTCGTCGTCTGCCATGCCGAGTACGCGGGTGATGTATTGGTGGGTTTCCGGGAAGGGGGGGACGCCGTGGTAGCGGGTCACCGCGCCCGGCCCGGCGTTATACGCCGCCAGTGCCAGGCTCTCGTCGCCATCAAATCGATCCAACTGCTGGCGCAGGTAGCGAGCGCCGCCGAAGATGTTTTGCTCGGGATCGAAAGGGTTCCCCACTCCGAGCGCGGCGGCCGTGCCAGGCATGAGCTGCATGAGTCCCTGGGCGCCGCGCCGGCTGACAGCGTTGGGATTGAAGTTTGATTCAGCGGTGATCACCGCGCGCAGCAATTCGGGTCGCAGTTGATACTTCTCGGCGGCGCGGGTGATAATTTCGGCATAGCGGGAATCGCCGGATTTCGGCGTCAGTGCGGCATCCGCCAGATAGCGTTGAAAGACGCCGGGCTCCGCGGGAGCCGCCATGCCGCCGGTCAGCTCATCCATGCGCGCCTCGATGTCGGCGATGCGCTGTTTCACCCTGGCCATGTTGTCGGTTATGGATGTCATCGTGATTTCCCGGCGATCTCGCGGGATTCGTCGGCTCGCACGAGGGTCTGCCGCGCCACATGGCGGGGCAGCGTAATATCTTCCAGGTTCTTCAGCTCCTGCCGTTCGTGTTCCATGCGGTGGTCGTCGTACTGCTTGTCGCGCAGCTTTTCCAGCCCCTGGCGCTTTCGGCGGGCATCCAGCACGCGCTGGCGCTGCGCCTCTACCTGCCCCTCCAGCGCCTTACGCTCCTGCTCCACGGCCGCTACCACGCCGTTCAGCGCTTCCAGGTGCATGCGCCACTCCATCAGGCGGCTGGCATCGAATACACCTTGCTGCTGGGTCGCGAGGAAGACTTTCATGTTCTGGACGTCGACTTTCGCGCGCTCGATGGCTTCCACCGTCAGGAACAACAGCCCCTGCAGGCGCGCCAGCTCCTGCAGGCATTCCTCTTCCTGCCGCAGGGCATGATCCAGCACGATCTGTAATCGAAAGACGAATTTGCGCATATCAGCCTCACGCCGCGAACGGCCCCAGGCGCGCGAGGGTTTCGCTCCACGCCGCGCTGCTGTCTGACGGTTGTCGCAGGAAGTCCGTGGCGGTATCGATGAGCGCAATCGCCTCGTCGATCTTCGGGTTGCTGCCCGCCGCGTAGGCGCCAATGGAGATCAGATCCTCCGCCTGGCGATAGGTAGCGAGCACTTCACGCAGCCGGATGGCCGCGCGGCGGTGGTCGGCATCGACCAGGTCGTTCATCAAGCGACTGACGCTGGCCAGCGAATCGATAGCGGGAAAATGCCCGACATCGGCTAGCCGCCGGGAGAGCACGATGTGGCCGTCGAGGATGCCGCGCACGGTGTCGGCAACCGGCTCGTTCATGTCGTCGCCTTCCACCAGTACCGTATAGAGACCGGTGATGGTGCCGCGCTCGCTGGCGCCGGAACGCTCCAGCAGCTTGGGCAGCAATGCGAAGATGCTGGGGGTGTAGCCGCGGGTGGTCGGTGGCTCACCGATCGCCAGGCCGATCTCGCGTTGAGCCCAGGCGAAGCGCGTAACCGAGTCCATCATCAGCATCACATCCAGGCCTTGATCGCGGAAATACTCGGCAATGGTGGTGGCGACCAGGGCGCCTTGCAGGCGCAAAATCGCCGGCTGGTCGGAGGTGGCGACGATGACCACCGAGCGCGCCATGCCCTCCTCACCGAGGCGTTTCTCGATGAACTCGCGCACCTCGCGGCCGCGTTCGCCGATGAGGGCGATGACGTTTACGTCGGCGTTCGAGGAGCGGGCGATCATGCCGAGCAGCGTCGATTTGCCCACCCCGGAGCCGGCGAAGATGCCCACGCGCTGGCCCTTGCCGCAGGTAAGCAGTCCGTCGATAGCGCGCACGCCGAAGCAGAGCGGCTCGCGGATGGGCTGGCGGCGCAGCGGATGCGGCGGCGCCTGTGACACGGGATACGCGTCCTCGGGAAAGATCGGCCCCTTGTCATCAATCGGATGGCCAAGACCGTCGAGGATGCGCCCGAGAAGATTGGTACCCACCTGTACGCGATGGGGTTCGCCGGTGGCGATGACGTCGTTGCCATGCGCGATGCTCTCGATGGCGCCGAGGGGCATGAGCAGTACGCGATTCCCGCGGAACCCGACGACCTCAGCCGGCACGGGACGGCGCGTGCGCCCGGTGATGATGTGACAGAGTTCGCCGATGCTTGCCTGCGGGCCGTTTGCCTCCACCACCACCCCGACCACCTGCACCACTTTCCCGTTCGACTTGATGGTGTCGAGCCGGTTGACGATGCCGATATAGCGGTCCAGGATGCTATTCGGAAGCAGGCTCACTGGATTCCTCCACGGCGGATTCGAGCGCTTTCGTGACGACGGCAAGCTGTGAGGAGATGCGCGCGTCCAACGTGCCGTTGCCCGTTTCGACGATGACCCCTCCCCGGTGAATGCGCCGGTCCTCGACAAGATGGAACTCGGAGATGCCGTCAACCTCTAACATGAGCGCGGCACGGGCGTCCTGCAGGATCGGCAGGTCTTCGGGATGCGCGCGGATGTAGATGTCCTCGCGATCGCGGATGCGTTTCAGGCAGGCGCGCGTGATATCAATGATTGTTTCGGGATGCAGTACCAGATGCTGGGCAATCACCTTCTCGGCAATGACGGTCGCCAGTCGCGCCAGTTCGGATTCGGCGCGAGTGAAAAACGCAGCGCGTTCGGCATTGATCTCCTCAACCTGCGCGAGCAACTCGCCCATCCGCCGCTGGTATTCCACCTCCGCGGCAGTCTGTCCCGCAAGGAATCCTGCTTCTTCGGCCTGCCGACGAATCGTCTCCGCCTCGCCGCGCGCTGTCTCCATGAGCATGGCAGCCTGGGCGAGTGCCTCGCGCCGGGCGTCCGCGTAGAGCGTCGCGGGATCGGGCAATGGCTCCGGCGAGGGCAACGGCATCCAGCGCTGGTGGCCACTCACTTCGGCATTGCGCAGCAGCTTAGGAGGCATGAAGCGCCTCCTTCTCGGTATACTGGGCGGCATGCCGGATCATCACCGTATGCGCCACGCGGCACAACGCGGCCCGAGCGCCGATAATGTCGCGCAGCCGTACCGGCTGATGCTGTTTGAGCTGGGCGCGAATGGCGGAGCGTAGCCGTGCCGGCAGCACATGCAGCAGATGCTCGCAAAACGAGGGTTCGGCCCCACGCAGCGCCAGTACCACATCCGCCAGATCGGCCTGCGTGACCACGGCGCGCAGGATAGATTTCTCCAGCGTCGCGAGCATGCCAAAGGTGAAGTCCGGCGCCGAGGCCGGAATCATCGGCGGCTCCGCTGGCAAAACCGGCATCGACGCGGGGACGAGCGTTTCCTGGGCGATGGTGCCGTGCAGCGTCTCGCGGAACTGGAAGCGCTCGGCTTTGGCGCGCAGTGCTTGCTCCAGATGCTGATGCACCAGCGGCGCGGGAGGCGTCACCTCGGCGAGGGTGCGCTTGAGCCGGGTGCGCTCCTCCGTCGGGAGGCCGGCGATAATCGCCCGACCGCGGTCGACCGGCAGCACGGCCAGCAGCAGCGCCACCAGCCGCGGCGGTTCGCCGGTCAGCAGTTCGGCGGCGCGGTCCGGCGTGAGCGAGAGCAGATACGGGGTATGGCCGGCCGACGCTGGGGCTGGCGCCGCCAACACACGAAGCTCGCGCAGCACCGCGCGCTTGGTTTCGTTGGACACCTGACTCAGCGCCTGAAGCTCCGCGCGGATGCGTCCCGCCTGCTCCGGCGGCAGTTGGTCGAGCACTTCCGCGGCGCGTTGTGGGCCCATCGTCTGGATGAGCAGCGCGGCTTTCTGGCTGTTTGTCAACGTTGGGGCGTGCATGATGGCGGCTCCTGCTTATTCTTCGGCCATAAGTGTTTTAATCACGGCGGCGACACGCTGCGGCTCCAGGGCATGCAGCGCCTTTTCTTCCTGGGTCTCGGCAGGCGGCTGATAGTTGTTCGGCATCATCGCCGGCCCTTCCAACGCTGCCCCCGCGGACCCGCCATCGAGCAGCGCATACTGCTCCACCGCACGCTCGCCCGGCGGCAGCATCGGATAGGACGGCGCCGCATCGGTCACGGTGGTGCGTCCCGACCCGCTCATGGTGCGCTTGAACATACTCATGGCGATGAAGATGAACACAATAATGATCAGCGCCGAGCCGCCATAACGGGTGAGCAGCGTCATCGTGGCCTTCTGGTTATCCACGGCCGCCGCCTTCTTTTCCGCTTCAGCGGCCGAAGTATCGAAAGGGAAGCTCTGGGCAATCACCTGATCGCCGCGCTTCGCATTGATACCGGCGGCGGCGGCGATGCTGGCGGTCAGGCTCTGTATCTGCTCCTGTTCGATGCTTTTATCGACGAACAGGGCGATGCTGACGCGTTCGATTTCGCCGGCCGGCACCTGCTGCGCCGTGGTCTCCTTGGATACGCGAAACTGCGTCGTATTCTCCTCGCGGAGATAGCCGTTCGCGGCGTTGGCCGCGTTGGTGGCACCGGACAACAGCGTGGCGGGAATGCCCGGCGCGCCGCCGGTGTTAGCGCGCGCGCCGTTATATGCCTCGCGGGTGCGATGCTCGCTTTCCAGCACCCCCTGGCCGCTGCCGTCGCGCACCGGAGTAAAGGTTTCGCGTGTGATGGTGCGGCTTTGGCGGCTGAGGGTGATGCTGGTGCGCACCATCGCCTTATTCTCGCCGAGCATGCGATCGAGCAGATCCTGCAGCCGGGCTTCCATCTCGCGTTCCATGGTGCGTTGCGATTCCAGGACGGCGCTGGCGCCGCCGGAGGCCAGCTCTGGCCGGTCGGAGAGCAGCACGCCCTTGGTATCGACCACCGTCACCCGTTCCGGTTCGAGCCCCTGCACCGCGGACGCGACGAGGTGGATGATCGCTTTCACCTCGCGGGAGGATGGCGCGGAGCTGTGCAGGTTCAGTACCACCGAAGCCGAGGGAATGGTGGTGTCGGTGACGAACACGCGATTCACCGGCATGACCAGATGCACGCGGGCGGAGCGCACGGAGTCGAGCTGTCCGATCGTACGGGCTAGTTCGCCTTGCAGGGCGCGCTGGAAGTTGAGGTGTTCACTGAATTCCGACTGCCCGATGTGCGGTTTGTCGAAGAGCTCGAACCCGACATTGCCCCCTTGCGGGATGCCTTCGCCGGCCAGCGTGAGGCGCAGGTCATCGACGTTATTCTCGGGCACTTCGATGGTGGACCCACCGTCGGCGAGGCGGTATTTGATTTTCAGATCTTTGAGCTTCTGCACCACCGCGGAGGCGTCTTCATTGGTAAGATTGCCATAAAGCTGCGTATACTTCGGCGTACCGGCCACCTGCACCGCGGCGGCGATGCCGACGGCCAGGATGATGCCGGTGAAGATGATCGCCGCCTTCTGCTGCACGTTCAGTTGCGACCAGCGCTGTCCGAGCGAAAGGGTGCGCTCGTTTGCCATGGTATACCCGCTCTCCAGTCACTACGGGCAATAAGTGTAATACGATGTTATAACACGTATTGCGTGCCGCCCTATCTCCCCACCTTGGTTCGGTAGGCGGCATCAGTGTGTGCCTGTTCACGGCACGGTAACCAAACCCAGTCTATGATGTCTACGACGAATCAGGTGCTCGTTACAGTTGCGTCCGCATAATCTCCTGATAGGCTTCCAGCATCTTATTGCGCACCTGCAGAGTGAAATCCAACGCCAGCAGGGCCCGCTCCATGGAGATCATGGCCTTATGGGTATCTTCGGTACCGCCGGAGGCCACCTGGGCCGCGGTGGTATCCGCCGTTTTCTGCAACGCATCGACTTTATCGATGGCTGAGGTAATCTGCTCGCCAAAGCCCGCGCCTTGCGCGTCAGGGGCGGCGGTCGGCGCGGCCGATTCGGCCGGTCGCTGGACCGGTCTCGCGGTATAAGTTATCGGAGATGAAACGCCGTCAATTCGCATCGATTATGGCTCCCGGACTTGATGTTATGCGCGTCCGATTTCCAATGCTTTTCGCGTCATCGCCTTGCTGGCATTCAAGGCTGTCACATTCGCTTCGTACGACCGGGTGGCAGAGACCAGATCGGTCATCTCCTCCACGGCATTCACATTCGGCATGGCCACATAGCCGTTGGCATCCGCATCCGGATGTCCCGGTTGAAAAACCATCTGCGGCGGACGCGGATCGGCCATCACTTCCTTCACCTGCACGCCGCCGTCTTCCATCGTCTCAAAGATCGCCTGCATCCGCTTGTATGGGCCCTGCCCTTCGGCCGTGCGCGTCGTCTCGGCATTCGCCAGATTGCTGGCAATCAAGTCCATCCGCAGCCGCTGGGCCGCCAGTGCGGAGGCGGAGACATCTATACTTTCCATATCAACCGCCTTTCTTACCGTCCTTCGCGAATGGCGCTGCGTAATTCGCGAAATTTCATCGCCATCATCTGCGCGGTGGTCTCATACTGCAGGGAATTCTTCGCCAGATCAGCCATCTCATGCTCCAGCACGACGTTGTTGCCATCGGCGCCCCGCGCGGCACCAGTATCGTCGGTAATGGAAATCGCCACGCGGTCGATGGAAGTGGACTCGGGCAAGGACGTGGTGTCCTGACTGATGAGGGTGCGCAACTCGTCTTCAAAGCGGACGGTCTTGCGGGTATAGCCGGGGGTATCGGCGTTGGCGATATTGTCCGACAACGCGCGCTGGCGGGCGGCTGCCCCATCCAGCACTTTGATCAATATGGCATCTGTGGTATCTGAAAACAGGCCGTTTGCCATTGTCACTCCCCGTAACTGCAAGGTGCCATGCGGCTGACTGTGAAAAGGGAGCGCATATCTAGGGCTAATCACGTTATCCACAACTAGCCCTAGCGCCGCATGCTTCTAACACTATTTTACCGCAGTTGACCAGAGGGTGCGAAAAAAAATATAAAAAAATTCTCAATACGGCCTAAAGTTGCCGCGCCGAGCTGCCGATAATCATGCGCCGCGTCTCCAGCGACAGCACGGCCGCGGGATGCACACGCGTCCCGCGGCCGTCAGGATGATCAGACGACCATGTCGCTTTCTTCGGAGGCCCAGAGCTGCACAGTGCCTTCTTCGGCCATGCGGCGCGCCGCCTCGACCACAAGTTGCTGGGCTTCCTCCACCTGCGAGAGGCGAGTCGGCCCGAGCAATTCGAGCTCTTCGCGAATCGTTTTGGCAAAGTTTTCCGAGACGTTGTTGAAGATAAGCGCGCGCATCTCGTCGCCGGCATTCTTCAGCGAGACGGCCAGATCATGCGCGGTGAGCTGGCGCAGGATCACCTGCACGTCGCGCGGGTCGAGCCGCAGCAAGTCCTCGAAGACGAACATCGTTTTACGCACTTCCTCGGCCAGCGCCGGGTCTTTCTCCTGCAGAAATTCGTATACGCGGCGCTCGATGGCCGGGTTGGAGCGGCTCATGATCTCCACCAGCGCCCGCGCGCCGGTAATGCGGTCGAGTCCCTGCTCCGCCCCTTCCTCCGAGCCGCGAGAGTCGGAGAGCTTTTGCAGTAGCAACTGCTCCAGGCGCGCCACCATCTGCGGCATCGGCGTACTGAGGTTGACCAGCCGCATCACCACGTCCTGGCGGGTGGTATCGGACAGCCCGGCGATCACCTGTCCGGCGCGCTCGCGTGGCAGGTAATAAAGCACCAGCGCGATGACCGCCGGATGCTCATGCGAAAGGACTTCCAGCAACCGATGCGCCTCCACGTTGCGCAATCGACGAAACGGCCGCGCGGACGCACTCTGCGAGAGCTGCTCCAGCACCATCGACGCGCGTTCTTCGCCGAAGAGCTGGCTGAGCAGGCGATGCACAAAATCGAGGCCGCCAACGGAGTCTTCCACCTCAGCCCGGCCGTAGCGGTCCAGCAGATCGTTCACCAGCTCCCCGCGGGTATGCATGGTGATGCGCCCGATCTGCGCCATCTGGTCGGCAATCAATTGGACTTCCTGCGGCGAAAGGTGGGACAGCACCTGGGCGGATTTATCGACGCCCAGGCAAACCAGCATGGCAGCCGCTTTCGACAAATTATCCATGAGGACGGGCATGGCTACGGCTCCTCCGGGCATGGCGCGGTACGGTAGACCGCGGTTCGGCATGGGTTTCCCCAGCGGGCACGCCCGCCGTCACGGACAGCGGGACGGCGCGCCTCAGGTATTCGACGGGTTGACGAACTTCGTCACGCGGAAGCCGAAACGCCCGTTAATCACGATCACTTCCCCACGGGCAAACGGCATGTTGTTCACCAGCATGTCCGCCGGCTGGCCCACCAGCTTGTCCAGTTCTATCACCGCCCCGCGGTGCAGGCGCAGGATGTCACGCACCAGCATCTGGGTGCGGCCAAGCTCGACCGTCGCCAGCACTTCTACGTCGCTGAGCATCCCCAGCGCCTGGGCGGCTTCAGCGGCATCGCGCGGCCGCTGGTCGACCGCGGAGTCGGCGCCCGGCATCCCGGCAGCGAAATCCTGATCAGACGATTGCGTCATGTCAGCTCCTTGTTCGTCTTCGGGCCGGTCAGTGGGCTGACGGCCCCTGTATCTCCACGGCGACGACATCGTTTTTCCGGATCATCGTGCCCAGGTAGAGCGCGCTGTTGGCGACCCGTACTTCGACGGGGTCATCCACTTCAGTGTCTAACTCGACCACATCGCCTTCGCGCAGCGTCGCCAGCAGCCCCAGCGTCAGCGATTGATCGCGTAGGCAGGCGCGCACCGGCATGGGCGCCTGGTACATATTCGTCAGCAACTGCCCGGTATCGCGCCGGGCGCGCGTCGCTTCGTCGTCGCCCTCCCAGCTTTGCTCCACGCTGAGGAGACGGTCGAAATCCAGGCTGTTGAACGGAATCGCATACGTGGCCATGCCGGACATGTTGCCCATGGTGATGGCGAACGTGCAGACCACCATGCGGTCCTCGGCATGGGCCGCTCGGGTGAGCAAAACATTGCTCACCACCTCGCGCATATTCGTGCGCATCGGCACCAGCACATCCCACGCATGGCCCAACTCATGCACGATGCGGCGGAACAGGTCGTCCAGCAGGCCCTTCTCGAGCGGCGTGAATTCCCGCGGGGTGCTGTCCACCTGGCCGGTGCCCCCCAGCCCGCGGTCAAGCAGGTAAAAGGCGATATGCGGATTCAACTCAAAGAGCGCCAGCCCATCCAGGGGGCTGATGGCAAAGGTACACAATGTGGTGCGTTCCGGCATCTCGTTGCAGAGATGCCGGAAGGTGAGTTGCTCGATGGAAAACGCCTCGATCTGCGCCTCCTCCGACAGGAACCCGGTGAGGATGCCGGAGAAACTGCGGGCAAAGGTGAGATTGATATTCTCCAGCGCGTGAATGAACTCGCTGGGCAGATTATCCGGGCGCGCGAAATCGTAGATCCGCACTTCATGGAAGGTGGTCTCTTCCGTGCCGTTCTCGACATCCGCCGTCGCCGTTAAGGCGGTCAGCAATCCATTAATGTCTTGCTGATCAAGCATATCTGGTGCTCCACGTTGTATGGCGGCGCCGCTATTCGGACGGCGTCGCTTCCCCGACCGCCACATTGACTTCCAGTTTGCCGCAGGCGGTATACAGCGGCACGACCAGCGCCGGCAACTGGGTGGTGATCTCGACGTTCAAGCCGCGAATGATCGTCGGCGGCGTGATGTCGCAGGTATAGCCCGATTCCGCGAGCAGGCTCATCGCGTTGCCGGAGATGATGTTGCCCATCTCGCTGATGGCACTGGCCGCCATCTCGTCGAAGGCAATGATGGGCGTGCCGATCATTGCCGAGGCGATTTTCGTCGCCGTCACCTGCGACATGCCATAGATGACCTGTCCGCGCACCATACCGGATACGCCTACGGCAATGGAGATCGGTTGCGTCGTGAAGATCGCCGACCGGACCGCCAGTTGCCCACGCTCGGTAGTACCGCCGACCAGTTGCATCAACACGTCGATGCCGGCTTGGATAAAGGGGTTCACAAATTCTACTTTCACCTGTTCCTCCGCTCCTGGTTCCGTGGTTACGTACAAGTGCCACTGTCCTCATGCCGTGATGAGTAGCACCTGTTCTGGCAATATGAATTGCCGGAACACTCGTGGTAATTCGCTTCCTACAATCCCAATCTCTGCATCATCGGCATCAGCGTTTCCGCCGGCAGCGGCTGACTGAACAGGTACCCCTGCATCGCATCACAACTGCACTGTTGAAGAAATGCCTGTTGCGCCGGTTCTTCCACGCCCTCGGCGATCACGCGCAGGTGTAAACTGCGCGCCATGGTGATGATGGCCATGGCAATCGCCTGATCATATCGATCGGTGGACAACCCCCGGACGAACAACTGATCAATCTTCAAGGTATTTATCGGAAACTTCTTCAGATAAATTAAGGATGAATAGCCGACGCCGAAATCATCGATGGATAATTGTACGCCCATCTCGCGTAAACGACACATCATCGTCGTGCTGAAGTCGATGTCGCGCATGGCGACACTCTCGGTGATCTCCAGTTCCAGGTACTCGGCCGGCAAGCCGGTTTCCGCGAGTACCGCCGCCACCATTGCCGGCAAATCCTGCTGATGAAACTGCCGCGCGGACAGGTTCACCGCCATGCGTAACGGGCCGATGCCGGCCTGCTGCCATTCCCGGTTCTGCCGGCAAGCCTGTTGGAGCACCCAGTGGCCGAGCGGCACGATCAGGCCGGTTTCTTCCGCCACCGGGATAAACTGCGCCGGCGCGATGGTGCCCAGCACTGGGTGATGCCAGCGCAGCAGCGCCTCCACCCCGATCACCCGTCCATCCTCCGCTGACACCTGCGGTTGATAGTAGAGCATGAACTGCTCCTGCTGCAGCGCTCGCCGCAGCTCGTTTTCCATCGTCAACCGCTCATTGGCCCGATCATGCATCTCGGGCTCATACACCTGAAAATTGTTCCGCCCCTGCTCCTTGGCGTGATACAGCGCCGTATCGGCATTATGTAGCAGCTCCTGCGGCTGCTGCCCATGCTCGGGATAGACGGCGATGCCCAGGCTGGTCGAGACATGCACCTCCTGATCCTGCAGCAGGAACGGCTCTTCAAAGGCCTGGACCAGCTTCATCGCGACATGGTGCACATCATGCAGGTGATGCACCTCCGGCAGCAGGATGGTGAATTCATCGCCGCCCAGCCGCGACACGGTATCTTCCCCGCGCAGCCGCTCCTTCAGCCGTTCGGCCACCCCCTGCAGCAGTTTGTCCCCCACCCCATGCCCAAAGGGTATCGTTAATCGTCTTAAAGCGATCGAGATCGAGAAACATGACCGCCAGCCGCGTGCCATGCCGGCGGGCGCGCACCAGCGCGTGCTGCAGGCGATCCTGAAACAGCGTGCGATTCGGCAAATCGGTCAGCGTGTCATGGAACGCCTGATGGCGAATCACTTCTTCCGCCTGCTTACGCTCGGTGATCTCCAGCATCACGCCCTGCAGGTAGAGGATGCGGCCGACCGGCGGCACCAGGATATGCAGCACATCCGGCGCGTCGGTATCGCGGCGGCCCCAGAACCGGCATTCCACCCAGCGGGGGGCATGCCGCGGCGTCGCGAGCCGGAATTCCAACACGAATTCATCGTCATGTTCAGCCAGGTGGCGTGCGATGTCGTGCAACACGCGCGTCCGCTCGCTGGCATGGATGAGGTCACCGAGGGCTTTGCGGCCTTCGAGGAAATCTTCCGGCACGAAACCGAACTGCCCGACGCTTTCGGTGACGAAATCAATCGGCCAGTGCTCGGTCATGCGACAACGCATCACCACCAACGGACTGTGGCTGACGATATCTTCCAGATCGCGGCGCGCGCGCAGCGCCTCGCGCAGCGCCGCTTCCATCCGTTTGCGCTCGGCGATCTCTTGTTGAAACGCGCGTGTGCGCTGATCGAGTTGCCCAAGATACGTATTGCTGACAATAGCTACTGCGGTCATTTCGGCGGTGCGCCGCAGCAGCAGGCGCTCCACGTCGTCAAGCGGGGCGTCCGATGACCGATACAGCAGCAGGCTGCCCAGTGCGTCCTCCTGATACCGCAACGGTACCACCACCACCTGGCGCATCCCCGTGTCCAGCAGCGTGTCGGATAGGCGCCGGCAAAGCGGCTCGCTGTCCAGCGCCGGCGCCAGTCCGATGCTATACGCGACCAGCGGCTCGATCAACAAACCCGGCGCGGCATGCTGTGCGAGGACGCCGCCGGCCGCGCCCGCGTCATGTGCCAGCACCAATCCACAGGATGCCGCGAAGTGCGCACAGAGCACGCGCAGCAATTCAGTCAGATACTCCCGTGGCGGTAGTAGTATATCGATCTCGAGCACAGCGTCCAGGACGGACTGCATGCGATGGCTCCTGCATCAAAGACCCGCGCCGCGACCAATCCTGATCGCTCAGGCCGGCGCATCGCGGGTTGGTCTATCGTGCTGACCATTCATCCATTCCACATCACGGCGCCGTTCAGGCCAGTCTCACAAAAAAGAACCCATCCGCGAAGGCGAAATCTGGCATTACCCCTGCAACACGCGGGCCACTGCCGCCAGCAACTTCTCGGGATTGAATGGTTTGACGATATAATCGCGCGCGCCGGCGCTGATAGCTTCACGCACTTTATTTTCCTGCCCCAGTGCCGAGCAGATGATGACTTTCGCCTCGCTGTTGGCCGCCATGATCTGTTTGAGCGCCTCAATGCCATCCATCTCCGGCATGGTGATGTCCAGCATCACCAGCTCTGGCGCGAGCGTCTGGTATTGGGCGACGGCGATCGCGCCGTTTTCCGCCTCGAATACCACTTCGTGCCCGCCGCCAATAAGGGTCTTCTTCAATGTCGCGCGCATGAATAGTGCGTCATCCGCGATGAGAATCCGTGCCATATGCTCCTCCAACTCCATTCCAGTCGTTTGCGGGGATAGCTCCCGGTGCCCTCAGTCACCTTCCGGGCGCTGGTAGAAAAAGGCGCGCGGCGACGTAAAGCCGATCTCACGCGCGCCGTGTATGCGCTCGGTATTTCCGACGAGTAGATAACCGCCCGGTCGCAGCGCCTGGTAAAACCGCTCGAACAATGACGCTTTCGCATCCTCGGTGAAGTAGATTACCACATTCCGGCAGAGGATGATATCCATCCCGGTCGGAAAACGATCTTTTAATAAATTGTGCTGCTGAAACTCGACGCCTTGCCGGGCGGCCGCCATCACGCGGAACAACTCGCCCTCGCGGGTGAAGAAGCGCTTCTGCACGGCCTCGGGCACGTTGCGCATATCCTCCGCGGTGAATATGCCCTCGCGGGCACGCGCCAGGATCCTGATATCAATATCGGACGCCAGCACGCGATGGTTGAGCGTCGGGCTCAATTGCGCCAGCAGAATGCGCAGGGAGTAGGCTTCCGCCCCGTACGAGCAACCGGCGCTCCACACCTGCAAGCCTGCCTTGCGGCGCAGCAACTCCGGCAGCACAAACTGCCGCAATTCTTCGAATTTCTCCGGGTTGCGGAACAGCTCGGAGACGTTGATGGTAACGCGGTCGAGAAAATCGGCCATGGCCGTGTCATTGCCCGCCAGCAGCTTCCAGTATTCCAGCAGTGACGTTGCTTTCACCCGCTCGGCCATGCTGCGGATACGCCGCTCCATCTGTCCCTGTTTATACTGCGACAGGTCCATCCCGGTGCGCGCATGCACCTGCCCGATGAAGTAGGCATACTCGCGCTCGGCGGACATCAGCGCGCCGAGAGGGGGTCGTATCTCCGTCATGTGTGTTCTCCTGTAACCGGCAACCGACCGGTCTGGCACCAGAGGGTGATGGCATCAGCCATCGCCGACAGCGGTAATTGACAATCTACGACGCCGGCGCGCACCGCGGCGCGCGGCATGCCATACACGACGCAACTCGCTTCATCCTGAGCGAGCGTGGCGCCTCCCGCGCGCTTGATCGCCCCCAGCCCCAACGCGCCGTCCTGCCCCATGCCGGTGAGAATCACCCCCAGCCGGGGTATCCGCGGCAGGGCGGCGACATCCGCCATCATTGGGTCGACCGCCGGGCGCACCGCCCATACCGGCGGCTCATCGGTGAGCGTGACGCGCCCGGTGCCATCGAGACGCAGATGCTGGCCGCCGCGGGCCACCACCACCAGTCCCTCTTCCGGACGCATCCCCTCGACGGCCTCTTGTACCCGCAGCGCGCACAGGCCGTCCAGGCGCTGCGCCATGGCGGCGGTGAAATGCGGGGGCATATGCTGCACCACCAGCAACCCAGCCGGCAGATCGCCCGGCAAGCGCACCAGTATTTCCTGCAGTGCGCGGGGTCCACCGGTCGACGCGCCGATGGCGACCAGCCGGCTCGCGGGCTGCCCGGTGGGCGCCGTGGCGGCGCACGGTGCCGGCGCCGGCGCCGGGGTGGATACCGCCTGCACCGTGGCGCGGGCGGCATCGCGGATCTTCTTCCACAGCGCATACCGCACGCTGTTCAGGTCTTCGGATACGCTGCCGGACGGTTTAGCCTGAAAATCCACCGCGCCCAGTTCCAGGCAGCGCATGGTGATCTCGGCGCCATGGCGGGTGAGGCTGCTGAGCATGACGATCGGCACCGGGCAGCGCGCCATGATTGCCGTCAATGCCTGCACGCCGTCCATCTCCGGCATCTCGACATCCATCGTCACGACGGCGGGTTTCAGCGCGGCAATCTGCGTCAACGCCTCGCGCCCGTTGCTAGCGGTGCCGATCACCGTCAAGCCCCGCCCGGAGTTAATCAGGTTCGTCAAGGCGCGGCGCATGAAGGCGGAATCGTCTACCACCAGCACGCGAATCGGGCCATCGGTTACCGGTGCTGTTTCAGCACGATCCATTCAAATTCTCCGGTACGTACGGTGCGCAATCGCACGCTCCCCGTGCGCACGTCCAGGATAATAGTGCGGCTCTCCGAGCCACCAAGTTCTTCTTTCACCACCGGTACCCGCAGCCGCTGCAGCTCGTTATGCACGGCTTCGATGTTGCGATTACCGATATCCATGACGCCTTGAAACGGCGGGAAAATCGCCGCGCCGCCACAAAGCACCACCTTCATCTCCGACAGGCGCACCGCGCGAGCCGCGAGTTGCGACGCCATCGCTGGCACCGCGGTGTCCGCGTACCGCATCAGTGCCGCGGCCCCAGCGGCCTGGCCGCCTTTCGGCAGCACGACGTGCAGCAGCGCCCCCAGGTGCCGCCGCTCGTCATACGCGCATACGGCGACACACGAGCCTAACCCCAGGCAGGCCAACTCGCCATCCGGATCATCGCAGATCGCCATTTCACCCAGACCAACCGTGGTCATCTTTTTCATCGAGCCGCCTCTTCCGCGGGTACCATGGTCAGCGCGCGCGACAGTGCGTTCCAGGCATCGGGCGTCGGCAGGAACACTATTTCACAGGCCGCCATCGTCGCGGCATCCCCAGCGGGCACGATTTCAGCGTCGATGAGCAGGACTTCCCCCCCAGCATCCACCACCGGCAGCACGGCGCTGACGAGGATGGCGCCACGCATCTCGACGACCACCATGGGCGGCGTGGGCACCACCACCAGGCCGCACAACGGTTCCAGCGCGGCCAGGAAGGCGGAGACGATGATGTTACCGGCCTCGCTAAGGGCGGACAGCGCCAGTTCATCAAACGCGTCGCCGTCCGGTTCCAGCATCAGCGCCGCGAGCAGCATGCGGGCATCGGCCATGGTGAACGTCGCCAGCACCGAGCCGGCCAAATCGCCATCCATGCCGATGTGGATGCCCACCACGGTTGCTTCCGGATCACCGCCGAGCATGGGGATATCCGGCAGTGCCAGCACGCGCGCGGCGGCAACGCCGGTAGTGAGCACATCACCAGAAAAGGCGCCTAGCGCGGTGGCCGCGCGGGCTGAGCCGTGCCGGGCGATTGTGGTCAGCATCTCCAGCGCGATGGATGGCGACGTCTCCGTTGTCATGATCGTTCGTCCTTCCTATGCCGGCACCGTCTCGTGGACGCTTTCGGCGAATCCCTGCCGCAGCAACTCTGACGAAAACAGCGACGCGGCGTCGATGATGAGCGCCACGCGGCCATTACCCAGTATCGTGGCGCCGGCCAATCCGGCGATACGGCCCAGATAGGTGCCAAGTGACTTCACGACGATCTCCTGGTGCCCGAGGATCCCGTCAACCGCAAAAGCGGCGACATGCCCCTCATAACGCACCGCCACCAGGTGCAGGTGCTCTCCCTGGGTGCTGACGCCGCAGCCCGGTAGCAATTCTTGTAGCGGAATCACCGGCACCACGCAATCGCGCCACGGCATGAGCAGGCAGCCTTGCACCGAACTGAGCTGGCTGCGCGACACCTGGATCGTCTCTTCGACCAGTGACAGCGGCATCGCCATCGGCACGTCGCCGACACGGATAATCAGCGCCCGCACAATGGCCAGCGTCAACGGAATCTGCAGGCTGAAACAGGTGCCGACGCCCTCGGTGGTATTCACCGTGATGGTGCCACCCAACGCCTCGACATTGCGGCGCACGACATCCATGCCGACGCCGCGGCCGGAGACATCGCTCACTTTATCTGCGGTGGACAGACCGGAGGAAAAGACCAGCCCGGTTATTTCATCCCGCGACATCGTCCGTGCCCGATCCGGGGTGACTAACCCATTGGCAATCGCTTTATCGAGCAGGCGGTCGAGTTGCAGGCCGGGCCCATCATCCGCGACTTCGATGATCACGTGGTTTTCTTTCCGATTGGCGGTGAGCAGAATACGGCCACGGGCCGGTTTCCCTTGGTCCACACGCACATCCGGCGCTTCCATGCCGTGATCAATGGCGTTGCGCAGCAGGTGGGTCAGCGGATCGACCAGACGTTCGATAATCGAACGGTCGAGTTGTTCATTCTCCCCTTCGATGGCCAATTCCACGTCTTTGTTGAGCGTACGGCACAGGTCGCGCACCAGGCGCGGGAAGCGGTTGAACAGGTTACTGACCGGCAGCATGCGCGCGCCGAGTAACTGCTCGTGTACTTCGCCGACGATGGTGCCGAGATGATTGGAGACCATGTCCAGATCGCGTATAAGATCTTCGCCGGGATGGCGGGTGTCCAACTCATCCTTCAACTGCGAAACGCGTGTCCGGTCCAACACCAACTCGCCGACCAGGTTGAGCAGCCGGTCCAGCGTCTCGACATTCACGCGCACCGTCTGTGGGGCCTGGGTGGAACTGGGCGCACCACGCTGCGCCTCTTCGGCGGCTCGGGCGTTCAGCTCTTCGCGCGACGGCATGGTGAGGGTGAGACCGGCCTTTTCGCCGCCGTGTGCCACGCGCACCCATTCAACTTCCCCCACCCCCTGCACCGCCTGGCGCAACACCTCTTCCGAGCAGTCGGTGGTGACCATCAGCAACTGGCGATTCGCGACCTTGCCGGCGTCAATATCCGCCAGGCTCGGTTGCGTTTTTATCACGTGCCCGATGCGTTCCGCGGCCTTCAGCACCATCATGGCGCGTACCGACGGCATGGCGCAGTCTTCACCGAACTGCACGAGAATGGCCACGGCATTTTCAGGCACGACGATTTCTTCCTCGGTGAGCGCGGTCGCCTGCACGGATGTGTTTTCGGCGCCATGCGCCACCGCGCGCAGGCTCTGGGCAATTCGGGCGGCGTCCGCCCGGTAACCTTCTTCGGTTTCGCCGCCGGATAGCGCCTGTTCCAGCGAGCGCAGCAGATCCAACCCATGCAGCAGCAAATCCATGATGTCGGAGGTGACCACCAGTTTGCTTTCGCGCACGCGATCAAGTACGTCTTCCATCGCGTGGGTCAGGTCGGCCATCACCCGCAATCCCATGGCGCCCGACGAACCTTTCAGCGTATGCGCCGCCCGGAAGATGCCATGAATCAATTCCCGGTCGTCCGGCGTCTGTTCCAGTTGCACCAGCCCCTGGTCCAACGTGTCGATCTGCTCGCGCGCTTCTTCAAAGAAGATCGCCAGTAATTCGGCATCGGCGCCGTCAAACATCGTTCCGTCAGCCATCAGCAGGCTCCCATCCGATAGACATCAGGCATGCACCATCTCGGCGCCTATCATGCCGCGCGACCGCAACTGATCAATTTCGCCCTGCGCCAGCACTTGCTCCAGTGCCAGCAGGATGATCAGGCGCTCGTCGATTTTGCCCACCCCGCGTAAATAATGCGCATCCACCGATTGCACCAGCGGCGAAAGCGGCTCGATTTGATCGACGGGCAGGCGCATCGTTTCCGATACCATATCGACGATCATCCCGATCAGCGAGCCGTCGTTTTCCACGACGACAATGCGACTGGCTTTCGTCGCCTCGATGGCGGGCAAGCCGAATCGCCGGCGCAAGTCCACCACCGGGACGATTACCCCGCGCAAGTTGATGACCCCCGTCACGTGCGTCGCGGCATGCGGTACGGCGGTGATATCGGGCAGCCGGATAATCGTGTTGACCACTTCGATGCTGACACCGTATGATTCGTCACCCAGCCGAAAGACCACAAGCTGCTCTTCATCGGCGTCAACACTTTGTCGTTGTGCCACAGCGTCCATCAAATTCTCCTTCACGGCAGTCACCTGCAGACCAGGTGCGGTATGCATCTATAGGTCATTCATTCAGCATCTATTGACTACTTCTTCTTGAATACTCAACGTCTTTATAACTAATTGTTATATGATTTACCGAATAGTCTCTCTCGCATACCGGCACGTTACCGGGCGGCCATCGCCGGCACTTTCCCGTTGCGCCCGGGGGATTTCAGCGTACCGGTGCCGCCGCTCTTGGCCGCCGGCTGGTCGCCGGTGACGGTGAAGGTGGCCAGCAGCACGCGGGTGC
>CAZPYA010000005.1:0-91524 GCA_964590255.1 uncultured bacterium
GCGCGCGCCCTCACCCCCTGCCCCCTCTCCCAATGCTGGGAGAGGGGAGAGACGGCGCGAAGCGCCGCAGCCGAAGTGAAGCGAGTCATACGCCACCCAAGTGAGTAGCTGGAATATCATCGCTCTCCGGTACTCCCTTCTCCCAGTATTGGGAGAAGGGGTGGGGATGAGGGCGCGCGCGGGAGCGCGCAACGATACCCGCAGTCAATATCGTCACGTCGCAGACACTGACCGAATAGAGCAGACGCCCCCTCCAGCCCTACCACGCCGCGCGCTGCAGCTCAAAGGACCAACGTTTCCCAGTGCCCGAGCCGATTCCTGTCGAGGCCATGTTGCCGGTGGGCGAATAATGGAACACCAGCGTATACGCGCCGAGATCGCGGCCCAGCGAGAAGAGCTGGTCGGATGACGAGCTGTTGCCCGCGGAGAGGCTGGCGGTGGCGCGCACGTGCCAGCGGGGCTGCCCGGTGCGGGTGCGCTGCCAGGGCAGGTAATAGACGAAGCTGCCGGAGCTGAAGAGGGTCTCGGCGTTGAGATCATAGGAGCTGTAGGCGGAGAGCTGCCACAGCGACGAGCGCCCGCCGTAGATATCCATCCCCAGCCGCTGGGTGGGCTCCGCCTTCACCGAGTCGCGGTTGGTGCGCGACAGGCCGTAGGAGTAACTGAGCGAGCCGGAGAACGCCCGCCCGAGCTGTCGGTGGAAGCTGGTGCCCGCGTCGAAATAATGCGTCACCAGCCCGGTCTGCTCGTGGGTGATCTCGTAGCTGAAATTCGTGGTCATCGAACCGCCCAGCACCTGCAGCGTCGGCAGGCTGAGGCCGTTCGTCACGCCTTCATACAGGTTGCTGGTGGTGGTTTTCGGCGTGGTGCTGGTGGCGGCCGCCACGGACTGGCGGAAGCCGACAAAGGGGTTTACGCTGACGCCGACGCGGGTGCGCCCGAGCATCCACGATGGCAGGTAGACACCGAACTCGCCGTAGGAGTCGGTATTCCCCTGGAACTGGCTCCAGTTGCCGTTGAGCCGCAAGCCCGTGCGCCCGATCTGGCGGCTGACGCCGGCGCCGACGCGCGTGGTATACGGCGTCGACTCGGTGTAGCGGTCGTAGGCGGCGTTCAGGTTCACGTGCGTGTCGCCGAAGTCGTGGTTGTGCAGCCACGACGCGCTGCGCGTGTTGCGCGACAGGTCGTCCAGGTACAGCGCGCCGTCCGCGTCGCGCCCCATCAGGTACTCTTCCTCGACGCTGAACTGCAGGCCGCTGGTGCCGCGGTAAAATTCCGAGCCCTTCGTCACCTCGCGGATGTGCAGCGAGCCGATGCGCGAATCGCTGGCGGCATAATAAATCGGGAAGTCGACATTCAGCCCGGCGTCGGAGGTGAGGGTGACGCGAGAATTGAAGAGCATGCCGGCATCCGACGAGCGCAGGTCCAGCACATGATACGGCAGGGAGTAGAGCCGGCGGTCCAGGCTGTCCAGGTAGAACTGCGGCCAGCGGAACTGAATCTGGTCGTTGGGATAGACCACCGCCTGCCGGCAGATGATCCAGGTGTGAGTGGGCTGCGTCTCCAGCGGGTCGAAAATGCTCGCGTCCTCAACCTCGCCCACCGTGGGGCGCAGGTCGGGCAGCGAGAAGGTCTGGAACGTGATGCTCGGCTGCACCTGGATGACGGCGCCGCTGTTCGTGTGCAACTGCAGGTATAGCTTTTCGCCGCTCACCTGCTGTTTGCCCGCGGTGAGGGTAATCGCCCCCTGGGCGCTGATGACGCCCTCGGCCAGGTCATACTGCAGCGCGTTGGCGGTGATGGTGAACGTGGGGGCGGTCAGCGTCGCGCCGTCGCGCAGGTCGAAGCAGCGTTTGTCTATGCTGTAGTAGACGGTGCTGGCCTTCAGCCGGTAGTTCACCCGCGCCGGCATGCCGGTGATGGCGCCGCTGGTGCTCTGTCCCACGAAGTCGATGTTCATCACGCGCTGGCTGTCGCCCACCGTCACGGTGAGGATGGCCGTGCCCGCGCCGATGCTGTTCTCCAGCAGCACGGTCACCTGGCCGCGCTGGGTGTAGGCCACCGTCGGCACCGCGCCCAGCGTGGTGTGAAAGTAGACGGGGATGCCGTCGGGCACCGTGGCCCCCTGCTGGGTGCGCACCGTCACCGTAATCGTCACCTTCACGCCGTCGGTATACGGCACGCGCTGCGGCCGGGCGGCCGCGTCGATGGCGTAAGTCTCCGCCCGCGCCACCGCGGCAAAGCCCAGCAACAACAGGCACATGGGGAGCAGTATCGGAATATGGAGAACACGCATGGCAGTAGCTATCCTATACCCACGGCGAATGACGCCTAACCTCGCTGCCGGGCAACCGAGATGGCAACGTCCACGCATATTCCGCGCTTCCGCCACGCTGGCTCCATCATTCCGCCACATTCCGGTGGTATCCTCTTCCTGTCACATCGGGGCTATCCCCGGACGAAAGGAGAGAACCATGACACGTTTCGCGTTCCGTTGGACCCGGCGCACCACCGTCTGGCTCGGCGCCCTGCTGCTGGCCGTATGTGCCGGCGCATTCACCATGTCGCGGCTGCACGCCCAGGAGACCTACGACAACCGCCTTGCCCTCGGGCGGGATGTGGCGAAACTGGCCATCGTGGTGATGGCCAACCAGACGTCCATCACCGCGTCCGACGCCGCCGCCATCCTGCCGGTGCTGCGCGCGGTGAAGGGGCCGGACATCATCACCGAGGCACAGGCCGCCGACTTCAACGCGCAGTTGCTGGCGGCACTCTCGCCCAGCCTGCAAGACGCCGTGGCGAAGGTGCGCCTGCCCGAGCCGAAGCCGGAGATGCGCACCCGCGTTCAGCAGTTCCTCCAGCGCCGCCACCCCGGCAACCCGGCGAAATTCGGTCCGCCCAGCCACGCCTACGACCGGCTGATCGAGTTCTTCGTGAATATCGCCGCGGGCACGTAACCGCCGTGCTCACCCCCTCCTCGTGTGCGGGGAGGGGGTGATTCGCTTGACCGCGTGATACGCAGGGGGTATCCTTCAGCCAATGACCACACCCGCGCATATTCTCATTGCCGATGACGACCCGACGCTCTCCGAGGCGGTCTGCTGGTACCTGGAGGCGGAGGGGTTTCGCGTTACCCGCGTCGCGGACGGCCCGGCAGCGCTGGCGGCCTTTCGCACCGAGCGGCCGGACGCGGTGGTCCTCGACATCATGATGCCTGACGCGGATGGTTTTGCCGTCTGCCGGGCGATGCGCGCGGACGACGATGTGCCCATCCTCATGCTCTCCGCGCGCGACGGCGAGGCCGACAAGGTGCGCGCACTGGGCCTGGGCGCCGATGACTACGTGGTGAAACCCTTCGGCGCCATGGAACTGGTGGCGCGGGTGAAGGCGCTGTTGCGGCGGGCGGGCCGCGCGGCGACGCCCGCGCTACGCGGACCCGGCCTCGAGGTGTATCCCGACGAGCACCGCGCCCTGGTGCACGGCGCCGAAGTAGCCCTCTCCGCGCTGGAATTCGACTTGCTGTTGACGCTGCTGCGCCGCCCGCGGGTGGTCTGCTCGCGCCAGCAGCTTGCCGATCTCGTCTGGGGCGACGATTTTTCCGGCGATCCGCGGCTGGTGGATTCCCACATCTACCACCTGCGTGACAAGCTGACCGCCGCTGGTCTGCGGCCGTGCCCGATTGCCACCGTCAGGGGGGTGGGATATGCCTTCCGGCCCGACCACTAGCGTCCAAATGCGACTGACGCTCACCATCCTCGCCGCCATCCTGCTCAGTTGGGTGATCAGCTTCGGGCTGCTGGCCGCCTTCTTCCATACGGACGTGCGCCTCTTTCTGCAGCGACCGAATGGGGTGGTGGAACTGCGCCGCGATCCCGCCAGACGCTTCCCCAATCGCCTGCTTATTCTGCCGCGCGACGGCAACCCTCCGCTGCTCGCTATCCCCATGACCATCGGCCGCGGCACGGTCATCGTGCGCGTGGCGCTGGCGTTTCTCATCGCCGCGCTTTTCGGCGCGTGGCTGGGGCGGCGCATCACCCGGCCGCTGGCCAGCCTGGCGGCAGGCGCGCAGGCCTTCCACGATGGCCGCCTTGACCATCGCATCCCCGTCAAGGGATCGGACGAATTCGCCCGGGTGGCTGCCGGCATGAATGAGATGGCGGATAAACTCGCCGGACAAATCGCTGAATTGCGCGAGGACGCCCAGCGCCGCCGTCAGCTCCTGGCCGATGTCGCTCACGAGTTGCGCACGCCAGTGGCCGGGGTGAAGATGATGACCGACGCCCTGCGCGACGGCGTGGCGATGACCCCCGAGCGCCGCGAGCGAGCCCTGCAGGCGATGAGCGAATCCGCCGACCGCCTGCAGCGGCTGGTGAACGATCTCCTTGACCTGGCTCGGCTGGACGTGCGCGAGTTGCCGCTGCACCGCGCGCCGGTCGATCTCCGCGCGCTGGCGGTGGAGCGGCTGGCGGCCGTCGCGGACGCGGCGCGCGCGGCAGGCATCACACTCGCGCCGGTGGAGCCTTGTGATCCCGTCATCGTCGACGCCGACCCCCACCGCCTGGCGCAGGTGCTGGACAACCTACTCGACAACGCCGTCAGCCACGCCGGTGCCGGGGCAACGGTGTCCGTTGCAGTCAGCCCAGGCGCGCTCACCGTCGCCGACACCGGCCGCGGCATCCCCGCCGCGCACCTGCCCTTCATCTTCGACCCCTTCTACCGCGCCGACGCCGCCCGCAGCCCAGGCGATCTCCACAGCGGCCTCGGCCTGCGCATCGCCCGCGGATTGGTGGAAGCCCACGGCGGGGCGCTGGCGCTGGACAGCGCGGCAGGGAAGGGGACGCGGGTGACGGTAACACTGCCGCGCATGACGGCGCCACCATCGAGGAGATGACATGAACGACGAGGTGCAACGCTATATCGATGCCGTCACCGACTCGCGGCGGGCACTCATGGAACGGTTGCAGGCCATCATCCTGGCACTGTACCCGCAGGCCACTGTCAAGTTATGGTACCGGATCCCGGCCTATCATCTGCCGACGGGCTGGGTCGCGCTTGGCTACTGGAAGCAGGGAGTATCGCTCTACACCAATGGCCCTGCGCACCTGGCGGCCTTCAAGGCCGCGCATCCGAAAAAACGACTGAGGAAAGGCAGCATCAATTTCTCGATCAACGCACCGCTGCCCGAGGATGACATACGCATAGTGATTACCCACGCGATGGAGCACTCCCCGCGCTCGTAAACGACGCTCGCCCGCCCGACGTGCAACCCCTCGTCGTTGTGCGCATCGGCCTCACGCGGTAAGATGAGGCGCGAGGTGATGCGATGAAAGCTCTGGTCTATGACGCGCCCGGCGACTTCGCGGTGCGCGAGGTGCCGACGCCGGAACCACGGGGCACTGAGGTGCTCATCCGCGTGCGGGCGTGCGGGCTCTGCCGCACCGACCTGCACATCCACGCCGGCCATTTCCTCTCCCGCTTCCCGCTCATCCCCGGGCACGAGTTCGCCGGCGAGGTGGCGGCGGTGGGCGAGGCGGTAACGCGCGCGCGGGTGGGCGACCGCGTGGCGGCGGATAACGAGCGCCAATGCGGCGTCTGCGACTGGTGTCGCCGCGGTCAGCCGCTTTTCTGCGAGAACCTTCACGCGCAGGGGGTCAACGCTCCCGGTGGCTTCGCTGAATTCGCGCTGGTCGAGGAAGAGCAGGTCTATCATCTGGCCGACGCCATCAGCTTCGCGGAAGGCGCGCTCATCGAGCCTACGGCCTGTGCCGTGCACGGCATCGACGTCATCGCCCCCCGCGTGGGCGACGACATGCTGCAGTTCGGCGCGGGCGGCACCGGCCTCATCCTCGCCCAACTGCTGCGCCACAACGGCGCGGCGACGCTGGTACTCGCCGACCTCTCCCCGCGCAAGCTGGCGCTGGCCGCCCAACTCGCCGGCGCCGAGGCGGTGCGCGTGCGGCGCGACGAGCCCGAAGCCGCCGACCTCGAGCTAAAAAACCGCTACCCCGCCGGCTTCGATATCGCCATCGACGCCACCGGCGTGCCCGCCGTCGTCGAGCGCCTGCCGCAATACGCCCGCTTCGGCGCGAAGTTGGTTGTCTACGGCGTCGCCCCCGAGGAGGCGCGCATCCAGCTCAGTCCCTACGACATCTTCCGCCGCGAGCTACAACTCCTCGGCTCCTTCTCCCAAGCCCGCACCTTCGACCGCGCCACCAGACTCGTCAACACCGGCGTCGTCAAGCTCAACGAGCTCGTCACCTTCACCTTCCCGCTGGAGGGCTGGGCCGACGCCCTCCAGCGCATCCGCGCCGGCAGCGACGAAGTGAAGATGGTCATGACGCCGTAAGGCAATGGCGGATGTGCTGGGAGCGCGGATTTTCAATTCGCACGATTATGCAGCCGCTCTCAATGGTGGCCTTCACATGAATGCGTGCGGATTGAAAATCCGCGCTCCCAGTATCGAACCGCCCCGCTTCTGGTGAAGCGGGGCGGTTCGATTTTATCGGTTATATGCCGGCCGTGCGCCGTTGCGTGGCCGTTGCCGTTTGTGCGCCGTCGGCGTGCCCGCGGGCTCCGCCGGTTTGGCCGACCGGGCGCCGACCTGGGCGACGGCGCCGCGCGGAGCCCGCGGTTGGCGGGACGGCTGCGGGTCGCGGTGGAACTCGTCCATCGACGGCTTGGGCTGGTTGTAGTTGAAGCCGTTCAGCTCGCGAGTGTCGATGCGCGCGCCCAGCGTGCGCTCGATATCGCGCAGCGCGGGAGTGTCCTCCTGCGTCACGAAGGTGATCGCCTTGCCGCTGCGCTCGGCGCGCCCGGTGCGGCCGATGCGGTGAATATACGAGTCGGCGCAGTCGGGGATGTCGTAGTTGATCACGTGCGAGATGCTGGTCACGTCGATGCCGCGCGCGGCGATGTCGGTGGCCACCAGCACGCGGGTGTCGCCGGCGCGGAAGGCGGTCAGTGCCGCTTCACGCTGATTCTGCGACTTGTTCGCGTGCAGCACGCCCGCCGGAAAGCCGGCGCGGCTAAGCTGCTCGCACACGCGGTTGGCGCGGTGCTTCGTGCGGGTGAAGATGAGCACGGAATCCGTTTGCTTCGCCTGCAGCATGGCCAGCAGCAGCGCGGTCTTCAGGTGGTGCGGCACGGGATACAATACGTGGTCCACCGTCTCCGCCGGCGCGGCGATGCCGATGTCGATGCGCGCTGGATTATGCAGCGTCTCGTTGACGAATTTCAGCAATTCCGGCGCGAAGGTGGCGGAAAACAACATCGTCTGGCGCTGGCGCGGCAGCAGGCCGATGATGCGGCGGACGGCGGGCATAAAGCCCATGTCCAGCATGCGGTCGGCTTCGTCGACGATCAGATGCGTGAGTTGGCGGAAATCGAGATTGCCGCGTTCGGCATGGTCCAGCAGGCGGCCGGGGCAGGCGACGAGAATCTCGACGCCGGAGTGCAGCGCGCGCTCCTGCGCGGCCATGCCCACGCCGCCGAAAATGGTGGCGGCGCGCAAGTTGGTATGGCGGCCAAGCTGATTGATGGCGTCATGCACCTGGATCGCCAGCTCGCGGGTGGGGGTCAGCACCAGAGCGCGCGTTCCGCGGTTCTCGCGCGGGCCGGTCAGCAGGTGGTGCAGCAGCGGCAGCGCGAAGGCGGCGGTCTTGCCGGTGCCGGTCTGCGCGGTGCCCAGGATATCGCGGCCGTCAAGGGCGACGGGAATCGCGGCAGCCTGAATAGGTGTGGGGTGCTGATAGCCGGCAGCGGCAATGGCGCGCTGCAGGCGATCATGCAAGGCAAACTGCGTAAAGGTCATGGAATCCTGAATCTGAGGCTGGCCAGAGGCGCGCAATGACATCGGTCGTTGCAGGATGCGCCTACGTCCGGACTGGCGGGCGAACGTGATCGCCGGACGACGCGCGACAACGCGCGCCCCCGGCGCCGGAAGGGGGAAGGAGATCCCTACCCCGCCCCTCTCCGTGGAGAGAGGCGGGGGTGAGGGGTGATTTACCAGCGGCTGGTGCGCTGCGGGCGGCTGTTGCGCTGGCTGCGGAAGCAGTCAGAGCAATACACCGGCTTCTCGCCGGAAGGCTGGAAGGGCACTTCGCAGGACTTGCCACAGGACGAGCAGGTCGCCTGGAACAGTTCGCGAGCGCCGCCGCCGCCGTAGCCGCCGCTATCGCGCTGGCCGCCGCCGCCGCCGAAGCCGCCGGACGCTTTGCGCGCGGAACGGCACGAAGGGCAGCGGCTGGGGCTGTTGGTGAAGCCCTTCTGCGCATGGAAATCTTGTTCGCCAGCGGTAAAGACGAACTCGGCGCCGCAATCGCGGCATTGCAGGGATTTGTCGGTGTAGCTCATGGCTTGCACTCCTCTAGTACGCGTAGCCGTCATCGGTTCTGTGATTTGGATGGCGAACGAGGTGTGCAATGCAGAGGCAATAACAACCGGTACGAGGCCAAATCAGGCGGAACACTGTCGGTCTAATCGGGTTCATCTAATTCCCGATGGCAATAGTGTAGCCGAAATGTGACGCGAGCGCAACACCTACATGAAAAGTTTTTTCAAAGTCGGCGCTGATTCGCGTGCCGCATGGGGTTAGCGGCGGTGGCGGCGATGCCCGCCGCGGCGCTGACCGCCCTTCGCTTCGGCTTTCGCGTCTTTGCGGCGGCGGGTACATTCATCGCAGCGCGAGGGCGGTGGAAAGGCGTTCTCGACACAGTAGGCCTGGTCGGCTTCGGAAAAAAGGAACGATTCCTGGCATTCGTCACAGACGAGGGTGATTTCGGGCATGACTGGCGCTCCGCTCGATGGATTCCATCTCGGGCCGGGCAGTCATGGTGGCGCGAATACGGAGAATCCGGCGGCCACCCATTCCGAAACAGTGAGGCCAGTGTACCGCTGTTGCGGGGGGAAGTCAAATGCGTGCCGGCGACAGGTGTGCCGCCGGCACGCCGTGGGTGTCACTGTCCTGGCCCAATTTTGCGCTCAAACGTCGCCCGGTCGATTGCGCCTGCGCGGTCCAGGGTGGTGCAGAAGCATCCGTGTGGGCGATGGAACTACCAGGCGATCTTTAATCCCTGTTCTTTCAGCGTCAACAACGCTTCGGCATTTCCACGTGCATCGTCAACCGGGTGGTGGGTGTGCTGAGTCTGGCGGAGATGCTTGAAATTGACAAACATGTCTTTCATCATCCCTTTATACAGCGACCCCAGATTCACCGAGCTGAACCCGAACGGATTCTCACCGAGGAAATGGTGAAAATACCAGTTGACGAACTGCCAATCGAAACCGTTGTTATCCGAGACGAATATGGGGCGCCCTTTGCCGTGCTCGCGAATCCATTGCTGAAATGCCGTCATCACTGCGACCGGATCTTCGAAGCTCAGTGTCTCTTCGCGACTGAACCCACTGACCGCCAGCGCTTCAGGAACCCAGCGCTCCGATATCGGCTGCAACTGCCCGTAAAATGTGTGCTCCAGACCGGGCATCACGAGCACCGCGCCAAAACAGATCATCGAATAATCGCCGGGAATCGGCCCATCCGCTTCAACATCGACCATGAAGAATGACATCGACTGTTCCTCTGCCAGGCGTCTGATATACCCGACCTACTGTCCTGGCCCAATTTTGCGCTCAAACGTCGCCCGGTCGATTGCGCCGGTGATGAGCTGCAGCGCCAGCAGCGCATGGATGCGCGTGTTGATCTCCATGTGCCGGGTGTGCCGCTGCAAGATGGGGATGCTGCTGGGGCTGCCCAGCCGGCCCAACGCCACGCCAAGCTGCGAGGTGACCGGGAAGAAGTCGGTGCAGCGCGCCAGCGCCGCCTCCAGCGGGGCCACCGCGCGCGCGTCGCCGATCTTGCCCAGCGCCGAGACGACCGCGCGCTTCACCCGCCAGCGCTTCACGCTGATCGGCATCGGCAGGCTGGGGTCGGGTCCTTCCTCCGCGTTCGGGTTGCGCAGCATCTTGCTGGAACGCCACCATTTCTTCAACTCGGGGTAGGGCAGCTCCGCCTCGCCCTCGGCGAACAGCTCCAGCAGGATGGGCACCGCGTCGCGGACGGCCAGCAGGCCGACGATGTCCGCCGCCGCCAGTTGCAGCCGCCAGTCGTCGCTCCGCAGCGCCGCCAAGTATTGTGCCGCCGCCGTCTCGCCGCGGTGTTCGGCCAGCGCGTACAGCGCGGACGGCGTGGCCAGCGCATCGCCCGCCGCGTCGGCGGGGGCGAGGTCGAGTTTCACCACGCTGGCGCCGGGACCGCCCATGGCGCCGAGCACCCGGCCATTCACCACCACCGGCCGCTGCTGCGGCACGCGCAGCAGCAGGCGGTAGGCGCGTGTGCCGGTGTAGGTCACCTGAACACAGCCGCCGGACTCTACGAACAATTTTCCGTCCGACCAGGTCACCTCGATGCTGGCCGCTTCTACCAGTCCGCCCAGGCTCATCGCTGTCGGCGTCCAATCGATGTCGGTGGGCGACTGGCAGGTGACGCGCAGATCGCCGAGGCTCAGCCGCGTCATCGCTGCCGCCGCCACCGTGCCGTCCGCCGTGCGCACGGCATAGCGGGCGTCCGTCTCGCCGTCCAGCCACGGGGCGATGCCGCCCTCGCGCTCCATCACGAGCTCATCGGTGACGCCCGCCACCGTCACGCGGAAGGTGTCGGCGCCGGTGCGCTCCACGGCTGCCGGCTCCACCGCCACCTCGGTGAACAGCGTCACCGGCCCGCAGGCGGTCTCGCCGTGGAAGTACGGCGCGCTGAGCACGATGTCGTTCGCGCCGTCGTGCAGCGCCGGGGTGATGTCGAAGAACCACGGCAGGCAGCTCACGCTGTCCCCCCAGGTGCCGCGGGTGTGCGTGGTGGCGGGGATCGCCTGCCCGTTCACCAGCAGTTCGAATTGTCCGCCGGCAAAGGTCACTTCCAGAAAATAGCGGTTGTCGCCCGGCTGCAGCGTGAGCGTCTGCGCGTAGTTGCGCCGCGCCTCCTGCGCGTCACAGGGGTCGGTCAGGTACGCGTCGCGCAGCGACACGGTATCGGTGCGCCCGGCGATCTCCCGCGTCCAGCCGTCCGTCAGGTCGACGGCCTGCCCCAGGCAGCGCTGCGGGGCCAGCGCCACGTCGATGCGCACGTCGCTGCCCGCGGCCACCGTGTGCTTGACCAACATGCTGCGCCCCTCGCCGGGGTGGGTGGGATAGCCCGCCACCTCGGTCAGCGTCAGCGTGCCGTCCTGCAGCGGGATGATGTCGCAATGCACCTGTTCCGGCGTGCGCACCACTGCGCGGCCATCATCCAGGCGCGCCTCCGGGCGCAGGTAGGCTTGCCAGGTCAGCGCGTGTGGCGTGGCGCTGTGCACGCGGTCGCACACCAGCGCGTAGCGCCCGTCCACCAGCGCGCTGGCGCGGGTGACGCGGGTCACGTCGTACCGGTCGGTATAGTAGGCGGTGGCATTGCCGCGCACCACCTGCAGCGGCCCGGCGGCGTGCAGCGCCTCGCCCTCGCCCCGGCGCGGCAGCATCGGCACGTACCACCCCTCGCCGTCGAAGGTCAGCGCGTTGGAGATGCCCACCGAGCCATTCATGGCGTATTCGGCGGCTTTCTCGCGGCTCATCGTCGCGCCCCAGGCGGAGTAGATGTATTCCTGCACCGTTTCCAGCGTCCGCTCGCCGACATAGGCGGCGATCTCCTCCACTGGCAGCGGCAGCACCTCCAGCGGCGGGTTGCCGTTGCCGTCGATGATGATCGGGCTCTCGAACGCCTCCAGCGTGATGTCGTTCGGGTCCACCTGGCTGCGCCCGGAGGAGGGCACGCCGCCGCACTCGTCCCAATACTGGTACAGGCGCGTTTTGCGCGCGTCGTCCTGCAGCGAGCCCGCCACCTCGGGGATGAGCCAGGGGGCGTGCTCGGCGCGTTCGTTCGCGTCCAGCCACTCCGGCCACCACACCAGCGTCCATAGCCGGTCGTCGATCTCCCACGCCGGATGGGCATGGCGATACCACATGTTGTGTTCGCGAATCAGAGCCAGCGGGCCGGCGTTGTTGGTGCGCCGCGCCAGGTAGGTCAGGCCGCACTTGATGGTCGGGTACTGGAAGCCGTAGGCGTCCCACCCCGGCAGCAGCGCGCCGGGGCCGATCATTTTGCAGGAGGTGTCCAGCAATTTCAGCACCGGCAGGTTCGCCGGTGCCACGCCCTCGGTGATGACCGGTTGGCCGGTGGTCTCCTCCACCAGCAGCGCGGAGAGCACCGTCAGCGGCTGCACCACCTGCTCGTGATAGGTGCTGCCCTCCGGGCTGTAGCCGCCTTCCGGCAGCACGCCCAGCAGTTCGTGTAGCCAGGACAGGCCGCTGGTGAACAGCCGCCGTGCCAGCGCGTCGTCGCCGCGCTTGATGCCCAGGATGTAGCCTACCGCTGACGCCGCGAAGGCGTTCGCCATGATCTGGTTGTCGAAGGAGCGCAGGCGCGATTGCAGGTGCTGCAGCGGGAAGAGGAAGGCGTGGCTCAACAGCATCTCGCGCACCCGGGCGTCCTCATCGGCGCTCAAAATGCCCAGGTCCGCCACCCAGTCGTAAAAGATCGCCCAGCGGCCCAGCGGCGCGGCGAAGACGTGGGTGTGGTACTGCGCCTCGTTGCTGATCTCCGCCTCCTCGCGCTCCTCCACGTAGCGCATCAGCGCCGCGCGCGCGATGTCGCGATATGCCGGCTCGTCCGTCACCACCCCCGCCAGCACCGCGTAGGGCGAGCAGAACCGCGGCTCCTGCCGCGCCAGCGTGAGAAAATGCCGCCACCACGGCGCCAGCGGCGACGCCGGATCAGTCAGCTTGGCGCGCAGCGCCTCAATGGAACAACCCATGAGCAGGGGGTTAGTGGTGCCGGTGAGCATAGGGACTCCTTGCAGATCATCTAATCGCTTATTTATACTCCACTCTCTTCATACTCCCCGACGGCACGGATACCTGCTGATTCAGGCGGAATTTCCCGGAAATCTCCACCGGCGTGGCCAGCGTGGTCTCGATCGGCGCATCGGTGGGGTTGTTCAGTTCCAGCGAGATGCCCGCCGCATCCCAGGCAAGCACGGTGATGCGCAGTGCGGGCGCCCCCGCCGCGGTCACCAGGTTGCCGGCGTAAAAGCGGCCGCCCTTCGTCACGTCCAGCCGCGCGTAGCCGATGCGCTCAAAGACGCCGAAGGGGGTCAGCGACCCGTCCTCGCGCCAGACGGCGGCGTGCCAGTTGGGGTTAACGCCGGAGATCGCCAGCGGCAGCGGGTAGGTCATCGGCACGGCTTTCGGCGCGTCGTCGATGGCGTCTTCCGCGCTGGGGTCGGTGGGCAGCGTCGCGGCGGGTGCCGGCGCCGGCTTCACCGTGCCGGCGATGCCGCCGTCCTTGGCCGTCGTCGTCGCCAGGTAGGCGACCCCGCCCAGCGTACCCCGCGTCAGCGTCAGCCCGTAGGGCGTATCGGCGGTGAAGCCCATCAGCACGCGCATGGCCGCCACCTTCCCCTTCGGCGCTTTCACATAGCGCGCCGACCACGCCGTGCCGGCCGGCAGCGCGCCGGCCTGCTCGTCGTTGGCGAATCCCACCTGCCCGCGGGCATCCACGCGCAGGCCGGGGGTGAGGGCGATGAGATTGCCGGCATAGCCGCCCACCGGCAGATCGATACACCCTTTCGTCAGCTTGCCGGTCACCGGTTGGCCGGTCTCCGGATCGATGATGCCGTACGCCTGCTGCGGGCCGACGCTGGTGAAGGCCGGGAACACCGCGTCCGCCGGTTCCACCGGCATGCGCAGCCGCAGGTCGACCTGGATCACCATCATCGTGCGGTCGGTCGCGCCTTTGAACACCTCATAGGGCTCGTAATGGAAATCGTAATAGCGCACCCGTCCGTCATACACGCGGCTGCGCGTCGTGCCGCGCGTGCCCTTGGCATCGTAGGCCACCTCTTCCCAAATGGCGCCCCAGTAGCGCAGGTCGAGGTTGGCGTCGGTGACGGACAGCGCCGGGCTGAAGTAGGGGAACTCGATCTGCGGCGCCAGATTTTCGCCGCGCCGCGGCCCATTGACCGCCGGCCAGAAGCCGCGTCCCTCCAGCGTGCCGAAAGTGGGCAGCAGCACGTCCACGTCCGGCAGGCGCGTACCGGTGTAGTTTACCGCCACCCCGAAGAAGTTTTGCCGGTCGCTGCAACGCATGTTGTAGCCGTATCCGGGGCCGATGCGCAGCGTGGGGGTGATGGCGGTGCGTCCCTTTGCGTCGGCCAGGTAGAAGAAGCTGGAGCGCAGATGCGACGGCGGCAATGTGACGCTGAGATCGACGCGGTTTTCCTTCGGCGTCCAGCGGCGCTCGGTGGCATAATTGCTGATCAGCCGCACTTCGGTGATGGGCACGTCATCGTCGGCAACGAGGCGGTCGCCGCTCAGCGTGCGGATCATCGGGCCGGCGCTGACAAGGAAATTCGTCGGCGATTCCCAGAAATGGCGCATCCCCGGTCGCAGATACCACGCCGCGTTCTCCGGCGTGTCGGCGAGGATATACAGCTGGTGGGCATCGCTGGCGGCGATGGCCGCCACCTCTGCCGGGGCATAGCACTCGTGCGCCACCAGCGGCAGCGGCACGCTGATGTTGTTCACATACCACTGGTACGGCAGCAGCCCGTCGTCGACCAGCTTGCCGCTGCGATAGGTGTAGACCACCACGCCGGAGAAGAATTTCAGCATCTGGTACGGCAGCGGCGCGGTGGTGGGCCGGTGGATGGCGGTGCAGTGCGTGCCGAAGCCCAGACTGAGGTACTGTGTCTGCTTGAGAAACTTACCGTCGTCGGTGAGCATGAACGGCTCCGGGTACACGTGCTGGCCGAAGACCAGGTAACGGGTGCCGTAGGTGTCGGCGATATCGATGCCCGGCATCACGATCAGCTCGGGCGTCGAGGCGGCCTGGCAGTCTCGCACGAAGGCGTCCCATCGCTTTGCCGGCAGCTTCTCGAACGTCTCCGTCATCACCAGGATGCGGTAGCCGGCGGCTTTCGCCGCGGCTGCCCACTCGGCAATGGCGCCCGTGCCGTCGCTGTAGGCGCTGCGCGCCCCCATCAGCACCTTTTGCGAGATGGCGCCGCCGGCATCGGTCCAATTCAACCAGGCAGGGTAAGCCTCCGACGCCGGCGCCGGCAGCTCTTTCAGCCGCGCCGCGGTGTAGCCGCCGCAACCGGCGGCGCGCGCGCCGTCGCCCAGCCAGCGGAAGGTGTTCACCAGCAGTGTCAGGCCGTCGCTGGGATGCTCCTCGTCCTCGCCTTTCTCCAGCAGGATGCCGTCGATGAGTCCGGTGTTCGACTCGCCGATCCAGCCGCGTTCGTCATACAGATACCCGTACCCCAGCGTGTAGAACGATCCGACGCCGAACAGCGCCACCCGCCCCTTGCCCGCCGGGCGAACCGCGGCGAGCACCGGCGCCGTCTGCCCGGGCACCGGCAGCCAGGTGGTGTAGTGCAGGCCCTTCGCCGCGACGCTGCCCGGCATGCCACGCGCCACCGCCGTCCACGCCGTGTCGTCGAGCACGATGGGCACGGTGGCGTAGGCATCGTCCCAGCGAAGCTGATTCGTCGGGTAGTAGAGCCGTGCCACGTCCGCCGTCACCGGCGCTTTCCCGATCTGCGTCGTCCAGGCGTATGGCAGCTTATTGCCGGCAGCGTGGGCGTCGTCGCGCACTTGCGCTGCCAATATACGCGCGCCCCACGCCTGCAGCAGGCTGTTGCAGTTCTCTGCCACCTCCGCGCCGCCGCCGGTCATCAGCGGCGAGATGAACACCCCGCCGCCTTCGGCGACGTATTGCCGCAGCGTCGCCAGGTTGCGCTTCGCGTTGAGGTAGTTGATGACGTGCACGCTCATGATCGGCGGCGCGGCCAGACCTTCGAAATCCGGCAGGATCACCAGCTCAAAGAGCTGCAACTGCGCCAGGCTGATCGGCTCGTGCAGCGACCGCACCACCACCGTGAAGCCCTCCTCCTTCAGCCCCTTCGCCACCTGCTTATCCATCGTCAGGCCGCCGCCCGTGAGCACCAGCGCCGACATCGGCTCCTCGGCCTGCGCCACGCCCAGCAGCAGCACAACCAGCAGCGTCATCAACCACTTCATGGTACGACCTCCCCGGTCATCCTCTTCCGCATCTCACAGTCGCAGTCGCAGTCGTTATCGTAATCATTTTCTCGCCTAGCAATATTCTGCTGTCGAGTGTCCTCCCCCTTCACCTGCGCTCACACAGGGGCATCGGCCTCCTTCCCCGGCCCTCATATGCGCAGCATTTGTGCGTAGTCGGCCCCCATCCCCCAGCCCCTTCCCCCGCTCCACTGCGCTGCGCAAGGGAAGGGGAGAACGGTGCCATGACGCGGCACACTCGACCACAATGTAGACGCTCAATATGCACTAATGGAGCGCGGGTGGGGGCCAGGGGTGGGGGCCGACTAGCCAATCCGGCATCGGGTGAGGCAACCCATCCCCAAACACACCGCGGGCGAGGCCGAAGCCTCGCCCGCGTCACTTACGGTCGCTAGTGCTGCACCAGCCACGCCACCGTATTTCGCATCAGCGTTGCCCACGCCGGGGCGTCCCAGAAGGCGGTTTCGCCCGTGCCCGCTTCGCCGAAGGGCGTCGCCAGCACGCAGGCGATGCGCCCGCCTTTGGGGGTGCTGCCGAGGACGAGGATCGGCTGGTCGCCGGCCTTCACCGCCACGGTAGCGGTTGTTTTCGGGGTGCATTTCACATGGCTGTAGAGCACCACGTCCTTTGCACCGAAGACAACGCCCTTCGTGGCCGGCACGTCGGCGGCCACCGCCAGCGTGTTCGCGCCCTTCAGCTTGCGCCAGTTATACGCGCCGCCCAGCTCCACCGGCAGGGCGTCGATGAACCCCGTGTTCGTGTAGCCGGCCTGCCCGAAAGCATGGTCGCCGCCGAGGATCATCAGGTTGCCGCCCGCCGTCATGTAGTCCTTCAGCATCTCCTGGCCCACCAGGTCCAGCGGCGCGGCGGGCAGGTTGGCGAGGATAATCAAGTCGTAGCTGAGCAGGCTCGGGTAGTCGCCGGGGAAATAGCTCAGCGCATGCCCCACCGGAGAGCTGTCCAGCCAGCCGGTGGTCACCGTCGCCGTCGGGAAGGCCGCCTTGATGGCCGCGTCGGCGCGGAAGAACTCGTGCCACATGCCGCGCAGCACCAGCACCTTCGGGTCCTTGTTCGGCACGTATTGGATGACGTCCGGCTTCAGGTAGACCTTCTGCTTCGCCGGGCGGTCAAAGGCGAGATACGGCTTCATGGAGAACGGGTCGTTGTTCTTCCCCTCCGCGCCGCCGTAGTAGTCGCCGTAGGTTTCCGTCACCGTCGTGCCGTCCGGCGTGGTGCCGGTCACCGTCACGCGGATGCCCGCGGGCATTGCTGCCACGCCGGCCGCCTTCACCGTGGCCTTCTGCGCAGCGTCGGTCAGTTCGGCGAATTTCGCCTCCGGCACCGTCGCCGTCCACTCCGCCTTCAGCCCCCACACCTTCGTGCTCACCGTCACGTCTTTCAGTCCGACGAGTCCCTTGCTGAGCTGGTGCTCGATGGTGAGGCCGCCCGGCGCGGGCGTCACGTCAAAATTCGCCACCAGGTGCTTGCTGCCGTGCTTGAAGCCGGTCACCCCGGCCACCGGCAGCAGCGCGATCTCCGTCGACCACGTCTTGCCGCCGGGAATCGCCACCTTGTCATACATCCACTCGGTGGTAATGGCCGGCACGCAGTCGTAGATGCGCCACAGATCATTATAGTCCATCAGACACATCATGCCCTGCTGCAGCTCTTTTTTAAAGGTGCCGCTCCAGCCGGCGGTGGCGTCGTCGATGTAGTACCAGGCGTTGCTCATCCAGTAGTCGCCCTTGGCGTCCATGCCGGTGTAGTCAATGCCGCGCACCGCGGGCCGCGCCCAGGTCATGTTCTCCTTGGCGCCGCCAAACCAGAAGTTGTTCTGGCTCCAGTAGCCGGTTACTTTGCCGTCAGTGGTGGTGTTCGTCAGCGATATCCGGCAGCGCAGCGCGCGGTCGCCGTCTTTCAGCGTGATCAGCCGCTCCAGGCGAATGCCCTTCGTGGTCGTCTGCGTGCCCATTGTCCAGACTTTCACCACCGCCTCGTCCGGCCCATTCTTCACCACTTCGGCGTCATATTTCTTAAACAGGAATTCGCCCGGCCAGGTCTGCTCCCACACGTGGTCCATCAGCAACCCGCCGCTGGACGACACGGGATAGATGATATTCTCGCCGAACCCCTTGTAGACGAAGGTATCCACCCGCGCCCCGGTCTTCACGTCGATGGTCAGCTTGATGACGTCGTTTTGCATGGTAACGACATCCCCCGCCATCACCGCCGACGCCGCATGGACGGGCACGTGCGACACTGCCAGCAACAACATGCTGATTAACAGGCCAATTTGCATTGTGCATTTTTCAATTTGCATTTTGCACTGCATGTTACCGCCCTCCCTTTTTCAGATCGATCACGAGGATGTTCCAGAGGGCGACCTCCGGCACGGTGATTTTATAGATGCCTTCCACCGGCTGCATGGGCACCGCCTCGCGTAGCGCCGGTTCCGGGCTCAGCCGCGTGGCGCGCGCCGGCGTCCACCCCTGCAACAGCGTCGGCAACAGGCGCACCTCGATGTTTTTCAACGGCGGCGGCACGTCTTCCAGCTTCTTCCCTTCGCCCACCGTCGGCTTCGCCGGCGGGTTGATGAGGTGGATGATGAGCTGCTTGCGTTTTTTGTCGATGGGCCGCTCGAATACCCAGTGGCGCCACCACACGCTGCCCGGCGCCTGGACGAGGTTCTCCGGGTTGTGGATGCGCGTCAGCGCATTGTCCCAGATGAACGCCGAGTTGCGCGTGACGAATGCGCCGAAGTGATGCTGGTAATAGGGGTGCGCGCCGGCCGCATAGGCGAAGACGTTCGTATACTTGCCGTCAGCATGGTTCTGCGAGCCGAGAATGGGGCCGTAGTAGCCGCCCAGCTTCTTGATCGCTTCCACGTCGTCGGCTACGCTCTCCGCGTAGACCTCCCAGCGGTGCAGCGGGTGCTGCACGCCGTCCGCCTGGTTGATGTATTCATTCATGATCAGTCCGCCGTCGCGGCACAGCTCGATGGATTCGCGCGGGGTGGTGGCCATCGTCTGCAGCCAGTTGCCCTGCGTCCAGTTATAGCCGTAGCGGAACTGCGGATGCACTTTGGTGATATAGTCCTTCGTCATGCGCATATTGGCGGCGTTGCGCGCGTCCACCTGGTCAGCGGTCAGGTCGTCCACCAGGTTGCCGTCCAGGTCGACAGTCTTCGCGCGCACGTCGAAATTGCCGTCCCATCGCGCGCCGTCCCAGCCGAGGACGGTGGCCGAGTCGCACAGGTTCTTGATGCCGATCGCCACCACCTTCGGATCGTTCATGTTGTAGTTCACCGCCACCCAGCTCTGCGGCATCTGCCGTTCCAGCGGCTCGTCCCACTTCGCGATGGATTCCACGCCGCGGTCCACCGACAGCGCGCCGCCATCGATCCACACCCACTCCGGGTGCCGCCGCGCCATCTCCATGCCATAGGTGCCGCCGCCGGTGAGTTTGGCGTAGGTAATGGCCTTCACGCCGTTCGCGTGCGCGGCGTCGATGAGCGTCTTCAGCGCCACCACCGATTCGCGGTAGCGCGCCTGTCCCGACCACCACACGTCCTTCGTCGGCACCATGCCCAGGAAGTCGTCCTGCGCCCAGAAGAAGTGCTCGAAGCAGTTGTAGTAGCCGCCGCGGAAGTCGTTGAGGTGGTTGCTCACCCAACTGGTGTCGGCCTTCGGGTTCATCGTTTTATCGTCGTAGGACTGCCACATGTAGCCGACGGCGCGCGGCAGCGCCACGTTCCAGAAGTTGTCGCAGACGTTGAAGTAGTCCTCGCCCGCGGCCACCGTCGTCCCATCCAGCGCCACCTCGGCTTTCACCGCGTGGCCGTACAGGCCCAGGCCTTTCTTCCAGGCGAAGGCGGCGGCGGCGCTTGTGCCGGCCTCGATGGTCAGCACGGCCGACTGCGTCTTCGTCACCTGGTCGATGTCATACTCCAGCCAGGCGCGCACGGTGACGCTCTTCGCCTCTTTGGTGGTGTTTTTTACCGTCACCGTCGCGGCGAGGGGCTCTTTCGTGCCGTAGAGCACCTTCTGCGCGCGCACGCCGATCAGTTGGATGGGCGCCGGCGGCTGCGGCTGCGGTTTCGGCACCTGCGCCAGCGCCGCCCCGCTCACCAGTAACAGCGCCAGCCACAGCCGGCACACTCCGGAAATGCGGATCATCGGGAACCTCCTGCGGAAAGGTTGTGGGGTTGTTACGCTATTTGACCGTCTCGTGCGAAAATGGTTGTGTGGACTATCGGCGAGCGAGCGTCCTCGCGAGCCGACTCCGGGTGGAAGCGTGGAATATCGTGTGTAACATGGCCGGTAATTCGTAAGAATAATCGCTCTGTGCTATCGCGAAAGCCCATAGATGGGGACTGTAACGAATTGCACGATTACCGGACAGGTGAACGATCGCTGCTTCGCATGAAATTCGTTGCTGTCCCCATTCTCCGAGTAACAGCCATCACCCTCAATAATGATACCCCTTGAACACCAGTTCCGCCGTGTCGTTCGTGCTCGTGCCGCTCACCTTCACGGCGATGTGTTTGTAGGCGGTCAGCGTTTTCACCTTGTAGAGCGCCGCCGCCGCCGTAGCGGGGGGCGGGGTCAGCGCGCTGATCTTCTCCCACGTGCCGTTGCCCCATACGCCGGTGCCGTTATCGCCCCACAGCTCCAGCGTACTGCCGGAGAAGTTCACGGCGCCGTTGCCGGGCAGGATGGAAATCTCGGTGGGCACGAAGGCCGGGGTGAGGTTCTGGAAGCCGACGGTCCAATCTTTGCCGCTGGAGAAGGTGGCGGGCTTGTCATCTACCAGCTTCCCCTGGTCGTCGCTGAAATCGGTGCCGTCGAACTTGACGAACGGCGCGCCGCCGTAGTTGGTGGCCTTGTACGTGCCGCTGTAGTCCTTCACCGCGATGGCCACCGGGGAGGGGTCGGGCGCCAGCGACGTGTCCATCGCCAGCATCGCCGCGGCAATGGTCGAGGTTTTCGAGCCGACAAAGACCGAGCCGTCCAGCCGCGCCCCGGTGAAGGTGAAGTTGTGGCGCGCGTCCACCGCCGTCTCCAGGGAATCGTAGTTCAGCACGCAGCGGACATTGGCGGCCGACGGCTGCAAATCGGTGAGCAGCAGCGTGTGCGACTCCATCGGCACCTTCGCCAGCGACATGCCGAACAGGTGGCTGTTGTAGGCGTATTCAGGTTCGGCGAGGCTGCCTTTGCCGGTTTTCGATGGGCAGTCGAAGAGATCGTCGTGGGAATAGTTCGCCAACCGCGACGCCCAGACATCCTGCTGCGGGTTCAACAGTTGCTCGTCGTTGTCCTGCGAGAACATGCGCGCCGCGATGGCGATCTGCCGCAGGTTGTTGATGCAACTGTTCTGCTGCGCTTTCAGGCGCGCCTTCTGGTAGACGGGGAACAAAATCGCGGCCAGAATGGCGATGATGGCGATAACCACCAGCAGCTCGATCAGCGTGAAGCCACGCCGGAATGGTGATGAGTGCATGAGAACATCCTCCCTGCCGTGCCGTTGCGTCCCCGGGTTCGGCCGGAATGTCGTGGCGCCGGCGATAAGCTGAAGAAATGCATCGCCGTATGCCTCTGTAATGCTATACCCGCGCTCCCCGGATGTCAACCGGCGTCCCGTTCGGCTGCACCGCATGTCGTATACGAACAGTGCGTCGCTTGGTCGCGGTTGCATGGAAAAACAGGTACAACCACGGATGGCCAGGAACCGTGACAGAAATCATGCGCAATTCGCGGACGGGATGTGTATACTGATAGCACCACAGGAGGATGCGCCATGAAAATCGAGCGAGCGACGGCGAGCGAGGGGATACCGGTGTTGCGGCTGTCAGGTGAACTGGATCTGGGCAGCGTACCGGAGGTGCGCAAGGCCATCCGCGCCTTCATCGAGGAAGGTCAAGTGCGCTTCCTCATCAACCTCACCGAGCTCGACTTCATCGACAGCTCCGGCCTCGGCGTGCTCGTGGGCGGCCTCGCCCGCGTGCGCGAACGCCAGGGCGAAATCAAGCTCGTGTGCGCCAACCGCCGCATCCTCCGCGTCTTTGAAATGACCCGCCTCACCCAGCTCTTTGACATCTACGACGCCGAAGACGCCGCCGTTATCGCCTTCGCGCCCGGCGAATCCGGCCAGGCCGCGTAACGGGAAGGAATCGCCCTATCCGCCGCGAAATCATATCCCCATGCGCGACGACCAGACCGAGCATTATTATACGGTGAAGCCCGGCTCGCTCAGCCAGCCGGTGATCTACGAAGATACGCTGCGGAAGATCCCGCTGAAATTGTGGACCGACCACGGCGTCTTCTCGCGCGGGCACACCGACCTTGGCACCAAACAGCTCATCGCCGCCATGGACCTGACGGACGCCGCGCGCATCCTCGACCTCGGCTGCGGCTACGGCGTCATCGGCATCGTCGCCGCCAAGCTGGCGCCCGCAGCGCACGTGATCCTCACCGATCTCAACGAACGCGCCGTCCAACTCGCCCGCCGCAACCTGGAGACGAACGCCGTCCCCAACGCCGAGGTGCGCGAGGGCGCGGGCTTTGACCCCGTCGCCGAGGAGACCTTCGATGTCATCCTCACCAACCCGCCCATCCGCACCGGCAACGCCCTCGTCTTCTCCCTCATCGCCGGCGCCGCGCAACACCTCGCCCCCGGCGGCCGCCTCTACCTCGTCGCCCGCACCAAACAAGGCGCCCGCACCTTCGCCAATGAGATGGGACGGCACTTTACCAACGTGCGCCAGGCGGGCCAGGGCAGCGGCTACCGGGTGTATGAAGGCGTGAAATAACGCTTGCCTTCCACGCAGGTGGACGCCCGACTGCATAGCCCCGAAGGGGCTGGTGCTAATAGCCACGGGTGCAGCACAGCGAAACCCGTGGAATCGGAATCCTGTGGATATAATGAGCCCCGAAGGGGCGACAGCGATATCTGTCGCCCCTTCGGGGCTTTCAGTTTTTCCCGACATCTCTCCACGGGTTCCGCGGTGCTGCACCCGTGGCTAGTGGCTTTCGGGCCTTCAGCCCTCATCTATTACCTGTAATCGTCAATACCGCCCCAACTCCTCCGCCATCTCCCCGACCATACCGATACTCGACGGCTCAACAGAGTCTCGCCCTCCAGAATATGACTCGCACGCCAGTTACGCCGCCTTCGGTAAACTGATCCGATCGAGGTAGTGCCAGCCGGTGACGAGCGCGTCGGCGCGGGCCTCTACGGTGAGCGCCTCGTTGTCGATGGACAGCACCAGCGGGCCGGTGTAGCCGACCCCGATGAGGGCGTCGAGGATGGCGTTGAAGTCGAGGATGCCTGTGCCGGGGGGCAGGTTCGGGCTGTGGCCGTCGGTGTCGCGCAGGGTGACGTGGGCGATAGCGCCCCCCAGCTCGCGGATGGCGCGGGCGGGGTCTTCGCCGAGCTGCGCCAGCCGGGCGGTGTCGATGGCGATGCCCAGCGACGGGATGTCGAGGATCGCGAGCAGCTCGCGGGCGTGCGTGCTGGAGTTCAGCAGGCTGCCCGGGCCCAGGACCAGCGCCGGCGCCACGTGAGCATTCAACGCGCGCTGGGCGGCATCGCGAATCCACGGCTTCGCGTGCTCCACTTCGCCGCGCCAGCGGTCGTCGGGCGGGGCGGGATTGCCGGCGGGCAGCACCAGCAGCGGCGCTTCAAGAATCACCGCGCACGCCACGTAGCCGAACATCATGTCGACCCATTCGTCGCGGTTGATGTGGCGGTCCAGCGGGTTCGCCGGATAGCCGGTGAGGCTGGCGGCGCGCAGACTGTGCTCCGCCAGCACGTCGCGCACGCGGTAGCACTCAGCCTCGCCGACGTCCACCAGCAGCGGGTCGAAATGCTCGCAATAATCGCGGATCGCCGTCAGGTCCACCTGCGCGAACCCCAGCGCGCGCAGCCGCTGCGCTGCCTCTGCCAGCGGTACATCCCGAAAGGTCGCCGTCGACGCCGCCAGACGCGGTAACAGGTCCATGCCACGCTCCTCCCGTCCTACCGAGAGTGTTCCCGGTGGGGGCGGCGTGATTGTGCGAAAAGGAACCACAACGACACACTGGGCGCGAAGAAACCTTCGCGCCCAGTGAATGATGCCGGACCCATATGACAATGCACCCGGTGGGGTCAGGCGTTGACGATGTTTTTCGCGTCCTCTTCCGCCCAGCCCGGCAGCAGCTCGTCGCGGAGGATGCGGATGTAGTAGGAGGTATCCATCCACGGGTGAAGCTGTTTCTCGGCGCGGGCGAGGAAGGCGATGGTGTCCTGGATGAAGAGCGGGGCCTCCGGGTTGTCGTTGGCGCGGGCGGCGAAGGCGCGCCAGAGCTTTTGCTGGTACTGCACGAAGAAGAGCAGCAGCTTCAGCGAACGCTTCCACACAGGGTGGGCGGCGGCGGCGAGGGCCTGGCGCACCCCCGGCAGCACGGTGCGCAGCACGCGGCGCACCGTGCGCACACGCCGCTTGGGCAGATTCAGCCAGTAGGTATTGCCGTGGCCGCAGGCGCCGGTGGCCTCGGCGAAGGCGTGCAGCACCTCGCGCGCCAGCGCGGCGTCCGGGCCGAAGGCGGCGGCGAGGTACTCGGCCTCCACCGCGTCGGCGGTCGCCGAGTCCGACCAGAGATACGCGGCCATCGCCACCTGTGGCAGGCCGGTGGGGAAGCTATTGCGCTGTGTCTGGCAAGCGAGCATGCCGTTGACGCCGGCGTCGTGAAACTGGCGCACGTCGTCCTGCAGCATGCCGACAAAATCGGTGGAGAGCAGGTCTTTCGCCACCGACCACCAGAAGTGGTAGTCGAAGACGAAGGCGTCGGTACCCTTCGGCAGGTACTGCTGCCAGGCGCGCAGCATGGCGGCGTAGTCGGTGTTGGCGCGAGGCCGGGCCACCTGGTTGCGCCCCCACGGCGCCAGCACCGGTTTGGCGGCACAGCGCTTGTCGAGAATGCTGTGGGCGTAGCAGCGGGCGATGGGCGCAAACATGAAGATGAGATTGTCGCCGATGCCGGACGGCGCCACCTTGTATGGCGGCCACATGGTGTTGGAGTAGCATAGCGCAATCAGGCGCATGTGCGGCGCCACCGCGGCCAGCTTCGGTGACAGCTCGTTGAGCAGGGTGATGTACCAGTCAGACGGCTCCAGCGGCGCGCAGTTCGCGCACTCGCAATGGTTGTTCGTGCCGTCGCTGGCCCAGATGTGCAGCACGTCGACCTCGGGGTGCGCCTGCGCGTAGTTCAGCACCTCGGCGATGAAACGGGCGCGCGCTTCGGGATTGCTGTAGCACAACTCGGTGTTGATGGGGATGCCGTCGGCCCAGTCGCGCACGCCGTTCACCTCGGCGAGTAGCGGGCGGATCTCCGCCGGAGCGGGTTCATCCACGTCCCAGCCGCTGCCGTGGTTGCCCACCGCCTCGCAAGTCCAGCCGTGGCCCACGCGGTGGAAGAGCAGCCCGCGCTCCCGCAGTCCCTCGATGACCTGTTCGTCGAGAGCGGCACACTCCTCCAGCGACAGCAGGTGCGGATGCGCCACGCCCAGGTCGCCACGCTCGTACCAGCGACGCCAGAAAGCGGCGGCGGCGCGGAATTGCAGCATATAGGCATTCATGCGCAGCTTGGGCATCCACTCCACCAGCGCCAGCACGTGCTCCAGCGAGCAGGCGCCCTCGATGCAGATGCCGCGGTGGCGGTTGGCGGCGGCTTCCGCGATCAGCCAGCCGTCCAGCTTCGGGCGTTCGATGGCGGGCAGGTATTCGCCTTCCTTGCCGGGACGCACCCAGCGGGCGCCCAGCGCCTCCAACCAGCGGTAGGCGGCGAAGAGCACGCTGCGCGGGTTGGCGCCGGTGACGATGAGCGCCTTGCCCACCGAGCGCAGCAGCAGGCCGTCGTCCCAGCGGCTCTCCGGGCACGCCGCGTCGCCGATCTTCCGGCGGAAATGCTTCGGCATCCCGATGTAGATGCTCGAGCGCGATGGATTGAAGTGTTTGGCCGCGCGCACCACGGTGGGCAGGCCGGTCATCGCGCGCAGCGCCCGCGCCAGCTCTTTGGCCGCCAGGCGCACCGGGGCATCATCATCGAGGCGATAGATAAAGATAGGCTCTGCCATAGTCTTTCCTTCATAAAACATTGTGAATACCTTCATATTTCGTACTGCGGCGTCAAAACCCTCTTTTCCGGAAAAGGTAGCGCAAACATTGCAGTTAACCGGTGTCGTCGTTGTTGGTTATGCCACTATTCGCCTGAACCGTCTACGGGCACACCGCCTACGCGCGGATTGCCGTCCTCGCATTTCCGCGCTAGACTATGGCATGCTCATTGCCATCATCATCGGCGCCACCTCCGGCATCGGGCGGGCGCTGGCGGAGGCGCTGGTCGCGGAAGGGTATACCGTCGGCATCACCGGTCGACGCGAGGCGCTGCTGCGCGAGCTGGCGGACGCCTACCCGGAGCGCATGGTGCCGCAGGTCATCGACGTGTCGCAGCCGGAAGCGGCGGCGGAGGCGCTGCGCACACTCATCACCCGGCTGGGGGGCATGGAGCTGCTGGTGATCTCCTCGGGCATCGGCGCGCGCAACCCGGAGCTGGCCTTCGAACCGGAAGCGCGGGTGATCGGCGTCAACGTGACCGGCTTCACCGCCATGGCGAACGTGGGCTATCACTACTTCGCCGAACACGGCGGGCACCTGGTCGGCATCTCCTCCATCGCCGGCGTGCGCGGCAGCCGCTGGTCGCCGTCGTATAGCGCCTCGAAGGCGTTCATGTCCAACTACCTGGAAGCGCTGCGCAACCGCGCCCGCCACGACCGCCTGCCCATCACTGTCACCGACATCGTGCCCGGCTTCATCGACACCCCGATGACCGCGGGGCAGCAGGGCATGTTTTGGGTGGCTGACGCGCGCACGGCGGCGCGGCAGATCTGCGCGGCGATCACCGCGAAGAAGCGTCGTGCCTACATCACCCGCCGCTGGGGGCTGGTGGCGTGGCTGCTGCGGCATCTGCCAGACTGGGTGTTGGAGCGGATGTGAATGATAGCGTTGCGCGCTCCCGCGCGCGCCCTCACCCCCTCTCCCCCTCTCCCAATCCTGGGAGAGGGGGGTATAGAAGGAGTAATACATGCGAGAAGTGCGCTGGGAGCGGATGTTCCCGGATGAGTTAGAGGCGGCATTCGCGGGGTGCCCGCTGGCATATTTCCCCTATGGGCTGTGCGAGCCGCACGGGCCGCAGAACGCGGTGGGGCTGGACGGGCTGAAGGCGCATGCCATCGCCTGCGCGGCGGCGCGGGCGAGCGGGGGCATCGTGGCGCCGTTGGACATGTGGCACGTGGCCGAGCTGGGCGGCATGGCGGCGTGGTCGCAGCGCGCCATCGGCGAGGTGCCGCGCACGTGGCTGACCGCGCTGCCGCCGTGGCAGCATTTCAAAAACGTGCTCTACCACATCCGCATGGCCGATGTGCTGGGCTTTCACGCCGCCATCCTCTTCACCGGCCACTATGGGCCGAACTGGGAAGATTTGAAGACGCTGGTGGAGCTGGTGCAGCCGCATGTGGGCACGCGGCTGTGCGGCGTGCCGGAATTCGAGTCGAATCACCGGGGCTTCGATGACGACGGCCAGAGCGGCGGTGATCATGCCGGACGGGTGGAAACCTCGCTGCTGTGGGCACTGCTGCCGGAATGCGTGGACGTCTCGCGCATTCCCACCGCGCCCGGCACGCACTTCGCCATGGGGAAAGACGCCGCGCAGGCCGACCGCCGGGTAGGCGCGCGCATGGTGGCGGACGAGATCCGCTGGCTCACCGACAAGGGATGTGCGTTGTTGGCGGAATACGATCGCTTGCGGCCGGCGCACACGCTGCGCACCTTCGAGCAGGTGGAGCAACTGTGGGACGACGTGGTGCGGCCGCGCCTGCCGGCTTTTCGCACCATGCAGGACCTGTGGGGCTGGCAGGAGGAGATGGCCCCGGCGGAAAATTCAATCTGGTTCGCGAATTGGCATGTGCCGAAGCATCGGGGGTAAACGATGTCCAATGTCATCACACTGCATCTGCAGCATGGGCCGGGCAATCCGCGCAATTCCGAAGGATCGTTCGCCACGCTGCGCGACGGGCGCGTCGTCTTCATCTACACGCGCTATGACGGAGACAGTTGGGCGGATGAGGCGGCGGCGCGGCTATGTGCGCGGTATTCATCAGATGGCGGGCATACCTGGACGGACGAGGACGTCACCATCATCGAAAACGAAGGCCGTTGCAACGTGATGAGCGTGTCGCTGCTGCGCCTGCACGATGGCCGGCTGGGCTTGTGGTATATCCGCAAGGACGGCATCGACAACGCCCATACCTATCTGCGCACCTCGGACGACGACACGACGTGGAGCGCGCCCACCTGCTGCGTCCCCGCGCCGGGGTATTTCGTGGTAAATAACGACCGCGTGGTGCAGCTTAGCAGCGGGCGGCTGGTGGTGCCGGCGTCCTATCACCGCAACCCGCTGCCGCCCGGCGCCGACCCCGACAATTATTACGCGAGTTTCGACAACCGCGGCATCGCCCTATGGTTCCTCTCCGACGACGGTGGCACCACCTGGCGGGAGAGCCGCGACTGGTGGGCGCTGCCCGTGCGCAGCGGCAGCGGGCTGCAGGAGACGGGCGTGGTGGAACTGCGCGACAGCCGGCTGTACGGCTACTGCCGCACCGACGTGGGCCGGCAGTATGAGATGTATTCCGAAGATGGCGGCGACACCTGGAGCGCGCCGCAACCCTCCGTCTTCCAGGCGCCCTGCTCGCCGCTCTCCATCAAGCGCCTGGCCACCGGCGACCTGCTGGCGGTGTGGAACGATCACAGCGGCCGGCTGATACCGTCGCCGGCCGACACTGGCTGGAATACGACCAGTTGGGGCCGCACCCCGCTGGCCTGCGCCATTAGCCGCGACGACGGCGCCACATGGATCAACCATCGACTGCTGGAAACCGATCTGGCGCGCGGCTACTGCTACACCGCCATCCACCCGCTGGACGATGCCGTCCTCCTCGCCTACTGCTGCGGCGGCGGCGCCGACAGCATAGTCTTACAGGACCTGTGCATTCGGCGGGTGTCATACGAGTGGTTATATGCCTGAAAGGGAAGTGACGATGCACCGTCTGCACGCACTATTCACACGCAACGAGCCAGCAACCTGGCTCTTCGCCGGCGACAGTATCACCCACGGCGCCTTGCATACGCTGGGGTGGCGCGACTACACCGAGCTGTTCCGCGAGCGGGTGGGGTGGGAGCTGCGCCGCCAGCACGACGCCGTCATCAACACCGCGTACAGCGGGTATACGGTGCGAAATCTGCTCGATGAATACACGCCGCGCATCGGCCGCTTTGCGCCGGATGTCGTCTTCATCATGATCGGCATGAACGATTGCTGCGAGGAGCGCGTGCCGCTGCCGGAGTTCTCCGGCGCGCTGCGAACGCTGGCCGAGCGCATCCAGCAGGATGGCGGCCTGCCGGTGTTGCAGACGACCTGCCCGGTCATCGCCGGCAAGGCGCCCGGGCGCGAGGAATACCTGCCGAGTTACATGGATGCCGTTCGCGGCGTGGCTGTCGAGACGAACCTGCCGCTGGTCGACCATGCCGCCGTCTGGTTGGCGCGAAGCGAGCAGGAGCGTTATTACCTGATGAGCGATCCGTTCCACCCCAATGAATGCGGCCACCGGGCTTTCGCGCACGCGCTGTTCCACGCCGCGGGCATCTGGGACGATGTGTCATATACCTGCCGGTTATTCGTGCCGTAAGCCGAGAGAAAGGGAATCGCAATGCCTCGCGTGTATATCTGGTGCATACTTCTATGCAGTATGATCGCGGTGCGCGGGCAGCAACCGCGCACCTTCACGCTGCGGGAATGCTTCGGCATCGCCCATGCCCGGCAACTGGTGGAGGCGCCGTTTCCCGCCGGCGTTGACGCCGCGCAATCCCGGTTGCTGGGGCCGGACGGGACAGCGACGCCATTTCAGGTACTCGACGGCGGCAACACGCTGACCTTCATCACCGACCTGCCCGCCCATGCCGAGCAGCGTTGGACGCTGGCGCCCGGTGTTCCCGCGCCGGCGCCGGATGGCATCCGGGTCACCGAGACGCCCGCGTATTACCAGATTACCAATGGCCTGACCGGCGTGCGCGTGGCGAAGGCGGCGACCGAACTGGCACCCCCGCTGGCGCCGGTGCAAGGCATACAACTGCGCGACGGCACGTGGACGGGCACCGGGCCGAACCTGCTGGTCGCGCGCAACACGACGTGGAAGACGATGGCCGTGCGCTTCGTCGAACGCGGGCCACTGCTGACGAGCATTGAGGTGCGCTACACGCTGATACGGCCGGATTTACGCTCGAACCAGAATAACGCGATCCTGATTCCCGGCGGCGAGGGGTATTACGCGAGCTCCATCACGGTGAAGGCGGGACAGCCATCGCTGCTCTTCGAGGAAGACACCGACACCGACGTGCAATATTCCATCAACCTGTACCCCGGCATCGGGCCGACGCAAGCGCGCTACCACGGCCACCATGCCACGAAGGAGGCGTATGGACGCCTGGAGGGCGGCGGAGTCTATACCGGCGCATATGGCACGCCGCAGGACGCCTTACTCGACTTGCGCTATGACCGCCGCATGGACGCCATCTACGCCACCAGCGACGCCAGCTACCGCTACATGGCGGTCTGGGACCCGTGGGTGTTCGATGGCGGGTGGTACTGGCAGCTCTACCGTGCTGCCGGGCCGGCGGAGAGCAACATCGTCGGCATCTTCGCCGGCGCGCCGTCCCGCGCGGTGGGGGCGGCGGCCAGTGGCGTGGGCGTCTTCACCATTCCCGACCCGAAAGCGGCAGGCATCACCGTCGCCTGTGTCCGCCTGTGCGCCGACACCCGCTATTTCCCGCGCATCCGCTACGCCTGGGGCCTATTCACCGGGGTGAAGGGGCAGGACCTGAAACCGGTGACGGAGATTCAGCCGATTAACCGGCAGATGAATATCCACGGCGGCATCAACCTGAGCAAGGTCGCCCGCTGGCCGGTGGCCTATCCCGATCCGCCGCAGGGCTACGGCGCGCTGTATATGCCAAAAGCCGCCGTGCAGCGATTAATCGAGAAGCTGCGCACCGACAAAGCGTTTTACCAGTATTGTTACAATACCGAACCGCAGTCGCGCGGGCTCATCGAGTTGATGGCCGACACTACCGGCGCGAAGGTCCACACGGCGGCAAAAGAGGTTATCGATGGCGCGCGCTGGCTACTAGAGCGCTACGTCAACGGCGAAGGCATCTACGCCCGGCCGCACTACTGGGAAGGCGGCCAGTATATGACGGAAAAAGCGGTGTGGATCGACCTGCTGCTGGCCTCTGACCAATTGACCCCCGAGGAGCGCGTGACTTTGAAGGCGATTCACTCCGCCTTCGGCCATATCCTGTGGGACGACGACTTTGTGCCGCTCACCCTGCCGCACGGGCTGAACCTGGCGCAAGGGCCGGTGCAGTACCTGGGATTCCGCGCATTCTACGCCATCGTGCTGTCCGGACAACCGGTGATGCAGGCGCGCGCCGCCGAGGTGGAGCGCATGACGCTGTCCGCGCTGCCCGCTATCATTAACGAACACGGCGCGGGGGTGGCGTGTACGCATTATATGTCGCCCTACGTCGCCACCAGCCTCAACACGTTGCTGCAGCTTGCGCTGCTGGGACGTGACCATTACCGCACCGAGCCGCGACTGGCGAAATTCGCCGAAGGCTACCTGCACTTCCTCACCCCACCGGAGCCACGCTTCGGCGGCAAGCGGAAATACATCGCCACCAGCGACAGCTCCACGGAATCCTCCGAGCTCTACGGCGTGCTGGCCACCGCCTTCCGCGCCGCGAATCCGGCGCTGAGCGCCCGGCTGATGGGCGCATGGCATGCCGGTGGACGCCACCTGGATCCGCGCTTCGGCTCCTGCCTGCTGCGCATCGACACCGAAGCGCCGTCGGCGGACCCGCAACTGGGCAGCGCCGCCGTGCCCGGCTATTTCAGCGTGCTGCGCCATGGCTGGGGACAGCCGCACGAGACCGCCGCCTGGGTGATCAACGGCGACTTTTATCGCGAACATCGCCACCCCGACCAGGGCATGGTGGTGCTCTACGCGCTGGGCGCGCCGGTGTCCGTACACTGGAGCTCACTCTATTACCCGCAAGTCTCCGGCGCATTCATGAACAGCACGGCGCTGCTGGAGTCGATGCTGCCGACGCCGTGGGACGGCGACAGCCCGCCGCTGAACGCCGGCGGCGGCTGGAGCGACTCGACCGCGGACGCCTTCCTCGACTTCCCGGCGTCGGGATACGCGCGGCAGCATTATTCCGCGAAGAACGCCACCTGGACGCGCACGCTGGCGAGTATCCACCCGCGTGATGACCGGCCGGTGCTGCTCATCCGCGACAGCGTCACCGGCGAACAAGCCGCCGCGCCGCGCGTCGTCACGCTGAACCTGCTGGCGCAGGGGGCGGTGGAGACGCCCGCCGGGCCGATGACACCCCTGGCGCGCACCTGCCCGCAGACACAAACGCCGACGAAGGCGCAACTGCCATCGACCGGGCCCATCTTCGCGCTGCCCGCCGGCCTGAACCGGCTGGGTTTCACCGGGCAACACGGCGTCGATTGGGACGTCTACACGCTGTCCGAGACACCGCAGCAGGCATACATCGGCAACTGGGCGGTAAGCTGGCACCAGGAAAAGAACCCGTTTGAAGAGCGCCAGCATATCCTGCGCGTGCGCGGCCAGGGCAGCCTGCTCACGCTGCTGCTGCCGTGGCGCGCCGGCGCGAAACCGGCGGGCCTGCGCGTCACCCACGAAGGCGTCGGCGTGCGCATCGCCACCTTCGAGGATCAATTGGACGTGTGGGAGCATGGGTATGCCTACGCCGCGCAGACGCGGACGGCACTGGCGGCCTTCGCGGAGGCACGGATATCCGCCAACGGCCTGGCCATCGCCGGCGGCCCGGCGGAGACGGTAATGGAGGGAACGACGGCGACGGTAACGGTGCACGGCGCGCCCGGTACGCGCACCGTGACGCTGCCCGGCGCGTGGACGCCCGTGGAGGCGAAAGCGCCGGCGAAGCTGGCCAATGGGGCATGGCAGATCGCATATGCCGGCGGGGCGCCGCTGCGGATCACGTTTCGCGCGGTGAAAAAGTAGCCGCCAGCGCCTCGACCTCCGCCACCAGCCGGTCGACGATATCGGATTCCGGAACGCGGCCGAGTGATTCGCCCTTGCGGAAGAGCAGGCCTGCGCCGACGGCGCTGGCGATGCCGAGGTCGGCGTCGCGCGCCTCGCCGGGGCCGTTCACTTCGCAGCCCATCACCGCCACGCGCAGCGAGCGGCCTTCGGCCCGCAGGCGGCGGTCCAGCGGTTGCAGGCGGGCCTTCACCGCGATGACAATAGGGTTGAAATCCACGTCGCAGCGGGCGCAGGTGGGGCAGGCGGTGAGGGTGATGCCGCCCTCGCGCAGCTCCAGCGTGCGCAGCAGGTGCCAGCCGGCCTCCACCTCCTCCACGGGATCGGCGGTGAGCGATACGCGGAGGGTGTCCCCCAGCCCCTCGCCCAGCAACTGCCCGATGCCGGCGGCGGACTTGATGAGCCCCTCCGGCGGCAGACCCGCCTCGGTGATGCCCACGTGCAGCGGGTAGTCGCGGGCATCGGCCATCAAGCGATAAGCCAGCACGGTGGTGATCAGGTCGGAGGCCTTGAGCGAGACGATGATGTCGCGGAACTCCAGTTCCTCCAGCAGGCGGATGTGCCCAAGGGCGCCCTCCACCAGCGCCTGCGCGTTGCCGAGGTGGGTGAACGGGTAGCGCGCGCGCAGGGCGGGATCGATGGAGCCGTTGTTCATGCCGATGCGGATGGGCACGCCGCGCGCCTGTGCCGCCGCCGCCACCGCGCGAATATGCTCGGGGCGCTTCAGGTTGCCGGGGTTCAGCCGCAGCTTATCCACCCCGCCATCGAGGGCGATGAGCGCGAAGCGATGGCTGAAGTGGATGTCGGCGACCAGCGGGATGCGGATGCGCGCCTTGATGGCCCCCAGCGCCTTCGCCGCCCGCGTGTCCGGCACCGCCACCCGCACCAAATCACACCCCGCCGCTTCCAGCGCGTGAATCTGCGCGACGGTGGCGTCCACGTCCGCCGTGGGCGTCTTCGTCATCGACTGCACGCTGATGGGCGCGCCGCCGCCGATGGTGAGCGCGCCCACGCGCACGGGACGGGTGGCGCGGCGCGGGAGGGGGTAAGCGCCGGTCATGAGTTTATCTCCCGGGTATGGGTGGTTTGCCGGCAATCCAGTTCCAAATATCGTTGCCGATGATGAGCACCAGCAGCCCGAGCAACAGTACGAAGCCGACCGTGTGCACCAGCGCCTTCTTCTCGGGATCGAACTCTTTCCCGCGGATGCGCTCGAGGACGAGGATTACCAGGTGGCTGCCATCCAGCGCCGGAATCGGCAGCAGGTTGACGATGGCGATATTCAGCGAGATCAGCGCGAACAGCAGCAGGAACCAGCTCATATTCTCCGGCGAGAGCAGGTCGGCGCTGGCAGCGTCATAAATAATGCGGGAAATGCCCACCGCGCCGGTGAGCGATCCCGGCGGCGCTTGGCCGGTGAAGAGCATGCCGATGCCCATAATCATCGCGTGGGTAGCGCGGTAGGTGGTGACGAACCCATTGGTGATGGATTCGCCCACCCCGATCTTCTGGTAGACGCTGCCCAGCTCCACGCCGATCTTCCGCCCGCCTTGCAGGGGCACGGGGGTAACGGATTTCGTCACGCGCTCGCCATTGCGCAGCACGACGATGGCGACGGCGGATTTCGAGTCGTTGATCACCTCAATGGAACGCAGGATGGTGGGATTTTCCTCTGTGCCAACCCGCACAATCCGGTCATTCTTCTGCAAACCCGCCTTCGCCGCGGGCATGTCGGCGACCACGCGGCGGATGACCGGCGTATCGGTCGGCTTGCCGATGAACATGCCGATGACGATGAAGATGATCAGCGCCAGCAGGACATTCATGGTGACGCCGGCGATGATGGTGGCAAATTTTGAGCGGAAGGGTTTGGTGTAAAAGCCGTTCGGCTCGGTTTCTTCGCCCGGTTCCATGCCGGCGATGCGCACGAAACCGCCGAAGGGCAACAGGCGCACCGAGTAACGGGTGCCCCCCTTCACGCGACTGAAGAGGACCGGGCCGAAGCCGACGGCGAATTCATGCACCGTCATGCCGCTCCACTTGGCGACGAGAAAGTGCCCCAACTCGTGGATGACGATGATCGTGCCGAAGACGATCAGTATGCCGAGATATCCCATCAGCGTTTCCATAGTACCTGCATCATACCCTGTCACGCACATAATTCCCCATACAGCATGGGGAAACCGACTTAGCATAACACATCGGGGCGCGAATGTCGCGCCCCGATGAATGGTTCCGGATTAGGCGGAGTACAACTCCGCGGCCCCAGGGTTACTCCAGAATGAACTTTTTCTTCGTCTTCTTGCGGCCCTGGTCCACTTTGCGCTCATCCAGGCGCCAGCGCTCGGAGTTGGTGATGAGCACGAAGCAGTGGTAGGAGCTGAGGTCGGAGGCGACCACGCGCTTCGGGGTGCGGCGGATGACGTTGACTTCCGCCCACACGGTGAGGAAGTGCGCGCCTTCCGGCTGTCCGGTGAGCACGGCGCGGACGATCTCGTAAACCGACCAGGTGTTGGCTTCCGCCTCTTCGCGGATATTGAGCAGCTCGGCGATGCGCTCCTCGGGGATGGCGATCAACTCGTCGACTTCGCCGTCCCAGGTGAGGAGATAGTCATCGGCCTCTTCGCCGCGGCGGAAGGTGAGCACCGCGCCTACCGGCACCTCGGCGGCGCCGTACCAGTCGGCCAGCCCGTGGATGAGCAACTCATCGTTGTTGATCCACATCTGGAAGGAGCCCACCTTGTCGGCGTGCACGGTGACGCACGCCAGCGGGGTGTCGGTGGGGAAGAAGGCCATGTCCGCCTGGCGCAGCTTCAGCGTGCCCATGCGCTGGTGATTGTAGAGCAGCGGGATGCGCGTCTCTTCGACGCTGTTGCCGCTCATCATCTCCGGGGAGAGCTCCACTTCGTGCTCGCCGCCGAAGTCCTCGTAGCGCGGGTCATGCACCCACAGCGGCAGGTTGTCTTCCAGGCCTTCGTCTTCCAGCTCGGCATCGGTCTCGGGATCGGGATAGATGCTGGCGTCCAGCGCCTCGGGCAGCAGGCTTTCCGGCACCTGCAGTACTTCCTGCGGGATGAGCGCGGGCAGTGTCCAGGTCTGCCGGCCTACCAGTTGGAAGCGCGGGTCGCCCTGCAGCGCGCCCATCAGCCCTTCGTACAGGGACGGATAGCGCGGGGACGCCTTGCCATATTCCAGCACGCCTTCGATGAGATCGGAGAGTTTCTGCGGGCGGTCGTGCTCGACGACGAAGTCGAAGATTTCGCCCAGGTCTTCCGCCGCCGGCACATACGGACCTTCCCAGGTCTCTTCCTCTTCCAGCGCCACGTCGGCGAGCACGGAGAGGCGGGCCAGCGAAGCGGTGGCGTCGGCGAGCTTCGCCGCGGGCAGCCACTCGCCGCCGGCGAGCAACTGCAGGCGCTCGTCATTGAGCAGTGACAAGAAGAAGCCCATTGAATCGAACTCGGCGCCGCGCAACCGCCACGCCGCATACGCCAGCAGCTTCGTCGACAACGGATGATCGACCGCGTCCAGCGCCGCCAGGGCGATGTCGGCATCGTTCATCGTCGCCGTCAGCTTCAGCGCGGCCAACTGGTCCAGCAGCGGGCTCAACTCGTCCATGTCGGTGAAAAAGTTGCGCAAGCGCAGCTCTTCATCGTCGGTGGCATGGGTAACGAGCAACCAGCCCAGCAGGCCCCAGCGCCCGTCTTCCAACTGGAAGTAGGTGCCGGGACGTTCCGCCATGAACTGCGGCAGCATCAACTGGAAATATTCCGGCGCGCGCGCGTTAAGCACCGCCATCTCATTGCAGAGCTCGGCGATGGTCATCGGCTTGCCATACAGGCGCAGCGCCATTTGCAACGCCCCCTCCACCGGTCTGTGGAAGTAGGTGCGCAGGGAGAGATTCCAGCGGCGCTCTTCGCCCACAAACTGTGGGTCGGTAGAGAGCGTTTGCCGGATGAGTTTCGCACTCGCGCCGATGCGTTTGCCCACTTGCGTGGCGATCTCCCCAATCTTCGCGGCATGGCCGCGATGTAAGAGGAAATCCGCCACGGTATCACTCAATAAGTGTACCGCGGCCGTCTCGGCGTAGAATTGCTGTTCAAATTGCTCGGTGGTCACCCGCGCAATCCTCCTGATAAACAAAATCGTGCGGCCAGACGTCCGCTGCGCCTCAGACAGCCACACAATTGGGTATTGTATGCGTAAAGGGTGGTTCACGTCAATAGCTGGACAATACAAGGGAATCCCTTCCCCGCGCGGCGACGTCAGCGACATCTTTACCGTCGCCTCACGCGCCGGGCTGCGCTGGCGTCGGCACGCCGGGGAATGCCGGCACGGCTGGTGTTGGCGCGGGCTGCGGGGCTGGCCGCGGCGCGCCGGCGTCCAGCGCCGCCAGCACCGCCTGTGCCGCGGCAGCGGGAAGCCCATAGAGACGGTAGAAGGTACTCACCCGCGCTTTCAACTCGGCGCGCCGTTCGGGCTGCAACTGCCGTCCATGAGCAATCGCGGCCGCGATTGTGTCCGCCGGGTCCACCTGATCGGCCCGGTAGTTAGCATCCAGACCGTAGGCGAAGAGCGCTTCGGCGTATGCATACAGGTCATCCTGGCTGAGCTTCAACTCGAGCAATTCCGCTCGGGCGTAGTTGCGGCAGATATCCGGCACAAGCATGGGCGACACGGGGCTGCCCAAGTCCCACTGGCGGCTCTCCATGTCGGCCAACTGGGCATACGCTTCGGGGAAGGTCGGGTCTTTGCGGGTAGCCAGGTCCGCCTTGACTTGCGCCTCGGAATAGTAAGACAGCGCGGCATCCCGTTCGGCCGCCGCCTGCGCCTGCAGCAGTTCGGCGTCCGCCGCCGCGCGCTGTTTCATCGCGGCAAGGTTGGTCATCGCCATATTGAAACGCGCCTCGGCTGCTTCGCCCTGCACCTTCTGAATAGACGAATTCATCAGATCTAGCTCGGCGCTATGGGGCTCGTATTTCTGCAAAACCGCCAGCACCGTCTCCGCGTGCGACTTCGCGGCGCGCAGGCCGTCCTCGTCGCCGAAACGTTGACTGACCTCGGCATCGAGCAGGTGTTTCTGCACCAGGAAGCGCAGGATGAGATAGTCACGGTCGATCATCCACAGGCCGCGGCCGGACGCGTCCGCGAAGTTGCGCTCGGCCAGCATGAAGCGCTGGACAAAGGCCTGATCTTCCGCGTTGAACGTTTCGGGATCCGGCTGCAGCATCTGCAACTGGTTATAGCACACGTCCGTCCAGAGCTGGTAGGTTTTCGTATCGCCGTACCAAACGCCCTTGCGCGGGTCCAGCGCGACGGTGAAGTAGCGCGACCGGCCGAGGAGCGCCTCTGCGGTGCGCAGCTCGCGGTAGGCGGCGGCGCCGTCGCGATACACCAGCGCCTTGCCGAGCGCCGCATGCTGCATCGCCTGCAGCGTCAGCCGGGCGGCAACCAATTCGCTGGCCGTGTGCAGCAACGTGCCCAGCGCGATGACCAGCGCGGCGATGGCCACGCCGTTGGCGGCCCGCGGTGTGAGCGGATGCTGCAGCCCACCGAGCCGCGCGGCCAGCGGCGTGTCGCGCGCGGTGAGCGCGGCGAGCAGGCCCAGCGCGAGCCAGAAGAGACTGAGCGTGGCGGCGTTATCGAAGGCAAACTGATTGACCAGCAGATAGGCCAGCAGCAGAATGGTGAGGCCGACGGCGATGCCGCGCGTCGACTCCGCCCCGTTCAGCGCCTGTAGCGCCGTGCGCGCGGCGAGCACGAGGAGGAAGGCGAAAGCGGCCAGCCCGAGCAAACCCATCTCCGCGCCGACCTGCAGCAACAGGTTGTGCGGCTGGGCAGTGGCATACGCCCGGTTGAGCGCCATGCCCGCCTCGCGCGCGTTGGTGGTGGGCCGGTGCTGGGGAAAAACCGTGCGCACGGTGCCGACGCCCCACCCCTGGGCGGGACGCTTGTAGAAGAGATTGCGCGCGCCCGCCATATAGACGAAGCGCGTGCTGGTCGTCTCGTCGTCCATATTCACCATGGACGCGAGGCGCGCGCGCACCGTCGGCACCCCGGCCACGACGCCACCCACCAGCACGGCGCCGAGGATGATGGCGGCCCACACGGCACGCGAGATGGCGCGGTGATCGCCGGGCAGTTTGCTGATGATGAGCAGAAAGACGGGCACCGACAGCGCCAGCGCCACCCATGCCGCGCGGGCCTGGGTGAGCAGCAGCGCGCCCAGCGCCAGCAGCAGCACGGCCGCCAGCAGCCACCGCCGCGCCGGCGTGCGCGCCAGCAGCGCGCCGACCGCCGCCAGCGGGATGATCAGCAGGAAGTAGGTACCGGCGAACATCGGGTTGCCGAGCGGGCCCATGAGGCGCTTGCCGGCGAAGAAATGGTTGTACCCCTCGTAGCCGCCCACCGAGTGCGCCAGCATGAAATCGCCAATGCCCAGCGCCGCGGCCACGCCGCCCACGATCGCCATGAGGGTCATGGCGCGGTTGATCTCCTCCGGCGTGCGTAGGAATTCCTTCGCCCCCACGTAGAGGGGCACGCCGATGAGCAGGAAGAGCAGGCCGTCGTGGCTCCACAGCGGGCCCCACACGGAGATGAACGGATAGGCGCTGGCTAGACTGCACACGACGGCGGCCAGCGTGAAGAGCGCTACCGGCAGGTCCAGTGGGTGCGCCCGCCAGACGATGCGACCGCGGCGCGCCCAACTAAACACCAGCAGCGCCAGCAGCAGCCCACCGCACAGGAACAGCGCCAGCCGGCGCGGCGTTTCCAGACTGCCCACCAGCACGGTATTGGGCGGCAGCGCCAGCAGCGGCCCCAGCACGATGGCCAGGTAGACCAGCATCCGGCCCAGGCGCGCCAGCACGGGCGGCAACGCCGGCAGCGGCACGACGACCGTTTCGTCCGCCGGCAATGGCGATGTGGTTGTTTTTGACATGTCGGTTGGTAATTTCCGCGTGATGATCCGCATTCCCTGCCGCCGGCATGCCGGCGGCAGATCAGTATCCGGGCTATCTTTCCCCACGAGCAGGCGCCTCACACCTGCCGGGCGCGGGACGAAGGCGTTGCACGTTCCCGCGTCACCCTCATGCCCGTTGCCGGGATGCCGAATCGGCCCTCACCCCCTGCTCCCTCTCCCAATGCTGGGCGAGGCGGCAATGCTTCACGCCTCGCCCAGATCGCCCCACAGGTACTGCGCCAGCGCCACGGCGGTGAGCGCGGCGGTTTCGGCGCGGAGGATGCGCGGGCCGAGATGCACCGGGCGAGCGCCGGCATCGCGCAGTTGCGTGGCTTCCGCGTCCGTCCACCCGCCTTCGGGGCCGATGTAGAGTGATACCGCCTCCACCCGCGGGCACGCCGCGGCGATGACGGGCAGCGGCTGGCCGTCGCGCTCGTGCAGCAGCAGGCCCAGGCCGTCGGCGGCGGGGCCGGGCAGCGGCGCGGGGGGCAACACTGTCGGCGGCCGGCTGCGCTCGCACTGCTCGGCGGCGGATTCGGCGATGCGCGTCCAGCGCTCCGCCCGGTCGCGCCCCTGGGCGGCCGTCCAGCGCGGCACGCTGCGCGCCGCCAGCAGCGGCACGATGGCCTCCACGCCCAGCTCGGTGGCTTTTTGCACCACCCACTCCATCTTCTCGCCTTTGAGCACCGCCAGGCAGAGGGTGACGCGACAGCGCGACCGGTCCGCGGGCGGCTCCTCGGCGAGGATACGCGCAGTGAGCGCGCCGGCGGTGACCTGCATCACCACCGCCTGCAGAATACGGCCGTCAGGCAGCGCCGCGCGCAGCGCCTCGCCCACACACACCCGACGCACCCGCGCCAGATGGTGAAAGCGCGCGCCACTGATGGCGAGGACGTCCCCGCGCACGTCATCCGGCGATATCAGTAAAAATGTCGCACCCATAATCCGGAGGGATTGTAAACGCCGGAGGGATTATCTGTCCAGCAGCGAAGGGAAGAATAGTGCACAGGAGGCGCATCCGCATGACCCGAATACTCGCCCTGGTCACCCTGCTGCTCGGTGGCGCGATCGCCGCGCAAGCATTAACCCTCTCCCGCACGTTCCTGAAACCCGACGGCAAACCGGCGGCCGGCGCGGTGGTGGTGCTGCGCGCGCTGAAGGCGGACGGGAGCCTGCAAGAGGAACGGCGTCTGACGGCCGACGCGAAGGGCGCGGTGACCGCCGAGATCGAAACCGACCCCGCGGCCCGGCGCGCGGCATACCTGCTGGTGGCGCAGCCGGGATGCGCGCTGACACTATGCGAACTGGCGCAACCCGCCGACCTGACCGGCACGCTGCGCCTGCTGCCCGCCTACGCGCTGCAAGGCACGGCGCGCACGGTGGCGGGCGTCCCCGCCGCCGGCGTGAAGCTCATCGCGCTGGCGCTGGGCACCGGCGACAGCCGCACGTTTCCGAAATGCTGGGTGAACGCCACGTCGATGCGGCTGTCCACCCCCGAGCTGACCGCGCTAAGCGGCGCCGACGGGCGCTTCAGCCTGCGCGGAGTGGTGGTGAGCCGCGGCGGCCAGTCCAGCGGAGAGCCGATCCCCGTCTCGGTGCTGGGGCAAATGGCCGGCGCAGACGGCCCGCTGGCCGGCGAGGCGCGCTTCACCTTGCACCCGGGCCCGCTGCAGCCGGGCGAGCATGCCAGCGACAACCTGCTGACGCTGGCCCCCACGCTGACCCTCTGTGGCCGGGTGGTGCACGCGGTGACCGGCCTGGCGGTGGAGGGCGCCACCGTGCAGTTGGCGGCGGTGCTGGACGCGGTGACGATTCGCCCGCCCATCGTGACGAAGGCAGACGGCGCCTTTGAATTTGCTGACGTGCCCGCCGACCCGCGCCTCTTCGCCGTGGTCAGCCATCTGCAACTTGCCTCGGGCTGGCTGCGCCTCACCGATGGCGACGCGCGCACGGGCGCCACGCGCCTGCTGCCCGTCCCCACGCTGGCGCTGCGGCCGCTGGTGACGGTGAGCGGCCGGTTGCGCGATCCCATCACCGATGAGGCGCCCGCCGCGCCGCTGACGGTGGTGGCGACCTACGATGAAGGCTTCAATGACGGCTTCGTGCAGGTGGGCCGTGCCAGCATGGCGGTGAAGACGGATGCGAACGGCGGCTTCAGCCTGACCACCGCTATCGGCGCCAACGTCTTCTCCGCCAACGGCCCCGGCTACCGCGAGGCGAAGCTGCTGGCAGTGGGCGTGCCCGCCGGCGGGCTGGAAGGGGTGAGCATCCCGCTGGCGCGGCAACGGGGCATCCTCTGCACGCTGCACGCCGATGACCTGACCGGCCTGACCATCCAGGTGCGCAAGCCCGGCAGCGACGTCCCACGCAGCGCCCCGCTGATCAAACCCGATGGCTGGTGGTTCTGCCCCCTCCCCGACGACTGGGCCGGCCTGGAGCTGCGCCTGCTGCGCAACGGGACGGAGGTGCTGCCGTGGACTGCCGTACCGCTGGACCCGGCGCAGTGGCCGGTGACGATGACGGTGCCGTAGGGGATGGACGGGTGAAGGGGTGACGGATTGGTCTGTCGCCCCTCCGGGGCTTTCGTGTTTTTCGCCTCCATTCCACGGGTTCCGCTGACGCTTCACCCGTGGCTATCGGCACACACCCCTTCGGGGTGACAGACATCAACCATCACCTCGTCACCTCTTCGCCCTGTTACATCTCCGTCCGCCCTTCCATCGCGCGCATGATGGTCATCTGGTCGGCGTAGTCGAGGTCGCCGCCGACGGGGAGGCCGAGGGCGATGCGGGTGACGCGGAGGCCGAGGGGCTTGAGCAGGCGGGCGAGGTAGAGGGCGGTGGCGTCGCCTTCCACGGTGGGATTCGTCGCGAGGATGATTTCGGTGATGCCCTCATCCTGCAGGCGGGCGAGCAGCTCGCGCACGCGCAAGCTGTCGGGGCCGATGCCGTCCATGGGCGAGATGAGGCCGCCGAGGACGTGATAGACGCCGCGATAGTCGCCGGCGTTTTCCAGCGCCATCAGGTCGCGCACGTCGGCGATGATGGTGAGCAGGCTGTGGTCGCGGCTGGGATCGTCGCAGATGGGGCAGCGCGCCGCCTCGGAGAAGTTGAAGCAGCGCTCGCACTGGCGCACGGCGTCGCGCGCCTCCACGATGGCGGTCACCAGCCGTTCCGCGTCCTCGCCGGCCACGCGCAGCAGGTGCAGCGCCAGCCGCTGGGCGGATTTCGGGCCGATGCCGGGCAGCGCGGCAAGGGCGTCGATTAAGCGTTGTAAGGGTCGGGCGTAGAGTAACATGATGGCGTGTGTTTCCCGTCTCGATTCTGTCGGTGTGGGGTATTTCCGTCAGGGGTATTATACCCGATTTTGCCCCGAGGGGAACGTGCGGAGATGAAAACGGGCACGCCGATGGCGTGCCCGTTGGTCTATCTATTTTATGCGGATTGAAAATCCGCGCTCCCAGGAGGTTACCAGCGGATGACGCTGGCGCCCCAGGTGAGTCCTCCGCCGAAGGCAACCATCACCACCACGTCGCCTTCGTGCAGGCGGCCCTGCTCGTAGGCTTCGTTGAGCGCGAGCGGGATGGAGCCGCCGCTGGTGTTGCCGTATTCATGCAGATTGATGACCCAGCGATCGGCGGGGATATTGAGCCGTTTGGCGGCGCCGTCGATGATGCGCATATTCGCCTGGTGCGGGACGATGAGGTCCACGTCCTCGGCGGTGAGGCCGGCGCGGGCCAGCGCGTTTGTCACGGCGTCTTCCAGCGCGCGCACGGCGAAGCGATAGACGTCGTTGCCGGCCATGCGGATATAGTGCTCGCGGGCATCAACGGTCTCGTGGGTGGCGGGCTTGCGCGCCACGCCGGCGGGGATGTAGAGCATCTCGCAACCGCTGCCGTCGGCGCGCAGATAGTTGGAGAGGATGCCGCGGCCAGCGGGCACCTGCTGCATCACCACCGCGCCGGCGCCGTCGCCAAAAAGTACGCAGGTACCGCGATCGGTATAGTCGGTGACTTTGGACAGCGTGTCAGCGCCGATGACCAGCGCGTTGCGGAACTGGCCGGTGGCGATGCCTGGCGCGACAATGCTCATGCCATAGATGAAACCGGTGCAGGCGGCGGCCAGGTCGAAGGCGGCGGCATGCTTCGCGCCTAGCAGATGCTGGATGGTGCAGGCGGTGGCGGGCAGCAGGTAGTCCGGGGTGAAGGTGGCTACCACCACGAGATCCAGGTCTTCGGGAGCGAGGCCGGCGCGCTCCAGCGCCTGGCGGGCGGCAGGCAGCGCGATGTCCGAAGTCGAGTCACATGCCTCCGCGATATGGCGGCGCTCGATGCCGCTGCGGGTGCGAATCCACTCATCGGAGGTGTCGACCATCTTTTCGAGGTCGTGGTTGGAGAGAATGCCCGGCGGCGCGTATCCACCGACCGACACAATGCCAACTGACGGAAACATTTCCATAATGGTGACCAATTCTCCCGGCGAGCCGGGGTGGGCTGTGTATCATGCGCGATCGCCGGGACGTCCCGGCGATTCAGATTTTCATGCGTTATTCGTGATCGCGAGCATCGGTAATCGCTCGGCCAGATGGCCCTGCGCCGCCCGCGCGGCCACGCCGATGGCATTTTGCACGGCGACGGCATTGGAACGGCCATGGCTGATGACCACCACGCCGTTAACGCCCAGCAGCAGCGCCCCGCCATACTCGGCGTAGTCGAAGTTCTTCTTGACCGCCTTGAAGGTCGGCTTCAGCAGCAGCGCGCCCAACTTACCGAGCCAGCTCGTTTTGATCTGCGCTTTCAGCAGTTCGCTGAAGAGCTCGCCAAACGCTTCCCCGGCCTTCAGGATGAGATTGCCGACGAAGCCGTCGCAGACAACGACGTCCACCTCGCCGCGCACCACTTCTTTCGGCTCGACATTGCCGATAAAGTGGATATCGGCGCATGCGGAAAGCAACCGGTGGGTCTCTTTCGTCAGCTCGTCGCCCTTACTGGGCTCCTCGCCGATGCTCAGCAAGCCCACGCGCGGCTCGGCTTCAGGCAGGTTCAACGCGATGGGGGCGTAGAGCGCGCCCATCCGCGCGAACTGCGCCAGGTGCTGCGGCTTGCAGTCCGTGGTGGCGCCGGCGTCCAGCAGCAGGCAGCGGCCCTTGGTCGTGGGCAGCAGCGTGGCGATACCCGGCCGATCCACGCCCGTGATGGGCTTGAGGATAAGCACCGCCGCCGCCATCATCGCGCCGGAGTTGCCGGCGGAGATGACCGCGTGCGCTTCGCCCGTCTGCACCAGCTTCATGGCCACGGCGATGGACGAATCGGGCTTGCGCAGCACCGCTTTCGCCGGTGAATCGCACATCTCCACCACCTGCGAGGCATGGTGGAGGATGAGATTGCGCGGCGGTTCGCCGTGATGTCCGAGACACGGACGCACCACCGCGTCGTCACCCACGAGGATAACGTTCACCTCGGGGAGCAGACGCGCGGCGGCGACGGCGCCGGCGACGACGGCCTGCGGGGCTTGATCGCCCCCCATGGCGTCAACGGCAACGACTATCGGCTTCGGCTGGGAAACGTCGGATTGCACGGATCTCGTCAGGCCTCACGTTCGATCGCGAGCACCTGGCGATGCTCCGGACCGTAGGTGCCGCACTTCGGGCAGACATGGTGCGACAGGTGCATGCCGTCGCAGTCCGGCTTGTTGCACTTCACCAGCGTCGGCGGCGTCAGTTTCCAATTGGCGCGGCGATGGTCGCGGCGCGCTTTTGAAAATTTATTTTTTGGGTTCGGCACAGTCGTCTCCTCAGCGTCGGGCGGGCTGGATGCCCGCACGGCAGAAATTCTCTCGGCACAGCCGGGCGGGCTGGCTGCCCACGCGGCCCTGTTCTTCACGTCCGCGCATACACGCGGACGGACATTCATCCACTCTGGCGTTTTTCGAAAAACTGCTGCAATGCCGCAAGTTGCGGGTTCGCGCCCGACTCGACACAGCCGCAGTGGCCTTCATTCAAATTACTTCCGCAGTGCGGGCACAACCCCTGGCAATCATCCTGGCACAGCGGCTTGATGGGCAACGCCAGCAGAATGCTCTGGCGCAGCAACTCGTCCATGTTCAGGTCCAGCGTGCCGGGGAAGAAGAGCTGTATATCCGGCTCGTCTTCGTCTTGCTCGATGGCCAGTGCCTGCCCGCCCGGCGCGGGTGGCTGCACCACAAAATCCTCCTGGAACTCGGCATGGATCGGCTGCCGGTAGACGCCGCCGCAGCGGGAGCACACCAGCTCGACTTCCGTATCCACCGCCCCTTCCAGCAGCAGCACGCGTCCGGTGCTGCTCACGATCATCTTCCCCTCCACCGGCGCGGTGAGGGTCATCCCCTCCACCTCCTGGACGGTCATCACAACGGGCTGTTCGGCGTAGGAGCCCGGATTCCGCGCAATATCTGAAAGGTCCAGTTTCACTGTCCCGTTCCTTTCCGGGGCTCACAGCCCCTACGCGCAGTATACCCGCTTCACACCCCCGGCGACGCCGCTCATGTCGCGGAATCGCGCATGGCATCTCCGCCGCGGCCGCCCAGACCCAAAAAACGGGCGGGACGACAGCGCGACGTCCTGCCCGAAGTGTATATATGCCATATCGACGGGATTTTGTCAAGGAAAGCCGCAAGGGGACGCGGCACAGACCGACCGTTCCGTCAGCCCGTGCTACCCGTCAAGAGATTGTACCGCGAATCGCCGCGCGTGTCGAGAGGCGCAAAGGCCGCTCACTTGCCTTCGACGGATTCTTCCGCAGTGCCGGATTCCGCCGGTTTGCCCTCCAGCGGTTTGAAGATCCCCTGGCGCTCGGCCTGCTCGAAAACCTGGTACAGCAACTCGCGGAGATGTTCTTTCCAGGTGGGGCTTTCATCGGCCACCGCCTCCTCGATGAGCAGCGCGCGCGGAGTTTGCTGCTCGATGAACATGTCGAAGAGCGTCGCGGTATAATAGACATAGTGATCGACGAGTGAGAAGATGCCGTAGGCGGGCGGGGTGCAGCGGCCATACATGCGCCGGTGGGTGCCGTTGGCGTCCACCAGCAGCTTTACGACCTCGCGAAAATCTTCGGATTGTAAATTCGGCTCCCCGCACTCAGGACATACCGTCACCGGCGACTGAAAGGGGACGAAATACGTCTCGCACTTCACGCATTGGTACTCCTGATGGTAGTGCAGGGTCATCGGGCGCATCCTCCGGCGATTGGCGTCTGCCCACGCGCCGGGACGGCGGGCAGCGCTAATGAATATGGTAATAGCGTAGCACAGTTTCGCCGATTTGGATTTCGTCACCGTCATAGAGTTCCGACACGCGGACGCGTCTGTTGTGCAGAAACACCAGCGCCCCCTCATCACACCCCTGAATTTTCGCCTCGCCGCCGTCCGAGCGAATGTTGGCATGGCATGGGCGCACCCCGCCGGCGGCCCCCACCACCAGCCGGTTCTCCGGCGCGGTGCCGATAGTGAAGGGGGTGCCATAGAGGGGATAGAGCTGCCCGGGCTGGTCGCCATGCACCACCAGCAGCCATTCCACCTTCGCCACCTCGCGCACGAAGCCGTAGGCAAAACCGAGTAGCATCCCCGCCGCCGGCAGCAGCACCGCCTGGCGCGCCAGCGGGCCGATGAAACCGGGCAGCGCCTCGGTGAGCGGCAGCGCCACCTGCGCCAGCACCGCCGCGGCCACGCCGCCCAGCACCCCCGCCACCACCATCTGCACCGGTTGGCGCGCCCGCGGGAAGGCGCGATACTCGGCCAGCCCGCACAGCAGACCGATGCCCATCCATAATGCATACGGGTAACCGCCACCCCGGCGAGTGGCTGCCAGCGCCACCCCCAGCACCACGCTGCCCGCCGCGGCGAGCAGCAGCGCCCGGCCCAGCGCGCGCAGCCACGCCGTCCGCGCCCGCCACGGGTGGCCGTCCAGCAGGCACAGGCCGGCGGTGAGCGGCAGCGACCAGAGGAGGAGGGCCAGCACCTGCGGCAGCGGGTGGAATCCCGGCGCCGCCAGCGCGGCCAGGGCCAGCGCCAGCAGCAGGCCAAGCACCGCCGCCCCCGCGCCGCCCAGGAAGCCGCACAGCACGTGGCGCGCCAGGTCGAACCACGACCAATACGCCAGCGCCGTCCGCGACGGGGCGACCGGCGTCATGGACGGATCCCAACGCGGACGGTTCGGGGCATGCGATACGTCAGTATCCCGCGGTGCAGTCATGCGCGCCTCTTTCCGTGTTATTTCCGCGTGCGCCGTCCGTTCCCTGCCACGGGCATTTACCTATCATCCCGCCGCCACGGCAGGGAATCCCCCACCCCGCCGCGAATTCACAGGCACCATGCCGCCATCGCCGTCCGCACAACCGCACAGCGTCATCCTGCAAGCCGACGGACACTGGCTGCGCTTCGCCACGCCGCGGCGGGTGCTCGTTGCCCGGCAGATGGACGACGTGGCGCCGGCGCTGGCGGCGGCGGAAGCGGCCACGCGCGACGGGCACTACGCCGCCGGCTTGCTCAGCTACGAGGCCGCGCCGGCCTTCGACCCGGCGTTCCGCGTGCGCCCAGCGGGGGATCTGCCGCTGCTGTGGTTCGGCATTTACGACACGCCGCAGGTGCTGGACGCGCTGCCGGCGGCAGAGGAGGCCTGCGCCGTCTCCACCTGGCAGCCGGCCATCACGCGAGACGCGTACCGGGCGGCCATCGCGCGTATTAAGGACTACATCGCCGCCGGCGACACCTACCAGGTGAATTTTACCCTGCGCCTGCACGCGCGGCTGGCCGGCGATCCGTGGGCGCTCTTCCTCGCGCTTACCCGGGCGCAGCGCGGCGCCTACGGCGCATGGGTGCACCTGGGCTCGCATTGTCTCTGTTCCGCCTCGCCCGAACTCTTCTTCCACCTGGACGGCGACCGGCTGGTGAGCAAGCCGATGAAGGGCACCGCCCGACGCGGGCTGACCTGGGAAGACGACCTGGCGCGCGCCCGCGAACTGGGGCGCTCGGCGAAAAATCGCGCCGAGAACGTGATGATCGTCGACATGGTGCGCAACGATATGGGGCGCGTCGCGGAGACGGGCAGCGTGGCGGTGGAGCAGCTTTTCGCGGTGGAGCGCTATGCGACGGTGTGGCAGATGACCTCCACCGTGGCGGCGCGCACGCACGCGTCATACACCGCGCTCTTCGGCGCGCTCTTCCCCTGCGCTTCCATTACCGGCGCGCCAAAGGTGCGCACCACCGAGATCATCACGGAGCTGGAAGGCCAGCCGCGCGGGGCCTATACCGGCGCCATCGGCTACCTGGCGCCGGGGCGGCGGGCGCAGTTCAACATTGCCATCCGCACCGTGCAGGTAGAGGCGGCCACCGGCGCGCTGGAATACGGCACCGGCGGCGGCATCGTGTGGGATTCCGAGGCGGAGAGCGAATACGCCGAGTGCCTGACGAAGGCGCTGGTGCTCACCGAGCGCCGACCCGACTTCCAGTTGCTGGAAACGCTGCTGTGGCGGCCGCGCGGGGGCTACGCGCTGCTGCACGGCCACCTGCGCCGACTGCGGCACTCCGCCGATTATTTCGGCGTTGCCGTCGATATGAGCGCGGTGCGGACGCGGCTACGCGACGCGGCACGGAACTATTCCACGCCCCGGCGGGTGCGCCTGCTGGTGGGCGAGGACGGCGCCATCATCCTGGAAGACGCCCCCGCGCCGGCGCCGCTGGGACGTCCCTGGCGGCTGGCCTTCGCGCCGGCGCCAATCGATCCGGAGGACCGTTTCCTATACCATAAGACGACGCATCGCGCCGTCTACGACGCCGCCCGCGCGGCGCGGCCGGACTGCGACGACGTGCTGCTGTGGAATCCGCACGGCGAGGTGACCGAGGCAACCATCGCCAACGTCGCGGCGCGCATCGGCGACCGCTGGATCACCCCGCCGGTGGCCTGCGGCCTGCTGCCGGGCGTCGCCCGCGCGCACTTGCTGCGGAAAGGCGTGCTGGAAGAAGGCGTGCTCACCCGCGCTCTGCTGGCGGAGGCGGAAGCGCTGGCGCTCTTCAACGCCGTCCGCGGCTGGCAGCCGGCGGTGCTGCACCCGGCAAGTTGACAGGAACCCCGCCAGCGCGAATAATACGGGACGCGCGCCGGTCACCGGCCCGACGACAGGAGATACCAACCATGCAGTGCAGCGAGTGCGGGCACGCCATGCCCGACGGCGCGAAGTTTTGTTCCGAATGCGGGCAGCGACTGGCGCCCGTGGACGCTCTCCCCACAGAGGAGACGGCAGCCCCGCTGATCGACGCGGACGCCGGCGAGGCGACCGTGGCTGAGGCGGAACCGGAGACGGCGGAGACCGCGGACGCATCCCCGGCCGAGGCCGCAACCGATCCCGCGCCGCGCGCCGGATCACCGCTGGCCGCCTTCCTCGTGGTGCTGGCGCTGCTGGCCGGGCTGGCCGCCGGCGCCTTCTTCCTGCTGCCGCTGTGGACGCAGGACCCGGCGCGCGCCACCGCCGCCGACCTCTTCCCAAACAAGGCGGGCTTGCAGTGGCACTTCACCACCACGGAGAAGCTTCCTATCCCGAACGAGTTCTACCTGGATTCCGCGGCGTTCGTGGCCGCGAAAGGCGGCCAATCCACCGCGCTGACCGCCAGCGCCAAACCGGCGAGCTTCTTCCTTGATAATGCGAAGCCGGTGAATGTGGCCATGTCGAAGACCGGCGTCACGGTGAGCCATCTCTTCGCTGGCGTGCCGGGGATGTATATGCGGTTCGACCCGCCACTGCAAATCGTGAAAACCCCTTTCCGCGCCGGCCAGAGCTGGACATGGAAAGGCAAGCTGGTGAGCGAAGGTGCCCCGGGCCTGGAAGCCTCGGCGAAGATTGCGAACGTCGTCGGCACCGTGCCCGTGCGCGGAAAATCGGCCAAGTCGATTCGCGTGAAGATCGACCTGGCCATCCGCGCCACCGACCCATACGGACTGGCCCCGCCGGAGACCGTGAACGTCGAGAACGGCCTTGACGTGGTGCCACACTACGGCATCGTGCGCTACACCTGGGCGTTGAAGATGAAAGATCAGGCCGGCCGTGGCAGCTCGGCAAACCTGGAACCGACGTTCAGTTATCACCCGATCCTGGGGTACCAGGCGCCGAAGGCGGCCCCCGCCCAGACGCCGAAGGCGAACAAGCCGGCGACAGACAAGCCGGCGACACCCCCCGCCCCAACGAAGAAATAGGCGCCGCGCCCGTTTACCCCCACCGTCGTGGTGTGATATCATGCCGCGGCGGTGGTCATGTTTTCCTTCCTGGCAGATCGACAACTCCGGCGGTTATGCATCCCCCTGTTGCTCACCGAGTTCCTCTGGGGCATGGGCACGTTTTTCACGCTGCCCGTGACCACCATGACCGCCTACCTGAGCGCGCTGCAGGCGCCGCCGCTGGTCATCGGACTCATTGTCACGGTGATGGGTTCGCTGGTGGTGCTGCCGCAAATCTTCGGCCGGTCAGTCATCGAGCGTTTTCGCCACCGCAAGCGCGGAGTGATCCTGCTGCACGCGTGCGTGCTCACCCCCTACCTGCTCATTCCATTACTCGACATGCTGCTCAACCCCGGCCAACGCGGGCTGCTCGTGGGGCTTATCCTCGGCCTGCTGGGTGTGTCGCAGGTGCTCATCGGCTTCATTGTGCCGGTGTGGCTGGACATGACCGCGCGGTTAATCCCGGTGAGCATACGCGGCAGCTATTTCGGCGTAGCCAGCAGCGCCTTTTCGCTGGGCGGCATCTTCGCCGGGCAGGCGCTCATCTGGATGGCCGGCGGACTGGGCGACGCCGTCTTTCGCGGCGCTTTTCTCGCCTCCGGGTGCTGCTTCATCCTCTCCATGACCGCCTTCGCCTGCGCGCCCATCCCGGAGACGGCCTTTGAACACGCCCCGGAGCCGTCTATCGTCGCGCGCCTGCGTAGGTCGCTGGCCGCCTGCCACCCGCGCACGAACCTGGGGCGCTTCCTGCTCAGCAATGTGTGCTTCACGCTGGCGCTGGGCATCACCGCGTATGTCACCATCTTCGCCAGCGATGCGCGGGGACTGGGGTACCCGCGCGCCATCTTCGGTTACCTCACCCAGATGCAAGCGCTGGGCGGCGCGGCCGGGGCGCTGCTGCTGGGACTGGTCGTGGATCGGCGCGGCCCGCGCGGGCCATGGATCGGCATGATCCTGCTGCTGCCGGCGGCGCTGCTGCTGCTGTGGCACGGCGCCAGCCTGCCGTTGCTCACCCTCTGCGCGCTGCTGCTCGGCACCTTCATCACCCTGTGGTCGATTACCGGCCCCGCCATGCTGGAACTATCGCCGGACGGTGACAAAAGCGGTTTCGTCGCCGTCGTCAACCTCGCCACCTTTCCCGCCGGCGCCCTCGGCCCACTGCTGATGGGCGCGGTCATCAGCGGCGGCGGCTACCGGGCCGCCTTCCTCCTCGCCGCGATCATCGCCGGCCTCGCCCTCATCCCCGCCCTCACCCTCCGCCGCCGCGCCCACACCTCCACGCCCACCCCCCGCCCCATGCCGTCCGACTGACTTGACATCCCCTGCCAGATTTCCTATACTACACCTCGCGTGGATCGTTAGCTCAGCTGGTAGAGCAGGGGACTCTTAATCCCAAGGTCGCAGGTTCGAATCCTGCACGATCCACCATACCCCTCTAAAGACAGAACTTCCCGTATGAATGGCTTAACTCCATCTGGCCCCAGCGGAATCGTATAGTCGATGATTATCTCTGACGGCCCTACTTCAACACGCTTAATGAACGAGTGGATGAACGCTCTGCGCTCAATAACGGAATGATTTTCTAGCACAGCTCGCAGCTCTGCCGCGCGCATACGCACATACGTCGGATCACGCCGCAAGCATTCGCGGCTCACCAACGCGTCGACCGGCCCGTATGCGCGCGGCGGACATGTTCGGTGATGACCGGAAGTCGGACGGGGTGAACGCGCAGGCGGCAGGGCGTCGCGCGCCGCTCGCCAGCCCGTTTGTTGGAGTGCAGCGCCGAAGGCGAAGACCCAATATCGCGGCGGTTTACTGGGAAACACCGTCAGAAAGTGCGGCGCCTGTCTCAACCTGCGTGATGAGCGTCTCTGCTTGTGTAAGGAATACGGTATCAGTAGCACGTTTGCACGCGGAGCGGGTTGCGGCGATCCACTGCGACGCGGCATCTGGCCCGCGCCAGCGCAAGTAGGCAGCCAGCACGATACAATATGCCTCGAGATGGGCATTGAGGCACTGCACATCATGCGAATCGGTGCACGCTGAGCAGAGGAGCGCCTGCAGACGCGTGTCATCGTCCGGGATGCCTTCCGCCAGCAGCAGCTCTAATGCCGCAACGTGATACTGGCTGGATATTTCGATACTCATGTCGCCGTCGGGCACGGTAGCGATACACCCACGCGCCTCTCCCGGTATACCTTGATGACACAGGACGCGTGCCAACAGGATCGTAGACTGGCTGCGGCACTGCATATCTTCGATCGCGTTGGCGTCCTCAATACATGCACGCAACCACGTCGCTGCCTCATCCAGACGGCCCAGCCGGAACGCTGCTTCTCCCAGGCTGGCCTTGGAAAAGGCAATACCACGGCGGTCACCGTCAGTTTCGTTGGCATGCAAGCCGTCAGTCAGGTATGGCACGGCTTCGCGATACCGTCCTTCACTCATCAGCAACATGCCCGCATTATTCAAGGCAGCGGCACGGATCCATAATGTGTCGCTGCCCAAGTCCGCCGCGCCAGTGAATAGACTGAAAGCCGCATCGCGATCACCTTCCGCCAGCGCACACATCCCCATGCCCAGCATGGCATGCGCGCCACGCGTTGTGTTGCCCAGTACGGTCCAAAGATCTACCGCGCGCTGGTATTCCTGTCGGGCGCGCGCCGCGTCGTTGCGCATCAGCGCAAGCGTAGCGGTTGAGAGTGCGATGCGCGCGACCAGATCGCGATCCTCGCAGGCTTCGGCTAAAAGTTCAGCCTCTCCGAGCGTACCTTCCGCATGTCCCAGGTCGCCAAGCACCTGATACGATTGCGCGGTGAGCAGCAATGCCTCCAGGCGCATCAGCAGATATTGGTCGCGGTCTTCCAGGCTGCTGATGATCTCGATCATCCGGTTGGCGGTAATGATGACCTGGCGATTGGCATATTCAGAACGATATTGTTGCGCCGACCGCAAGAGCAACGCCAACGCGCGCGCGTCATGAAATCCCTGATACGCATGATATGCGGCCGCCGGCACCGCTGATTCCCCCAGGCTATCCAACTGCTCAATTAATCGTTCCGCGATACGCGCATGCAACTGCTGCCGATGGCTAGGCGGGATCGTTGAGTATGCCGTTTCAAAGAGCAGGCGACGATCGAAAAGCATCAGGCCCGATGTGGTTCCCATGCGAAACAATCCGAGTCGAAATGCCTCTTCGACCAGCGCGGGGGTCAGTTTAATTTCCTGTGGGATCGCGGCCTCAATCAATGGGAAAATTACCGGTTCTCCCACGACCGACGCCGCCTGGACCAGCCGTCGCATGTGCAACGGCAACATATCCAACTGTGACAGAAACAACTCCTGCAGCGTGTGCGGCAGCCCGGCGTGTTCTAAAGCATCGACACGTGTGTGTCGTAGCGCATTAGTCAATTCATGAGCAAAGTAGGGATGCCCCTGGGCGCGCTCGCAAATTTGACGGATCACCTCCGTCGGCAGCGTTGCCGGGGCAGCCCACTGGGTGATCAGCTCACTGATTTGCATACTGGACAAGGGGGACAGCGGTATCAGATCGGCAGTCAAATGCTCGACGGCCCAGTGCTGTCCCGGCTCGCGGGCGCTCATCAGCACGAAAAGCTGCCGGGATTGCAAGGCGCTGAAGACCAGAGGTAGCACATGGCGACTGGTCTCGTCGAGCCACTGAATATCCTCCAATATCAGGCAGATCGGCGTGTGTTTGAGCAAGGCATGCAGCAAGGTGATGAGACTGCCGCACACGGCGTCATACCCGCCAGGAATGTCGGCAGCGCTCATGTGCTGCAGATAGAGCCGCAGTGTTTCACGATCCGCAGGCAATAGATCGATCACTCCGAGCGCTTTGGCGAGATCGCCATTGACGCGGGGGGGCCAACCCTCGATGCGCAAACCCAACATCCGCGCGAGCAGCGAGACGACCGGCAATCCCGGATAATGTTCATCATACGGATGTCCATGCAGGGAGAGGGTGCGGAACCGCCGATTCCTTGAGGACTGACGCCATTCCTGGATCAAACGCGTTTTGCCGATCCCAGCCGGTCCCGTCAGGCAGATGCAGGACAATTGGCCTGCCAGCGCACGCTCTGCGCCGCGCAGCAGCGTGGCGAATTCCTCTGCGCGGTCTTGCATAGCAACAGCGTTGCTGTTTCCGGTATCCATGGCAACCAGGCCCGCCTGCATCCCCCGCAATTGATAGACGTGTATTTCTTGCTGGCGTCCTTTCACCAGCGTCGGCCCAATGTCGAGGTAGTCACACAGGTCGCGCGTCGTTTCGAAGACCGCCTGGCTGACATAAATCGACCCGCTTGGTGCCATCTCCTCCAACCGCTTGGCGACATTCACCGTATCACCGATGACCGTATAATCGGCGCGCGCATGATGCCCGAGCCGTCCCACCATCACCGGTCCGACATGGATGCCGATATGCAGGGTGAGGATCTGCCCGCGAAAGCGCCCATCCTGACTGAGCACCTGCAGGCGATCCTGAATGGCCAGCGCCGCGCGCACGGCCCGTTCGATGGAATGTTCCTGGGCCATCGGCACGCCGAACAACGCGATGATTTCATCGCCGACGTATTTGTCGATATGCGCGCCATGGGCGATCAAAGTCTCGACCAGTTCGCCAAAGATGTCGTTCAGCAGGTGGAACACGGCTTCCGGATCGGCATGTTCGACCAGAGAACTGTAGCCGGCAATGTCCGCCATTAAAATGGTCGCGGGGCGTTGCTCGCCTTCACGAAGGTGTGAGAAAATGTCTTCCAACGACAACGCCGGCGCGGGGGCATCAGGTAGATCGCTGGTGAGTGTCATCCCGCAATGCCGGCAGAATCGGTCATCCGGTAATGTCGCCTGACCGCAAGACGGGCAGGCAGTCGCCTCGTGTGAGGATGGCGAATGGACCGCCTGCCCGCACTCGCCGCAGAATCGATCGACCTGGCGGGTGACGGCTCCGCAGTGTCGACACAAGCTCGGTTTTGCCATCTCGCTGTCCACTGGCTATTCCTTCCACGTGCCGCGTATCACCGTGAAACCTGCCCAGTAATACGGTGCACGGGTGGCCGGGTTTTTCAGCAGGCGCTGTTGCGCCGCGTTGAGCGCAACCGCGATGGGCTTGCCGGCAGCGATGTCTGTATAAAAGGCGGTCATCAGTTGGGCGGTGGTGGCATCGGCGACCGGCCACAGTGTGCTGACAACGGATTCAGCACCGGCGCACAGGAACGCGCGCGTGAGGCCGATGACGCCTTCCCCGGCGACATCCTGTCCCATCGCGGTCTGGCACGCCGAGAGCGTCACCAGTTTCGCCGGCAACGTCCAGGTAAACACTTCTTGCGCGGTGAGAATGTCGAACGGTTGCCCTTTCGCGCCGGCCAGCAACACCCCGGACAGCGTGGGCATCTCCGGATCGGCAAAGCCATGCGTGGCGATGTGCAAGTACGCGGCGTGCTGACTCAATGTATACAGTTGCGCTTTCGTGGCGGCGGCGCCGGTCATCAGCGTCGGCCGTGCCAGCAGTTTGGCAATGGCATCCCCTTCAGCCTGCGCTCCCGGCAGCGGGATGCTGGCCATCAGCGGTAAATCCGGTCCGGCGGCGCCGCGCGCCGGCGCGGCGGCTCCCCGAATCGGCATGATCATGCCCCGAATCGGCATATAGAGCCCGCGCGGGTCATCCCCCACTTTCATGATCGCGCCGATATTCGGCGCGGCAAAGATGACGGCGTTTTCGGCGACCAGGCTCGGGGTGACGCGCGGAGTGAAGAGCAGGCTCACCGACGGAGCCGTCAGGACCGGCATTCGTTCCGCCAGGTAGCGTCCCTTCTCGTCGCGCAACGCGCTGAAAGGCAGGAGTTGCACCGCGCCATCCGCGATGACAATCAGGGATTCGGCATCGGTAAGCATCGCCTCGACTGGTTTCAGCAGCAAAGCATACAGGTCGCTGGCGGCTTGGTCAGCTTGCGGATCGCGCTTCCAGATGTGCTCGCGGAAATGGCCGATCTGTTCCCAGAGAATATTTTCATTCACTGGGATGAAGGCAACCTGCGGGTCGCGCGCGCCGTGAAAGGCGACCACAACCAGGCCATCGTCGACCAGCGTATATTCCACCAGGGCGCGCGAGGTGTCTTGCTGGATGCGCGCGATCAGCTCTTCTGGTTTGATCGCCGCCACCGCGCTGGCAAATTGGTATGATGGCACTTTGTCGCGCACGGCGGTCGTCAATTCGGCTTCCCGTTTGGCGAGGGCGGATAGCTTGGCTTTCAAGGTCGCGCCGTCAACGGGCGCTTTGCTGGAATACAGCCCAAGTGTCTCCTGGCGTTCACGGCGCAGCGCGGTCAGTTGCGCCTGCAGGTCGGGGGGCAAATACGCGCCCATGTCGACTTTATGCCAGGCCATTTCATCGAGTAAGCTGCGCGCCCGCATGTATTCGGCCAGTGAGAAGGCATACTGCGCCTCGTGGTACCGCACCGCCGCCATCTTCAGCAGTTTGCGGTAGGGTCCGATGTTGTCGGCGAACCATTGCTGGCGCAGCGCCGGGTCAAAAGCCAGTTGCTCGCGCTGCGCCTCGCGCTGCTGCGTCAGCGCGATCAACGCGGCAAACTGCTCTTCGGAGTTAGTATCCTTTAAGGCCAGCAGGTTGATTTCCTCGTCGATCCGCGTCGCCAACGCCTCATAACCCGCCTTGCGCGCCTGTAGCCGCGCGCGATCCAGCCGCGCGGCTTTGAGTTTGACGTCGGCGGTAAATTCCGCGAGGGAGCGATAAAACCCAACCTGGTTCTTGGCCGGGATGGCATCGGCGGCGAGTGCCTCGTCAATCTGTTGTAACATGGCTATCAACTCGGTACCGCGATTCAGGTACCGGTAAGCATTGGCGAGATGGCACATGCCATCTATTGATGTTGTGGTGATCGCTGGTGGCTTTGGCGTATAAAAGGGGAGTAGTTTTGCGATGACCTCGGCGTAGCGCCTGGCGAGACCGTCATAATATGCCTGTTCGACGACGGTCGCAAGCTGCTGCGCGGGATCATTGCCATCGAGCGCGGCAATCTGCGCGCGTGCATCGGCAGCTTGCTGGGCGGCGCCGCAATACTCGTAGAGCTCAATCGCGCGCTGGAGCATAAATATCTGCCGAAATTCTTTCGCCCAAATACTTTTAACTGCCCGAGGCGCGTGGGCTACCCACTGGTCAGCCAATTCCCGTGCAATAGTGTTCAATTCATCAGGCGGGCACTTGGTGGCGAGGTTTTTCACGGTATTGCCCGGTTGAGTCATATGCCCCATGTCATTGTCACGGTACGATCCGGCCGCAAATGCGGCGCACCAGGCATTCAGCCAGAGGCGGCGCAGCGGAGCCGGGGTCTGCGGGGTGATGAGTTTATGCACGCTGGCCGGCAAGCGCTCAGGCGGGATGCTTATCGCGAGTTGTTCCAGCCGCCGTTGATACTCGTCTGCTTCCGCCGCACGACCATATAACCGCAGTTTCCGTACAAATTGGGCGTGGTAATCGAAACCGGTCACTAAAATCGCATCGGTCGTCTTCAACTCGTTATACAGGCATTGACGATACGCGTCATCCTGTCCGGCCCACATCTCAACACAGCGATATTGCAACATCGCTCTGAAATCTTTGGGAGATCCTGGCCAAGTATATATTGCGCGATCAATTACTGGCACCCAGGCAGAAGGCAGCGGTGTGCCATGCATACCGATGAGGAGATAAGCAGCCTGCAGACAATTATTGCGAGATAATTGTGTATCATTCTGCATGGCATCGATCACGCGCTGCCAGCGGGCTTGCTGGGCGGCGGTGTCAAGGGTTGGTACCAGCGCGGCCATCACCAGCGGATAAAGCTTGTCACCAAATTCATTGCGCTCGCGCCATTGTTCGATATGCTTCGTCAACCATGGGGTGTAACCTCCAGACTGAGATTGTTCCACACCTTCGATGCGCTCATAAAACATACGCGCTAACTGCACCTGACCGGCTTTAACCAGGGTGTCGCCATATTGTTTCAGGAGAAAGCATTCGTATTGAATCTGAAAAGGACCGGCGTTAAATGTGTTGCGTGCCAGATCCCAACCGGCATGACTGTAGGCCGGCCACAAGCCCAGCTCGCGACAGAGCGGCAGCAGTTGCGCGGTTAACTCCTGGTAAACGGGATCAAAGGTGATTAGATAGTGTGAAGCACCTAATGGCCATTGGCTGGCATCGGAACTAACAACAGGACGTTGTCGTTGCCAGGTGCGGTGGATCATCTCCGCGAACGCGGCCACCTGCACGGGGTCACGCTTCGCCTTGATCTCCGCGAAGACGCGGCGCGCTTCCGGAGCACCTTTGAGCGGGTTGGTAATAAGGAGTTGCTGAAGCTGGTCATACGGGTTATCTGCCGCCCGCAGCAGTGACGGTGTCCAGAGTACAAGACCGATGAGTAACATGGTGAAGGCGCGCATTCCATTTCCCCCTGTTGAGCAGATTCGACGATTATCATGCCTATCCTTCCTATCATGTTCGATGCGAATCCGGCTGTGGAGTCAATTCATACTACTCTTGCTGAAGAAAGACGCTCCTCACCTGACAAAGTATCAGAATACGGCCGGGGATGAGCGGCATACGTTTCTCACCCCCGGTCAGCTTCCACCGTGCATTACCCGTCCTGATCTCCGACATGCCGGCGAATCGCCGCCAGCATGGCCAGCACGTAGCGGTGGCTGCCCGTGGGTCGCGTCATGCTGAACCCGTAGGCCACGCCGCAGAGCAAGTCCATGAACAGGTCGCCGATGCTCCAGTGATCGCCGCGGACGCCGTCCAGCCGATACAGTAGTTCAACGTCGTCATCCGTTACGACCTGGGTGCTGATCACCGCGCTCTCCGCATCCAGCACCACGGCGATGGTGTGCATCACCGTCCAATCGGCCCATTTCAGATCGGTGACCAGATCGGCGAGTTCATTATCGAGCGTGAGTATCATTAGCATGCTCCTTCTCGGCAATAGCCGCGCGCACCACGGCGATGGCGGCGCTGCGATATTCGGTGAGCCAGTAGGGCGCTGTCGCGGCAGAAAGGATTCATCTGGTGATGAGGGGAATCACATCTCAATGCTAGACGGCATGCGCGAGTTCTGACGACCAGGCAGGAGGGAGCACAGATGGGCGACGGTATATTTCTCATCCAAGGTGATGGGCTACTCGTCGAGATGACCGAGACGGGTTATGATTCGGAGGCGTTGCTGTAGGAGCGGCTGGCGATGTATCCCAGACTAATGCAGGCATATCGGATTCCACAATGTGATGCGCGGGACTGGTGGCACGATCTCCTCGTGGCATGTGACCTGCGTGCGCGTGGGGTCGATGTGCTGGCGATTCACTCTGCCGCGTTCCCATCGGGTACCCCGTCCCATGAGGACGACCAGCGTTTAGTGGAGCGAACACGGCATGGTGATCAAAGTGCCTTCCGGCAACTGTTCGAGACCTACTCACCGCTGGTCTATCGCATCATCTACCGGATGGTGGGCTCACCAGATGATGCTGCGGACTTGACCCAGGATGTCTTCGTGCGCGCCTATGAGCGCCTTCACACCTTAAAAGATGGCCAGGCCTTCCATGCCTGGATTACACGCCTCGCGGTCAATCTGGCACATGATAAAGCCCGCCGCAAGCAGATTACAACTTTTTCACTTGACGCGCCACCGCCAGGATGTGATGAGGGGAGTGAGTGGCAGATTGCCGCGGACACCCCACACCATGATACGCATATCCTCTCAGCTGAGCTCTCTGCCCGGGTGCAGCACGCCTTACTGACCTTATCCCCTGATCATCGCGCCGTGGTGGTTTTGCACCATCTGGAAGGGATGGCGGTCGAAGATATTGCGAAGACAGTCGGCGTGCCTACCGGCACGGTGAAGTCGAGGTTGGCCCGCGCACGCGCCGAGTTAAAGCGCAACCTTGAAGGCTACTTTGAGGAATGAGCTTCCCAGTTCTACGGCAACCCGCACGGCCCGGAGATCGTCATGTCATCCGGGCCGTGCGCTGGTGTCTGCGATAGGTCGATTACTGTAAACTGCGCAAGATATTAGCCAGTGTCTCGCGGTCCACATCCCCAACGGCCGTGACCGTGACCCGCCCCACGCGACGCGCCTCGACATACGCGCTCCCAGACGACGCCATGTGGCATCCCGCAGCCATGGCGCACTGATGGTGACCGGCCCCTTCAAACAACGTGAGTGTTCGCACCCCATCGGCGTAGCGCAGTACCACCATCTCCTGTTGGCAGCAGTTGCACCACTCACGAAATGTGCCACGTGCGGTCATCCCATCAGGGAGCCAGCGGGGTTCTACAGCCTGTCTGCCGAGGATGGTGGAGACTTCCGGGTGGCTGACCGGTTTCATCGCCGTTTCAGCATCAGGCGGGCACGGCGTGACGGTGACGGGTTCATACGTGATGTGCTGGATGACCATCCGGCTGACTTCGCGCCGATGATCTGTCGTCACCATGCGTAACACGACACCCGTCTCCCGGTCGATACTCAGCTCCTTGCTCAGGTTCCCACGCTGCACACGCAGTATCACACTGGATCGCCCTGCGACCATGCCGGTCCCGACAATCCGACTCCGGACATGCGATGGCACAGGCACCGCTTCCGTGTTCGCGGTACGGACAGTGTGCGCATTGGCCTGGTACCAGGTAAAGCGTCCATCATGCCCAAGGGTGCACACCTGCCCGCGGGCATCCGTCACGCGCATGACATAGCGTCCCTGTTCACCCTGAGTGAGGGAAAAGGTTGCCGGAGTGCCTTGCCAGGTCGTGTGGCCCGTCGCACGATACGAGACACGCTGACTCGCCTGATGGGTGAACGCCAGCCACGCCGATGCATTCTGTCCGTTAACCGTGCGCCAGGACAACCAGGCCCACAGGGCTCCGGCCACAATAAGCATACTTATGAGGCTGATGAACGCGATACGGAACCGTGTCATTCGCCTGTACTCCTATACGACGCCAACGCGATCCCGAGACTGGCGCGGTCCGCGAGCGGGTCCTGCGCACTCAACAGTTGGTGATTGCGCACATAGTTCGCGGTCATGGCGGGGGCTGCCGGCAACGGGCCTGTCTGGTTGCCGCGGTACGCGACGAATCCCACCAGGAGGGTTGCCGCCACGCCCGCCGATGCCGTGACTCGCCACCAGAGATGGCTCCACCGCGGTCGTGTCTGTAACCTTTGGGCGACGCCTGGCCACAAATCCGTTGGCATCGTTGGCGCCGGCAGACGTGCCAATAGATGAGTCGTGCTGTTCAACGCGGCAAGTTCATGCCGGCACTGTGCGCATGTGGCCACATGACCGTCCAAACGCTTGCGCTCCTGGGCTGTCACGTATCCCGCGTCAAAGGCGGCAAGCTGTTCAATTGTGGGACACTGCTGCATCATGACCTTCCTTGTTGCCCATGTTGGTGCATTACCCTCAGCCTGTGTTCCTTCTCCCCCTCCTTCCTAAGGACGTTATGAGGGTACAGCACGTTCCATGCATTTCTGTGTCGTGGCAGCGCGGGAGGATCGCGTATCATCACACAGCATCGACCCTGTAGACATAAATGGTATCCACAGGGTCGATATTGAACGATCCGTACTGCGTACCGTTAATGGTGGTTGCTGTTAATGGTGCCCCCCGTGGCTGCCGTGCGCGGAATGCCCGGTGGAAGCTTTCGGCGCCTCTGCTGTGGCCGGCGCGGTGAAGGCGACGGTGAATTTGAACTTATGCTTCGCCAGGGCATCGGCCAGGCTGGCAGTTGTCACCTTGGCGTCCCCATCAAATCGGATGCTGGCGATCTTCCCCGTTTTGTCCAGCGTCACGCCATGCACGCCTTTGACCGCGGTCAGTGCCTTGGGGATTTCCGTGAAGCATGCCCGGCACATCGTTGCCTGCTTCGCACACATCGGCGTATCAATGAAGGCCTGGAGCGTGGCACCGTAGGTCTTTTTCTTATCCATCGCCGTCGGGTGCGCCGCAATCGCGTTCACAAACTGGCTCACGGAGATTTTCGCCTCATCGAGTGACGCCGTCACCTGTGCCGGCTTGAGTGTCGCCTTCACCTTAGTCACCCCCTTCAGCTTGGCCAGGTCTTTCTGCAGCCCATCCGGGCAGGCCTGGCAGTGGAACCCGGTCACCGCCACCGTGACCTGTGTCAGCGTCGGTTTCTTCTCGGGTTCTCCCGCAAACGCCATAACACTGATCGCCAGTGCGACGACGCCAGTCAGTACCCCTCCCCATACTTTCACCATCGCATGTCTCCTCTCTCGTGGTCACTGTAAGTCGGTCAGCTTTGCCTGGGTTGCTAGCTGCTGCGCGGTCTGCCGCTGTGTGGCGGTCAGTGCGGCCAGCACGCGTTCCCAATACGCATGGCGTGTGGTGGCCAGCACGCCGGACAACCGCTGCACCTCCCCGCTGTGTCCCGTAACCTCTTGCGTCTTAGGACGTGGTTGTTCAGCCGTGCGTTCCATATAGATTTTGTACGCACGAGCGGCCGTGTTCAACCGTGCATGCACAGGGGCAATGTCTTTCCGGTAGGCGGTAGCGACAGCCGTGATCTTCTTCACCTGCCCGTCCGTCAACTGCAATTCCTGCCGGTGTTGCAGCACATATTCCGGGGCTGGCGCCACGCCATGACTCATGCCGTGCACTTGTCGTTCGACCACCGGCCCTCGCGCGGTCGCCTGGCGCCTCTGGTAGACCTGTGTCCCGATGAGCACTACCGCGATCATCACCGCGATCACCGTGCCGTATCCGAGTTTGAATTTCATGGTGTCACCTCAGTCGTGGGGGGTCGTGGCTTCTGCATCCTGTACGGGGACACGGTGGCCAAAGAGGCGTCGTCGCACCCGTGTCATGACATTGATGAAGTCGTCAGCATAAGTATGCAGGATGGGAATATCCAGCAGTGACAGGATCGTACCCACAATCAATCCGCCGATCACCGCCGTCGCCAGCGGGCTGTAGGCGTCCGTCCCGGTCTTTGGGAAGAAGGCGATGGGCGCCAGCGCGATAATGGTGATAATCGAGGTCATGAGAATCGGCCGCAACCGTTGCGGGCACGCGGTGGCTACCGCTTCGTCCCGCGGGACGCCTTGCTCCCGGTACTTCATGATCAGGTCGATGAGTAGGATCGCCGTGGTGACGTCCATCCCGGTCAGCACAATCACACCGAGAATAGAAACCGTGCTGAACGCCTGATGCATGAAGAACAGGAAGACGAAAACCCCGGCCAGTTCCAACGGGATGGAGAAGATCATCTGTAATGGCTGCAGGAAGCCGCGGAACTGCGCGACCAGCACCAGGTAGATGAAGAACAGCGCCAGCCCCAACCCAATGAGCAGCCGTTTGAACGAGTCCATCATCTGCGTCATGTCGCCGCGCGTTTCGATGCCGTAGCCCGGCGGGAAATTCAATTCCTGCATGGCGCGCATCTGCACTTCCATCGACAGGTCCATCGAGGGACGGCTGCCGGGCAGGTAGAACCCCATGATGTTCACCGCTCGCCGCAGGCCGTCATGCTCGATGACCGACGGCGCCTGGCGATACTCGACGGTCGCCAGCGCATTCAACGGTAGTTGCCGTCCGTCCGGTGTGGTGATGAAGGTGTGCGCCAGGTCCGCCGGCCCCGTCCGCTGCGCTTCAGCATAGCGCACGAGCACCGTATTCTGTCGGAGGTTGGGCTGTCGCCAAAATTCGTTCGTTAACCCGCCGCGCAGGGCGTAGTACGCCTGATCGGCCACCTCGGCGATACTCAAGCCCACTTGCGATGCGCGCACCGGGTCGACCTTCACCTCGTAGCTGGGGTTCGACAGATTCCAACTTGTCGCCACCTGGTACATGCCCTTCGTCTCGCGAGCGATCTGCGCCACCTGGTTGCCCAATTCCGCAATCTTCTCCGAGTCTTTGCCGTAGACCAGCAACTGCACCGGCGCGGCGGAGGAGGCCATCACGTCCGAGCCCATCTCCTTGATGGTGAAACGCCGGATGCCCGGAATGGTCGCCAGCGCCTTCTGCTGCACACTGTCGATGACATCCCATATCGTTTTCTCACGGTCATCCTTATCCGAGAAGGTCAGCATCATCGTTGCCGCGTTTACCGACGGCATGGCATAGCCGGTGTAGTAGGCGCCGGTGGCTTCAAAGGCCGACTCGGCGCCAATCTCGATGGAGGCGTGCTTGATCTCCGGATGCTTGAGCATAATCTGCTCAACTTTGCGCACGGCCTCCTCGGTTGCCGCAAATGAGGTGCCCGGTTTCATCTCGAATGCGCCATAGGCCTGCCCGACATCGGCCAGCGGCATCATCTCCGAGCCGATGAAGTAGTAGAAGCCAAACCCGATGATGATCGTCGCCAGCACGCGCGCCATGTTGACGAACCGGTGCTTGAGCATCCAGCGGATGAGCCGCTCGTAGCCGTGTTCCATCCGATCCAGCAGTCGCTGGAACGGCTGCAGGAGCAGGGTATAGAGTCGTCCGCTGCGCTCACGCTCCAGTTCCTCGTGCGGCTTGAGCAGCGAGGCGGCCATAATCGCGGTGAGGGTGAAGGACACGATGGTGGAGGCGATGAGCCCAAAGATCATCGGCCACACCAACCCGACAAACATTAACTGAGTAATGCCTCCGCTGAAGAGCAGCGGCACCAGCGCGATGACGAATACCACCGTCGAGGCAATCACCGCCAAGCGCACTTCGGTGATGCCGTCGATGGTCGCCGTCTTCGCGTCTTTCCCCATACGCAGGTGCCGTTCTACCGCATGGATGTCGATGATGGAGTCGTCGACCAATCGCCCGATCACCAGCAGCAACCCGATGAGGGTGCTGGAATCGAGCGTCATCCCCATCGGGATAAGGGCAATAATCGCCATCGCCATGGAAATGGGGATGGTAGTGAGACTAATCAGCGTGCCGCGCCACTCACCCAGGAAGAAGAGCACCGCAATGCCGGTCAGGAGAATGGCCAGCGCCAGTTCATGGAACATGTTGTCGAAGAGGATATCTACAAACGCCGCGTTATTGTATGACTCTTCAAACTTGATGCCCGGATGCGCGTCTTCCAGCAGCTTGAGTTGTTGCGTGATGCCGGCGATCACCTTGGGTGACGAGGCGTCGGGGTCTTGCAGTACTGAGACGCCGATAGATTCGTCCACCTTGCCGTTATGCAGGTGATGGTAGGCGCTCCGGCGTTCCCAGTGCGTATCTTCTACCGAGGCCACGTCACGCAGATACATGGTGCGCGGTACGGTCGCTGGCGAGACTTCCCCGGTCTGCTGTGGGAGACTCGTGCTCGACTTGAGCGGAAGGATAAGCAGGTCCTCCGCGTTGACGACCTTGCTGTCGATACGGACAATCGCTTCATTTGGTCCCGATGTCAACGTGCCGCCGGGCTTGGCCACGTTATATTGGTCGACGGCATTCCGCACGTCGAGGATACTCAAACCATACGCCGCCAGCTTATCCCGATCCACCACCACCTGCAATTGCCGACGGTAGCCACCGAACGGCACGACGGAGTAGACATTATTCACCGTCTTCAGCCGGTTGACGATCTCATTATCCGCCAGTTCGCGCAGTTCGGCCTTCGTCCACCGCTCATCGCCGGTGAGCGAGAGTGAGAGCACCGGCACGTTGAGCGGGTCGATGGCCAGCACCCAGGAGGGCTTGAGGTTGGCCCCCGTCATCGGCAGGTTCGCCTGCACGACATTCATGAGTGCCTGCACGTCGAACAAGGCCTTCTGCATGTCGATGCCGTAGTTGAACTCGAGCGAGACGATGGAGAACCCGTCCTGCGAGGTTGACCGCAGGTAGCGCAGGTTCTTGATATTCACCATCTGCTCTTCGATGGGCTTGCTGATGTAGAGTTCCATCTCTTCCGCAGAGAGCCCCGGCATCATGGAAACGACGCCGATCATGGGACTTTCCACATAGGGCATCATGCGCCGCGGCATCGCCCCGCCGATGGCCAGCATGGCGGCCACCACGACGGCGACATAGAAGGCAATCACCGGGTAGGGATTCTCGATGCTCCACTTTGAAATATTAAAGGTCGTGTGTTGCACCGTATTTGCGATGCGTTCACGAATATTAGCCATCACCTACGCTCCTTACGCCCCCAGAGAACGGAAGTTTCCCCGGGAGACCCATGCTTGTGCTGTCACGTTACTTCTTTTTCTCGAGATCCATGCCGCACTTCGGACAGCTTCCCGGCTTCGTACTGGTCACCTCAGGATGCATCGGACAGACAAACTGTTTCGTTGCCTGCTCCTTGACCAGGTCCATGCCACACTTCGGGCACTTGCCAGGTTTCGTGCTCTTCACTTCGGGATGCATCGAACAGGTATACATCACGTCTGCTGTGGCTGGGCTCGGTGCCGACTTGGTCACATGAGGTGCCGTCGTTTTTCTGGAAACCATGGTCGTCTTTGCATGGTTTACATGCGGGGTAGGTGATGTCTTCACCGCTGGAAAGGGCTCAGGAGAAGGGGAGGGTGCCAATGGCATCGGCGCATCGACCGCCTGGACGACTGTGGGGGTATAAGTGGCTTGCTGGACCACGGTGACTTTATCGCCGTCTCGCAGATTATCCTGACCCGAAACCACGACAACCGCCCCATCCTCCAGGCCACCAAGGATCGCTGTACGCGTATTACTCATCCCCCCGGTCGTCACGGCAACCCGCTTGGCGATACTCTGGAAGCCATTAGTGACCACCGTCATGACACTGGTCTCGCCATCACGCCGGAGGACGGCATGGTTCGGCACGGTGATCACCTGTTGCTGCGCGCCATTCACCTGTAGGTCGACGCTCAGATACTGACCAGGCTGGAGCCGCCCATCGGCATTCGGCACGCGCGCCTCCACCACGGCGGTACGGGCGGTAGTGTCGCGCACGGGGAAGATCGCCGTCACCTTGCCGATAATGTGGCGCGTTGGATCGTTGATGGTGTGTGCGCTGAGCTGTTGCCCCGGACGAATGCCGGCCAAGTCCGTTTCAGACACGTTGACTTGCAGACGGACATGATCGATCTTCGCAATCTTCAGAATCGCCATGCCGGGCTGCACCAGCACACCGGGGCCGGTCACGCGCGCCGTCACGACGCCACTAGAGGCGGCGCGAATATCGGTGTAGCCACGTACCGTACTGGCTTCTTGCAACGCCGCCTGTGCCCGGCGCAACTCCGCTTGCGCCATACCGGATTTCGCGGTCGCCGCCGACAAGCCCGCATCGGCACCCCGAGCTTCCGCCAGGGCGGTTTGTACCATCGCCTGGGTTTCCGTGACACGTCCGGAGGCACTCTCACGATCAGCCAGCATCTGCTCCTGCCGCGCTTCGGCGGTGGCGATATCGGCTTGCGCTGCCGCTTGTCGGGCCTGGGCTTGGGCAAGCTCCTGCTGGGCACGCTTCACGCCTGCCTGGGCCGTGCGCACGGCGGCTTTGGCTTGATTGAGTTTCGCTTTGGCGGTCTCGGCCTGTGCCGTCTCGCGGTCGAGTTCTTCCTTGGCGATAGCGCCGACCTCATACAGCTTCTTGGCGCGGGCAATCTCACCCGTCCAATACGTCACATCGGCCTGCATGCTGTCTACCTCACTCTGGGCTTGCAGCACCATTTCCTGCGCTTCTTCGATGCCTGCCTGTGCCGCACTTACCGCGCTCTCGGCTTCACGAGCCATTTGCTTCGCACGGATCAACTCATTTTGTGCGGCTTTCACGCCCCCCTCGGCACTTTTGGCCGCCGACTGGGCCTGGGTGAGTTGTGCTCGGGCAATCTCAACCGTGCTTTGCGCACGGGCTTGGTCAGCACGCGCCGCCGCAATCTCTGCACTCGCCATAACGTTGCCTTGTGCGGCGCCCGCGCTACCATACGCAGCTTGATTTTCCTTGGCGCGAAGTTCATTGGTATCCAGCCGTGCCACCACCTGGCCGGCAGTCACCCGGTCACCAGGGTAAAACGGCATCGAAATCAGCCGCCCCATCACGCGTGGATAGATATCTTCTTCACTATCCGGTACAACAGTGCCGGTGTAGCTGACCGTTGATTGAAACGGCCCGGCATGCACCGTTTCCGCCCCGACCGCGATGGTGCCGGGCGCCGCCTGGGCACTCATATCCATAAACGCGGACTGATGTACCGTCGAGATGGTCGGATCACGAAATTTGTTCACCACAAAGATGGTGCCGGCGAGGACCACCGCTAGGGTCAGGACGCCGGCGATGATGCCACGGGCACGCTGGGGGATGCGCCGGCGAAGAACCACGACCCCGATGCCGGCCAGGATCAGGAGCGCCACAAGGATCACCCCCCATGGCAGCCGCGGACCTGATCCTTTGGCGGTGATGCCCTTGCCGGTATCGACCAGGAAATGGGCCGTGCCGTCACCATCCATTTTCATGCCGGCCATCTGTTGGACGGTCACCTCGACCTTCCACTCACCGGCCATGGAAAAATCGACTGTTGCACCATATTCGCCGGGATTGGCGCCTGCCGTGGCCTTGGCATCCGCAGGCATGGGCATGCTGGTCATATCAATATGCACATCCACCCCAGCCCCGGACAGCGGCTTGTCGCCATCAAAAACCTTGATGATAAGGAGATTTTCCCCTACCGACGGCGGCGACGGCTGGCTGGACAACTCGACGCGAAACTTGCCGGCCGTCCCAACCACGCTCTCGCCAGCCCACACCAGACTGGTGGTGAGCAAGAGACCAACAATGAGCAGGATCGTAATACGGAACATGGGGAATCCTCCTTATCCCTCGGGCGAGGGCGTAATCGTCTCAAGCCCCATCGCCCGATAAAGTTCGGCGAGGGCAATACGGTATTGGGCCTGGGCAGCGACGAGACTTTGCTGCGCCTCGGTACGGGCCTGTAGGGCATCCAGCAACTCGACGACGATGCTTTTCCCGGCCTGGTAGCGGGCCAGGGCCACGGCATACGATTCCTGGGCGGCCGTCACCTGCTGGGTGGCCGTGTCAATATTCTGGCGAGCCGCGTCGACGCGGGCCTCCGCGGCGGTCACCTCCGCGCGCACCTGGAGCACGACGCTCTCCCGCATGGCTTGCGTGCGCTGCACATCCTGCTCTGCCTCCTGCACTTCGGACTTGCGCCGTCCCCCATCGACCAGGGGAATCCCGGCCATCACCCCGGCAGAGATGCCCACTGAGCGGTTCATCTCGCCAGGGATTCCCCCGTCGACCATGCCAAAGGCATACACCTGCGGGCGGTACTGCGCCTGGCGCGCCCGCACCGTGGCCTGGGCGGCTTCAATCAGCGATTGCGCCGCGTGGAGTTCCGGCCGTGTGACCAGCGCGGTATTAATGGCATTCACCGGCGGCGCTCCCAACGTCAACGCAGGTTCCGGGGCGATCAAGGCGGTGATGGGCATCGCCAGGACAGCCGCCAGGTTCGCCTTCGCCACGGTCACCTCAGCGTTGGCATTCGTCACCTGCTGTTGGGCCTTGGCAAGCGCAGCTTGACTGCGTAGCAGATCAAACCGAGGGATTTTCCCGACGTCAAAGAGCTGCTGCGCCACCTTGGTGGCTTCAGTTTGCGTCTGCAGCACGTCCACGGCGACCCGCTGCATGGCGAGGCTCTCTACCCACTCGGCATAGCGCATGCGTGCCTCACGGGCAACATTGATACGTGTCACTGTCACCTGTGAGGCGACCGCCGCCTGCTGACGCTGTGCGGCTTGGACCGTCGCTTGCAGGCGGCCTCCCGTGCTCAACGGATAGAGCGCCATGGCGCCGACCTGGACGCCGCTCTCACCCGGCACGCGCGTGGTGGTTTCGGCCATGAGCCCCGGCACCCCGAGCGTGTTGGCCATATTGCTCCCAGCAATCACCCCGGTGCCGGTCACCTGCAACGCCGTCTCGGATTTCGCCATCCCTACGCGCGCCAACGCACTCTGCGCTTCGGCGTGTGCAGCCCGGATCGCCGGGTGCTGTTGTAAGGCCAGCGACACGGCCTGTGCTTCTGACAACACAGGGATCACCTGCTCGTCAGCGCTGGCCAGTGATACGACCAGTAGAAGAAGTGTACTATAGAGTATACCTCGCCAGTGTTGCATCGCCGTGTTCCTCCTCGGATCAGCCAATCACCATTGCTGTCTGATTATTCAGGACGTCACCGATGGCCATCGGGTTCCATGAGATTCCTCGGTGGTCCAGTGCCCTGTGCAGACGGTGTTGTTGGGCCGGGACAACACCGGTCACACGAAAGGAGATCAATGGTGAGAAGCTTCCTCTCGGCCCTCAATGACTGACTTGTACGCCCCCTTGATGGGTGCCCAACAACCAGCGTTTCAACAACGACACCATCAGGTGGACCTGGGGCAGCAAGTCGTCGGTCGCCTCAGACCGGACGACCGTAGCCCATACCACGGACCAGAGGACTGGATCTGCACAGGAAAAGACGGTAACCACCTGATCCCGTTGGACCTGACACGCTATTTCACCAAGCTCGTAAAGAAACTCGGGGTGGACTGCACCTTTCATGGTTTGCGACACACCCACGCCACAGCCTTGATCGCCGCCGGCGTGCCGGTGAAAATCATCAGTGATCGTCTGGGGCATGCGAATATCAGTACGACGATGGATATTTACGGTCATGTGTTGCCGACGATGCAACGGCAGGCAGCGGACATCATGGAGAGTCTCTGGACGGGCGACTGTGCACCTGGTGCACACGATGGCGATGGCAGTGAATTCGTCAAAGAACCGTTGTGCACCTATTGTGCACCTGAGGCAATTTCACCAAAGCAAAATGGGTTCCAAGCCGTGGCCTAGAACCCATTTTGATCTTAAAATTTGGTGCCCGGGACTGGATTTGAACCAGCACCTCCATTACGGAGACTAGGCCCTCAACCTAGCGCGTCTGCCAATTCCGCCACCCGGGCACTACGCGATTAATGACCGTAGGCATAGAAGACCGCAGCGAGGACGGAGGCGACGAAGAAGGCGATGGCGATGATCGTCGTCAACCGGGAAAGCTGCGCTTCGGTGCCGAATTGTTTGATCGAGGAGCTGGCGCGGCCGCCGATGGTGCCCCAGCCCATGCCGGCGCCGCTCTGCTCACTTTTCGTGGTCTGCGTGGCGATGATGATGATCAGCACCAGGGCCAGCAGCCCCTGGATCACCACCATCGGAATGACCAGTATTTTTGAAATTGTCGCTAAAAAATCCATGGTTGTTCCATGCCTTTCGCGGGTCCCGCGGTAAAGCCTGCACATCCTACCACAACCGCCACGCGGATGCAAGAGGGGGAACCGGTGCATGTGGCGCGCGTGTGGCGCCGGCGACACGCCCGGTTATGGCTGCATGGTTGCAGGGCGCGGCGCGGGCTGGTATGATGAGCAGACAAGCGATCGGTTCGCCACACTTCACTGTAAAGGAGCACGTCTCATGTCACTGAAATCCGGGCTGCTGGCCCTGGCGTTACTGCTGACTTCCGCTGCCATCGCGGCGCCGAGCTTCCTCGGCCCCACCGGGCTGGTGCTCATTCCCACCGCCGACGCGCTGGTGGCCGACGAGATGGCGTTCAGCCTCTACGGCGCCGAAGGCGGCGGCGACACCGCGTATCTATTCAACTACGGCATCCGCGAGAATCTGGAAGTCGGCTTCACCCGCTTCACCGATCGCGAGACGGTGATCAATGCGAAGTATAACTTCCAGCCGGAAGATGGACATCGCGCCGGCGTTGCCATGGGCGTGGTCGATCTCACCGACCAGGTGAATTCCTCGCTGTATGTCGTGGCCAGCAAAAAATTTACCGTCAGCGCGCCAGGCATCACGAATATGCGCATGCATGCCGGCCTTTCCAGCGGCGGCACCTCGCAGAGCGACGTCCCGCTTGATGGCTTCTTCGGTGGAATCTCCGTCGACATCTCCAGCCGGGTGGTGGTGTCAGCCGAGCATGACGGCAGCCACTTCAACTTCGGCGCCAGCGGCCTGCTGGGCAAGGGCGTGCAGGTGAATATCGGCGCGGTCGGCGAAGACCTGAATTTCCTCTACGGGCTGAGCTACAACACGAAATTCTGACGTGTCTGACAGGAAACGGCACACGCGGGACGGGCTCGAGGGCTCGTCCCGCGGCGTTTGGTATCCCCCAGCTACCCCCGACTACCCCCCATTTTTTGTGTTTTTTGCAAAAAAGGGGGTAGTCGTTATTGTGGTTCCGGAATCCCGAGTCCCGCCGGTCGTGACACGGATGCCCGGTGGTCCGCTGTCGTTGTCAGCCGGTCCGCGCGCACCCTCACCCCCTACCCCCTCTCCCAATACTGGGCGAGGGGGTATTATCGGTTGTAGGCGGGGTGCCTCATCGGGCGGATTACAAATCCGCGCTCCCAGAATTGCCAATGGGCACACCGGCTCTCTCGGGAGTGTAGCATAGCAGATTTGGCGATAATTATCAAGCTGATGTTTGCTTTCGGGCAGTGATTAGTCGCTGGGGGGGAGGACGCGGCGGACGGCTTTGCCGACGGTGGCGGAGAGGTCGCCGGCGATGGCGCCGTAGACGGTGCGCTGGCCGGCGCCGTGTGGCAGGGGAAGGCGGACGAGGAGGAAGACGATGGCGGCGGCGCGCAGCACCAGCGAGATGGCGAAGACGGGCTGGTAGTAGGACACCCACGCGGGCAGGTTGGGGATGAGGTAGAGGTGTCCCTGCCAGAAGGTGGCGAGTTGGCCGCCGAGGAAGACGCCCAGCGCGCTGGCGAGGCCGAGCACCACCGCGAGCATGGCATTGTACGCGGAGCGGCGCTCGTCGGGGAAGCCCTTCACCTGCATGAAGATGAGCGCCTGGTCGATGCCCGGCCAGGTGAGGCCGCTGATGAAGCAAGCCCCCCACGCCAGCCATTCCATGCCGGGACGCATGATCAGCCACACGCAGGGCAGCAGCGTGGCGGCCACCGAGCTGGTGATAAGTATCGATTTCAAGCCGAAGCGGTCGACCATGCGGCCCCACAGCGGCGCCACCAGCGCCATCATGAGCGTGGGAATGATGAAGAGCAGCCAGTTGGTATAGGTGAGCGACATGCCCAGGCCGCCCTTGTCCGGGTCTTCGATGCAGAAGCGCCACACGAACGGACCCATGAGCATGTAGGCGATCCACGCGGTGGCGGTGTAGGCGGCGAACCAGCGGAAGACGGGGTTGGTCCACGGGGTGGTGAGGATATCGGCGACGGTGGCGCGCGTCTCCGGCACCGGACGCGGGATTTCCGGCACGGGGATGAACAGCAGGATGTCGATGGCGCCGAAGATGGCGGCGACGCCGAAGATGACCGCGTAGGCCCAGCCGGCGTTGTGGGTGGCGTCGATGAGGAATGGCCCGCCGATGGCGAGGACGATCATCGAGAGCATGCCCAGGCTGGAGCGCAGGCCGAAGAATTTGCCCGCCAGCGAGCGGGGGATGATATCGGACATCCACGACATCCACCCGGCGCCGCCAAAATTGGCGATGGCGGCGGAGGCGAAGACGACGATGCCCACCACGACGATGCGCACCGCGTTCAGCGGTCCCTCGCCGTGCGGCAGCAGCAGCGGCACCAGCGCCGCCAGCAGCCACACCAGCCGGTGGGTGGTGGCCCAGATGAGGAAGTGGCGCTTCACCAGGCCGGTGCGCTCGGTGATGTAGGAGCCGATGAACTGGAAGACCACCGCCAGCAGCGGCAGCGCCATGATGATGCCGAAGACGTCGTCGGTGGTGCGCAGATATTTGGTGAGGAACGAGGTGAGCGGCGCGCCATTGGTGAGCACAAAGAAGCCGGCGCCGAAGATCCAGGCGACAATGATATACCAGAGCGATGACCGCACCTGGGCCGGGGTATAGCCCCGGCCCAGCAGGCGCGGCTGGCGCGTGGTCGATTCAGATGCGTGAGTGTCGGTCATGGCTGCCCGCTTGTTTTCAACGGGGGCGGGCGATTCCCTGCCGGTGCAAGCGGCGGGGGGAGAAAGATTTGGGGAAAGGATTTAGGAACGGGGAGACGAATTGTGCGGATATCCGGGAAATGGGCGCAGCAACGAGCTGCAGACAGGTGAATAACCGAATGCCGCGCGCATGCTCGGGAAAGGAATGCTGATGTTTATCCTCCATGGTACCTACCGCTTCGGCCTGAAAAAGATCGGCGTGCGGCGCGACATCTGCAACAACTGCAAGCGCGAGTGCATTGCCGAGGAGTGGCAATCGTTCCACTGCCACCATTTTTTCTTCATCCCGCTCATTCCGCTGGGTACGCGGAAGGAATGGCACTGTACGCTGTGTAACGCCGACCCGCGCTACAAGTCGTCGGCGAACGGACTGCTGAAGATCCTCGGCGGCCTTGTCTGCTTCTGCACGCTGATGGGGACGATCGCCCTCTGGGGCAGCACCCCTGATGACCTGGACGCCGGACCGCTGTGGCTGATGCGGTTCATCTTCCCGGCAGTGTTCGGCGTGGTGCTGTGGGCCACGTTCATCCGCCAGCCCCAGCCGACACTCACCCCGCAGCAGCGCCGCTCGATGCTGACTCCGCTGGACGACAAGGAATGCTTTTACTGCCACGGGCCGCTGGACCTGAACCCGACGCTGCACTGCCCGCGGTGTCAGGTGACGATATATCGGGATTAAGGGGCCTGTGCCGGAACTGATGCTCTTTGCTCCATTGTTTCCGCTACGGTGTGTGATGCCGGCCTTATGATTCACGTAGCGATGTGACGCGGTGATGCTGGCGCCGGTGACGGTCGCGCGGACCCCTCCCCTAGCAGGAGAGGGGAGCTCTCTTACGACGGCGATTGCCTTGATGGGTGAAGCGGTGGGGGAGAAACATTGGGGGAAGACGACTGATGCTGATGTGAAGGTAATGGGTTTCAGGTCACTGCAGCATTTTGGTACTGTCGCTTCCATCGCCGGCCCGCCCGGCCATAAATGGTCGGGCTACCGAACAACGCCCCCTGGAAGGGGGCTTGCAACGGTCAGGTCTTTCGCTTTTTCTCAGTCCTCACCCCTTACATGGGGAGGCGAGGGAAATGCCCGGTACGTGCCTCATTCAGCACCTCGCACGCCCCATCGAGGGGCGTGCGAGGGGTGTGCGGATTACAAATCCGCGGCCCCAGGGGGGCGGATATATCGGGATTAGGGCGCCTTTGGAGTGTGGCGAGGATGGCCGCTTTAGTTCCACTCCCGACGTATAGTGAACGCGGCAATACTTGCCGCACTCCATATGCGCGTTACGGGGCATAGACGACCAGCCGGATGCGCGTTACGGGGCATAGACGACCAGCCGGACGTCGGCGTCGGGATTGATTTCCGCCAGCGTGCTTTGCATGAGGGCGAGGGCGCGGTCGTGATTGAAGCTGCCGGAGCCGGCGCCGATGATGGGGAAGGCGACTGAGTGGAAGTCGTGCTCGATGACGAGGCGCATGGCGTTGCGCACGGAGGCACGGATGGAGTATTCACTGGCCATCCAGAGCATGTTGATGCCGGCGACGTGGATGATGCCTTTATACGGCAGGTTGCCCGCGCCGGTGAGTACCGCCTCGCCCAGACGCATGGCGCCGTGGCGCGCCAACTCGCGGAAAGGCGCCAGTCCGGCCTTGCGTTTGATGGCCCCGGACACCCCCTGCGGCAGCAGCAACCACCAGGGGATGATGTTGCGGTTCCAGGCGTTGACGATCACCTCGACATCCTGCGCCAGCAGGTCGCCTTGTACAACCTGTATGCTCATGCGCGCTCCTTTGCGGGATTGTTCAGGATAGCATGTCAGCGATGGGAGTGTCGAGAGCGGACGCGAGGTTCGCGTCGGCCATGACCTCGCGGTAAATCGGTAACAAATAGATTGGTGCCGGCGCTGTGGGCGGATAAATGGAGACAGTCACGCATTACGGGCACATGCCGACTCGGTAACCTGATCGGGACGCGCGTAATGCGTCACAGTCACCATTTATCGCTGTGTAAACAGCCTGGTGGCGTTTGCCGAATCGTGCGGATTGCAAATCCGCGACCCCAGTGTTGCCGGTGGGAACACCGGCGCTCCCAGGAAAAAAAACGCCCCCCTCTCGTGAGAGAGGGGGGCGTTTTGGGTTGGCGTTAGAAGAGGCCGACGACGTTGCCGTCTTCGTCGATGTCGATCTTCGTGCCGGCGGGCACGGAGGGGAGGGAGGGCATGGTGGCCATCTCGCCGCAGAGGGCGTAGAGGAAGCCGGCGCCGGCGGAGGGGCGGATGTCGCGCACGGGCACGGTGAAGCCGGTGGGGCGGCCTTTCAGCGCGGGCTCGTGCGAGAGGGACAGGTGCGTCTTCGCCATGCACACCGGGAGTTTGTCCAGCCCCCACTGGTTGTAGAGGGCGATGCGCTCTTCGGCGAGGGGGGCGAAGGAGACGCCGGCGGCGCCGTAGATCGTTTTGGCGATCTTCTCGATCTTCACCTTGATCGGGTCGTCATCGGCGTAGGTGAGGGTGAAGTTGGAGGGCTGGTCGCAGGCTTTCTGCACCGCCCGGGCCAGCTCTTCGCCGCCCGCGCCGCCCATGGCCCACACCTTGCTGAGGCAGGCATCTTCCGCGCCGGCGGCGATGGCCTTCTCGCGGATGAAGGCGATTTCGGCGTCGGTGTCGGTGGGGAAGTTGTTGATGGCGACCACCACCGGGATGCCGAAGGAGCGCATATTCTCGATCTGCTTCTCCAGGTTGACGATGCCGAGGGTCAGCGCCTCCAGGTCTTCCTTCTGCAAGCCCGGATCCAGCGGCTTGCCGGGGACGACATTGAAGCGGCCGGAGTGCATTTTCAACGCGCGCACGGTGGCCACCACCACGGCGCAGCTCGGTTTCAGCCCGCCGATGCGGCATTTCACGTTGCAGAACTTCTCCGCGCCCATATCGGCGCCGAAGCCAGCCTCGGTGACGACATAATCCATCAGCCGCAGGGCGATCTGGTCCTGGATGATGGAGGAGTTGCCGTGGGCGATGTTGGCGAATGGCCCGGCGTGCACCATCACCGGCGTGTGTTCCAACGCCTGGATGATATTCGGCTTGATGGCGTCCTTCATCAACACGGTCATGGCGCCGGCGCACTGCAGGTCTTCGGCGGTGACCGGGTTGCCGGCGTCGTCGCGGGCAACGATGATGCGGGCGAAGCGCTGGCGCATGTCTTTCAGGTCGGAAGTGAGGGAGAGGACGGCCATCACCTCGGAGGCGACGGAGATGTCAAAGCCCGTTTCGCGGGGCACACCGCCGCGGCGCTGGGCGGGCAGGTCGCCGCCGAGGCCGGTAACGATGTTGCGCAGCGCCCAGCCGTCGCTGATGTCGACGACGCGCTTCCAGGTGATGGTCTGCGGATTGATGCGCTTCGGGTTGCCGTGCTTCAGCGAGGCGTCGATGAACGCGGCCAGCAGGTTGTTGGCCGCGGAGATGGCGTGGATGTCGCCGGTGAAGTGGAGGTTGAAGTCCTCCATCGGCACGACCTGGGCGTAGCCGCCGCCGGCCGCGCCGCCCTTGATGCCGAAGACCGGACCGAGGGACGGCTGGCGAATGTTGATGCAGGTACGCAGGCCGATGCGGGTCATCGCTTCGCCCAGACCGATGGTGGTGACCGTCTTCCCCTCGCCCAGCGGGGTGGGGGTGATGGCGGTGACGACGATGAGCTTGCCGAGCGGGCGGTCACTGAGCCGGTTGAGGATGCCCAGGTCGACCTTCGCCTTATAACGGCCGTAGAGTTCCAGTTCGTCATCCTGGACGCCGAGCTTCTCCGCGATGGCCTGGATCGGCTCCATGGTGGCTTGTTGCGCGATTTCGATATCCGAGAGCACAGATAACCTCCTCTGGCGCCCGCAGGCAGCCGGTAGACAGTACGGTGGCGGCGAGACACATGCACGCCACGGGATTTTCAATTATACGACAACTTTTGAGCGGCGGAGTGGTTAACGTTTGGTAATTTTGTGCGCGAATGTATGCGCACGAAATTACCAGAGGGAAACCCACCCCTCCGGTGTGCCTACACACCCCCTCACCCCCTGTCCCCCTCTCCCCGAGGAGAGGGGGAATGATAACATGACATCAACCTGATTTTCGGCACAGCGATCACTCCCCTCTCCTCGGGGAGAGGGGTTGGGGGTGAGGGGGCGATGAGGCACTCTGTTGCGGCTCGACGGCGTCTCGCCCTCCAGGGGGACGGTGTGCCGCGCCGGTTGTATAGCTTTTTGCACAGGGCCGTGTGGCGCGTCCGTCACGGTGAAGCCGGGTGGGGCACTACAATGGAACGGGCAGCGTGGCTGCCCTACGCCATTTTCTGCCGGAGGACGACCATGCGGATGTGCCTATACGCGCTGGCCTTGCTTGTGCTGGGATTGCTGGCCGGGTGCGGCGGCGGCAAGGCGCCGGCGGCGCCGGCGACGCTGACCGGGCAGTGGGTGGAGACGGCGCCCGCGCCGCAGCCGGGCTGGCTGGAGGCGGACCAGGTGCGCTGGCCCACGCGCATGCTGACGCTGTCCGCCGACGGCACCTTCCGTTATGAGGAGCACTCCCCGGCAAACTACCTGCAGGGCGAGTATACGGTGGAGGGCAGCGAGCTGCGCTTCCGGCGGGTGACGGGCGAGGGCACGGTGGAGGCGCTGCGGGGCGCGGGCGCGCATTTCGCGGTGATCGGCGACACGCTGGGGCTGGTGGAGGAGACGCTGGACGGCGACCGCGTGTTGCAGTTGACGCGGGCGGGGGCGGCGCTGCCGCCGGCGCTGGCGCAAGAATGGCTGGCGGCCCGGCGGCTGTCGGCGCAGCAGGCCGACGTGCCGATGGCGGCATCGGTGCGACTGACTATCGCCGAGGGGGGCACGGCAGAGCAGGCCTGTTATTCGCCGGTACGAGACGTGTATGCGGTGACGCGCGGGCATGTGCTGCAGACCGCCACCGGCGCGCTGGCGCTGCGGCTGACCGGGAACGCCGCCACGGCGCAACTCGATATCCTCGGCTCCTACGCGCTGCAGGCAGGCACGTTGACCGTGACGCTGCCGGACGGCGGGCGGCTGTGCTTTGTGAGCCGGGTGGGGCCGGACCCGCGGTTGGCGACGACATGGACGTTCGCCTCGGGTGGGGCGACGGCCTCGCTGGACCTGCGGCTAGACGGCACCTTCACGCAGACGCAGAATGGCGCCACCACCACCGGCACTTGGCACACCTACCGCGACAATTATCTGTGCCTGACGAGCGCGGCGGCGCAGCACACCTACACCTGGGCGCTGTGGTCGCAGCCCGACGTGCGAGTGCTGCGGCTGGGCGAGTGGGTGCCGTTGTTGAGCGGGGAGTGCCGCTACAAGGAATTCACCTGGCAGCACTGGGAATAGCCGGGAATACGGGCTGTTTTCGAGAATCACCGAAAAAAGCCTGCAACAGCCGCACAAAATGCGTTATAATTATTTGACTATTCATTGCAGCCGGGAAGCAGCCACCATGAGCACCAAACGTATCGCCGTCCTGATGGGCGGCACTTCGAGCGAGCGGGATGTCTCACTCCGCAGCGGGGCGAATGTCGCCGCCGCCCTGGACCGGACGCGCTACACGGTTCTTCCCCTTGATTTCACCGGCGATCTGGCGCCGATACTCGCCTTGAAGGGGCAGGTCGATCTCGTCTTTCCGGCGCTGCACGGGCCGGGCGGCGAGGACGGCCGCCTGCAGGGGCTGCTGGATCTGCTGGACATTCCCTACGTGGGCACCGGGGCGCTGGGCAGCGCCATGGCGATGCACAAGGGCGTGGCGCGGGGCGTCTACGCGCTGCACGGCATCTCCACGGCGGCGGGCTTCACCGCGGTGGCCGTGGACGACCTGGCGGCGCTGGCGGCGCGCGTGCGCGCCGAGGTGGGCGTGCCATGCGTAGTGAAGCCGGCCAATGAAGGCTCGTCGATCGGGATTACCATCGTCACGGCGGAGGCGGCGTTGGAGCCGGCGCTGGCGACGGCCATCGCCCGCGACCGCGACCTGGTGATCGAGCAGTTCGTCGTGGGCACGGAGATCAGCGTGCCGGTGATCGGTATCCGCGACCCGCGCGTGCTGCCGGCGGTGGAGATCATCCCACGCAGCGGCACCTACAGCTACGAGGATAAATACGCGGAGGGCGGCGCGGAGGAGATCTGCCCGGCGCGCATCAGCGCGGCCGCCACCGCGACCGCCGCCGACTACGCGCTGCGCGCGCACGCGGCGCTATTTTGCCGCGGGGTGTCGCGCACGGATATGATCGTGTGCGGCGACGCGGTGACGGTGCTGGAGACGAACACGCTGCCGGGGATGACCAACACCAGCCTGCTGCCTAAGGCGGCGGAGACGGTGGGCCTGTCGTTTGCCGATCTGGTGAATCTGCTGGTAGCCGATGCGCTGGAGGTTGCGGGCGCATAGAACTGGAACTCGGGGGGTACAGTGCAGGTAACCCGACGCGCAGGCGTTCGGGTATGCGAAGAGGCTTGGGAACGTCGTCGTCAACATCATGGAAACACCGCTGCCGCCCATGAATCCGCAAGTCGCGCACGTGCGACGCAAAGCCGCCAACCGGCGATACCGGCAGCGGCTGCGCATGGTGCGCCTGCTGTGGGCCGTCTCCGGCCTGCTGGTGGTCGTGCTGCTGGTGGAAGTGCTGCTGGCCACCTGTTTTTCGCCGCGTTTCTGGGTACACAGCATCAACGTGCGCGGCGCGCAGATACTCACCGACATCGACGTGATCCGGCTGATGGGCTTGCCGGCGCGCAGCAACTTCTTCCGCGCGCCGCTGGGCGCGCTGGCAAAAAAGATTGCAGCCGACCCGCGCGTAGAGTCGGCGACGGTGACGCGCGGCGAGGTGGGCGTGCTGCAGGTGGACGTGCGCGAACGCGCCGCGCTGTGCCGGCTGGATGGCGTGCGCCCGGCAGTGTATATGGACGGACACGGCGTGCTGTTTTACCGGCGGAGCGCGCCGGAGACGCCGGTGCCGGTGGTGGACGGGCTGCCGGTGAAGATTGGCGAGATGCGCCTGGGCGCGCCGTTGACGCAGGAGACGGCGCTGCAGGTGCGCGAGTGCCTGACCGCGCTGCATGACGAGAGCCTGGGCAAAGCGCGGCTGCCGGTGTCGCGGGTGCGCATCGACGCGAAGGCGGGCACCTTCACGCTGATTCTGCGCTCGGGGACGAAGGTGTTCCTCGGCCCGCCGCGGCAATTCCGGGTGAAAACCTGGTTCTTGCACACGTTTATCGTGCAGGCAAGCCGCGACGGGCTGGCGCTGGACCAGATCGACTATTTTGACCTGTCCTCGGTGACGGACTACAACTCGAAAGCCGCGCGGATGAAGCCGAAGCACGCGTCCGCGGTGCCGGTGAACGTAAATTGAAAGTGTGACGATGAACGGCATGCACGCCAGCAAGGCGGCCGAGCGATGATACGGATGCACATTCCCCTGGCACGACCGCAGCCATGGGTGCTGCCGGTCACCCTGGTGTGCCTGGCGCTGGGGATGCTCGTCGCCTTCATGCTGAAAGCGCGCCTGCCGAAGGATGTAGATATCACCAAGCTGTCGCGCGACCAGCTTGCCGCCCTCTACACCGTCAAGGTCATCGAAAAAGAGAACCTGCAGCAGCAGCTCGACGAGATGAAGATCGAATACAATCGCCTGGTCGACAAAAAGGTGGTGGACCTGAAGCTGCGCGGCGAGTTGCAGACGATTATCAACGACCTGCGCGTGCGCGCGGGCACCACGCCGGTGGAAGGCCCGGGCATCGTCATCACTATCGACGACTCCAAGCAGGCTGACGCGATGAACCCGGATGTCAATGTCAACCCGCTGCTGGCGCACGACATGGATTTGCTGCAGATCGTGAATGAGCTGCGCAGCGCCGGCGCGGAGGCCATCGCCATCAACGACCAGCGCGTGGCCGGCTCCTCTGCCATCCGCTGCGTGGGCCCGGCCATCAAGGTGAACGACCAGGCGGTGAGCGCGCCCTTCGTGGTGCGCGCCGTCGGCAAGCCGGACGTGCTGTATGGCGCGGTGAACATGCCGTATGGCATTGTCGACGTGATGCGCAAAATGGATATTCGCGTAGAGGTGAGCAAGCGGGAGACGATTCTGCTGCCCGCTGTCAGTGTGGTGCCGTCGCTGGAAGTGGGACACCCCATCCTCGACACGCCGGCGAAGGGAGCGAACGAGTAAGCTGACTCGGTAACGGCTATGTGGCTTCCCATCCTCGCGCTGATCGTCGGATTCTGCGCGATCTACCTGCCGAATAACATCACCATCGACGCCAAGTACGCCGAGTACCTGGGCGTGGCTATCGTCGCCGGCTTCGACTCGATCATCGGCGCCATCCGCTCGGTCATCGAGGGGCGGTTTAACGACCGCGTCTTCGTGAGCGGCTTCTTCACCAATGCCCTCGTCGCCGCGCTGCTGCTCTACCTGGGCACCGCGCTGAAGATCAACTTCGTGGCGCTGGCCATCACCGCCGCGCTGGTCATCCGCATCTTCACCAACCTCGGCTTCGTGCGCCGCTACATCGTGGCGCGGTTGTTCGAGAAGCGGATTACCGGGGAGAAGACCTTCCCGGAACCGTAAAGGGATTGGGGGTCGGATACGCCCGGTATTCCCTGTGGTGCGATTATTTGAGTAATTGATGCCGTTCTGGCAGCCCATCGGCGCACGTAGCTGCGTGGCGTCATCATGCTGGCGCCGGTGGTTGTCGCGCGGACACCTCCCCCGGCCCCTATATGCGGTACGAGTATCAAGCGGTCGCACTCTATCAATGAGCATCAGTCCCGGTTGCAGGGCGCCTGCGTGGACAGATGGGATACGGTAACACGGCGGTTGGTTGTGGCTGCAATACCGCGAGATGACTCGCTACGATTGTCGATTACGATTACGATTGCGTCTACGATTTTGACCGTCGTGCCGCAACCCGCTATACTCCCCGCGGAGGGTCTCCCATGCGCGCCGTCATTCAGCGAGTGTCATCCGCGTCCGTTACCGTCGAGGGGCAGGTGGTGGGGGCTATTGACGCCGGGTTGCTGGTGTTGCTGGGGGTGGGGCAAGGCGACACCGAGGCGGACGCCGACTACCTGGCTGAGAAGATCGCCAACCTGCGCATCTTCGAGGACGCCGCGGGGAAGATGAACCTGAGCCTGCTGGAGGCCGGCGGCGCCGCGCTGGTGGTTTCCCAGTTCACCCTCTACGGCGACGTGCGCCGCGGCCGCCGCCCCAGTTTTTCCAGCGCCGCCCCGCCCGCCGAGGCTGACCGCCTGTACCAGTATTGCTGCGCCCGCCTGCACACCCTCGGCCTCCCCGTGGAACGAGGCATCTTCCAGGCGATGATGTCCGTGGCGCTGGTGAACGAGGGGCCGGTGACGATCTTGCTGGATAGTGGGAAGGCGTTTTGATGATCGTCCGTTGCGCGTGCCCGCCGTGGCACGCCATGCGCCGAGGCTGCTCCCCGTGAAAGAAGAACCACCCCGTTGTCGACCACGAGGTTGTTCCGCTCACACGGCATGCATATGCGTTGACCTTGCGTGCCACGGCGGGCACGCGCTACGAACGGAATCCCACCCTACTCTGCCACCAGCACCTCCACCCCGCGTCGCGGATGGGGGCGTGTTGGTCGTCGGCGGCGCCGGCACTACCCTACTTGCCGAACTGCATACCTTGTTATACACTGATGCCATCATGACTCTACTAAAGGTGGCCGTAATGTTGCCTTGCGTTGTTGTTCGTGGATTGCTTCTCCTGTTGCTGGCATGCCTCATCGCTGGTTGCGGCGGCGGGCACCAGGCCAGCCCGACCGTTACCCCCTATGTGCCTATCCCCATCATCGCCGGCACGCCGGTGGCGCATGCCCTGACCGGCGCGGCGGGGCAGGCAATTCCCACCGGTTTAGACGGCGCGGCGCTGGTGCTACCCGACGGCGCCGCCGGCGAGCTGACCATCGCGCCCATCACCAGTGGGCCGGCGTATCCCATCGCCGGCGCCCGGGGGCTGCAGGTCACCGTGCCGGCCGGCGCGCATGTGCAGGTGCGGGTGACGGTGCCGGCGGGGCAGGCCGCGCACTGCTACGTCTTCGGCGCGCTGGCCGGCTGTATCGACGACAGCAACGTGCCGCGCACGGCGCGCTGGGTGCCGATCACCGACGGCGCGATTACCGGCGACACCTGCGTCTTCGACCTGCCCGCTGACCCCCAATCACGCCTGGATCGCACCACCGGTGACATTGTCATTGGCTACACGCCGCTGAAACCCGAGCGCATCACGGTCATTGAGCAACAGATTCGCGGCTACATCGCCATGGCCCTGGCCACGCTGCCCGCCGCCCAGCGCGACGCGGCCATGGCGCAGTACGAGGGGGCTTTGGCTCCGTCGTTCGGCGAATCGTCCGAGCGCGAGGGGAGCTACTACACCGGCTTCGGCTGGTATTTCCCGAGCCGGGTCGTGCCGTATTTCGGCATGCGCCTGTCCTCCAGCGCGGACGTGATGCAGCACGAGGTGGGACACTACCTTAATCATCTGCTGGCGGGCAGCGCGGGGTTCCGGCCGATCCTCAACCTGGCGCCGGACGAAAACCACGCCGTCGGGTCGGTCTACGGCGGGCGCACCACCATTACCGAGGAATACGCCTATTACGTGCAGTACCTGCTGGGCGACATGGTGAACGGCGGCAAGCCGGATACCGGGTATTGGCTCGCGTCACAACTGCGGAAAACGCCGTCGCAGATCGATTACCCCAGCGTCGAAGGCTTTGGCTGCTCGCTGATGGCAGCGCTCACCCGCGCCACCGCCGACGACATGTATGATTTCGCCAGCGTCACCACGAAAACGAAAGTGCCGACCCCCGCCGGCACATTGACGAAAGGTGAAGTTTTGGCCGTGTATGCCGATGGCGCGAGCAGCATCGACGCGCTGGCCGATGCGCTGGAGACGCGCATGAAGGCGAAGAACCAGAGCCCCGCCTTCCAGGTCATCGCCGAGCGGATGGGGTGGAGCCATCGCGCGACCGGGCATGTGCTGAGCGATCGGTTGCCGGTGAAGGGCGTGAAGATCACCCCGGTCATCAGCGTCACCCACAACGGCGTCACCACCGAATACACCACGCCGTCCGTCACCACCGATATCATCGGCGGATTCACGCTGCCGCGCGTGTTTTTCGGTACATGCACGCTGCGGCTGGAATACAACGGTAAAACCTACGAGGTGCCGTGTACCATCGACCGCACGCAATCGACGGTGACGTACCAGACGATTCCGGATATCGACATCGCCGGCTTGAATGCGCCGTCGGTGGCCTCGGTGACGCCGGACACCGGAACTGCCGGACAAATCGTCGTCATCCGTGGGCAGCATTTCGGCGACGCGGAACCGAGTGGGGGCGGCGTCTACTTCCGGTATGGCGATCCGAATGCGCCTCCTGACCCGCCGATGAATCCCTTCACCCGCCTGCGCGGACGCGCCTACCTGAATACGCGGGTGACGGTGGTACACTGGAGCGACACGGAGATTGCCGTGGAAGTTCCCGCCGGCCTGGACGAACCGCGCCAGGTGGTAGTGAAGCAAGGACGGGAATCCGACGAGCAGGTCTACTTTTACGGCGTCGACGGCAGCCGCTTCTACCTGGCCATGCGCACGATGAACAGCGTGTCGGTCGACCAGGTCGATGCCGACATCACCTCGGCATGGAACGCCATTGCGGTGCAGACACCCGCGGAACTCGATGCCGCGACCACCGCCAACGGCGTCACCGTCCCGATCAAATCGCGTTCCTTCACCTGGAACAATGAGACCTTCACTGCCGCGCAGGAATACAAACTGGTGGGCACGGGATGGAGCCGGCTGGACCGGCGCACCATCACTGGAACGGTGGACCCCGTGCGCCGGCGCATCACCAATGTGCGCGCGCTGTGGCACGTGGAGGTGACGACGACGGTGGCGGTGCCGGTCGCCGGTGCATATGTGATGGATACCGAACTGGAACTGGCCGACCTGGCGGGCGACCTGCGCGGCACGGGAGTGGTCTTCGGGTATCTCACCACGGGTTATCTGCCTACCGGCGAACCCGGCACGGCCTTCGGCTTCCCACCGGCGCAGACGACGGCGGCAAATGTAGTCAATTATTCCTATGCGTATACGAACCCATATGCTGGAGTCGATCCGAGTTCCACGCTCAGCTACTATCCCGCCCAGGTGACGAAAACGCAGGCAGCGTGGACCTACCCGCGCCGACTGGTGGTGGAATTCAATCAGTAACGCTCACTCCGCCACGATAACCTCCACCCCCGCCTCGCGGATAGGGGCGAGTTGGTCGTCGGCGGCGCCGGGGTCGGTGACGAGGATGTCGAGGGCGTCGAGGGGGGCGATGCGGTAGAGGGTGTCCATGCCCAGCTTGCTGTGGTCGGCCAGGGCGATGCGCGTGCGGGCGGCGTCCATGATGGCGCGGCGGCTCTCGGCGGTGAAGGGGTTGGGCGCCGAGAGGCCGAACGCGGCGGAGAGGCCGTTGACGCCGAGGAAGGCCTTATCGGCGCGCACGCTGCGCAGGATGTCGGAGACCCACGGGCCCACCAGGCTGGCGCTGCGCCGGCGGAGCGAGCCGCCCAGCACCAGCACCTCAATGCCCTCGTATTCGGACAGCTCGCGGGCGATGGCCAGCGAGTTCGTCAGCACGGTGAGCGCCTTCATCTCGACGAGCTGCCGGGCGAACTCCAGCGTGGTGGAGCCGGACTCGATAATGAGCGTCTCGCCCTCCTGCACCAGCGCCGCCGCGCGTTTCCCGATGGCGCGCTTTTCCGCCAGCGACCGCGACAGCCCCTCGTCGAAGGACGCCTCGAAGGCCGTCGGCCGCGGCAGCATCGCCCCACCGTGGGTGCGCTGCAGCAGCCCCTGCGCCTGCATCGCCTCCAGGTCGCGCCGCACGGTGGCTTCACTCACGGCCAGCAACTCCGCCAGCCGCGCCACGCGAATGCGCCCGGCCAGGGCCAGGTGGCCGAGGATCTGCTGCCAACGTTCTTCTTTGAAGGTGTCGGTCGGGTTGATGGTCATGCTTTACCAGTTTTTGAGACGCTCGCGGAGCTTGCGCCGGATGGCGATAGTGATATCTTTGCCGCATGATAACAGAAATGGGCAAATCAAGGAAATTTCCGATGAGACCAGGTAGATTACGGCAATCACGATAATGCAGTCATCGTAAAAGACTTTGGCGGCAGGAAACTTGCCCAGGATATCGTTTCCAACAGTCACCTCTACGATGATGTGCGAGACGCGGAAGAAGATGCACGTACTGCTGATGACGAAAAGGTGCTTGAGCAATTCGACAAGGGTGCGGGTGACGGGTTTCAGGAAGTGCTGCTTCAGCCAGAAGGCCAGCGGGATATCGTCGACGTGTTGTCCTGAGGGTTTCTCTCCGGCGGGCGTGCACGAGGACGTTTTGGCCGGCATGGGCTGGGGGTGATCAGTAGCGCTAGAGTCACTGGCCGTTACGGACAGCAATACCTCACAGACGGCTTCACCCGAGTTCATATTATTGCCATCATTACACGCGGATGGAGATGTCGGCGACTTGCACGGATCGGTATTGCCGGACGTATCTGGCATGATCACGGGATCGGGTTCATGCTGGTCGGGCCACTCTTGCATGAAGGTCCTCCCTCTCTCTTGCTGCCAGTACAGCGTATGCTCCGGAAGGCGCCGGTTGTCGGGCCGATGCACTTCGTCTACTGACCATTCGTCCTGAGTACCACTCGCGCCAGACTCAATATGATGGGTGTGATGCCGCCTGTTTATGTCGCCAGGGTTGCTTTAGCCTTCCCTTCAATCGCTTGATAGGCTGTTAGAAACCATTTTACGCCTAAGGTTTTGCAAAATAAACATGAATGCGCAGAAAATTTTAACGATTTACTTACCTATTAATGCGCATTAAATCGCTGTTACTAGATATAGTGTGTCGTTAAAACTCCTCCACTAGCAGACCAAGGCTTGCTCATATATGCGTAGATGTTGCTTGACTGTGCGTAACTCGTTCGGCTATCATATGATACCATGTGCATTTAATCACCAGTTCTGCGCGTTTTATGCCCCGTCATGCGTAAACATGTGGGAAGCCGCTGGCGTGGTATACTAGTGACGCACTATTTTGCCCAAAGGAGCTCTCTCGATGAAAGAGGTTTGTGTTCTGCCGATCTTCACCCCCGGGGAGATCACGCTGCCGTCGATTCCCAAGTTCCAGTATCAGCGCACGCTGACGGACGAAGTGGCTGCCGGGGCGATGACGAAGGATCGCGCCTTCACGCTGTTGACCCTCATGCAGATGATCCGCGCGTTCGAAGAGTGCATCGTCGACATGAAGGACGGCAAGTGGGCGCCGGCCGAGGGGTTTAAATTCATCGGCGCGAGCCACCTGTCCATCGGGCAGGAGGCGGTGGCGGCGGGCGCGGTGAGCACCATCCACAAGACCGACTTCATCACCTCTACTCACCGCGGCCACGGCCACGGCATCGCCAAGGGATACTTCGCCTTGCTGGAGATGAACGCGAGCGAGCTGCTGGCATGGATGGACACCTCCGGCGCCTGCGCGGAAGACGTGAACGCGTGCCAGATGGCCGACCGCGACACGCTGCTGGAGCGCTGCATCGATATCCACCTGTATAAGACCTTCGCCGAGTTGTTCGGCAAAGAAGAGGGCTACTGCCGCGGCCGGGGCGGCGGCATGCACATCGCCGACTTCACCGTGGGCCATCTGGGCGCCAACGCCATCGTCGGCGGCTCCTTCGCCATCGCGGTGGGCGCGGCGATGGCCGCCGAGAAGATGGGCACCGGCCAGGTCTGCGTCAGCTTCGTCGGCGACGGCGCGGTGAATAACGGCATCGGCGCCGAGGCGATGAACTTTGCCGCCATGGACCAGTTCGAGCGCGGCTGCCCGGTGGTCTTCCTCATCGAGAACAACCAGTACGGCATGACCGGCCAGCAGGATAAGGAAGTCACCGGCATCGACTTCCTGGCCCAGCGCGCCGCCGGCTTTGCCCGCGACGCCATGCACGCCGAAGTGGTGAACGGCATGGACGTGCTGGCCGTGCGCGACGCCATCGGCCGCGCCGTGGAACTGTGCCGCGACGGCCACGGCCCGGTGCTCATCGAGTGCGAAACCTACCGCTACTACGGCCATTCGCTGTCCGACCTGCGCGACACCTACCGCACCAAGGAAGAGGAAGCGGCGTGGAAGGCCGTGGACGCCATCCAGGGCTTCGTCAACCAGATCGTCGCCGCCGGCCTCGCCTCCGAAGAGGACTGCGCGAACCTGCTGGCCGCCGTGAAGGCGCGTGTGCAGGCCGCCGGCGTGAAGGCGGGCACCGAAAGCACCGACCCCGACCCGGCGTCGATGTGCGACGGGCTCTTCTCGCCCAACTGCTGCGTGGAAGCCCCCGCCGAATACCGCACCGTGCTGGAGAAAGAGCCGCGCAAGGTGCGCCGCGATAAAGAGGGCGCCATCTTCGTGCGCCAGGCGGTGGCCGAGGCGATCACCGAAGAGATGCTGCTCGACAAGCGCGTCATTCTCTACGGCGAGGACGTGGCCGACTACGGCGGCGCCTTCCAGGTGACCCGCGGCATCATCGACATCTTCGGCCGCGAGCGCGTCTTCAACACGCCCATCTCCGAGGCGTGCATCGTCGGCACCGCGGTGGGCGCCGCCGCCGCCGGCATGCGCCCGGTGTGCGAGCTGATGTATATCGACTTCATCCTGATGGCCATGGACCAGGTGGGCAACCAGGCGGCGAAGAACCGCTACATGTTCGGCGGCAAGGCCGAGCTGCCGATGGTGATCCGCACCACGGTGGGCGGCGGCAAGGGCTACGCCGGCCAGCACAGTCAGAGCCTGGAGGCCGTCTGCACGATGGTGCCCGGCCTGAAAGTGGTCGCGCCCAGCACCGCCTACGACGCCAAGGGCCTGCTGAAGACCGCCATCCGCGACAACAACCCGGTGGTCTTCATCGAGCACCAG
>CAZPYA010000006.1:0-86721 GCA_964590255.1 uncultured bacterium
CCTGCACATACATGCTGACCGCGATGGCGATCTGGCGCTGGTTGTTCAGACAGGTGTTCTGCCGGGCCTTTTCGCGAGCCCGTGCAAACACGGGGAAGAGGATGGCCGCCAGGATGGCGATGATAGCAATCACGACCAACAACTCGATGAGCGTGAAGCCACGGGGATGGGAACGGTTCATTCGTAAACCTCCTTTGCCTTTCTCACGTATAGAGTGATTTCGGTCAGGATGATGCCGCGGGGCGATGTTCCATGATGACTGTGTCTCCGATTTCGCAATTCTTACGCCGCATCATCAAGATACAGCGCCGATTGCCGTTTGCAATCGGCGCCTTAGAAACTATCCCCCAAGGGATCGAGTCCTAATATTTTATTATACCACGCTATATTTCAGTGTCAACGGTGTTTCCACAGACTGATTGCTTTTCTACAGCATCGGGTTGGCGCTGATCCTCCAGCGACATCCGTCGCGACCCGCACCGGATCGGCGACGGTTCACATCTCCGGCACCTTTTCGACATGCGGCATCCGTCGCCGCACCAACCTGACAGCCCCCGGCGTCTATGGTAAAATGAGGCGCCGCGTGATGCCGCGGCAGTGGGGATGATGATGACTGATCTGTATGCCATGACCGCGCACGCCGCGCATGCAATGCTGACCACCCGGGCGATCTCCGCCCGCGAGCTGCTGGACGCCGTCTACGCGCGCATCGACGCGGTGGACGACGCCGTACACAGCTATGTGCTGCTCACCCGCGAGGCGGCCTACGCGGACGCCGACCGGGTGGACGCGAAGCTGGCCGCCGGCGAGGCCATCGGCCCGCTGGAAGGCATTCCGCTGGCGCTGAAGGACATCCTCTGCACCAGTGGCGTGCGCACCACCTGCTGCTCGCGCATATTGGAGGATTTCATTCCGCCGTACGACGCCACCGTGGTGGAGCGGTTGCGCGCGGCGGGCGTTATCACCGTAGGCAAGACGAACATGGACGAGTTCGCCATGGGCTCCTCCACGGAGAACTCCGCCTTCGGCCCGAGCTACAACCCGTGGGACCTCAGCCGCGTGCCGGGGGGCTCCAGCGGGGGCAGCGCCGCCGCCATGGGGGCGGATGAAGCGCTTATCGCCATCGGCACCGACACCGGCGGCTCCATCCGCCAGCCGGCGGCCTACTGCGGCGTGGTAGGGTTGAAGCCCACCTACGGCCGGGTGAGCCGTTATGGCCTTATCGCGTTCGCCTCGTCGCTGGACCAGATCGGCCCCATCACCAAGGACGTGCGCGACGCCGCGCTGGTGATGAACGCCATCGCCGGCCCCGACCCGAAGGATTCCACCTGCCTGCCGGACGCCGCGCCCGATTGCACGGCGCTGCTGGGGCGGGACATCACCGGCATGCGCATCGGCGTACCGCGCGAACTGTTCACGCAGGAGGGCGTGGCCGTCGACCCCGGCGTGGAGCGCGCGGTGCGCGCGGCCATCGCCGTGCTCGAACGGCTTGGCGCAGTGGTGGAGGAATGCTCGCTGCCCAACGCGCGCTTCAGCCTGCCCACCTACTACATCATCGCCCCGGCGGAGGCGTCCTCCAACCTGGCGCGCTACGACGGCGTGGAATTCGGCTACCGCGCGCCGGGCACCCGCGACACGGTGACGATGATGACGGAGACGCGCGACCAGGGTTTTGGCGCGGAGGTGAAGCGCCGCATCATGCTCGGCACCTACGCGCTGTCCTCCGGCTTTTACGACGCCTTCTACCTGAAGGCCAGCCAGGTGCGCACGCTCATCCGCCGCGACTTCGAGACGGCGTTCCAGACCTACGACGCGCTGGTATCGCCCACCGCGCCGTCCGTCGCCTTCCCGCTCGGCGCGAAGACCGCCGATCCGATCCAGATGTACCTGAATGACATCTGCACGATTCCCGTGAACATGGCCGGCATCCCCGCCATCTCGGTGCCGTGCGGCTACGACCAGGGGCTGCCGGTGGGCCTGCACCTGATGGCCGCCCACTGGGCCGAGCCGACGCTGCTGCAGATCGCCTACGCCTACGAGCAGGCGGCGGGGTGGACGCGGCAGGCGGTGCGGGAGGCGGCGCGGGTGACGGTGGCGGGGTAAAGGGGTGACAAGGTGACAACTTCCGAAGCGATCACCATTATGGTTGAGCGGATCGTGGCGCAATTCCACCCGCTGCGCATCATCCTGTTCGGCTCGCAGGCGCGCGGCGACGCGGGGCCGGACAGCGATGTGGATTTGCTGGTGGTGTTGCCGGCGGTGGAGAATAAGCGAAATACAACCGTGGCCATCAGAAGCTCTCTGCGTGACATGCCGGTCGCCAAAGATATTATCGTGACGACGCCAGATGAGATCACCCGACGTGGTCATCTGGTGAGTTCGATCTTGCGCCCGGCGCTGCGTGAGGGGAAGGTGCTGTATGAGCGATCCTGAACTGCTGGCTGATATCGCTAAATGGCTACGGTATGCGCGTGAAGACCTTTCGCTTGCGCGAGAGATGATGAGCCGTGATCACGTTGTCCCACGGCATGTATGCCTGTATTCCCAACAAGCCGCGGAGAAGGCGTTAAAGGCAGCCTTATTTTATCAGGAGATAGAAGCGCCAAAAACGCATGACCTGGAGCGCCTCCTTGCGTTGTTTACCAGCGAATGGTGTCTGAAAGTGCCGCGGGAGAGCATCGCCCGGCTCACGGAATGGGCTGTCGAAGCCCGCTATCCAGGAGATTGGCCTGAGGCCTCGTTAACCGATGCGCGAGAAGCCTTGGATACGGCAATCGTGATCTGGGATACCACTGTCGCAGAGCTGAATCGCCATGGATACACTGGGCCGACATCATAACCGTTCGATATTTCCCGCAGTGAATGGCATCCTATGCTGAAAAAACTTACCCAGCTTCCTAAATCCGGCGACATGCCTCTTGAGGGCACGTGGTTGCTCGTGTGCGGCGACGAGGAGTTCCTGAAGCGGCAGCTTGTGGAGCGGCTGCGCGGGCAATTGCTTGGCGAAGGCGACGAGTTCAACCTGGACCAGGTGGACTGCGCCGAGCGATGGGAGGGCGTGGACGACGGGAAGCACGAGCGGCTGCCCGGGCGGGCGGCGCGGATACTTGCGCTGGCGCAGGCGTTGCCGTTCCTGGGCAATGGGCGTCTGGTGATCGTGCGCAACACCGAGCTGCTGGCCACCGACCAGCAGAAGGCGCTGGCGGCGGGGCTGGGCACGGTGCCGCCGATGAACCACGTGTTGCTGGTGACCGGCGAAACCGGTACGGGCAAGAAAGCGGCGAAGCTGGCCGCCGACCTGCAGAAGGGCATCGAGAAGGCCGGCACCATCTACGACTGCTCGCGGTTGAGCGAAGACGAGGCGCAGGCGTGGGTACGCGAGACGCTGCAGGGCTGGGGGCAAACTATCGAGCCGGCGGCGTTGCAGACGCTCATCACCCGCACCGGCACCGAGCTGCGCCGCCTGCAGATCGAGGTGGAAAAACTGTCATTGATGGTGGGCGACGGGAAGAAGATCCGCGCGGCGGACGTGGAGCTGATGACGCCGAAGCAGGCGGAAGAGTCCGTCTTCCACCTGGCCGACGCGGTGGCCGCCCGCGACGCCGCCCGCGCGCTGGGCATCCTGCGTGAGTTGCTGGAAGACCAGCTCGAATCCCCCTATCGCCTTTTCCCCATGCTGGTGCGCCAGTTCCGCCTTATCTGGCAGACGAAGGTGATGCTGGACGCCGGCTGGCGCCCGAAGAGCGACCCGATGCAGTTGCAGACCGCCGTCGCCATGCTGCCAGAAAACAGCATCCTCTCGATGCTTTCCGGCTGGATGGGCACGCGCCTCGCCCAGCAGGCCCGCGGGCTGTCCTGGACCCAACTCGCGCACGCCTACGAGGCGCTGCTGGAGTGCGACATGGCCAGCAAAGCCATCGAAGGCGTGCCCCGCCAGGAGATGGACATCGCGCTGGAGATGCTCTGCGCGAAGCTGTGCGCGCCGGAGAAGGCGGGGGGACGGTACCGGCCTGCCTGAGGCCTGTTGACACCTGGATATTCGCGTGTTATGTTATACAAAATACCGCATATTTTGTATAACATCATGGGTATATTGTATAACATATCCATGAACAGGAGGTATGACATGATTACAGCCACCGCGGCGCAGGCGCGCACGCGCTTCGCCGATCTGCTGCACCGAGTGATGGACGACGGGGAATACGCCATTCTGACGCACTACGGCAAGCCAGCCGTGGCGATGGTGCCGCTGAGCCCGCGCATGCTGAAGCTGCTGCAGCGGGCGATGGCGGAAGAGCGGATTCTGGAGGCATTAGCCGATCCCGAGGGAACGGATGATGTGTCCGGCGAGGAGGTTTATGACTACCTTCAGCAGATTCATCGGAAGTAGGCCATGCCCATGATACGCGTCACGATGCGAAAAGTGGCAATGGAGGAGTTCGGCACACTTCCGCACGAATATGCCTTTCTGCTCTGGGATGTCATCTTTAAGCAATGGCCCAAGCATCCGCCCTGTCATCCGGCACTGCGGTTGTCTTCACCGCGCTCCTATTTCGTCATCGTGGCTATCAAAGGCGTTAATGTCGGCGTGTCGCTACTCTGTCCCAGGGATGGTGATTGCGCCTTCGAAGGCAATGGTCTACATTGTCCATATGCTGGAATGGGGTCTATACGCATAACCAGCATCTCGTCGCCTTTCTCACCGGTTGACCCTGATGCTGATCACACGCCAATCTGGCTCATTCCAGATGATTGAATACGGAGTATGCATGCCACGGATGCACGCCATCATCACCGGGCGGGTGCAGGGGGTAAATTTCCGCGCGTTTACGCGGCGGCAGGCGGTTGCGCTGGGGCTCACCGGCTGGGCGCGCAACCGGCCGGACGGCACCGTGGAGGTGTTGGCGGAGGGCGAGCGCGGCGCGCTGGAGGCACTGGCGGCGCGGGTGCAGGACGGGCCGCCCATGGCGCACGTGACCGGCATTCTGACGGAATTTTGCGACGGCACGGGGGAGTTTGCGGAATTCGTGATCCGCTATTGACGCGCTGTCGCATACGGCATGGCACAGGATGGCCCTTTTGATGGATAATTGCACTGGACGACAACATGGTACAACTCAACACGGTATTGACGGATTATCCGGTGACGCGGCTCGGTGACGGCGACGTGGCGATCACCGGCATCACCTATGACTCGCGCCGGGTGCAGCCGGGCGATCTGTTCGTCTGCATGCCGGTGGGACAGAAGCACGGCCACGACTATATCCCGCAGGCGCTGGCGGCCGGGGCGGCGGCCCTGCTGGTCGGCGACGCCGCTGTTGTGCCGGCGGGCGTGCCGGCGCTGGTGGCGGCCAACCCCGCGGAAGCGGCGGCGCTGGCGGCGGCGGCGTTCTACGGTCACCCCGCCGACAGCCTCACGCTCATCGGCGTCACCGGAACGAACGGCAAAACCACCACCACCACGCTGCTGCGGCAGATGCTGGCGGACGCCGGGCATCCGACCGGGCTCATCGGCACCATGGTCTACATGATCGGCGACGACGTGCTGCCCGCGCACAACACCACCCCGCTGGCGCCCGACCTGCAGCAGTTGCTGGCGCGCATGCGCGACGCCGGCCTCACCCACGTGGTGATGGAAGTCTCATCGCACGCGCTGAGCCTGCACCGGGTGACGGGGTGTTGCTTCCGCGCCGCGGCGTTCACCAACCTCACCCAGGACCATCTGGATCACCACGGCACGCTGGAGGCGTATCGCGACGCGAAGCTGTCGCTCTTCACCGACCCGCGCTACCAGCCGGCGGGGGGTATGATCAGCGTCATCAACGCCGATGACCCGACCGGCGACCTTTTCGCCGCGCGCGCGCCGGGACTGGTGCGCCGCTTCGGCATCGGCGCGGGCGACTATTGCGCCGCGGACGTCGCCCTCCGTGCGGACGGCAGTCATTTCACGCTGCGCCATCCCGGCGGCGCGTTGCCCATCGACCTGCAACTTGTCGGCTCGTTCAACGTGTCCAATGCGTTGTGCGCGTTGGCGCTGGCCATCGAGCTGGGCGTGGAGCCGGCGTCCGCCGCCGCCACGCTAGCGGGTATCGCTCCGCTGGACGGCCGTTTTCAGCGCGTGCCCTCCGCCCCCGGCCAGCCGGCGGTGGTGGTGGACTACGCCCACACCCCCGACGGCCTGGACAAGGTGCTGGCCACCGCCGATGAGATCGCGCCGGGACGCGTCATCGTCGTCTTCGGTTGCGGCGGTGACCGCGACCCGCTGAAGCGCCCGAAGATGGCCGCCGTGGCCGAGGAGTGGGCGCGTGACATCATCGTCACCAGCGACAACCCCCGCACCGAGGAGCCGCTGGCGATTATCGAGATGATCCTCGCCGGCTTCACAGACGCCGGCCGCGCCCGCGTGACGGTGGAGCCGGATCGCGCCGCGGCCATCCGCCTGGCCATCGGTCGCGCCCGTCAGGGCGACCTGGTGCTGCTGGCCGGCAAGGGGCACGAGAATTACCAGATCTTCGCGGACCGCACCATCCACTTCGACGACCGGGAGGAGGCCGCCGCTGCGCTGGCAGCGCATGCCGGCGCCGGCCTGACTGATGATCACGCCTGACGAGACGAGACCGAATACGCGCGGCATGCCCCTGCGGCGGCGACTGTTACTATCGTCGCTGCTGGGGGTGGTGCCGCTGATTCTGCTCGGCCTGGTGCTCATCGGGGCGTATTACCGGGACGCGCGCACACACGTCCTCCAGCAAAACATCGCTCTGGCGCGCGTGGGCGCCGTCTACGTGCAGGGATGGGTAGACGGTAATTTGCGCACCCTGCGCACGCTGGCCGGCTCCAATGAAGTGCTGCGCGGCACCCTCGTCGACATGCAGGGACTGGTCACCCGCCAACTGCGCCAGCAGCCGGACTGGGAGAGTCTGTTCATCACTGACGCGAACGGGGTGAATATCAGCTACACCCCCGCGCCCGGCGCGGCGCGCGCCACCGCCGCCGACCGGGAGTATTTTCGACGCGCGCGCGCTACCGGCGCCCCGGTGGTCTCGAATATTCTCACCAGCCAGGTCACCAATCGTATATCCATCATTGTCGCTTATCCCGTTCACCGCGACGGTCGCTTCGGCGGCATCGTCGCCGCCGTCATCCACCCGCAGGAGCTGCAGACTGTCTTCGGGCAGTTCGACCTGCCGATGGAAACCATCGCCGCGCTGTGGGGCAGCGACCGCCGGCTCATCGCGCGCACGGATACCCCGGTAGAACTCATCGGGCAGTCGTATCCCGGCACGGAAAACAACCCAATGTTCTCCGGCCATCCCGGTAATGCCAATTCGACCAGTCCGATCACCGGTAAGCCCACGATTATCGGCTATGTGCCGGTGCGCGGCACCACGTGGATATTCCTGATCTCTACGCCGCTGAACGTCGTGCTCGCGCCACTATACCGCACGCTGGCGCTCTTTCTGGTGCTCACATTTTTCGTGCTGGGTCTCACGCTGGCTTCGTCACTGTATTCCGCGTCTTACTTGAGCCGCCTCATCGCCTCGCTGGCGGCCAGCGCGCGCGAGATCGGATCCGGCAATTTCGCTATCCGCGTGCATAGCCGCGGCGGGCTCGAGTTGGAAGCGCTGGCCACCTCCATCAACATGATGGCCGCCAACCTGGCGGTCATCGACCGGCTGAAATCCGACCTGCTCAGCATGGTGTCGCACGAGTTGAAAACGCCGCTGACCACCATCGGCAGCGCGCTGGAGATGATTAACGCCGGCGTCGTGCCGCTGGACGACCCGCGCGCCCGGGAACTGCTGACGATGGCCGAGCGCCAGTCAGAGCGGCTGCAGGACATCATCGAGAATCTGCTAAGCGCCGCCCGCCAGCAGGCGGGGGGACTGGCGGTGGCGCCGCGGCCAAGTCCGTTGCGGCCTATCATCCTGGCGGCGGTGGCGCAGTTCGAGGCGGCGGCGCTGCGCCGCGGCCTCACCCTCACCGTGGAGATGCCGGACGACCTGCAGGTGATGGCCGAGCCGCCGCGCGCGGCGCTGGCGCTGAACAACCTGCTGGACAACGCGGTGAAATTCACCGAGACGGGCAGCATCACCGTGCGCGTGACCCGCGAAGAGGATGAAGTGGTCATCGCCGTCATCGACACCGGCGCGGGCTTCACCCCGGAAGTGCGCTCCCACCTCTTCGAACGTTTCTACCAGGCCGAACCGCTGCTCACCCGCAAAGCCGGCGGCGCCGGCCTCGGGCTCTTCATCGTCAAAGCCATCGCCGAGGCCCATGGCGGTCACGTCTTCGCCGAAAGCACCGGCCACAGCAGTACGTTCGGGTTCACGCTGCCGCTGGCGGAGTGAGGCGATTGGCGAGCGAGGCGCAGGCGAGCCGCACCGGATACTGTAATCGGCCCCCCTCCCCGGCCCTCCCCCCGTGCCCTTCGTTGCCCTACGTGCACAGGGGGAGGGAGTATCTTTCGCACACCCCCTCCCCCTGTTCGCGGAGAGAACGGGGGGAGGGCTGGGGAGGGGGGCCGAGTGAAGGCCCCGTGGTCGATTCGCTACATGCGGATGACCGTGGAACCCGTATAAAACGTGTCGATGGCCGCTACCGGTTCACTCGCTCGACCTCTCCCCCCGACCCCATCCCCTATGTGGGGAGGGGGAGTTGATAGGGCAATTGGATGATGTGGTGGCGTTTGCGCATTGACGTCATGTGCCAATTTTCAGCATTGGGCGTTTCACACTTCAGGGATTACGCACTCGCCACCGCCTTACGGTCGGCTTCCGCTTCGGCTTCGGCCATGCGTTTGTCCAGCATTTTGACGAACGGCCAGTAGATGAGGGCGGCGAGGGCGATGTTGACCAGTGAAAGGACGGCGGCCTGCCAGGCGCCGCCGGTAGCGAGAAACGCGCCGATGGGTCCGGGGAGCGTCCACGGCACCACCAGCTTCGGCACCGGCACCCAGCCCAGCGTTGTCGAGACCACCGTGGTGAGCAGCGCGGCGGCCGGCGCGAGGATGAACGGAATGACCAGCGTGGGGTTGAGCATCACCGGCACCCCGAAGATAAGCGGCTCGTTGATATTGAAGAGCGAGGGGACGAGGCCGACCCTGGCGATGGCGCGCAGGCTTTGCGCGCGGGCGCGCAGCAGCAGGAAGGGCAACACCAGCGTGGCGCCGGAGCCGCCGGTCCAGATGAGGAACTGCAGCGTCTCGCGGGTATGCAGCAGCGCGGTGCCGTGGTCGGTATTCGAGGTGATATTGGTGAGCCAGACCGCCGCCACGGGCGCGAGGATGGCCACGGCATGCACGCCGAGCAGCCAGAGCACGGAGTCCAGCAGGATGACGACCAGCATTACCCCGAAGACGAGGATCGCGGAGGCGACGCTTTGATCGACTTTGCTGATATTCGCGATCGGCGCACCGATATAGGTATAGACCAGTCCGAAGAGATCGACGCGCGCCACATGCGCCAGCGCCCAGGCGCCGCCGAGGATGATGAGGCCGGGAATGAGCGCGGAGAAGGAGCGGCTGACCGCCGGCGGCACGCCGGCCGGCATGGTGATCTCCAGCTTGTATTTGCGCGCCAGGCGCTGCACTTCCGGCACCAGCAGGCCGATGAGGAGCGCCACGAACAGCCCGCCGGAGCCCAGGTTGTTGATCTTCGCCGTCGTGCCTTCGCGGACGATTTCCAGCGGCAGAAAGAGGCCTTTCATATTGCCGGCAGCGGTGGTCAGCATGCCTGTTTGCACGCCGTTGAACAGCAGTAGCGCGGCAACCGCCAGCAATCCCGCGGACAGCGCGTCGATGTCGCGGCGTTTGGCGAGGCTGTGGGCGACGCCGAAGGCCACAAAGAGGGCGACGCACTTGATGAGGATGGCGACAGCGATTCGCAGTTGCATACCGGTGGGGCTGATCGACCAGGCATCCTGCGCGGCTGCCGAGGCCAGCGGTGGCTGCAGGATGAGCATGAACACGCTGCCGATGAGCACCAGCGGCAGCGCCCCCACCACGCCGTCGCGAATGGCGTTGAGGTGCGGCTGCTGGCCGAGCTTGCCGGCGAGTTTCATCAAGGGGGCTTCGAGGCGGGCGAGTAGTGATGACATGATGATTGCTCCAGAGCGTGCATACAGCCGTCATACACCCCGTCGAGGGGTGTATGATGGGAGTGCGGATTACAAATCCGCGCTCCCAGGGGTTTGCCATATATTACCCGGAAATCGGCATTTGTCACTACATGCCCACGGTGCGGTAAACCATGTAGGCGCCGACTTCGCGGAGGATGAATTTGGCGCGCACGGACAGGCCGCGGATGCGGGTGTCGGGGGTGGGGCTGAAGACGGTAGCCATGCGCAGGTCTTGCGCCATGCGGGTGAGGCGGAAGCCGTGGTCGGGATCGCTGACGAGGATGGCGCGGCGGAGGCCGCGCTGGCGCATGATCTCGGCGCAGGTCTGCAGGCTCTGCCAGGTGGTGCGCCCCTGGTCTTCCCGCAGGATGGCGTCGTCCGGCACGCCGTGTTGCATGGCATACCTTCGACCCGTCTCCGCCTCGGTGTAGCGGTCGCCCGGGCGGCAGCCGCCGGTGAAGAGGAGATACGGCGCGGCGCCGTGCCGGTACAGCGCGATACCGTGGTCGAGTCGCGCGCGCAGCACGGGATTGGGCCGGCCGTCGGCCTGCGAGGCGCCGAGGACGATGATGACATCGGCCGGCGCGGGGTGCGGCTGGCCGCCGAAACGCGCCACGCGCACCAGCAGCGAGACGACGTAGAGCGCCCCGAGCACCAGCAACGCCAGCAGCACGCGCCAGCCATGCAGCTTCCGCTTCTTCGTCTTTGATGTCTGCCGCGTCGTCTGGTTCATGGGATGCTACCGGGCGGGATTATACCACAATCCGCGGGCGGATACGCGGGGGCATCAGTCGATATCCGCCCCGGCGATGCCGCCTACGGTCCAGTTCGGGTCGCGGTCACCCACGGCGGAGAGACGGAGTTGCTCCTGGCGCATGGCGGTGGCGTGGCCATCCACGAAGACGGCCAGGTGCTGGCCGGCGGGCTGCCACATGGTGCGGGCCGGCGCGTCGTGGTTGGAGGTCCACTCGTAAAGGAGTATCTTGCGGTCGGGATACGTCACGTCGCCCAGCGCCTGCGTCACCGTCGGTATGCCACAGGTGTGGTAGGCCTTCAGCGTGGCGGTAGGCATGCTGGCGACGCCGGCGGAGATATCCTCCGGCTTGTGAAAGAAGCTCTGCAGGTAAGCGTAGGAGGTGGAGTCGTACTTCACCCGCGCGCCAGAGTCGGCGGGGCACCAGTAGACCTTGCGGGCGCCCACGTAAGGATCGATGACCGGCCGCCAGTTACGCCCCATCCACAGCATGGTGTCGCCGGTATTCGGGAACTGCTCGGCGTGGTCGTTCACATACAGCATCATTGCCGCGTGCAGTTGGCGCAGGTTACTCAGGCAGGTGGCGCGCACCCCCGCCTTTCGTGCCTGCATCAGCGTCGGGAAGAGGATCGCCGACAGCAGCAGCATAATGGCAATGACCACCAGCAATTCGATTAACGTAAATCCACGACGCATAGCTGCTCCTGTTCTGTAGCGGCCCATTGTACCGAAGCGGCACTTATCGGTCAATAAGGAGCGAAATGGTCGGAATTAATCGCTGATGTCACCGCCGCCAAAGGCGAGAAATGGGTACAGCAACGCATTTCATGTTTTCCTGTCATCGATTCGCTGATGGATACTCGGGAAATTCGTTACAGTCCCCATTTCGGCTTACCGATCGATATGGAAAGATATGCCCGGTCGTAAACGGCCGGGCTACTGAACGACGCCCGGAAGGGCAATACCGTTCAAATACGGGCTCTCGACCGCCACGCGCCACCTCTCCCCCAGCCCCCTCCCCTACATGGGGAGGGGAGAGTCATGAGGAAATGTGGCGGCAGGGAGAGGCGGGTTCGCCGTATGCAGCAGGCTTACTTTGAACGGTATTGCCCTGGAAGGGGGCTTTTCCGACAGATTGGTGACACTGGTTCTCTGTTGCGTATTGGTCCCTCCCCCGCTTCGGGGAGGGGGTTTTCGCGAGGGGATTCGGACGCTTTGGAACGCTATTTTTTCGCGGTGATCGGCACATGCACGACGGGGCTCCAGGCGCCGTCGGCGGTTTTGGCCTGGACGTGCAGGAAGCGCGTGCCGGCGGTGGGCTGCACGGTCATGGTGCGTTCGGTGGTCTCCGTTGTTGGCACGGTGAAGGGGTTGGCGTCCACTGCCACGCGCCAGCGGTCAGTGGCGGCGTCCGGGCCGCTCCAGGAGAGCGTCACCGCGGTGGCGACCGGCGCCAGCAGCGCGACGTTATCGAACTGCGTCACGGTGAAGGCCGGGTTCTCGCCGAAGCCGTACCAGCGCACATCGGACACCGGGTGCCAGTCGGCGAAGACCAGGCTTTGCAGCTTCAGGTCAGTCGTCGGCTTGCCCGCCTCTTTCAGCGCGGCGATGATTGGATCGGCCAGGTTCAGCTCCAGGTGGCGCCATTTGCCATCGGCCAGCACCGTCGCGCGCCCGGCGCTCAGCACGTTCGGCTCCTGCGCTTCCTTGGCGGTGAGCACGAACTCGAACCAGATGTCCTGCACCCGCGCGTAGAGGTTGATGCGCGTGTTCGGCGCCAGCTTGTAATCCGCGTGCAGCACCGGCTGCGCGGCGAGGCTGGCGCCGCCCAGCGGCGCGCTGACGGACAGGTCGCCGGCCGGGTAGGAATTGATGACGTGCAGCACGGTGTTGACGCCGGTTTTCGCGTCGTCGACGCGCGCGCGGCCGATGAACACCGCGCCGGCGCTGGAGGGCGTCCGCCAGCCGGTAGCCGATGCCTCAAAGGTGGCTACCGGTACGGTGACGCCGTTCATCGCCACCGTCGGCTCGGTCAGCGGCGCCGGCTCGGGCGGGATGTGGTACGGCGTGAAGGCCTTCGGGCTGCCGGTGCTCATCCGCTCGGCGGACATGTTGGTACGGCCGATGAGCACGCCGTTGTCCAGCGTCCAGTATGCCACATAGCCGCCCGGCAGCGGATCGGGATCGGTGTAGGTGAAGGCGAGCTTGTTGTCGAGGAAGACCTTCAGCAGGCCGCCGCGCTTCTCGATGCGCGTAGCGAACCACTGGCGGTGGCCCGCGCCCTGCGGCGGCAGCAGATGGCCCTGCTCGGTGGAGGACGCCACCACGATGCCCCGGCGCAGCAGCATCGTCACGTTGCGGTTGTTCGGGCGGCCGGCGCGGATGACACTGTACCCCGAGCTGATATCCTTCCCGTCGGTGCAGATGCTCATATTCATGTCGCGATACCGGCGATTATACTCCTCAGCCTGGTTATCGAACTGCATTTTGATACCCATGTAGACTTCCACGTTCTGGTCGCCATCCAAGCGGGTTTTGCACCAGACGTGGGGGGTGTGCCGGCCGAAACCGCCAAAGAAGTTCCACTGCGGCTGGCAACTGTAGCGCTGCATCACCAGCCAGATACCGTTGCCGACGGTCCAGCCGATGGGCGCCGTCTCGAACGTCTCCTGCATGCGGTCCGACTCCACCTGGACGGCGGCGGCCGGCAGCGCGGCGTTGGTGACGGTGAAGCCCACCTGCTCCGCGTTCAGCGGCTTTTTGTCGCGGTAGGTGAAGAGGATCTGCTCGCTGATGATTTCCGGGTTGTCGCCCGGATCGGTATCGGGGTCCAGTTCCTGGACAACGAGCAGCAGGAAGGAACCATGGCGCTCGAAGATCAAACGGCCCTTTTTCGGCGTCTGATAACTATAGGTGCCCACCGTGTCGGCGCCGCGGAAGAGCGTCACCGAACCGGTGCCCGCCGTCGCCGGAGCATTACCCTGCAAGCGATAGCCGGCGTTGCCGTCATAGTTCGCGCTCAGGTGCAACATCTGCCCGCTGAAGGCGGCTTTCTCCAGCGGAATAGCTACGCGCAGATCGTGGTAGTAGCACCCCTTGTTCCAATACAGCCCGGGCACATCGGTCATCATCGGGCCGGCCGGGCCGGGATCGGATGCCGCGTTCGGATTCGCCTCGCTGGGCAGGCGCATCACGCGGCCGTGATTCACCGCCGGGTACCAGTCGGCCTCGGGCGTCGACCAGGTGGCCATCCAGCCATTCTTCTCGAAGCCTTTGTGCACGGTCATCCGCTGGCGGTTTTTCTCCAACTGAGTGATGGTAAACGGCCGGAAGGACGCGGCATTTTTCGCGGCGGAGACGCCGCAACGGCCCGCCACGCGGGTGGCGTCAAAGGCGTCCGCCACCCGCGTGCCGTCGCAGTAGACCGACACGTAGGGCCCGTCCGCCTCGATGCGCAGCGGCACCCACTCGCCCGTCTTCAGCGGCAGCGACAGGCTCGCCAGATCGGTTTTGATATTGCCGTTGACGGTGGTGTAGAGGTGTTGCGCCGACGGGGTGAGCACCCAGGCGTAGCCGTTGCCCTTCTCGGACTGGTGGAAGTAGACGGTGGCCGCGCCGCGGGCGGGCAGCATGACGCGCGTCTCCGCCACGTATTGGCCCCAGTCCATGCGGCCGCTCAACAGGCGCCCGCCGTTCTTCGGCGCCGCGATGCCGTCCGCGCTCATCGTCCAGCCGCCCGGGTTGTCCGCGGCGTATGGCGAGGTAAACAGGTCTTCCAGCGCGGTCCAGTCGCCCACCTTCACGTCGTCGAAGTAGATGGCGCTGTTGCCGCTCAGCGCGTCCTGCGCCTCGCTGGTCACCTTGCCGGTGTTCTCGTCGGTGGTGGCATACATCCCCGCGGTTACGTCGTCCAGCGCCGGGCGCTTCGGGTTGGCGACGCCGTCGGCGTAGAGGCCGACGCGGCCTTCCGTCACGCCCGGATTCACCGCTTCGATGAGCTTCTCGCCATCCACCAGCACCTGCACGGTGCGCCAGCCCAGGTTGATGCGCAGGCGATACCACTGGCCGGGGTCGAAGCCGCGGCTGGTGGCGTCCAGCGTCACCGGCGCGCCGTTAATCATGGCGATCAACTCGCCGCGCGGGCCGGCGGCGGCGTCATTCGCGCGCCAGCGGAACAGCAGGTAATTTTTATTGTCCTGGTAGGCGGCGATGAGGCCCACGGCGCTCTGATACTCGGTTTTCACCGACGCCGCCACGAAGTAACGGTCCCAGGTGGGGTAGACGGAGTTCGGCTCGGGCACCACCCAGGAGGGGCCTACGCCGCGGTACAGGTACCAGAAGCCATTCGTGGCGTTGTTATAGTTCGGCTTGCCGGCCAGCCCGTCGCGGGTGTTGTTGGGCAGCGGGAAGAAGCTGTAGCGCCAGGGGTTCTGCATGCTGTCGGCTTTGGCCTTCGCCGGGTCGGCCAGCGGGAAATCCTTGCGGTAGAAGGCGACCTTCCACACCTGGTCTTCGGTGGTCAGGTCGCGGCCCTGGGTGAGCGCCGCTTCCGGGCGCATGAAGTCGTCGCCGAAGGTGCGGCGCTCCACCGGGCGGTAGCGCGCGCCGCTGATCTTCATCTCGCCAGGCACGCCGCGGAAGGCGATCTCGCCGCCGGTGGCGGTGGCGGGCGCGGCGAAGAGCAGCCGGTGGTCCTGCAGCAGCGCGATGACGCCCTCGCGGCGCTTCAGCGTGTAGTGGGTGACGCCGTCCGCCGCCGGGCGCAGCGCCGCCGTGGCGATGGGCAGCACCGTTTTACCGGCCAGCCGCATCCACAGTGCCTGGCCCTTCTCCAGCTTCAGGCTGTATTCGCTCTCCAGCGCCAGCACCAGCGGGCCGGTCGGCGCCTTCGCCGCGGTGACGGTCCATTCCAGGTCATAGCGGGCATCGAGCGCCTCGCCCTGTTTCGTGTCCGGCAGGTCGATAATCTCGACCGCCGCACTCGCCGGGATCGCGAGCGCCAGCGCGCAGCAGATCAGCAGCATCCAACGCATGGAGTTCCCCTTATCCAATGGCGGAACACGGAGCATCTCCCCCGTGTTGATTCCGCACTATATACGCATTTGATCTCCTGTCGTAACAGGAGATCCTATTCCTTCGCCAGCGCCTTCTCGGTCGCCTTATAGATGCCGGCGGGCTGCAGGCCGGGATCGGTGGTCAGCAGCACCTGGTCGAGCATGGTGCCGGTCTCGCGCGAGCCGATGTTGATGTCGACCACGCCCTTTTTCAGCATCAACGGGCGCGGCTTCGTCTGGTTACCGCTGTCCGACAGGCAGACCCAGTGCATCATGTTATACGTCGCGTCGTTGCCGATGGTCCACTCGCCGGAATCGTACCCCTCTACCTTCACGAAGAAGGAATTGCCGCAGCCGGTGCTCCAGAAGGTGCGCGCCCACAGGTAATAGCGGCCGTTGGCGGGGACGTTCACATGATAGACCAGGTCCTCGCGCACCACCTTGTCGCCCGGTTCGCCCTTCGGCACCGACACCACCTTGTCGCCCGACACCTTGCCGGACGGATCCTCTTTCTTCTTCTTCACCGAGAAAACTTTGCCGGGCAGCTTCACCAGCGGGTCTTCTCCCTCCCACACAATCTTGGTGAATGGCGCGGCCGACAGCAGACTCAGGCCGAAGCCCAGCAGCGCGACGGCGATCCCGGCGACAAACACTATCGAACGACTCCACATGGTCAGTCCTCCTACCTAACTATTGACACAACCTGTCTGCATATCGTTGCGCGCTCCTGCGTGGCTCCACCCTTAGCCGGGTGCCTACGCGCGCCCTCACCCCCTGCCCCCTCTCCCAATACTGGGCGAGGGGAGTGCCGGAGTCGTGGGGCGCGGCAACGACGGCACTCTTCTATTATTCTATACGTTCGTCAGGTACGCAAGTTGCACCGTTGCCGATAATTGCCAGCAGCGCCGCGATGGGCAGCATGGTGCCGCGCACCCAGGGCGAGGTGGCGAACATCATCACCACCAGCGCCACCATGGCGCCCAGCGCCGCCGCCATCCACGGATCGCCGGGGACGGACCGCCGCGCCCGCCGCGCCAGTCCCAGGTATAGCCCGAGCAGCGCCAGCAGCGCCGCCAGCCCGATGAGGCCGGTATTCACCAGCGTCACCAGGTAGCCGTTCTGCGTGTCCGGCTCCAGCCGCTGCGAGGCGGCTTTCGACACCACGTCGTATGTTTCCGCGCCGATAGACGCCTGGTATTGCCCGTTGCCCACGCCGATGATGGGGCGGTCGCGGAAGACGTTCAGCGCGGCGAACTGCTCGCCCCAGAATTTCTTCAGCTCATGCGTGCCGCCGTACAGGCGCGCGGCGTCAGCGTCGTTCACCGCCAGCCGGTAGGGCTCATACAGCACTTCGGCGCGGTTGATGCCGCCGAAGACGAGCAGCGCGACGCCGTAGAGCAACACCCCCAGCAGCACCCAGCGACCGGTGCGCGGCCCCAGCGCGATGCCGGTGGTGAGCAGGCCCAGCAGCAGCGCCGCCGCCAGCAGGCCCGCCAGCACCGAATACGCCGCCCCGGCCAGCAGCAACGCCATCCACAGACGCAGGCCCCGGCAGCGGCTGGTACACAGCAGCGCCAGCGCGAAGGGCAGCGCCACCGCCAGGAAGCCGGCGTAAGCGGTGCGGCTGGGGTGAAAGCCTTTGTCGTTCCAACTGCCGAAGGTGGCGCACACCGTCATCGGCGTCTGCACGGTGACATAGGCGCGCGGCGTTTTGTCGTGAAAGACCATGCGCTGCTCGGGATCGGCCACGCGCTGTGACGGCAGCAGGGCGCGCTGCGCGACGGCCAGGCCCACGGCCAGCGTGGTGGCCGCCAGCAGCACGATGACCGCGGTGCGGATGCGCGGCGCGGTGGTGAGCGCGGCGCGGAAGAGGGTGACGGCAATGAGCAGGTAGAGGACCACCTGCGCGGTTTCCATCGCCCAGCCTTTCAGCGCGGCCTTTTCGAGAACGGACTGCAGCGGGCCGATGACGAGGGTGGTCTTCCGGTCGATTTCGGCGCCGTCGATGTAGGGCGTGAAAAGGGCGAAGACGCTCAACGCGCCGGCGGCCAGCACCAGCCAGTGGGCGAAGGGCGGCAGGCTGGCGGTGTCGCGCACTTTCAGCCAGCGGATGGCCCACACCAGCGCGGCCAGCGCCAGCAGCGGCTCGGCCGGGTGCAGCGGGCCGAGGGTGAGCTGCGTGGGCGCCAGCGCCAGCACCGCCAGCAGCAGCCCGAAGAGGACGCGGCCCAGCGGATCGGCGGCGGGCGCCGTCGCCGCGGTCGTTGGGGTCAGCGGTTCCACCATAGCAGGGCCCCTCCGATCGCCAGCGCGGTCAGCAGCGGCTGCACGGCGAGACCGCCGCGCGCGCGCAAGCCGATGCCCCCGACCCACATCGCGGCCGGGTACAGCACGAGATTCGCCAGCAGTTGCTCGTACTGGTAGAAATACATGGACAGGCCGTCCAACGGCTGGTAGACGGGCAGCCCGTGGACGCCGCTGCTGAAGATGCCAAAGAAGAAAGCGCCGGCCAGCAGCAGGCCCAGCCCCGCGCCCAGCGCCCACACCCCCAGCCGCGCGCCGTCCTTCATGCCGCCGCGGACGATGAGGCCCCAGGCGGCCAGCACCAGCGCTGTCCCGGGCATGATGAATGCCATATACGGGATATTTCCGCCGTAGACCGGCTCGGACCAGTACCGCATGTCGGCGGTGAACCAGCAGGCCACCGCCAGCGCGGCGCCGCACACCGCGCCGGTGAAGGCGCCGCGCCGCCACGCCGGCACCAACGCGGTGACAAGTGCCGCCAGCCCGAGCATGCCGAGCAGCGCCTGCAGTGGGCGGGCGGGCAGGCGCGCGGGGCTGTCTGCCGCCGCCGGCTGAACCGCCCAGGCCAGCGCCAGCGCGAGCAGCGCCACCGCGGCCACCTGCGCCACCGTCAGCCAGATGGCCGCGGCGCGCGACGGCGGATCGGCAGCCTGCGTCGGTGTAATGCGTGAAGTGTGCGTCATGACGTTCAGGTTAGACACCGGACGCGCGGAAAAAGTTCGCACCGGTCGCGCACACTCACGCCGCCTGTTCCGCATCCAGCGCCGTGCCACATTCTTCTGTCGCATGGCGCGCGCGCCGCACCAGCTTCGCGATTTCGTCCACCCAGAGGATGCTGCTGGAAGTGAGGAGAATCCACCCCCAGTCAGCGAGGGAAATCGCCACCGTGCCGAAGAGCGCGTGCATCGGATCCCAGTGGACCACCAGCACCTGCAACGCCACGGCCGCGCCGACGCCGTAGAGCAGCCAGCGATTGGACCCCACGCCGATAGTGAAAAGCGAAAAGGTATGCGAGCGCACGACGAAGGCGTGGAACCATTGGAAGGCGCAGAGCGTGGTGAATGCCACCGTGCGCGCCACCATCGGATCATCGCGCTGGCCGGTCCACCAGAAGAGCCACAGCGTGCCGACGGTCATCACCGGGGCGTGCAGCGCCATGCGCCACAGCGTAGGCGCGTCGATGATGCCCGCGCGCCGCGGGCGCGGCGGGCGGCAAAGCACGTCGCCGTGGGGCGGCTCCAACCCGACGGGGATGGTGCAGAAACCGTCGGTAATGAGATTCGCCCAGAGCAGCATCACCGCGGTGAGCGGGAAGGGCAGCCCCAGCAGCAGCGCCGCCAGCAGCGTGAGGATCTCACTGAGGTTCGTGGTGAGGAGGAAGAAGATGGACTTTTGCAGGTTGCCGAAGATGATGCGCCCTTCTTCCACCGCACTGACGATGGTGGCGAAATTGTCGTCGGTGAGCACCATGTCCGCCGCTTCCTTCGCCACTTCGGTACCGGTGACGCCCATCGCCACGCCGATGTCCGCGCTCTTCAGCGCCGGAGCGTCGTTTACCCCGTCTCCGGTCATCGCCACCACTTCACCGCGGGCGCGCAGCGCCTCGATGATGCGCAGCTTGTCGCTGGGCGACACGCGCGCGAAGACGGCAATCCGGCCGATGCGCCGTTTCAGCGCCTCCGGCGCCATCGCCGCGACTTCTTCGCCGGTCACTGTCTCGCTGCCATCCTCGGTGATGCCGATCTGCCGCGCGATGGCGGTGGCGGTGATGGCGTGGTCGCCGGTGATCATCACCACGCGGATGCCTGCCTCGCGCGCGGCGGCGATGGCGCGCACCGCTTCCGGCCGCGGCGGGTCGATCATCCCCCACAGGCCGGCGAAGGTCAGCCCATGCTCGGCGTCGGCGCGGTCCAGTGTCTCCCCCGCCGGCAGCTCGCGAAAGGCGCCGCCCAGCACGCGCAGCGCGTCGTCGGCGAAGGCGGCATTGGCGTCGAGGATCGCCTGCCGTTCCGTGTCGGTGAGCGGCACGCGCACGCCGCCGTGCTGCACGTGCGTGCAGTGTGCCAGCACCGCCTCCGGCGCGCCTTTCTCCAGCAGCAGCGCGCCGCCGCCCTCCGGCGCGGCATGCAGCGTGGCCATGTATTTCGTGCGGCTGGAGAAGGGTAGCTCGTCGCGGCGCGGCACGTTGCCGCGCTCCACCTCCGGCTCCACCCCCGCCTTGGCCGCCGCGGCGAGCAGCGCGCCTTCGGTGGGGTCGCCCTGGATGCGCCATCCCTCCGGCGTCTCCTCCAGCATGGCGTCGCTGGCCAGCACGCCCAGAATGAGCAGCGCATCGACATCGGGCGAGGTCGCGACGGCGCCATCCATCTGGCGGATCTCGCCCACCGGCGCATACCCTTCGCCGGTGACAGTATAGGCCTGCCCGCCCGCCCACAGCCGGGTGACGGTCATCTCGTTGCGGGTGATGGTGCCGGTCTTGTCCGAGCAGATGACGGTGGTGGAGCCCAACGTCTCCACCGCCGGCAGGCGCCGGATGACAGCATGGCGGGCCGCCATGCGCTGTACGCCCAACGCCAGCACCACGCTGACCACCGCCGGCAGGCCTTCGGGGATGGCAGACACCGCTGCCGCTACCGCGATAAGCAGCATCTCCACCACCTGGTAGCCGCGCAGCAGCCCGAGGCCGAAGATGAGCGCGGATAGCCCTATCGCGCCGTAGCCCATCAGCGCGCCCAGCCGGACCAGGCGACGCTGCAGCGGCGTCTCCGCCCGGCGCGCCACGCGCACCTCGCGGGCGATCTCGCCCATCACCGTGGCCATGCCGGTGGCGGTGACCACCGCCACCCCACGCCCGTGGGTCACCGCGGTGCTCGTCCACACCATGTTCACACGGTCGGCCAGCGCCAACCGCTCGGGCAGCACGTCCAGTGTCTTGTCCACCGGGCGCGATTCGCCGGTGAGCGCCGATTCATCCACCTGCAGCTCGCTGCGTTCCAGCAGGCGCGCGTCCGCCGCCACCCGGTCGCCACTCTCCAGCAGCAGGATGTCGCCCGGCACTACCTCGGTGGCGGGGATGACCACCGCGCGCCCTTCCCGTAACACGCGCGCCTGCGGGGCGGACATGCGGCGCAGCGCCTCCAGCGCCTGCTCGGCGCGCCACTCCTGCAGCACGCCGATGCCCGCGTTGAGCAGCAGCACTACGCCGATGACGACGCTGTCCACCGCGTGCCCGGCGGCCAGCGAGACGCCGGCGGCGGCGATCAGCATATAGATGAGCGGGCTGCGGAACTGCGCCAGAAACAGCAGCGCCAGGTTTGGGCCAGGCGCCGTCTCCAGCGCGTTCGGGCCGACGCCGGTCAGCCGCGCCGTCGCCTCTGCCGAGCTCAGCCCGTCGCGCCGCGCCCGCAGCCGCTCCAGCACCACCGCGTCCGTTAATGCATGCCAGGGCGCCGCAGGGCCGCCCACCGGTAATGTCATTGTCACCACTCCCGTTACGTTGTACCGGAAAATGGCGGGGAGCAGTATGCAGGCATGTGTCGTTACCGGCGCAAGAGTCTGGATATTGCGGCTGCCGTAACCCCGCGGCCGGCGGGTAGTCCCCTATTTTTTAGAGATTTTGCGATTTGGGGGGCACCAACATGCGGTTGCCGGTCACGGGTGGCTGACTACCCCCGGCTACCCCATATGCGCCATGATAGAGCAAACCCTATGCTGCGTATCAGCCCCCCCCATCCCCAGCCCCTCCCCCGCTCCGCTACGCTACGCAAGGGAGGGGCTGGGGATGGGGGTCGATGTCCACAAGAGCCCAGGACTTGCGTTTCACCCCCCTCTCCCAGGATTGGGAGAGGGGGGCAGGGGGGGTGAGGGCCGAACGAGGAAGCGAAAGTCCGATGGAGCGCTTGCCATACCATGACGCATATGCCCCTGGCTTCAAGGAACGGGGGTTCAGTGTCAATGGTCATTACACGCTCCTGCATCCCACATTAAGATCATTAACCCCCGATTAACCGATTGTTATGGTTGTTATGATCGATTGATCGGAGATTAATGTATGCCCCTGCGGAAGGCGCGTATCCGGCTCCCGGAGGGATACGTAGATAGTGGAAAGCGATCCGACGGGACCGGGAACTCCCGCGGATCACCCAACTGACTGAAACACTGAAAGGAGGCACACCATGCGTTCCCACACTGTCACGAGGGGGTTCACCCTCATCGAGCTGCTGGTAGTCATCGCGATCATCGCGATCCTGGCCAGCATCCTGTTCCCGGTCTTTGCACGGGCCCGGGCGCAGGCGCGCAAAATCCAGTGCACGTCTAACGTGCGACAACTGGCGATGGCCGTGCAGATGTATGCCCAGGACAACGGCGGCCGGTATCCCGGCGCGGCCTGGCACACGGCGCTGGAGAACTACGCCGGGTCGCAGAAGATCTTCTTCTGCCCGGAGGACGCCGTGAACGACAAATCGACCCCGATCAGCTACGGCTACGGCGGGGTGCTGGTGCGGGCGGACGGCACCGGCTGCAACGAAGCGCAGGTGCGGGCGCCGTCGGCGGTGGGCGCCATCGCCGACGCCACGCCCTCGCGCCTGTGGACGGACGGTGGCGGCCTCATCGGCGGCGGCGCGCTGGCCGACCCGACGACGACGGCGGCGGGCACGGCGGTGGAAGTGACCCCGCGCCATACCGGTGTGGTAGTGGGCTTCTGCGACGGCCACGCGGCGTTCTTCCCCGGCAACCAGGTGAACCTGAAGGACATCCAGAGCGGGCCGGGCCGGGCGTTCTACCAGGCGGTGGGCCTGGGGTACGTGCAAAACTACGGCGGCGGGCTGCAACTGCCCAATGCCCCCACCGGCATCGCGCCGACGGCGAACGCCATCACCATCGGCGGCGACTATGCCACCATGCCGATTCTGATGGCGGCGGCGGAGACGTGGGCGGCCAAAGGCGGCAAGTGGCTGACCCGCGGCTTTAAAGGCTCGGGCGACGTGGCGAATGTGACCACGGCGACGGCGAGGTACCCCGACTGGCGCCGCACGCTGGCGAGCACTCAGTTCGCCTGGGGCATCGCCGACAACAAGGTGCAGGCGATCACCCCGGGCGCGAACCAGGCGCTGCAGGACATCGGGCGCGACGCGTTCGTGTTCATCGTGTCGAAGAACTGCAAGCTGACCACGGACGACATCAACACCGACAGCGACACCGACACCGCGGTGACGCTGCGCGGGCTGTTCGGGGTGACCGGCACGGATAAGGGGTATTCGGCCGACAAGTGGCAGGCGTATACCTATGACGCCAACAGCGGCAGCCGCAAGTATGCGCAGAGCGCCGCGGTGCTGAACGGCCCCATCGGCAGCCTGGCGCAGACGGTGCAGGACGACCAGGAGATGGTCGAGAAGGTCGCCGCCGACCCGTACGGCATCGGCTACTGCAGCGCGGCCTTCGCCGACACCGACAAGGTGACAATTCTGGGCATCGGCGGGAAGACCTACCCGAACCAGAATCCGAAATATCGCTGGGTGGTGCGCGACACGCCGGGCACGGCGGCGGGCGAGTTCGAGTACCCGTTCATCCGCATCCTGCGCGTGTTGACCATGAATGACGGCCGCAACGTGAACAACACCACGTTCGGCTTCATCCTCGCCGACACGGAGTTCCAGAATGGGCCGCTCTTCCGGGCCACCAGCTACTGGACGCCGTAACCGGCGTAGCGATCTGGCGGCCGGCTTCGCTCCCCGGAGCGGGGCCGGCCGCAGTGTTTGGTCGGTGGCTCAATATGACTCATCAATCGCCCAGTACCAGTCGTAAGGCGCATCGACCGGCTCCGCCCAGAGTTTCCCCATCTGCGGGCGGCGGGCGATGATGTCGGGCTCGGGCGGCGCTGGGGTGGCGGGCCACATCTCACGGCAGATATCACAGATACGGCCCAGATCGGGGTGCGCGCGGAGCTTCGCCAGCGTCTCCTCGTACGTCCAGGGGAAGAGGTAGCCGGGGCCGTGCACGCTGAAGTCCATCCAGCCCACCTGGTAGATGCCGGGCTCCTGCGGATCGCTGATTTCGACAAGGTCGATAGAAAAAGACAGGTCGCAGAGATTGAGAAAGTTATTCTGCTCCTGATGACAGATCGGATTGTATGCCGCTTCTGTCAGCAGACCGAACGAGAGGCCGGCGCGGTAGATATGCAGACCGAGTTGCTCTGTCACCATGCGCGGGCCGAAAAGGTCGAGGAGATGTTTGCGCGTGCGCTCGACCTGTCGCGAGGTGGGTGGCTGCCGAAGCAAGGCCAGCGCATCGGCATGTGGCAGTCGGTATTCGCAGACATCCCAATCGTAATCGAGCATACGGGAGGTGAAATCACTGATCCATTCCTCTTCGCTTGTTGTTTTGTCATCATGGTCGATGGCCTGACCGAATTTCAACCGCACACCGATGAAGTCATACTGCAGGATATCCAGCGCGAGGATGCGCTAGGCGAAACGGGCCAGGTCTTCGGCGCGGACGATCGGCGGGTCGCCGCCGGCGCGGTAGCAGAGTGCGGCTGTATACGCTCCCATGGTGCCTCCCGTTAGGCGTTACCAGTCCTCGCCATACTTCGCCCACAGCGCGGGCAGGCGGTCGGGCAGTTCGTCTTCCTCCCAGGGTTCGCCGACCGGCTGGTCGGGGTGGGTAATCTCGTAATCTGGTAGATCTGTGCCGGTCAACCGGGTATAGACATCGCGAGCGATATAGCCGTATTCTTCGAAAAAGAAATCGTCCTCGCCCTGCGGTTCCGGCTTCATGGGCACCGCCGCCAGTGTCTCCGGGTCGCACAGCGCCGCCTCGAAGGTCGGCCGGCCCAGCGAGATGAGCCAGTTGCGGAAATCGATAAAGCCATCATCAGAGCACCCGCCGCCCATGATATACGCAGCCGCCCACAAGTCCCAGGTATAGGCGCGGGCGCGCTGCTCGTGAAAGATGCGGTCGAACTCGACGATCTCCGCCGGCGGCAACTGCTCCAGCCGCACCGCCAACGCGCGCACGCGCTGATCCATCGCATCGCCGGATTCCGCTTTCGCCGCGTCGACGATCTCCCAGAACGCCTCATTGGTCATGCTGCCCTCCTTGCCCAGCGCGAAGCCGGGGTTGAGGTAAAGGTTCGACAATATCGGTGAGGTTTCCTGCAAAAAGCCGCCCCCGCCGGGTTCGGCGGGGGCGGCAGGTATACCGGCTGTCGCGGGACGGGCTAAATCGGCTCGATGAGGCCGTAGTTGCCGTCGCGGCGGCGGTAGATGACGTTGACTTCGTTGCTTTCCGAGTTGCGGAAGACGAAGAAGTCGTGACCGATGAGCTCCATTTCCATGGTGGCTTCCTCGGGGACCATCGGCTTCACCGCGAAGCGTTTCGTGCGCACGATCTCCGGCTCCAGCTCCTCCTCGTCAGCCGGAACGGGGGCGTTGGCGGCGGCAGCTTCGGCGGGTTTCTGGCCGCCCAGCGACTCGTGCGTGCGGGTGATGAAGCGCTCCTTATAACGGCTGAGTTGGCGCTCCAGCTTGGCGACGACCAGGTCGAGAGACGAATACATGTCGGCCGAGCGCTCCTCCGCGCGGATGAGCGTGCCGTCCACCTTCATGGTCACTTCCACGATATGCTGGCCACGCAGGATGCTCTCGGTGACGTGAATCTCCTGCACATGGTCGAAGAACCGGCTCAGTTTGAGCAGTTTCGTTTCGGCATACTCCCGCAGCGCCGGGGTGACTTCGAGATGTTTTCCCGTAAAAACAATCTGCATGGCGAGCCTCCTTTATTTTGTCCCGGGGTGTCGGGCACCCCTACCCCCATCAGGAACGGACTACCGGCCGGCCCAGGCTGGCCGTGGCGTAAGCCGCCATGCCGGCGCCCTCTCCCGCGAACCCCAACCCTTCGGTGGTGGTCGCCTTCACGGACACCTGCGCCACCGTCACCGCCAGCGCCTCCGCCAGCCGCGCCCGCATCTCCGGGATGTACGGGGCCAGTTTGGGCGCCTGCGCGACGATGGTCGCGTCGATATTACCAATGACATACCCGCTGTCGCGCACCAGCGTCCCCACCTGCGCCAGCAGCGCCAGGCTGGAGATGCCGCGGTAGCGCGGGTCGGTATCAGGAAAATGCTGGCCGATGTCGCCCAGCGCCGCCGCGCCCAGCAGGGCGTCGATGACGGCGTGCGCCAGCACGTCGGCGTCGGAATGGCCCAGCAAGCCCAATGCATGCGGCACGGTGACCCCGCCCAGCACCAACGGGCGGTCGGGTGCCAGGCGGTGGACGTCGTAGCCGAAGCCGGAACGGGGGGTGGATGGCACATCCGCGCGCCCAAGGAGGCGTTCGGCGAGGGCCAGGTCGTCGGGGCCGGTGATCTTGAAATTCAACGCATCGCCCTCCACCAGGTGTACGCGGTGGCCGGCGCGTTCGACCACGGCGGCGTCATCGGTGACGTCCCAGTTCTCGGCGATGGCGCGGGCGTAGGCGGCGCGGGCCAGGTCGGCGCGGAAGCCCTGCGGGGTTTGCGCGCCCCACAGGCCGGCGCGGGGCAGGGTGGCTGCCACCGTGCCGCCGGCATCGGCGCGCTTCAGCGTATCCGCCACCGGGCAGGCCACCACCGCGGCGCCGTGCGCGCGCACCGCGTCGATGCAGGCGCTGATGACCCGCTGAGAGACGAAAGGCCGGGCGGCATCGTGGATGAGTACGATATCCGAACCGGCCGACATCTCCTGCAAGCCCTGCCAGACGGAATCGCGCCGTTCGGCGCCGCCCAGCACCACCTTTTCCGTCACGGTCGCGGGACCACCGGCGATGAGAGCCCGGGCGCGCTCCATATCGTCCGCCGCCGCGATGAGGAGAATCTCCGTCACCGCCGGGTGGCTGCGGAAGGTAGCGAGGGCGTACGTGAGTAACGGACGTCCCCCGAGCGTGACCCAGGCCTTGCGCTCCGCGTTACGGAGTCTTGCGCCGGCCCCCGCGGCCGGAATAAGAACTGTTGCCGTCTTCGGACTCCTCCTGTCCCTCATACTTGAGATCGGCGAAGATCATCTTCACCGCCAGCGTTTGCAACGCGCTGGAGACGGGGACCGTCACCGTGTCGCCCAGCATTTTCTTGCCGTTTTCCACGACGACCATCGTGCCGTCGTCCAGGTAACCAACCCCCTGGTTATATTCTTTCCCTTCCCGCACAATGGTAACCACCAATTCTTCACCCGGCAGCACCACCGGCTTCACGGCATTGGCCAGTTCGTTGATATTCAGCACGCGCACGCCGTGCAGTTTGGCAACCTTATTCAGATTATAATCGTTCGTGACGATGTCCGCGCTCATCGACTTGGCCAATTTCACCAACTTGATGTCAACAGCGTCCCCCGGCGCGAACGTGATTTTATAACGGTCGACGATACGCAGCGAGCCTTCCATCTCCGTCTGCAATTGATGGAGGATGTCCAGGCCGCGGCGGCCGCGGTTGCGGCGCAGCGCATCGGCCGAGTCGGCGATGTGGTGCAGCTCTTCCAGTACGAAACCGGGCAGGATGAGCGTGCCGTCCAGGAAGCCGGCGCGGCAAATGTCGTAGATGCGGCCATCGATGATGACGTTGGTGTCCAGCAGCTTCGGAATGGTGTTTTGCACCGCCGGCGCCGCGCCCGCCGCCGCGCTGCCGCCCTTGCTGCCGGGCAGCAGGAACTTCATCTCGTCCTTCATGCTGAGGGCGATGACGTTGCCCAGCCAGATGATGAAGACGGAGGCGAGCAGCAGAATGGCGATGAGCGCGCCCATGTCGAACTTGCTCTCCGGCGCGCGCAGCGACAGCACTACCGCCCACAGCAGCACCGCCGGGATAAGCGAGATGAGCGTGCCGAAGGTGCTGGCGATCTTATCTTCAGAGGGGATGCGCTTCAGTCCCTTCGCCACCTCCGCCATGGTGCGGAACAGGCGCGTGCCGAGATAAAAGCCGATGATGGCGAAGATAATCACCACGCCGATGGGCGTGAGGGTGGTATACGCCTGCGACATCGGCAAACCCTTGTCGCGAACGAGGGCGAGGAAGTAGTTGGCGATGGCGTTGCCGATGATGGACATTGTAAAAGCCACCACCGCGCTGAATAGCATCCCGAAAATGCGCAATCCCATAGTGCTGCTCCTTAAGATACGTGTATGGTTATGGTAAACTGCCGGGCCTCCCGAGGGGGCGACGGCTGTGACAAAAATCGTGTCACTGCGCCGGCTGGCGCAAACATATTCTCGATTATTATAGGGGATATTCGTCTGAGCGTAAAGGCGCGCCACCGGGTAAGCGTGCAGTGTTGTCAGCGCGATTCGTCACCCGCAAAGCGAACATCGGGAGCAAAGGGGTGCCGAGAAGCATCTGCTCAAGCGGCATGATCGGCTCAATTCATACAATTGTGCGCGTTCGATCCTTTCGCGAACGCCTGCCACGGCAGGCACGCGCTACGGACGCATGTTGACCGTCACCTCGCCAAACGCCGCCGCCCCCTCCGTCACAAAGGCACCCAATCCCCCTTCTCGGTGCTCATACATCCGGCAGCACAGTGCCACGTCGTCGGCATACACCACCAAATTCGTGCCGCTGGCGATAATCTTCAGCGTCACCGGGGCGCCGGGGGTGATGGGCAGCGGGCGTTCGACGATGAATGGTTGATCGCCGGGGCGCGGCCAGCGGTCGATGACCAGCCGCTGGTTATTGGGTTCCAGGCGCACCTGGTAGTAGCGGTCCATGGCGTCGTCCGCGCGCAGCAGCAGGCCGGCGGCGGCGGTGCCGGGCGCGACGGTCACCGTCGTCTCGATGAGGCATTCCCCCGGCATGGGGCCGAGCGCGAGCAGGCTGTGGCGACCCACGGCGTCGGTAGCGAGGCCATCCCACGCGCCCAGCACCGGACGCGGAGTCGTCGGCTGTGGGGCGGTAAAGGCGGCGAGCACCGTCTCCGGCGGGCGCACGGTCAGCGTGCCGTCCGGTTGCTGCATCACCTCGTGCGCCACCAGTTCACCGCCCCACTGCCACCCGCCGTCGTCTTTCTCCTCGCCCCGCGTGGGCAGCCAGCCGAAGACGTAGCGCCGCGCGCCGTCGCCGGCGGTCTTCGCCGCGTAGTAGGGGCGGCCGTCGAAGCTGTCGTTGGCGGGGGCCAGCCACGGCCCGGCCAGCGAGCGGCTCATGCGGTAGTGGGTCACGCAGCGCTCGCTGAAGGTGGAATAGACCAGGTACCACCAGTCGCCGATGCGGAAGAGGTCGGGGCACTCGTGGGTGTAATATTCGTCCGGCGCCCAGAAGGGCTCGCGTACCGTCCAGGTAATCAAATCCGGGCTCGCCGCCAGCGCCGTGCAGCCGCGGTTGCGGCTCGGTCCCGTTGTCTTCCGCGCCGCCAGCAGCATCCAGTATTCGCCGGCCTCGTCGTTCCAGAAGACGAAGGGGTCGCGCCAGTCGTGCGGCTCATACCCCGCCGACGGCGCGAACCAGAATCCCGGGTCCTTCGTCCACGTCTTCAGGTCGGGGCTGGTGGCATGCATCACCCCCTCCATCGGGAACCCCGCCTCCTTGCGGTGGTGGTTATGCCCGGTGTAGAAGATGTGGAACTGCCCCTCCGCCTGAATGACGCTGCCGGTGAAGACATACAGGTCGCGCGCGTCCGTCGCCCCCCGCGCCAGCGCCTCGCCCCATTCCTCAAACGTGACAAAATCCTCCGTCACGATCTGGAACCACGGCGTCCCCTCCCCATGTCCCGCGGCGTCGCGGTAATCCTTCAGGTAAAAGAGATGGTAGCGCCCGTCATGGTAGAACGGGATAAAGTCCGCGGCCACGCCGTCGGATGGGCGATAGAAAATAGGCATCGGCTCCCCCTGGACTTGAAAAATGCACCAACAGGAAATGGGGACTGTAACGTATTTCTCGATGAGATGAAAGGTGAACGATTTCTGCTCAACAAGAAATGCGTTGCTGTACCCATTGCCCGCATTGCTTCCATGCCCTATTTCGCTCACGCCGCTGTTCTACCTGCAGAGTTAGAGAACCGCTTACTTCCCCACGCCCCAAAAATCATGCGTCGGATGCGCCTGTTCGCCGGGGTTGAGCACCCGGCTTTCCAGGTGGCCGTCGGCCGGGCAGTAGTTCCAGTGGTCGATGAGCGAGATGGCGCCGGCCTTGGCGCGCGGATTGGCGGGGATGCCGGTGCCGTCGATGCCGCCGCCGGGCTTCAAATACGGCCCCTGGTAACGCCCGGGGGTGATGGGCGCCTGCACGGATTTGCCATTCGTCGCCGTCAGGTCGAGCAGCGTCGCCGGATAAACGCCCGTGTCGGCGTGGAAACGCGCGATGGCCGCGCGGATAGTCTCCTGCGCGCCTTTCGTCCCCTGCTCGCGGACAAAGAGCCCCTTGCCGAAGAAGGCCAGCCCCACCACGGCGGCAAACCAGATGATAGTCATCACGATACGGCGTGTCATGGTATCAGTATACCACCAAAGGGTGAAAGAACAGGTGGGCGGGCGAGCGTCCCCGCGAGCCGACTCCGGGGGGAAATCTCATCCGGCGTAATCACTCGATAGTAGAACACGACACACTGAACTTCCACACGGAGTCGGCTCGCGGGGACGCTCGCCCGCCCATTGACCTCCTTGCCGAATCCGCCCCCACCCGTTACTATGATTCATCCGTCCGCAAGGAGCCCGTCCATGCGCCTGTCCCTTGTCTGCTGCGCGCTGCTCCTCGTCCTCGACGTCCTCGCCGCCCCGGTGGTGGAGATCACCACGGTGCGGCCGAATAAGATCGTCTACCCGGACGGCGAGGCGGGCACGGCGGCGGTGACGCTGACCACCGCCCAGCCTGCCGCGCAGGCGGTGACGCTGCGCGCGACGCTGCTGTGGGACATCGACCAGTCCCACGCGCTGCCCGAGCAGGCGGTGACGCTGCCGGCGAAGGGGAGCGTCACCGCGCAGATCGCCTGGCCGGCGCCCGCCGCCCGCTACGGCCACGAGCTGCGGGTGGAAGCGCTGGTGAACGGCGCGGTGGTCGACACCGGCCGCCAGTTTTTTGGCGTGCACCGCGACTGGATGGAGCTGGTCACCGTCGCCAACGAATACCCGAACATCGAGCGAACCGACTGGCCCTTCTTCAGCTACAGCAACCTGCAGCACTGGTTCGCCTGGGCGCCCGCCGACTACGCCGGCAACGCCCCCGCCACCGATACCTGGTACGCCGGGCAGGTGCGCTGGAAGCAGACGAAACAGAGCATCGTCGACGCCGTCGCAAAATGCCACGCGATGGGCATCCACTGCACCTTCTACAACAACTCCTTCAGCAACGGCGCGGTGGGGCTGGAATGGGCCCGGCGCCACCCCGAGTGGGTGGTGCGCGAGCGCAACGGCCTGCCGCTGCTCGGCGGCAACCCCTTCGCCGCGGCGCGGCCGCCCACCGAGGAGCAGACCGGCGGCATGGGGCACGTACAGATCGATTTCTCCACTACCCCTGTGATCGAATGGGGCGCGCAAAACGTGCTGGATTCCGTGACCATGTTCGGCTGGGACGGCATGTTCTGGGACTGCAGCGGCTGCTACGTCTTCCCCGGCTTCAGTTGGGACGGCCAGGCCACCCCACACGGGCAAAACCCCGACGCCCTCACCGCGCGCAATTTCACCCTGTTCCACAACCTCGTCCGTAAAAAGCACCCCACCTTCGGCGTCTGGGTCAATGGTTCCATCGAGGGCTTTTCCGAGCCGTTCTGGAGCCGCTTCGGCAATGGCGGCGGCCTGCCCACCCTGGAAGCGCTGCTGCGCCAGCCGCAGACGGCGCTGCTCTCCGAGTTCCGTCACCACGAAGCCCCCGGCACGCACTTCAACAACTGGGTCCGCGCCCGCGACGCCTACCTGTCCCAGCGCGACGCCATCACCCAGCGCTTCGGCGCACCGGTGGTGTGCGGCTACACCTGGCCCGGCTACGGCTTCGGCGAGGGGAACCAGAAGGCCTACGAAGGCGCCCGTTATACCTGGACCGCCAGCAACCACTTGATGGCGCTGTACCTGGCCAGCCAGATGCATATCGCCACGAATCCGAACCCATGCATGTGGCCGGGCACGCAGTTCATGACGCGCTATTCCGCCTTGCTGTGGGCACGCGACCTGCGGACGCTGCCGGACGCGCACACGCGCTTCACCGCCGCCCTCAACCGCCCGGTGTGGTGGGAGCATTTCGCCTACCACCGTCCCACCCCGGCGGGCGAGGAGCTGCTGCTGCACCTGGTGAACGTGCCGGAAACGGAGACGGTGGATATCCTGCGCGCCGCCGATCCCCCACCCGCCGCCGGCACCGTAACGTTGACCCTGCCCCACGGCGCGACGCTGAAAGGCGCCTGGGCACTGCGAATGCGCGACTACGCGCCCGGCCGCGCCACCTGCCGGCAGGGACCGTCGCAGACGGCGCTGACCGCGAAAGTCGAGGGGGGACGAGCCACCGTGACCGTGCCGCCGTTTCTCTACCACACCCTCCTCGTCTTCCGGGTGGAAGGGAGCGCGCGATGAGACACGCCTTCGTCATCCTGTGCTTTGCGCTGGCGCTGTTTACCCGCGCCGCCGTCGTCTACCGTGCGGAGTGGGGCAAGGCCGGTGACCCGTTGGCGGGGTGGACGGCGCGCGGAACGGCGCCTACGACCGCGCCCGGTGGCGCCATCACCTTCCCCGGCGGCACCATCGTTTCGCCCAAAGTGTCGGTGCAGGGCGGGCATCACTACCGGCTGAGCTTCACCTTCCGGAAGAAAGAATTTGGTTCGCTGGACTGCTACCTCCACCAGTTCGCGAAGAGCCGCGATCTCAACGGCAATAAGTACCTGATGGGCCAAAAGCCCCCCATCGGCGACGACACGCCCATCGAGTTGGGCTTCACTGCCGAGCCGGACGCCGACAGCCTGGAAATCCTCATCGGCGCGCCGGCCACGCCGGGCCAACAGGTCGTCCTCTTCGGGCTGGCGCTCGATGATCAAGGCCCGGCGCCGGCGGTGCCACCCGATGGCACAGAGCTGCTGCCCGATCCCGGCTGGGAGAAGCTGGCCCCGCGCGAGGAGTTGCCGCAGGAGAACTCCTACTCCCGCGGCAATATCTGGATCGGTTGGGGCGCGCCCATCTCCCGCGCCGCCACCCGCCTGCCCTCGCGCGTGCATGGCGGCGCCCAGGCGCTGCTCATTCGCTCCGGCGCCGACGTCGGCAACATCAACGGCCTGCGCTATATCGGCAATATCACGGCACGCCTGCACGGCTGGTATGACTTCTCCTGCTGGGTTAAAGGCGAGGGCACGGTGCAGCCGTATATCTTCCTCGGCGGCGCCAACGGCAATTTCTATACCATGGCCAACCCCACCAGCCTCCTCTCGCCGGACGAGTGGCGGCTGGTGCACCACGTCTACCACGCCGATAATCCCGCCCACGCCGGCTTCACCGTCGGGCTGATGACCCAGGGGCGCGTCTGCCTGGACGATTGCTCGGTGCGGCTCATCACCGCCGGGGAGGCGGCAACGCTGCGCGCGGAAGCGGGCAAGTGGCTGCCCCCGGCGCGGGTGGAGCAGCGTGTGCCGGAGGGTGAAAAGCGTTCACCAGACAAGGTGTCGCTGGAGAACGCCCACCTGCGCGTCACGCTGTCGCCGGTCGGCGGCGGCCACGTGACCGCCCTCACCGACAAGACGCGCAACCGGACGTGGACCGGCCTGGAACTGCTGCGGCTGGACTTCCCCGCTCAGCCCGTGCCCGTCGCCTGGAACCTGCCCTTCAAAACAGTCGTCGAGGGCGACAGCGTCACCTTCAGCCACACGGCCACCGGCGGCGCGGCCGCGCCCTTCCTCGACGGCCTCTACCTGGAGACACGCTTCACGCTGGGCCAGGACGACCGGGTGCTGACCGTTAGTTATCGCCTCTACAACACCGGCGCCGGCACGCGCCTGCCCAACCCCGCCGTGCGCAATGCCTGGGCCGCCGACGCCGGCATCGCGCGGCTCTCCACCGCCAGCGCCGACGGGGCCATCGTCACCGACAAGGACGCCGTCACCATCCGCGAGCTGGCCGCCGGCTGGATGGCCGCCTCGGCGGCGGACGCCTCGCTGGCGTGGGGGTTCGACGTCACCGCCGCGCAGACCGGCGCGTTGGACCCCGGCAAGCGCACCTGCGGCTGGAACTACCTGCGGCTGGCGCTGCCCCCCGGCGGCGCCTGGGAAACCCGCGCCTGGCTGGCCCCCTGCCCGCTGCCGGCGGTCGACTACGCCGGCCACGGCATCGCGGCCAATCTGAACCTCGTTGCGCAGGGCGAGGGCTTCACCATCGCTCCGCAAGTGGCCGCGTTGACCACCGCCGCGCCGGCGGTGAAGGCGGTGGTGATGGACTACGGCGGCACCCCGCTGGCGGCGGCCGCGCCGGGGCAGACGGCGCGCTTCACCGCGCGCGAGCGCTTCATCACCCGGCTGGAAATCGCCGCCGGCGGGAAAACAGCCATCGCCGAACTGTTCAACGACCCCCGCGCCAGGGGCACCCAGCACGGCATCGAGGGCGCCGGGCAACTGCAGTACCGCCCCTCCGTGCCCGCCCGCGTGCTGCGCCTACCCGACATCGGCGACCGGCGGGCGGCCATCGCCAAAAGTACAACAGTCCTCTGGCTCTTCGGCCTCTACTCGCAATACTATCCGCTGGAGCCGGTGCTGAACGCGCTGGGCTGCACCGTCGAAAAGGCCGACCAAGGCGGCAGCCTGCCCGAGGAGGCGGAGGAACTGCTCGGCTACCGGGCGGTGGTCATCAGCAACATGGGCGCCGTCCACCTTTCGTCCAACGGCCGGGCGGCGCTGGCGCAATACGTGCGCGCCGGCGGGCGCCTGCTCGTCATCGGCGGCTCGCTGGCGCTGGGCAACGGCCAGACGACCGGCACCGACCTGGAAGAATTGCTGCCCGCCACCCTCGCCGGCCCCTTCGACACCCGCCCCCTGCCACGCGCGTCACAGCTCCTGCAATCGGCCCCCAAATCGCCTTTCGCCACCCTCCCCTGGAAAGCCGCCCCGCGCCTCTACTGGGCCCACCGCGTGGCACCGCGCCCTGGTGCCACCACCCTCCTCACCGCCGGCGCGCAACCCATCCTCCTCGACTGGCTCTGCGCCCGCGGCCGCGTCATGCTCTTCGCCGCCACCGTTGAAGGCGACCCCCCACCCACCGACACCCCCGCCTGGACCTGGAACGGCTGGGGCGATGTATGGTATACCGCGCTGGAGCGGTTACTGAAGTAGGGAAGTAGTTCGCGCAGCGAGTCTGAAAGTCGAAAACCCCGCCAATAGGTGTAGAACAGGACTTTCTCTGCCCCCCTCTCCCAGGATTGGGAGAGGGGGGCAGGGGGGTGAGGGCCGAACGAGGAAGCGAAAGTCCTGTATAACACATGAGCGAGCGAGCGTCCCCGCGAGCCGACTCCGGGGGGAATCGTAACTCGTCGCCACTGAAATAGTGCGCCGCTGAATCGGCATAACAGGAATCATCGGCATGAACGCGAATACTATCGAGATATCGCCAATTCAAGGGGGTTATGATGATCAAGGAATTCAAGGAATTCGCCATGCGCGGCAACGTGCTCGATCTGGCCGTCGGGATCATTCTCGGCGCGGCATTCGGGAAAATCGTCAGCTCCCTGGTCAGCGATATCCTGATGCCGCCCATCGGCATGATATTGGGTAAGCTGGATTTCTCATCGCTGTTTCTCAGTCTGGACGGCAAAGTCTACGCCAGCCTGCAGGCCGCGAAAGCCGCCGGGGCGGCCACGCTCAATTATGGCCTGTTCATCAACGCCGTGATCGACTTTATGATCGTCTCCTTCGCGATCTTCCTGCTGATCAAGCAGGTCAACCGCATGAAGCGCCAGGAGCCGGCCGCGGCCCCCGCGACGAAAACCTGCCCCTTCTGCTGCTCGACCATTCCAGAACCCGCCACCCGCTGCGCGCACTGCACGGCGGAGATACCGGAAGAGATGGCGGCGGCGACAAGAGCATAACATCCGTCCGGCAGCCTGGCGTGATGGGCTATCCCTGGGCGGACATGCGGTAGACGCCGCCCGCCAGCACCGCCGACGCGGGCGAGAAGCCATCCGGTCCGATCTCTTCGAGCACCGCGTCCCGGGATAAGGGCACGGCGCCATCGGCGTAGGCCCAGAGGATCTGCGTCGCGCCATCCGTCCACAGCACGCCGGCGCCGTCGGGCAGCAGGCGGCGGGACGCCATCTGCGGCAGCGCCCGGGTGTAGATGCGATTGAGGCGCACCCACCAGTCGGGCATGTCATACATCGCGGTGTATTGCCCTTCCAGCATGGCGAAGCCGCGGTTGGCCATCAGGCGGAACTGAATGTCCTGCAACTCCGCCGTGCCGCGCTTGCGGTCGTGCAGGCCGAAGCAGAGGCCGTAGGCCATGTCCTCCTGCCCGCGCCACCAGCCGAAATCGTTCTGCCCGACGACCCCGCCCACCGCCTCCAGCAGGTCGCCGCGCAGGTCGGCTACGCCGAAGCGGCTGGCGCCGAAGGGGGAGATGCCCTCGAAGGTGAACGCGGGGATGCCGATGCGCTGCAGGTCGGCTAGCAGTCGCCCCGCCGCGTCGAAATTCGTGCGCATCGCATCGGCGAAATTCACCTGTGCCAGACCCATGTTCGCCCAGGAGTCGATAAAGAGGAAATCCAGCCCGCCTTCCTCACGCCAGCGGCGCAGGTCATTCAGCGTCCAGTCATACAGGCCGGAGTGCCAGTTCCCCACATTGATCGTCGACGGCCCGTACCCCCCGCCAACGCTAAGGGAGTTGACGCCGGTGACGCGCCACTCCGGATGCTCCTGGAAGATGGCGGCCCGCGGCGCGTAGTGAAAAGCGAACCACGCGCCGATTTCGATGCCATGCGTCCGCGCGGCGTCCGCCATATAGCGCCAGCCGGCCATGCCGCCCCAGAAGTCGCTGGGCAGGAAGCGGTGGGTAGCGCAGACGCTGGAGCAATGCAGGTCGCCGTGCACGCCGTCGTCCAGCTTGCGCTTCAGCCCCAGCACGGTGACGTCACTCTCCGACATCACCTCAGGGAAGAAGCGGGTGATGCCCCGCTCCGCCAGCTTCGGCAGCACGTGGTCGGCAATGGCGTAGGGCACCTCGTGGCTGTCCACCTCCACCCCCGCCACCGTCATCTTCAACCCGCCCTCGGTCACCCGCGTGCTGTAGCGCAAGCCCACCTCCGGCCGGGGCGGCGTGGGGGCCACGCCGTAGGCGGCGCGGATGCCGCCATACACATGCTCGTGCGCTGCCCACCACAGGTCGCGCGCCTCGTGCTCGGCAAAGGCGCCCGGGGTAAACAGCACGACCTTTTTCGGGGTGGTCACCGTGCCGGCCAGCGGGAAGCGGTATTCATCCACCACGTGCAGGTGGTCGCTGCCGGCGGGAGATTCGCTGAGGCTGCTGATGCTGCTGAACTCCGGCCAATACTGCAGCAGCGCGCCGGCCGCCGCGTATTGAAAGTCGAACGGCTGTACCAGCCCGCCGCGCGGCGCCAGTTGATACGACACCCCCTGCGGCGAGCCATACTGCTGCAGCGTCTTCAGGCAGGTGGTGGTGAAGACGGTCTCCGCCGCGCCGAAATACACGGGCATGTTGCACTGCCCCTGCGACAGCACGGTATTGCCGGTGAGGCGCCCGCCAATCTCCCAGGTGGCATGGGTGAGCAGGCGATGAATGCGGCAGGCCTCGCTCTGGTAGTGGAGGGCGTAGGAGAAGCCCGTCCATGTCTGTCCGCCCAGCGCCAGCGTCTCCGGCTGAATCAACAGCGTCAACTGGTCCAACACCGGGCGCTCGGGCAGCTCTAGCCAATACAGCGGTTGGTCGTATTCATCGCAGAATTCACCACGGCCCCACGGCACGCCCGTCGCCAGCAGCCGCACCGCCACCGCGCCGTCCGCCCGCTCCTCGATCGCCTGCACCAGCAGCCGGGTATAGAGGATGCCGTCCGGCGTGTCCACCCGCAGCGTGAAGGGCCGGCGGGCATCGCGCAGCGGCACGCCGCCCACCGACACCCCGCCGATGCCGAGCAGCTCGCGTTCGGCGGAAAGGAGCAGGTCAATGCGCACGTCGTGGGCAAGGGTGATAGTGGATGCGGTCATGGAAGCCTCCCGGGACTACGAATTGTCTCTCCCTTTTCCCCGCAGGCCCGAGGGTTCCTGCCCAATGCCATTAAAATAAGCTTGCTCTGCTGACGAGAAAACACATCATGTCGTCATGTTTCCTTATCATCGCCCCTCCCCGTGTAGGGGAGGGGGTTGGGGGAGAGGTGAACACGCGGGATGAAAATCCGTATTTTAACGGCATTGGGGTTCCTGCCCACCGCGAAAAAACCGCCCCGATCCGGGAGATCGGGGCGGTGCAGACGCTAGGCAGTGGGACGGGTGATTAGAACACCGTCACCTTGAGGTTTTTGAACGCGCTGGTGTGCGTGTATTCACTGTTGGAATACAACGCCAGCTTATCATTGGTCATCACGCCGGAAACATCATTCGTCGAGACCAGCGAGGCCAGGGTTTTACCGCCGTCTTCGATTTTCGCCACCACGAGTTTGCCCTGGGCGGCCACGATGATCGTCGTCTTGTAATACTTCGCCTTGGCCAGGAAGATGTCGTCGGTATTGCCGAAACCAAGGTCGGTGCAATAAATCTTCGACCCATTGGCGACGCTGGACGCCTCATTCGCCCACAGGCGGAAGCCGCGGGTTTCCAGGCTGTAGTGCGAGTTCATCAGCAGGCGCACCGAGTTCGACGGCATATAGGTGAGCACGTTCCAGCCGGTGCTGGTGTTCGCCGCGGTGCCCGGGTCGAAGATGGACAGCCCCCACCAGCGACGATAGGTTTCCCCACCGTGCGGCAGGTCCATGCGGCTCTCGCACTCAAACTTCACGTTGGGAATGTAGGTACCGTTCTTCAGCGCTTCCGCCGGCAACGTCACCCATTCCGAGTGGTCTTTGCCATTCATCACCACGCCGTCGATATTCAGGTCGGTGCGCTGGCTGCAGGGGCGGATGGTCGTGTCATTCAATTTGGTCTTGCCGCCCACGAAGACGTCATACCCCTTGCCCATGAGGCTGGACAGCGTATTCGCGCCACTCTTGATCGGCTCGATGCCCACGTGGCCGTCCACGCAGGTGAGCACGAGACTATTGTTGTGACGAGCGTCAAAGGCGGTGCCCGGATTCGCCAGCGTATAGGTTTTATCTGGACTGCTCATGTTCAAGTCAGCGGTGAGCAACGCGTTCACCGGCGTGTCGATGTCGCCGACGGCCTGACCGAACAGATACGGGTTGAAGCCATACTCCGGCGCGGTGTTCTTGCCCTTCCCGGTCTTCGTCGGGCAGTCGTACAGGCTGGGCTCGTTGTAGTCCTTCAGCAGCGACGACCAGGCGCTATTGCCGGTGTTCGGCATGAAGGTTTCTTCGTTATCCTGAATATACATCATGATCGCCACGCCGATCTGACGCTGGTTATTCAGGCAGGTGTTCGTGCGTGCCTTCTCACGGGCCTTCGCGAACACGGGAAACAGGATGGCGGCCAGGATGGCGATAATCGCGATCACCACCAGCAGTTCAATGAGGGTAAAACCTTTGCGCATGGGTAATCCTCCGCAAAATTGAGTGAGAAGCGTAGGGATGATGAGGACGACAGCTTCTCCTGTTATCTATTCTACCACAGCTTTGGCCAGCGTCAATGTCGCGGCGCAAAGTCACCGGAGCCGGGAGACTGGTGACATCCGGCGCGCTCCCGCCTATTGACACCCGCTCACCGCCCGTATATGATGCGAGTAAGTTACTGTAGTAAGATGTATTCACTAACTAATCGCGTCCGTGGCGAGGGGAGGGACCGATGCGTGATACCGTCGCCTGTGCCTGGCGAGAGTTGACGCGCCGCAAGGGCCGCACCGCCCTGAACGTGCTGGGCTATGCGCTGGCGGTGGGCACGCTGGTGATGCTGCTCACCGTGCTGATCTTCGCGCGTGACGCCGCCAAAACGGTGCTCGAAAGCACCGGCACCTATTTTGTCGCCTATTCCCCCTCCTCGTGCGACGTGCCGTGCTACCTGCATGACGTAAAAGGCGGCTCGATTGCCGAGGCGTATATCGGGCCGGGGGGCGTATATACCTACCCGGTAGGCCTGGTCATGCTCAAGGCGCGCCCGTCGCTGCGGTATATTCGCCAGGTGGCCCCCTACATTCTCTTCCGATTCCTCGATACGTCCGAACATACGACCATCACTGTCGGCGGCTTCCGCCCGGAGGACGCCGCCGTGGTGGACGCCACCGTCTGCGGCCCCGGCGATCTGGTACCCGTGAAGAACAACCGCTTCCTTAAAACCGGCGACACCCGGAAGATCCTCGTCGAGCAAGCCTACGCCGGCCCGCGCCATCTCACCATCGGCAACAGCCTGCGCGTGGCCGGTCAATCGTATACCATCGTCGGCATCGTGAACTCCGCGGCCAATACCCGCGCCGCGCGCGCGGACCTGTATATGCTCATGAGCGAGCTGCAGGCGCTTATCGGACGCCGCATTCCCATGTATGTCGACCATTTCAACGTGCTGCTGGTGCAGGCGAATTCCGTGCGCGAGCTGGCCCAGGCGAAAGAGGAAGCCGGCCGCCTGGGCGGCAGTCTCGCCTCCGGCTCCTCCTGCTACAAGCCCGCCGTGATGGTGCTGGGCATGAACGAGCACTCCGTCTGGTTGATGATCCTGCTCGTCTGCCTCTTCACCCTCGGTTCGGTGATGAAGTCGCAGATCGCGGCCGTGGTGGAGCGCCGACGCGAGATCGGCATCTTAAAAGCCATCGGCTGGACCAACGGCAGCATCACCGGACAGGTGGTGGTGGAATCGCTGCTGCAGGCGGCGCTGGGCGGCGCCATCGGGTGCGTGGCCGCCATGCTGGTGCTCATGCTGGTGCCCATCGCGCGACTGGCGCACCTGTCGACGGCCACCCCCATCGTCATCTCCCCGCTCGTGCTGGGCCTGGGGTTCGCGCTCGCGTTGGTCGGCGGCATTGTCGCCGGCCTCATTCCCGCGGTGATCGCCACCCGCCAGCGACCGGCCATCGCCATGCAGCAATTGTAAAAGGAACCGCCATGACCGAGAACGATCAGCCACAGGATCCAACCGCCGTGCTGGAGTGCCGCCAGGTGAGCAAAGTCTTCACCGCGGCGGGACGCGAACCGTTGACCGTGCTCGCGGACGTCACCTTCACCGTCCCGCGCGGCGCGGTGGCGCTCATCACCGGCCGCAGCGGCGCCGGCAAGTCCACGCTGATGAGCCTGCTCGCCGGACTCGATCAGCCCACGGCGGGCGCCATCTACCTGGATGGCCTGCGCATGGATATCCTCGCGGATGCCACGCTGGCCGCCTTCCGCCGCACGCGCATTGGCCTCATTTTCCAGAACTTCAACCTGCTGCCGTCGTGGACGGCGTATGAAAATATCGAGGCGGCGCTGGTGCATACGCGGATGCGACCGTCGGAGCGCGCCGACCGGGTGCTGGCCTTGATGGACGCGCTGGGGATTACCCGTTATGCCGCGCACCTGCCGTCCGAGCTCAGCATGGGCCAGCAGCAGCGCGTCGCGGTGGCGCGCACCCTCATCAACGAACCGTCGCTCATCCTCGCCGACGAGCCCACTGGCGACGTGGACCCGGATACCGCCGACGAAATCCTCGAGCTGGTGCTCGCCCCGGTGCGCGCCGGGCACAGCACCATGATCGTCACCACCCACGGTAACTTCCCCGCCGGCGTCGCCGACCGCGTCTACCGCCTGAAAGACGGCGTCCTCGGCCTGCTGGACCCCACCACCGCCTAAGAAACTGTCTTCAAAGTGATCGTAGTCGGATCATGGAGGCTGGTTCGTGGCTGGCCAGGCGGATTCGCGAGAGTGTATCGAGTGATACATGCCAGCGAATCCAACGCCGCCAGGCGCGAACCAGACCCGTGAGACGACTGCGAGCACTTTGAAGACAGTTTCTAAAGTGGAATCGTGTCCTTAGCCCCGGTTTTTCGCACCATGCGGGACACCGGGGCCAGGGATGGGGGCCGAGTAGGCACGCGGGAACGCGCAACGACAGGTGACGCCTGTTGTGCGCCGTCGAGTCGCACGAGCACGAAATAACCGCTGCCCGCCAACCACCAAATGCCAACCGCCCTGCCCCTGGTGCACAAATCTGGTCACATATGCTATAATTACCGTTGAATTTGTCTGACTCGGAGCATTTACGATGGCATTGACTACGGCACCGATTCGTTTCCCGATCTTCTCCCCCACGTTACCTGATCCCGCCGAGCTGCGGGACGAGATGGCCGCCATCTTCGCGTCCGGCCGCGTCACCGTGGGCAATCAGGTGGCGAAGCTGGAGGAAGAGGTGAGCGCGCGCCTGGGCGTACGCAACGTCATCGGCGTCTCCTGCGGCACCAATGCGCTGCTGCTGCTGCTGCGCGCGCTGGAGCTGCCGGCGGGCGGCGAAGTGATCACCCCCACCTTCACCTTCGCGGCCACCGCGCAGGCGCTGCTGTGGCACGGGCTGCAGCCGGTCTTTTGCGATAGCGATCCGGAGACGTTCACCATGGACGCCGCCGCCGCGGAAGCGCTCATCACCGAAAAGACGGTGGCGATATACCCGGTGAATATCTTCGGCGTGCCCGGCGACCTGGACGCCTACCAGGCGCTGGCCGACCGCCACGGCCTGCATCTTCTTTACGACAGCGCCCAGGGCATCGGCAGCACGTATCACGGCCGCGCGGTGGGCACCTTTGGCGAGGGCGAGTGCTTCAGCATGAGCCCGACGAAAGTCGTCACCGCGATGGAAGGTGGCCTCATCACCACCAATAACGATGAGATGGCCTACCGGCTGCGTTTCATGCGCGACTACGGCAAGGCGCCGGACGGCGAGGATATGCGCTGGCTGGGCCTCTCCGCGCGCATGTCCGAGGTGAATGCCCTCGTCGGCCGCTGGTCCTTCGCCCGGCTGGACGACTGGGTGCGCATTCGCACCGCCATCATGGACCGCTATATGGCGAACCTGGCGGGCATCCCCGGCATCAGCTACCAGCGTATCCCCGAAGGCCGCGCCTCGTCGCGCAACTACATCGTCATCCTCCTCGACCCCGAGCGCGCGCCCGTCACCCGCGACGAGATGTATGCCCGGCTGAAAGAAGAAGGCGTGCAGACGAAGCGCTACTTCTACCCGGCGCTGCACAACCAGACCGTCTTCCGCGACGTCGACCCCGGCGGCGGCGCCCGCCTCCCCGTCGCCGAGCGCATCAGCGCCAGCGCCCTCGCCCTGCCCATGTCGTCGCACATGACGCTGGAGACGGTGGACGACATCTGCGAGATCGTGGAGAACTGCTGCATGGCGCTGGTGTAGCGCCCGCGCAAGACCCGAATCAGCGTCCCCGGCTGATGCGTTGTGACAAATGAATTCCGCTGTGACCAGCATCCGGTCGTATTGACAGAACCGGTCAGTCGGCGCAGGCCGACTTGGTTTCTCCAGCCCCGGATTTCAATCCGGGAAACCTGGGATACCAGTGTAAACCAGAGCAAAGCGGTAACAATATGTCATAAAGTTACGGCCAGGGGCGCTTTTATTACTGACCCGTGCCACCAGCGCCTGCTGTGGTATAATAACTTAATTCTCATTATGGAGGGCAGCCCCATGCTCCGCTTCCGCATGCTTGCCGCCGTCATCGCCGTGCTGTGTTTCGCCGCGGCATGGGCGCAGGGCACCAAACCATTCACCCTGCAAGCCGGGAAATCCGGCACCTTTACCACCGTCATCTACGCCGCCGGCACGTTGAAGGTGACGCTGGAGACACGCGCCGCCTGCAAGGTGGTGGTGATGGATCACCTGAAGCGCGTGCTGCTGGAAAACGCCAAAGTGACCGGGCCGAACGCGGAGATCCTCGTGCCGGTGACGAACGCGCTGGTAGGCCATCGCGTCGTCATCCGCCTGCTGCCGCTGGACACGAAAGTCGCCGCGGCCGGCAAAATCGCGGTGACCGGCCCGCCGATAGTCCCGCCGAAGGCGCGCATCACCGCGAAGCAGACGCCGCAAACGGTCGCGAAGGCGAAAGCGCTGCTGGTGAAGATGCAGACGAAGATCCTCGAGCAAATTCGCAAAGACGAGCAAGCCCGCCAGACGCTGCTGGCGCAGCAGGCCTCGACGGTGCGGGCGAAGCTGACGTCACTGGCCACGGCGCGCACCGCCGCCGCCCTGCGCCAGTATGGGCAAATCACCAACCCCGGCATGGTGGCGGGCACGACTCAGGGGAACAATGAAACGCCGGCGAGCGTGCCCACGCCCACGCTCACCCGCGCCTCACGCACAGAAGCCGCGCCAAACGACTGGATCACCCTGACCGGCACGAACTTCTCCGCCAGTTGCGGCGTGCGCTGCGAGGTAGGCGCGAACAACGTAGTGAATTCCCCGGAAGTGCGCTTCCGCGGCGTGACGGAGATCAGCTTCCGTGTGCCGGACTTCACCATCGCCCAATCCACCGCGACCGGGCGCGTCAGCGTCTACGCGCCGGCACCGGGCAATCGCACCCTCACCAGCACGGCGCTGACCTTCACGTTCAAGCAGGCGGTGCCGACATTGGCCACCGCAATGAATGCGGACAGCAAGGCGGAAGGCGAGCCGGGCACCACCCTGCTCATCACCGGCACCGGCTTCACCGGCAATACAGAAATTCATTGCCAAATCGATGCCACCCGCGACCTGGTGGCGATGCCCATGACCGGCAGCACCGCCACGGAGATCATCACCGTCATCCCGAATTTCGAGGGGATCGCCAGCGCGACCGACGGCTTCATCTACCTGAAGTACGGCGCCAACCAGACCGCGCGCAGACCCTTCACCTATAAGCCGCAGATCGTCACCCTGTATGCGAATGGCCGCGTCAACAGCGTTGACCTGCTCGCGCTGCCGGGCACGCATAACCTGACGGCCATCGCCACCTCGGATACCGTGTATGGCGGCATGCCGGATGGCAGTGCCGGCGGCATGTGCGTCTTCCACGACATTCCCAACTCGTCTCCCGACGATTTGTCATTAGAAGATATCGTGACGGAACTCCTCGGCACGGTCACGTATGACGATGTCCTCTTCGACGGCGGCGCGCTCATCAATAACTGGATACTCGACGGCATCACGCTCACCAAAGAGCATGACGAGGATATCATTAGCATCAAGGAAAGTCATCCCGGCACCAGCAACCTGCGCATCGTGACCGGGTGGGATTCCTGGAACGGCTCGCGCGGCGGCGAGACGCGCCCCTTCCTCTACGGCATCAACTTCATTTTGAAAGGCCCCAAAGGCACCGCCTACAAAAACTGATGCCCGCCGCCGTCACCCCGCAGCGGCGCCGTGTTTCCGTCGGAAGCACGGCGCCTGCGCGTGTCCGGCCACCGTCGTCGCGCCTTGTCCCATCTTCGTCCCGCACTTCCCGAGTCACCGCTGTATAGTGGACGCACAGGGAGGACAGCCGCATGGAGGAATTCATTCCGTTTTCGCCGCCGTGCATCGGCGAGGAGGAGATCGCGGAGGTGGCGGATACGCTGCGCTCGGACTGGATTACCACCGGGCCGAAGACACGGGCGTTCGAGGGACAGTTCGCCGACTACCTGGGCGCGCCGGGGGCGCTGGCGCTGAACTCCTGCACCGCCGGGCTGCATGTGGCACTGGCGGCGCTGGGCATCGGGCCGGGCGACGAGGTCATCACCACGCCGATGACCTTCGCGGCGACGGTGAACGTCATCGAGCAAGTGGGGGCGACGCCGGTGCTGGCGGACGTGGAGCCGGACACGCTGAACCTGGACCCGGCGGCGGCGGCGGCGGCCATATCCCCGCGCACGAAGGCGCTGCTGCCGGTACACTACAGCGGTCATCCGGCGGAGATGGACGCGCTGCGCGCGTTGGCCGATCGCCACGGCCTGGCGCTCATCGAGGACGCCGCCCACGCCATCCCCGCGCGCTACAAAGGCCGACTCGTCGGCAGCGGCGGTAATCCCGTCGCCTTCAGCTTCTATGCGACGAAAAACCTCACCACCGCCGAGGGCGGCATGCTCACCGGCGACCCCGATTTCCTTGACCAGGCGCGCATCTACAGCCTGCACGGCATGAGCCGCGACGCCTGGAACCGCTATGGCAAAGGGGGGAGCTGGTATTACGAGATCGTTTGCCCCGGCTTCAAATATAATATGACCGATCTGCAGGCGGCGCTGGGCTTGCGGCAGTTGCAGAAGCTGGCGGGGTTCCAGCGACGCCGGCGCGCAGTCGCGGCGGCCTATACCGCGGCGTTTCGCGACGTCGAGGAGCTGCAGACGCCCGTCGAGCGCGCCGAGGTAGAGCACGCCTGGCACCTCTATGTGCTGCGCCTGCATCCCGGGGCGGAGCTGACCCGTGACGACCTCATCAGCGAGTTAACAGCGCGCAACATCGGCGCCTCGGTGCATTTCATCCCCATCCACCTGCACCCCTACTATCGCGACAAATACGGCTATCAACCAGAAGATTATCCGGTGGCGTACGATAACTACACGCGCATGCTCAGCCTCCCACTGAGCCCGCGCCTGAGCGACGCGCAGCAGGCGCGCGTCATCGATACGGTGCTGGATAGTGTCATGGCGCGTCAGGCGCCGCTGCGGAAGGCGGCGTAATCGCCAGGCTCGCGGTGGGGTTTCCGCGGGAGGCATTCTCTGGTATATTAGTCAGGAGATGCTTCTTCGCATATCCAGACAGCAGCACCTGCGCCACGCCGCCCTCCTGTGGGTGGCCGTCGGCCTCATGCTGTGCGTGCGCGGCTTCCTCTGGATTCACGCGGACGCCCATACGCGCGGCAAGCTCATCGTGCTGCTGCCGGTAGCGCTCATCCTCGGCCTGGCAAAAGGCTGGGCGATGCTGCGCAAGCCGGCAGCCAACGCCGTGGCGCGCATCTACCTGCTGGACACCCACACCCCCATCTGGCGCCTCTTCAGCGCCGCCACCTACCGCCTCATCGGCTGCATGATTTTGCTAGGCGTCGTCGCGCGCTTCATCGGCGCCTACTACCACATCGGCGGCGCCATCGGCACCCTCTACGGCATCGTCGGCGTCGGCCTCATTACCGCCAGCTCCATCTACTGGCGGGCAGTGCCGGCGGTGCCGGCGACCTGAACCTCGTCCGCGCAAAGGCAGATTCTGCTGTCTGCCTGGCGGGCGAGACTCCCAATACCGTTCAAATAAGCCTGCTGCGTGTGGCGAACCAGCCTCCTACGCCGTCTTTTTTCCTCATCACTCCCCCCTCCCCACGTAGGGGAGGGGGCTGGGGGAGAGGTTATACGGGGTGGTCGAGAGCCCTTATTTGAATGGCATTGGGCGAGACACCGTCGAGCCCGCACCCCGCCGCGGTTGTCGAGACCGCTGTCCTTGTGCGAGTCGGTCATGCTGGCCAGGCGTTCTGCGGCGCGGTGGCGATCGCGCACCGCGCCGGACCAGAGGGCAGTTTCGTATCCGGTACGAATAACCCCCGGCGTATTTGCCCGCCAATCGCTGACCTGTTATGCTATACTTCATACGCCACCGTGCCCATCTACAAAGGCGGACAATGACCGCATCTGTAAAGGAGTGCCCCATGCGCTGCCTCATTCTGCTATTGTTCCTGCTCGGTCTCGCCGCGGGCGCCCAGGAGCGCCTCATCCTCGACATTACCGACGTGCAGACGGCCGTGCTCGATCCGGTGGAGTGGGACACTTCGCTGCCTGACGAGCTGTATTTCGACGCTATCCGCCCGCTGCTGGTGCGCTTTCCGGGCAGCGCCGAGTACATCTACGCGAAGCTGAAAGACGGCTACCGCGTCGAGAAAGCCGAGTTGGTGCTGGAGTGGGTCAGGCAGGAGGTAGAGGACGCGGAGCGCGGACGGCACAACTGGGGTGCGAACGAGCTGTATAAGGCCAATCCCGGCCAGTGGCATGTGCTGGTGCGCCCGCTGCGCAAGGCGTGGAGCACCGGCGACCCGAAGCTGGCGCCTACCTTCAACGCCGCGGTGAAAGGCGCCGTCTACTGGGGCCTGGGCGGCGGCCGCGCGGCCGACGACCGCGGACCGGACACCTTTGGCCCCGTGCCGCTGTATCCCGCGCCGAAGCCGGCGAAGCCGGTGTCGACCGACCCGGAGAAAACCACCGACCTGGAGCCGCTACCGGAAGATACCACCCGCATCGCCCGGCTGGACGTGACGAACACGCTGACCAACCCCGCCTACGGCGCGGAGATCGGCGCCCGCCTGCGCGCGCTGGAGTCGTGCGGCTTCCAGATATACAAGCAGGAAACCCGCGACATGAAATACCGCTCGTTCTGGGCGTATGACTGGGCGGTGGGCATTGCCTATCTGAAAATATGGGTGAAGACGCCGCGACTGCTGGTGACGCTGGTGAAAGATCCCACCGCCAAGGCCGGCGTGCTGCCACCGGCGATAGACATCGCCACGTTGGCCACGAAAGGCGTGCAGGGCGCGCCCACCATCGCCGTCCCCGCCGACCTCGCCCAGCGCGCGGTGACACACCTGGCCCGTCCGGCGGGCATCCCCGACTGGCAATGGGCGCGTATCCAGGAGCTGCGGGCGCTGGGGGGCGACCCGAAAGACGTCGTCCTCTACCTGGGCCGCGGCTATAACTTCAACACCCTCTTCGCCGGTGATGCCGACGCCTACCTTGCGTCGATGCGCGAGCTGCTGCGCATGCCCCCGCGCTACTGGCAAGGCCATCAAACCTCCGACTTCGCCATCCTCGCCTACGGCTACCGCGACCTGCTGCCCCCGGCGGTGGTTGATCACCTGCGTATCTACTGGGACAGTTGGCTGCACCCCGAGGTGCCGAACCGTAACGACATCGGCGGCGGCAACCAGCGCGGCGGCCCCAGCTACTTCCGCGGCTACTCCCACGGCGGCGGCACCATGAATTTCGGCCATAATGCCACCATGGGCGCCTACCTCGCCGGCCAGTTCCTGGGGGCGCCCAACATCCTCAAGGACGCGCGCGAGGGCATCAACAACATCGCCCGCGGCGGCTTCGGCTTCGGCACCGGCGCCCACCAGGAAATCGGCGACACCTACTACCAGGCGCTGTCGGTGGCGGCGGCGGGCGCGGTGGCGAAGTGGGCGGAAGACCCGGTGGACCGCCTGCGCGGCCGCATCTGGCGCGACCGCCTGCTGGAACCGCTGATATCCATGTATCACCCCGGCCTGCGTCGCATGACCCACCCCATGGGCCGCGGCAGTTATGCCTACCATATTCTGCTGCAGGAAGGACCGTACCATATCCTGCACACCCTCTCGCCCAGCGGCGCGCTGATGAACCTGGCCGACCTGAAACCGGGACGCAAGGACATCCCCGCCACCTGGGGCAAGGTGCATAACCTGTCCATCCTCGGCGACGAAGCGCCACCCATGCGCATCGGCCTGCTGGCGCCGTGGACCGAGCCGTACCTGGCGGAGAGCTACGCCGCCATTGTCGACCGCAAGGCGCTGCCCGCCCGCGTCTTCGCGCTGGACTACTCGCCCGGCTGCCGGGGCGGCGGCTGGCATGTGAACTACCTGGCCAATCACTACGCGCTGGCCTCCCGCGACAACGCCAACCACGACTACGGCGTCACTTCCGTCGTCGCTCACTGGCGCCGCGCGCCAGAGCAGGTGAAAAGCGTCGACGCCCTCACCACCGCCATTCTCGGCTTCGAGCGCAACGCCTGCTTCATGGCGGAGGGGAACAGCGTGGCGGAATTCGGCATCGTGCAGCGCGACAACAAGCTCATCGCCCTGAAAGCCGTGCCGGCCCGCGACCGTTTCGAGGTGAAATCGATTCCCGTGCATGCCCTGCAGAGCACCATGGCCATCATCAGCTTCGGCGACGTGTCCCAGCGCGAGGTGTGGGTGAACGACCAGAAAATCCCCGAGGTGTCCGGGGCGAAAACCGATCCAGGCGGCGCGTGGCAGACGCGCATGACCGCCGGCATGCCGTTGCCGAAACACCCCGCTGCCGACGACCCCGACGCCAACCCGGACGAGGTGGTCATCCCCGCGGGAAACACCCCAACGAAGAGCGTGGTCGCCGCGAAGGACGGCGACATCATCACCATCAAGGACGGCGTCAGCTATCTGGGTCTCATCCCCATCGCCGTCAACCCGTTGGAGCGCGACCGACAGGTGGAGATCAGCTACGAATATCCGGCACTCTTCGTGCACACCTTCCTCTTCCGCGGCGCCAAACCGCTGAACCTGGACCGCTACTTCAACGCCGACCCGAAAGCCACCGCCGGCTTCGTTGTCGAGATGGGCGACGCCACCGAATACCCCACCTTCGAGGCCTTCCGCAAGCACATGCGCGCGGTGAAGCTGTCTGTCGCCTGGAACGCCGAGAAGAAATGCGCCGAGGTCAACTACGCCAGCGGGCAGGACACGCTGGAGATGGCCTTCGATCCTGGCCGCTACCCCGCCGTATCCCGCAAGGTGAATGGCCAGTGGCCCTATTTGCCCACCGGCATCCTGCGCGAGTCGTCGTGGGCTATTCAAGGCGCCACCGGCAAGCTGGAGAAGGGCGGCGCCGTGCTGGAAACACAGCCCAACCGCCACGCCTACCTGGAAGCCGTGCCCGCCGCCGACACCTACATCGCCTATAATCCCATGCCCGAGCCGATGCCGTGGAAGCTCACCGTCCCCGGCAACGTCATCGTGCAGGCCAATGGCAAACTCGGCCTCGCCCGCGTCACCGTCATGCCCAAAGCCGGCCGCCTCTACATCGACACCGCCTGGCAACCGGGCCAGCAATCCGCCGACACCGACACCGCCCTCCACGTCTTCGGTCTCCCGAAGGCGCCGGTGGTGATGCTCAACGATACGCCGGTGGTCGCGCAGGAGGTGACCGTCGATGGGGTGAAAGGGTATGCGGTGGCGCTATAACGCCTGGTGTATGAATAGTCACCATCTGGAACAGGGCGGGAGTAGAAGAGCAGGTCTTTCGCTTCACCCCCCTCCCCCAGGATTGGGCGAGGGGGCAGGGGGGGTGAGGGCCGAACTATCGCTTTCCTACCGCGTCCAACCGGAATACGCGCGTCTCCGGCGCCAGCAGGGTGAAGCGAATCTGCTTCGCCTGCTTCGCGACAAGCTTGCCGGTCACCACGTCGTAGACGTTGAACGTGCCCGGCAGGGCAATCGTCTTCGGCCCGCTCTGCAGCGAGTGCAGGGCGACGATGGTGGTATCCGCCAGCAGGATATTCCCGCCGGTGTCATACACGTGGGCGCCGCCGAAGCGGGCCAAATTCCGCCACAAGTCCGCCGGGAAGGGGATGGCGTGGGAGAACACCGCGGCGTAGTCGCCGGCGCCCAGCGGCTCTTTGCCCGTATAGGCGCCGCGCGCGCCTTTGCCGAAGGCCTTCACCGCCAGGCCGGTGTTATAGCGGCCCAGCTTCGTCCACGCGCTGCCGAGGGGCTGGCCGTCCGTCGGGAAGAGCAGCGGGCCATAGGAGAGCGGCCCGCCGAGCACGGTATCCGCGCTCAGTCCCTGCGTGACGGGATGGGTGAAATCGGAGAGCAACACGCGGTGCGGGTAATTCACCGGCAGCATCTCCATTTTAAAGCCGGTCAGCTTTTCCGCGTTGGCGGCGCTGACCGTTGTGCCGTCGCTGATACCTGACCCCGGCCCCCACACCACCACATTGCCGTCGCGGAAGACCTTCTCCTGGAGCAGTTTCAGCCGCGCGTCGTCCACCTTGAAGAGGTTCGGGAAGTAGAACACCGCGTGCTTCGGGAAGTTGGGCAGCGCCAGGTCTTCCAGCAGGTAGGTGCGGACGGGCACGCCGCAGCGCGCCAGGCCCTGTTTCATCTCCCACATCACCGCTTCGTTCAGATAGTTGCCGCTGCCGTTCGTCTCCAACGCGCACTGGTCGTCGATGATCAGGGCGATGCCCGGCACCGTCTCATGCTTCCAGTTCACCGCCTCCTTCAGCACCTGCACCTGCCGCTCGATAACCGGGTGCATCTCCGGCGCGATGAACCAGTCGTTGGACAGGTCCATCCAGTAATACCAGAAGCCGCGGGTGAGCGCGGTGCCCAGGTTGCGCCAGGTGATCGCCTCGAATTCCTTCAGGTCGCGGGCGCGGCCATAGCCGTTGTATTTATCGGGGTAGGTGCGCTGGTCCATCTCGGCGATGAAGAGCTTGCCGCGCAGCACGGCCGAGTCGACGATGCCCTCCGGCTCGAAGACGCCGCCGGCGCCGCGCGCCTGGTAGTCGTGCGGGGTGATGAGCCCGTCCATGTGCGTCAGGTCGAAGAGCGCGGCGGCGCGCAGGTTGCCCGAGCCGGCGCACAACTCCAGGTCGGCCAGCGCTCGCGGCGCATCCATCACAAAGAAGTCGTCGATATCCCACCCCTGCATCACCTGCTTCAGCGCGTCGTGAATGAGGAGGGCTGTGCGGCCGGGGGCCAGGCCGGCGCACATGGCCGTCTGCAGTTGCGCGAAGCGCTGGTAATACAGGTCGCGGGTCAGCTCTAGGTAGTCGCGCAGCGGGGCGTTGTCCGTGCCCGCCTGCCAGTACAGGTTCTTCGCCACTTCCGGCGTCTTCCCGCGCAGCTTGTCCTTCGGCACCGGCACGGTCGCCAGCGACGCGGTCTTGTCGCCCCAGGCGGCGCGCAGCGCGTCGTCGGTGCCGTATTTCGCCGTCAGGTAGGCGCGCCAGCGGGCGAGCATCAGCGGGCTGTGGTCAAACAGCCACCCGCCGATGGCCGGCTCGAAGGTGCCTTCGTTGCGGTGAAAATTCGCGTAACCGATGACGCGGTTGGCCCACGGGCGGCTCTCGCAGTACTGGATGATGGCGGTACACAGCTTCGCCGCGTTGGCCCAGTAGTTGTCGGCGGCCATCGACGGCGCGCTGCCCGGAGCACCATCCTCGGTGACGAAATACTGCTCGGGGTGCAGCTTTTTCCAACTGTTCGGCTCGTATAGCCCGTAGCGGATGACGATATACGCGCCGGGGTCGAGTTTCAGCGCCAGCTCCACCGCGTCGTCGATGCCCTGGTAACCGCGCGGGTTCAGCTTGATCAGCGGCGTGCTGCTCACCTGGTCGCCCACCCAGAACTGCGTGCCGAAGAAATCGCCGTCCGCCACCGGCGGGCAGATGTAGTAGACGCCCATCTTATGCGGGGCGAAGCGCGGCAACTGCCGGTCGGTATACGGCTTGTCCCACGCCATCGGGCTGTACCCCGGCAGCGCGTTCGGCACGCCGTCGATATACACGGTCGGCCGCCCGTTGCAGTCCTTCACCTCGACGACCGGGTATTTGGTCTGCGCGATGGCGGCGACAGCAAGCAGCGCAACAACGAACAATAACAGACGGGACATAGGCACCTCGCGGGTAGATGATGCTGGATTAGACACCGATCTTATCAGATGGTTATCAAACAAGAAGAAGCCATGTCATAATGCATAGGGGATTCCGGGCAAAGGCAATAAGAGCGGAAGGATTACATTTTTGGGAGCAGAGAAGATAAATAATTCTGCTCCTTATCTGCTTGCACGATAAATCCACGCCGTGTTGTGGCTGGGACCCGCCCCGCCGTCATAGCCGCAGAAGTAGTAGACCTGACCCGCTTCACCGGCAAAGGGCGACGGCTCGATATCGCGGCAGCCGGTGAGTTTTTGGCCCGCGGGCAGCGGATGCGCGGCATCGGCGATATAGCCCCAGTCATATCGCCCATCGCGATGGCGGATGAGGTAGCATGAGCCGTTGTTCGGAGGATTGGGGGAGCCGGGACGCTCCACCCAAGCGCCGCACAGCCAGAGCGGATCGCCCGTCTTCGGATCGGTGACCGGCAGGAAGCGATTATACGCGGCGATGGCGCCGTGCCGGCGCGCGGTGGGCGTGTTCCACGCCGTGTTAAAGAACGCCTTGATGTCGAGTTCCTGTTCGGTGGCGATGCAGCCGTTGGCGTCCACGCGCGTGGAATCGAAGCGCACAAGGATGCCCGGATATTCATAATTCGCCAGCAGCACCTGATGCTTCCCGCCGCGCGGGTCAGGCACTGCCGTCAGGCCGCGCAGGTAGCGCGATTGCAGCACGTCTTTCTCCACCGGCCAGCGGTATACGAGTTGCCAGGAGGGCTTGGGGCCATCGAGACGGCGATACAACCCGCCATCGACCGGCTGCCCCGCCGCGTCGAGGGTGATGCGCGATGCCATGTAGAGGTCGCCGTTGCACTCGGCGAAACAGAGGATACGGCTGAAGTCGTAGACTTTCCCATCGCTCGTGTATCCGGTGGCCGCCGTGCGTTCCGCCTGCGCCTCCCAGCGAATGCCGCCCGGCGCGGTGGGATCGTAACTGCCCCGATAGATGCCGCCGCGATTCATGCCGGCAAAGAGCTCGTGGACGCCGGTGACCTTGTCCACATGCAAGCCAAAGGCGCGCACGCCCAGATTCCCGGCGGCGACATCGCTGCGCTGCCACTGCCCGGTGGCGTCATGGCGGATGAATACCGCGCTCATCCCCCGCGCGTGCGGCAATTCGGATGGACTGGCCACCAACAGTCGCACGGGCTTGGCCAACTTTGTGCCCTGGAAATCCGTGGTGAACAGACACGAGACCAACCCCTCGACACGCATGCACATCGGCCCAAAACCGTAATCGATCTGCCAGGGCGCGTCCGGCGAATCTTTTAGCAGAATTTGTGCGCCGGGTTTGGGGTCATCACCGGACTGATCTTGGGCATAGCCGATACCGGCGTATAGTTTGCCGTTATGCCCGGCCAGCCACATCGCCTCTGTGCCGCCCATAAACTGCCCGTTGACATCTTTGGTGCCGGGAATATAGTCCTGGGTGAAGATGAGACGCGCTAGCGGCATGTCGGCTACCTCGTTGCGCGGGAGCGCGGCATTCACAGGCGGTTGTTGTCCATTCGCGTGCGGCGCACAGCAGACCAGTGCCACTGCCAGCAGACACCCCAGAAGACCGGTCAGGCTCATCGTCTTCATGGCTGCTTCCCACCCTGCTGCCAGAGCGCCGTCAATTCCCCTTCGGTGACTAAGCCATCTTTGTTGGCGTCGAGTCGGTCGAAGAGGGCGCCGGGCAATTCGTTACGGTCGAGTTTGCCGTCGCCGTTCTTATCACGTTGCTTGAACTGCTCGCTGACGCCTTTTCCGCCGGAAGACGCAGCTCCGATGCCTGCCGCCTCATTCGCCAGCGCGCGAAACGCGGGGTAAGTTGGAGCCTTATAGCCTTGTGTCTGGGTCATGAAGATGGCGAAGAAGTTGCTGTTGCGGTCCACCCAGAACTGCGTGCCATCAGCGCCGCCCCAGGAGTAGCCGCCTTTGCCATCCACCGCGCCGCCCAGCCCGTATTGTTGATTGGGCACTTTCAGGTGATTCTGAAACATGAGATCGACGGTTTCCGGTTTCAGGACGCGCACGCCGTCGAGTTCGCCGCGGTTGAGCAGCATCCGGCAGAAGCGTTCGTAATCCGCCGCGGTGCTGAACATGCCGTTGCCCCCCATCATCAGGCTGGGTTTTTCGGTGACCTTGCCGAGATCATTGCCGGGTTCCAGCACGCCGGGGCGCGGTTGCTTGTAGATCTGGCACAGGCGGGTCACTTTTTCCGGCTGCACCCAGAACTCGGTGTCGGCCATCTTCAGCGGTCCGGTCAACTTTTCGCGGATCACCACATCCAACGGCTTGCCCGTGACCGCTTCGATGTAGCGACCCAGCACGTCGATGGAGGTGCCGTATTGCCAGCCGGTGCCGGGCTGGAACTTGAGCGGCTGTTTTGCGAGCGCCTCCGAGAAGTCTTTCAGCGTCGCGCGCCCGCCGCGCATCGCCTGGTAGGCCATCGCCGCCACGGCGTTATTGTTTCCGCCGCCTTCCAGATTGCCGAAGTAGAGACCGCTGCTGTGGCTCATCAACATGCGCGGCGTGATGGGGAATTTCGCCGGCACGAGCTTGCCGTTTTCCAACACCTGCGGCGCCGCCCATTCCGGACAATACTTGGCAATCGGCTCATCCAGGGTGAACTTGCCTTCGTCATAGAGGACCAATGCCGTCGCGGCGATGAGCGGTTTCGTCATGCTCATTAAGCGGAAGATGGCCTCCATGGACATCGGGGTGTTCGCCGCGACATCCTGCTGGCCGAACGCTTCAAAGTATCCGCGCTGGCCATTCCGAGTAATGAGCGCCAGACAGCCGGCGATGTTCTTCGCCGCCACATGCCGCTGCAATTCGATATCGATCTTCGCCAGCACGTCGGGTTTCAACCCAGCGGCCTTCACTTCATCCCCATGATGACGCGGTTGGAAATTCGCAGCAGGCGGCAACGGCGCGCCGTCCGACACGCCGACATGCCAATCCTGTTGCCCGGCGCCTTTGCCGGCAACGGCAGCCGCCTCGTCTTTGGTCACGATGCCGTCGGCATTCTTATCGAGCAGCTTGAACAGTTTCTCGTTCGGCACTTCATCCGGCGTCAGCTTCCCATCGGCGTTTTTATCCCATTGCGTGAAGAGTTGATCAACGGTGGGTTGCTGGGGTGACCGCTCCTGGGCTGATGCCGAATTCACCAGAAACACGGCACAGATAACAGAAAATAGAACGATGTAGTCTCTCACGATGGCCCCTTTCGCACCAGAAGGCTGCCGGTAATCGCGCAAGCAGCGCGTATAGAGAACTACACAGTCATACGTAAGTCGGAATAGTTGAGTTGCATGACTCCGCAGATGAATTGGTTACAGATACGCCCCCGTCCACGCCCCGCCCCGCGCGAGATGCGCCTCGATCTCCGCCGGGTTGCTCTTCCCGTCCGCCCCGTGGGGCAGGTGCGGCCAGGTGTTGCCGTAGCGCGTGGTGCGCAGCAGCCAGTCGAGGAGGGTGCGGCGGAGCGCTTCGCGAACAGCGGCATACTCTGGAGCAGTGCCGAGGTTGGTCATCTCCCATGGGTCGTTGACCACGTCGTAGAGTTCGCTGTCGTCGATGCCTTCACGATACATGCCGATGGGGCGGTGGGTGAGGCTCCACGCCTTCGTGCGCACGGTGCGGCTCCAGGGGAATTCTGCGAATATGGCGTCGCGCACGGGCGTCGTGTCGCCGCGCAGCATGGCGGCAATATTCAGGCCGTCCACCGTGTCGGGGCAGGACACGCCGGCCAGCGCGCACAGCGTGGGGAAAAGGTCGATGCTCTCCACCAGCTCATCCACCGTGCCGTGCGAAAAATCGCCGTCGGGCCAAACCCAGATGAAAGGCGTGCGCAGGATAGCCCCGTAGCTGATGCCCGGCGCTTTCTCCAGGAAACCGTGTTCGAGGGCGAAATCGCCGTGGTCGGTGCAGTAGACGACGATGGTGTCGTCATCCAGGCCCCCCCTCGCGCAGCGTGCGCCGCAACTCGCCCACCATATGGTCCACCTGCGAGACGCAGCCGTAGTACCCCTGCAGCTTGCGCCGGCGCACGTTGTCGTACCCCGCCTCGCCGAAATGCGCCCCATATCGGCGCATCCACTCGATCATCCACTGCTGCGGGAGCGGCTTGCTCGATAGGTCCTCGTCAGCGCTGAGCGGCAGCTCCAGCTCCACGCCGTCATACAGCTCCCAGAATTCCGGCACGGGGATGTAGTTTTCGTGCGGGTGCAGGCAATCGATCTGGTAAACGAATGGCTGCCCGGCGGGTTTCTCGGCGAGGAACTCGCGGAAGCTATGCAGGCAGTAACCCTCGTAGCTGTCGTCAAAGGTGAGGCGCGACGGGCGGCCGTCCAACGATTGCACATGCCCGTCCCAGGCTTCATCGTCGCGCAGGTGCAGCAGGCCTTTTGCCTCCAGATAGCGGCTGTAGGCATCGCCGGCACTCAGCCCATGACCGGCAACGGTCTCCTCGTGCAGGTTGCGGTAGTCGTCGCAATGCGGCGCCAGCCACCTGTCCTGCACGTGAATGTGCCCGATGATGCCGGTGCGGTACCCCGCCCCATGAAACGCGCTCATCATCGACGGCAGGCCATCCGGCAGCGCCTCGTTGCCGCTCAAACCGTAGATGCCGTGGTTGTGCACGTATTGCCCGGTGAGATAGCACATGCGGCTGGGGCTGCAGATGGGGTTCTGCACGAACGCCCGGGTGAAATGCACCCCGTCGCCGGCCAGCGCGTCCAGGTGCGGCGTGCGCACCTGCGGGTGGCCGTTCACGCCCAGGCAGCGGGCGTTGTGCTGGTCAGATTTGACAATGAGGATGTTGGGCATGGGACGCACCTGAAATAGAAAAACCCCCCTCTCCTCGGGGAGAGGGGGGCAGGGGGTGAGAGGTTACGCTTCCGGGGTCGGGGGCGTGCCGCCGACCATGCCCGGAATCTTTTTCACCAGGTCTTCCAGCTTCAGGCCGGTGAGGGCTTCCACCATCGGCGGCAGTTGCGCGATGATGGTGGTGATGTCGCCGGTGACTTTGCTGGCGCCGGCATTCGGGCTGTCGCCGGTGCTCACTACCACGATCTTCTCGGTCTTGGCCAGCGGGGCGGCGATGGCGGTGGCGATTTCCGGCAGGCGGTCGATGAACATCTGCGCAATGGCCGCCTCGTTGTATTCGCGCCAGGCCGCGGCCTTTTTCGCCATCGCTTCCGCGGTGGCGAGACCCTGCTGGCGGATGACTTCGGCTTCGGCGAGACCGCGAGCCTTGTTGGCGTCCGCTTCCGCGGTACCGGTGGCGCGGATGGCATCAGCCTGCCCCTGTGCGGTGGCGCGCAGGCGATACTGTTCGGCGTCGGCGAGTTGCTGAATGCGGTAGCGTTCGGCGTCGGCCGGACGCTCGATGGTGGCGGTGAGTTCCTTTTCCCGGCGCTGGATTTCCTTCTCCTGCACCTGGATGAGGTTGTCCTTTTCCACCACCTGCACCTTCACCTGCTCGGCGGTGACGAGCTGCTGCGTCTGGTAGCGCTGCAGGTCGTAGGCCAGGTCGGCTTCCGCCTTCTTCTGGTTCACCGACGCGGTGTATTCGGCCAGTTTCATTTTGTAGTCGCGGTCCGCTTCGGCGATCTGCGTGTCGGCGGCGTATTTCGCCGTCTGCCCTTCCTGGTTCGCCTGGGCGGAACGGATGATGGCGTCGCGGTTGGCTTCCGCTTCGCCGATGGTGGCGTCGCGCTTCACCTGGGCGATGCGCGGCTTGCCGAGGGCGTCCAGGTAGCCCTGAGTGTCGCGGATGTCGCGGATGGTGAAGCTGACGATCTGCAGGCCCATGTTGGCCAGGTCGGTGGCGGCGACGTCCTGCACGCGCTGGGCGAACTTGTCGCGTTCGCGGTATATCTCTTCCACCGTCATCATGCCCAGGATGGCGCGCAAGTGGCCTTCCACCGTCTGCAGCGCGATCTGGCGGATCTGCGCCGAGCCCATGCTGAGGAACTGCTCGGCGGCGGTGCCGATGGAGACGTCATCGTTGCGCACCTTGATCTGCGCGATGCCGTCCACCTGCACGGGCACGCCCATCACCGTATACACTTCCGGGGTGCGCACTTCCAGCGTCATCAGCTCGAGGCTCATCACCTCGGCCTTTTCGATGACCGGCAGCACGAAGGTGCCGCCGCCGCGCACCAGGCGGAAGCCGACGGAGGTCGGCCGACCGTCTGGCCCGCGCACGATGCGCCGGCGCCCGGAGACGATGAGCACCTGGTTCGGGCCCACCTTCACCCACCAATGGGCGACCAGCGAGAGGATCACGATGACGACGATCACGAAGATCACCGCCGCGAAAATGACGTTCGGATCCAGTGGTGGCATACTATAACTCCTTTACTGACAGTGACGTCCTGCCACATCTCTCCTGGGGGAGGAACCATTCGCTCCCGCCGCTGAGATAAACACGATAAGTGCGAACGTCAAGGGGGTGGCTGCGCGAGGAACCCGGGCCTCCACGCCCTGACGTGCGTCCTGCAGCGATGGATCGAGGCCCGGCAGCGAGGAAGGCAGTGAAAGGGCCGGCGACTGGACATCGACCGCACGCAACATTTCCCAACGTTCCACGAGCAAGCGCCGAACTCCTCTTGCCGCGAAATTTTTTCTCTCGGTTCCGTTTCCGCGCCGGAGACGGACCCGGCAGGAAAAGCGCCGGCGTTGCCGAACAGGAATGGAAACGACCCACGGCGCGGACAGGGAGGTAGAACCATGCGGGCACCGGGTGCGGGGTGGCGCGTACTGGTGGTGCTGTGCGGGCTGGCGCTGGCGCTGGCGGCGCCGGCGCAGACGACGGCGCAGTTGCTGGAGCAGTTGAAAGCGGCCGACGCGGCGGCGCGGGTGACCGCCATGCAGCAGTTGGGTCGGCAGCGGGCGCGCGAGGCGGTGCCGGCGCTCATCGCCGTCACCCGCGAACACAGCCCCACGCTGCGGGCGCAGGCGGCGGCGGCGCTGGGGCAGATCGGCGACGCGCGGGCCACCCCCGCGCTGATCGCGCTGCTGGCCGACCCCTTCGCGCTAACGCGCGGCGCGGCGGCCCAGGCGCTGGGCGTGCTGAAAGACCGCGCCGCCGTGCCGGCGCTGGTGAAGGCCGCGCGCAACGCCGATTCCGGCATCCAGGCGACGGCCATCGAAGCGCTGGGACGCATCGGCGACGGCGCGGCAGCGCCCGACCTGCTGGCGCTGCTGGACGACCCCGACCCCGAGGTGCGCCGCGCCGTCAGCCTCGCCTTGCGCGCGCTGAACGACCCCCGCGCGGCCCTTGCCGGCCTGCACGACCCCGACGCCGCCACGCGGCTGGCCGCCGTGCAGGCACTGGCTCCCTTGCAAGTGCCGGAGGCCCGCTCCTCCTTCATCGCCCTGCTGCAGGACGAATCGCCCGAGGTGCGCGCGGCGGCGGCGGCGGCGCTGGGCCGCTACCCCGACGCGAAAACGCGCGATATCCTCCTCGCCACCCTGCAGGCCAGCAAGGACGCCACAGTGCGCGCCGCCTGCCTGCAGGCGCTGGCCCCCACCCGCGACCTGCGGTTGCTGGAGCCGGTGCTGCGGATGCTGGAAGATATGCAAGACGACTACGACAATGGGCCGTTGCTGGCAGTAGCCATGGAGGTGGCGGGGCAACTGCGCGACGCCCGCGCCGTGCCGCTGCTGCTGCCGCTGCTGGGCCGGGACATTGATATCGGCAAGGAGCGCGACATCCGCGACACGCTCGACAGCGCCTTCCACCGCATCGGCACTCCAGCGCTGGTGGCGCTGCTGGCGCAACTCGCGCCCGAGATCGAGCAGCCCGACCGACAGGCCGCCATCAGCGCCCTCGGCCGCTGGCAGCACCCGCGCGCGGTGGAGCCGCTGCTGGCCCTGCTGCCCGACGCCGATGTCGGCTACGATGCCGCCGCGGCGCTGTGCAGCTCGCGCCGGTCCAGCGCATGGCTCACCCAAACGTCCGCAGCAACTCCGCACGAGCCGATCGCCTTCAATCCACACCCGCCGAATCCCGGTGCCTGGTGCCGCGACCGCCGGCTGGAAGACTACCTGCTGGCGCACACCTCACCCACCCGCATGGATGTGTATGAGTATCTGGCGGATATGGGCAGCACGCGAGCCGTGGACCGTATCGCGGCTGCTTTGCGCGCGACGGACGATTATCGCCGCCGTGAAGCAAAAGACGCGCTTCGCCTCTTCGCCGATCCCCGGTTGGTGGCGATTCAACTGGAATTATACACGCGCGGCTGGGGCACAATGGGTGCATTGAAGCATACGCCTGATCCGCCGGCACTGGAGCCGTATTTCGCAGCATTCCAGCATAAGAATCCCGAGGTGCGCAAAATGATGGCTGCCGTGTTCGGCGCCATGGGCGACGCCCGCGCCGTGCCAACGCTGCTCAACCGCATCCAGCACGACCCGGATCCCGGGGTGCGCGAATATTGCGCGCTGGCGCTGGGGATGATCGGCGACACGCGGGCGGTGCCGGTGCTGCTGAACCGGCTGAGCGACCCGGTGGAGTGGGCGCGCAGCGCGGCCGCGTGGGCGCTGGGGCAGCTTGGCGACCGCCGTGCCATCATCCCGCTGCAGCAGAAGCTGAACCCAAATGACCCCCGCACCGCCGTGCGCGCCGCGCGGTCGCTGGCGCAGTTGGACGATCCGGTGGGGGCGGAGATGCTGCTAACGCTGCTGCGCCACCAGGATGACATGGTGCGGAGTATCGCCGCGCAGACGGCACATTCGCTGCCCGGTCCGCGCGCGGTGGACGCGGCGCTGATCATCTTGGCCAGCGGCGATGAAGAGGCGCAGGCCAAGGCCACCAATCTGCTGCGCGCCATTCACGACCCCGCCGCCGTGGAGGATCTGTTGCCGTTGCTATGGCATGAGGACGCGGGCATTCGCACCGCCGCCGCCCACGCACTGGGCCGCACCGGCGCGGCGGCGGCACGCGACCCGCTGGCGGCCTGTCTTGACGCCGACGACGCGCTGGCGACCGAGGCGGCCATCGCGCTGGTGCGGCTGGGCGACGCCCGAGGATTGCCGACGGTGCTGGAGATCGCCGCCGATCCGGCGAATGCTGTGCGAGCGGACGCGCTGCTGGCGCTGGGCGACGGGACGACGATGGTCGATCCACGCATCGCGGAGACGCTGGCGCCCGTGTTGGCCGATGTTGATCCTTTCACCGCCGCCTTCGCCGCCCGGGCGCTGGCGCGGCGCGGCGACCATCGCGGCGCGGAGCACCTGATCGCCGTGCTGGCGCAGGATGAGGACCCGGCGCTCTATTTACTCGCCGTGCCGTATCTGGCCGAAATTCGCGACCCGCGGGCCTCAGCGCCGCTGCAGGCACTGCTGCCGAAGACAACCTTCCCGGCGCGGTTGGCGATCATCGAGGCGCTGGGGGCTATCGGCAACCCGGACGCCCTGTCGCTGCTCGGCACGCTGCGCGCCCACCCCGACCCTCGCGTGCGCGCGGCGCTGGCCCGCGGCCTGTGGGGCCAGGGGGCGGCGGCGGTGCCGCTGCTGCAAGGCCTGCGCGCCGACGCCGTCTCCACCGTGCGCGCCGCCGCCGAACGCTCAACCGCGCGCGTGCTGGGCGTGGTGGGGACGGTGATGGAAGCGGGCACGGTACCGGGGTGGTAACAAAAAGGGCCGAAGGCCCGGCAGCCGATAGTGCATCACCGCAATGATTATGTCATTTCCCCTCTCCCAGAATTGGGAGAGGGGCAGGGGTGAGGGCGCGCGCGGGAGCGCGCAACGAGAACAGATTCACTGCGATCAGATGCTCGCCACGGTAGTAATGCGGAATGTCGTTGCGCGCTCCCGCGCGCGCCCTCATCCCCAACCCTTCTCCCAATCCTGGGAGAAGGGAGGACCGGAGATGCAATGATACTCCGTATATTTACCTTGGTGGGATACTCACAGCTTCGGCCTCTTCGGGGCAAGAAACCCCCTAGCCATGCACGCCATTTCGGATGTTCGCTAAGGTTTTTCGTAAACCACTTCGCCGTTCACCCACGTCATTGCCGGCGTCAGGTCGTCATCCCACAGCACCAGGTCGGCGAGGGCGCCGGCCTTTAGCGTGCCCTGGCGGGTGAGGCCGAGGAGGCGGGCTGGGTTGGCGGTGGCCATAGCCCACACCTGCGCGGGGGGCAGGTCGAGCCACTGTAGCAGGTTGCGCAGGCCGGCATCCATGGTGAGGGCGCTGCCGGCCAGCGCGCCGGCCATGGGGTGGTCGCCACCGATGCGCGCGCCCTGGCCCGGCGCCACACGCACGGGGTAGCCCCATGGCGTGTCGTACGTGCCGGCGGGCAGGCCGGCGCCGATGTTCGCGTCGGTGATGAGCATGACATGCTGAAAACCCTTAGCGGCGAGGGCGGCGCGGATGGCCATCGGGTGCACATGCACGCCGTCGGCGATGAAGTCGACGCTGGCGCGGGGGTCGGCGAGGATAGCCTCCACCGCGCCCACCGGCCGCGCGCCCGGCTCCGTCTCCGCCGGCAGGTGAAAGACGTCGTAGAAATGGGTGGCGTGCACCGCCCCGGCGTCGATGGCCGCCGCCGTCTGTTCGGCGTCGGCGCGGGTGTGGGTGATGAAGGGCACCACGCCCCGCTCGCGCAGCCGCTCCACCACCGGCAAGATGCCCGGCGTGTCCGGGCTGATGGACATCACTGCCATGCGCCCGCGGCAGGCCGACAGCAACTCTTCCAGCAGGCCCACGTCGCCCGGCAGCGTGGCGCACCCCGCCCCCGCCAGCGCCATAAACGGCCCCTCCAGGTGCAGCCCCGGCATGCGCGCGCCCGGCACCGTCGGCAAGGCGTCGGCGGTCTCCTCCAGGTGGGCGAGGAGCTTTGGCCCCATTTCGCGCGGCACCAGCGTCGGCAGCACGCACGTCGTCCCGAACGCCGGCAACATCGCCCCCGCCGTCCGCAGCGCCTCCACCCCGGCATCGAACATCGCCAACCCGATGCCATGCACGTGCATGTCGATGAGTCCCGGCGACAACAGCCGCCCGCGGCCGTTGATGCGCACGATGTCTGAAAGATGGTCACTGTCTGGAACAGGGCGGGAGCCCGGCTCGCTCACCCACACAGCCGTAATCACCCCCCCCTCCACCAGCAGGCTACCAGGCCGGATCACCTCGCCGGGGAGGACGAGCAGGACGTTGTCGATGTGCAAAGTGGTCATGGAGCTAAGATTCGGGGTGGGGGGGAGGCTTCCTGCGTGTCTGACTGCGATGCCATGAGGTAAATCCACTATGTTTGATATTGACATCCGTCATGTTTTTGGGTATGATTTTGTTGCAGTGAAAACTGTTACCCCCCCAATCGCTTCGGTGGTTGGGTGCGAGACCGCTTTCGGGCGGTCTCGCGTTTTTTCTATGTATCGAACTTCCATCTATATCGATGGCTTCAATTTGTATTATCGAGCGCTAAAGGACACGCCCTACAAGTGGCTCGATCTCGAAGCGCTGTCGCATCTGCTGCTGCCGAAAAACGATATCCTGTGCATAAAATACTTCACTGCACTCGTGGCTGCGCGACAGCGCGATCCTGACCAGCCTATCCGCCAGCAAACTTACCTCCGTGCCATCCAGTCATCGCCGCTCGTTGACATCATATATGGATTCTTTCGTCCTCCCACACCGGTCCGCATGCCGTTGGCGTATCCGCTGGCAGGTGGCCCCAACACCGTCGAGGTGCTGAAGACTGAGGAAAAAGGTTCGGATGTCAATCTCGCGACGCATCTCCTCTGGGACGCCGTGCAAAATCGGTATGACGTAGCTGCGGTCATCTCCAACGATTCGGATTTGGTATGTGCCATCCGTATTGCTCGCGAGGAACTCGGTAAACGAATTGTCGTATTGAATCCATCACGCAACAATCAGAGTGTTGAATTACAGCAGGTTTCGCATTATCTGAAGGTGATTCGCCAGACGCATGTGGCACAATGCCAGTTTTCTAACCCGCTTATTACGCCGAGTGGCCAGCAGATCCACAAGCCGGCTACCTGGTAGTCGCGATGGTCTTTCGTACTTCGTTTGACCTTACACCGGCTCCTCAAACAGCACCCGCACCCCCAGCCGCTTCAATTGGGCGATAGAGATGGCGCTCAAGATGATGTAGACGACGAAGGGGATGATACCATACCAAGCAACCTCATCAGCATGGATTGAAAATGCATATGTAAACGAGCCGGTGTATGGCATGGGGATAAAAACATACCCGAGTAACCAGACAATCACAGGAAACGTAACTTGAAGTAGACCATTTACACCCGTCAGCAGTGTAATTCGCCGTAACGTCCACTTTTGTCGAAGCATCAAGCCGTGTGCAAGGCGGACATAGATCATCAATGCCATTGCGTGATAGAGCAAAGCGAGGATTTCGAGGGTCATGACGTAGCCATGATCACGCCAAATGCGATAATGGGAATCGATCAGCATCCATCCAATATCAATTAGCAATCCAAAGCACACACATCCAAAGTATGCCGCGAGCATCCTTTGTAAAGCAACGACCACCCGCAACCGCCCCGGCTCCTGCACCACCACCGGCGTGGTGGGGTTGGCGGGCGTCGGCGGCACCAGCGGCGCTGTCATGGCTTGCGTATTCGGTTTCTCTTCCATCGCGGTTCCTTCATCTCCATCACGGGTGGTGGCTTCCGTCCACGAATGCCACGGCGGGCGTCGCTATGGTCCGATGATTCCCAATACCCGCGCCGCATTGCCGCCTAATATTGCCGCCAGTTCATCCGCTGTCAGTGGCAGCGCCCGCAGGTCGGCCAGCGCCTGTGCCTGGTCGGTCCATGGCGAGTCGGAGCCGAAGAGGATGCGGTCGGCGCCGTGGGCGCGGATGATGCGCAGCGCCTGCGCGGGGGTGAGGCGCGGGAAGACCGGGGCATCGGCGGCGCGCCCGCCGGTGGTCAGGGAGTAGGACGTTTCCAGATACACGTCGCGGCCGACCAAATACTGCTCCACCGCGTCCCATTGCGCGTAGCCGCCCATGTGCGCGGCAATGACGGTGAGGCCGGGCACGGCGTCCAACACCCGCGCCAGTCCGTCGGGTGGGCAATGCGGCGGCGGGGGCAGGCCGATGTCGACGCCCGCGTGCAGCAGCAGCAGCAGGCCGGCGTCAGCCATGGCGCGGTACAGGGGCAGCAACCGCGGCTCGTCCACGAAAAAGCCCTGGTAATCCGGGTGCAGCTTCACCCCGCGGATGCCGTCGGCGACGAGTTGCGCAACCTCTGCCTCCCAGCCCTCCGCGTCCGGATGCAGCACGCCGAAACAGGTGAGCTGCGAAAATTGCGCGTTCACCTCCGCCGCCCAGGCATTGATGACGCGCACCTGCGACGGCTTCGTCGCCACCGGCATCACTGCCGCGCGGTCGATGCCCGCCCGCGCCATCGCCGCGCACAGCCCGGCATTCGTGCCATCGGTATACGCCGACACCTGCGCCCGCCCCGTCAACTGTGCCAACGCCCGCTCCGCCAGCGGATCGGGAAAAGTATGGGTGTGGATATCGATAATCATTGGATTTGGTGATTCGTGCTGCGCTGTGCGAATCCCTGCCGCGCGCCGCTAAGGGAGGGGTAATCAGTAGTTGTAGTGGGTCATGACCATGGTCTTTGATACGAGAACCAACCGTCATATTTCCTTATCTCAATTGTCCGCGCAGGCGGACACCCGGCGCGCAGGCGCCCCGCAGCCGGGACTTCAGTCCCAGCACAGGCTACCAAACCATGGTACAACGTGTCGCCCCACTACAATTTCTGACTACTGACTAATACTACTCCGTTAGGTCCAGAAGCTTGAGCGTATCTAATGAACAGAGATCGTCAGTCCACGAAGGTGGACTTCGTTTCTCCAGTCCCGGATTTCAATCCGCGGAACCAGAGGCCTCGACACGTCACGGAGTAGTATTACTACTTACTGCTCCCCCGGGCACCCGCATCCGCTGGACGCCCCACTCCCGGCGCGGTATGATACGGGTGATGCCCGCGAACGTGATATATCTGCTGTTTGCGCTCGGCACACTGCTTGTCAGCCTGTTTGCCACGCGCGCCATCCGGCGGGCGTTCTCGACGTTCCGCTCGCGCGAGCGCAAAGTGGGCAAAGAGCTGGTGTACCGCCACTACCCGCGGCACAAAAAGCCGCTGGGCGGGGGCGTGGCCATCTTTGCCGCGCTGCTGGCGGGGGTGGCGGTCGCCAGCCTGCCGCCGGTGCGCCAGGCGCTGCTGCCGCAATTGGACGCCGCGCAGCAAGCGCGCGTCATCGGCATGGCGTGGGCGTGGCTGCTCTGCGGCATCGCCTTCGCCGCCATCGGCTTCATCGACGACTGGCGCAAGGTGACCGCCGCGCGGGGCCTCAGCGAGCGAGTCAAGCTGCTGCTGCAGGGCGTGTGCGCGCTGCTCTTCACCGCGCTACTCATCTACTTCAACCTGCGCGTCATCCCCGGCCACCATCCCACCGCCGTCTTCCTGCCCTTCGCCGGGTGGCTGCCGCTGTATCCGTTTTTCATTGCCTTCGGCGCGCTGGTTATCGTGGCGGCGGCCAACGCGGTGAATCTCATCGACGGGCTGGACGGCCTGGCGGGCAGCAGCCTGCTCATCCCCTTCGCCGGCTACCTGGTGCTGGGCGGCCTGCTGCTGCACCCCACCACTCCGCCACTGCTGCCGTTGCTCGGGCTGTGCGCCATCGCCGGCTTCCTCATCTTCAACCTGCCGCCGGCGAAGATCATCATGGGCGATACCGGCGCGCTGGGGCTGGGCGCGTCGCTGGGCATGCTCGCGCTGCTCTCCGGCACCGAATGGCTGCTGCTGCTGCTTGGCGCGCCGTTCATCATCACCACCCTCTCGGTGATGCTGCAGATGGCAGTCATCAAGGTCTTCCGCGGGCCCATCAAGCTGCTGCGCCACCAGACCACCGAAGTGTTCCGCCCCTTCCTCTGCACCCCACTGCACCATCACTTCCAGTGGCTGGGGTGGAATCCGTGGATCATCCTCGCCCTCTACGCCGGCACCACCGTGCTCATCACCGGCGTCGCCATCCTCGCCTACGTCACGAACGGCTCCCCACTCGGCGCGTGGCTATGGGTGGTCGGCCTGGCGCTGCAGGTGGTCTTCCTGGTCATCGCCGCGCTGCAAAAGCTGGTGCAGGCAAACTACTTCCTCGGGCTGGAGGCGGTGGACGGCACCCACGACCGCGCGCTGGTGCTGTATAAAGGCCTGCCGGCGAACATACTCGGCGCGCGCTGGTACGTGGTGGAATACTACACGGATATCACCGAGACAATGGTGAACGATATCGCCGCGGAAGGCATCCTCTGGCGCAACGTCTCCGAGATCGAGGCGCACGTGACGCTGGGGAAGATCTACCACGCCCACAAGCGCTACGCGGGCGCCATGGAAGAGTGGGAGCGCGTGCCGGTGCGCAACCTGCTCATCCGCGAAAACGTGGTGGTGCAGCTCGGTGAGATCTACCATAAAGCCAACGACTACATGAAGGCCATCAAGCTGCTGGAACAGCTCAACCCGGGCCGGCTGGCGCGCATCCCCGGGCTGATGGCGGAGATTCAGCACGCGAAGGTGCAAATCGGCAACATGGCCGGCAAGCTGTACCATCAGGCGAAGGCGCACCTGAACCGCGTGGAGGCGACGGTGCGCGACGAGCACCCGCTCACTCGCGACGCTCAGGCACTGCTGGCGCGCGAGTTGGAAGCGGCGATGCAATACACCCAGCAACTGCGTGAGCTGCTGGAATACGAGCGTTACAAGGCCGAGCAACTCGGCGAGCTGAACGACGCGCAGAACGGCCCCGACCTTTACCGCCGCATGGATACCATCCTCGCCGTGCGCCGCGACGAGCTGATGGAGGCGCTGCGCTGGGTGGAGACGCTGGCTGAGCCGGACGCTGCCACACCGCGCACCCCCGCCACCGAGCTGGCCGACGCGCTGCGCATGACCCCGGCGGAGATTTGCCAGGCGCTGGACGTGCCTGGCCCGCTTGCGGTGAAGAGCCTGGCAAAGCTGACGAAACCGTCGCGCAACACCCTCTACCGCGTGCAGACCGAGCCGCACCCGCCGCTGCCCGAGCTGTGGATGGCGAAATGCTACGAGGACGAGCAGGTCACCTTCTTCTCCGCCTGCTACCGGCGCGAGCGCGGCGTGCTGCACATCCTCCACGAGGCGAGGGCGCCGGTGCCGCGGCCGCTGGGCGGCTACCTGGGCTCGCACCGCGCCGTGCTCTTTTTAGAAGACGTGGGTATGCAGGATCTGGCGGCAACGCTGGCCGCGCTGCCCGCCGGCGACCGCGCCGGGCGCCTGGCGCTGCTGCGCCGCGGGCTGCGGATGCTTACCGGCCTCTACACCCATGCGCTGCCCGTACTGCCCCGGTTGGAGCGCGAGGTGAAGAAAATCGTCAAGGAAGTGCTCACCCCCGACTACTTCCTCAACTCGGCCGCCATCGCCCTTAATCGCATCCTCACCCTGCGCCGCCGCCAGCTCACCGCCACCGAGCGCGACCGGCTGGAAATGGCATTGCGCCCCATCACCGCGACCGTGCTGGAGGCGCCCAAAACCTTCATCCACTTCGAATGCACCCCCGGCAACGTGCAGGTGGGCGACGACCGGGAGATCGCGTTGGACTTCGAGCAGTCCACCCTGGGCCCCGCTGCCTTCGACGTCGCCTCGCTCCTCTACTCGCCGGAAGCCGACTGTAGCGAGGCGGAACTCGACAGCCTTCTCGCGTTCTATCACGACCAGCTTCCCGGCGACGACCAGGGATACCTCACCGTCCAACCAGAGGTGCTGAATGCCGCCGCCATCCTGAAAATGGTCTTTTATGCCGGCTCCGCCGCCAACTTCTACCGCAAATTCGAAGACGGCGCCCGCCTCGACGCCATGGAATGGTACCTGCGCACCGCCGAACGCCTCCTCGCCGCCCACCCCGCCTCCGCCGATTTGACCGAGCTGCTGGGAAGCTGCTGGCCGGCTGAGATGCGGAGCGCGCGGTAGGTTATCCCTCTCCCTCCACCCGCCTCACCATCACCTTCCCCAATGCCGGGGCGGTCTTGACGTCCGCCGTGACGCCTTTCGGGGTGTAGAGGGTGAAGGTTTTCCCGTCGTAGGCGAGGGCGGCGGCGCCGGCGCTGGTGAGGGTGACGCCGCCGGCGGTGATGACGCCGTTGACGACCATCAGGCGGAGCGGCAGAGCGCCGCCGACGCGGACGAAGCCGCCGGCAGCGCGGATGTCGACGACGGCGTCCGCGAAGGTCACTTTCTCCGCGGCGAGGAAGAGGCGGTCTTCGCGGCCCTTCGCACTGATCGCCACGCCGGCACCATCGGCGATAGTCCGATAGGTCGGCGTCTCGGATGTGGGCCAGCGCGGGGTGATGAGCGTCAGGTACGGCTTGCCCGCCGGCTGCGAGATGCGCACGAGTTGCTGTGTCTCATACAGCTCGGGGTTCTGACAGTAGGGGAATTTCCCGGTGCTGGCGGCATCGGTGAGAATTTGCGGGTCGGCCGGCGCGGCGATGAACAGGTCCACGTCCACCCCGCACATGCCGGGGAAGTGGTGAGTCTGGCCTTTCAGCACCGGCACGGTGGCCGGGGGCGCGGGCTCGGCGGGGGCGGCGTCCGGGTCGGTGGGCGGTGGGGTGGTCGGCGCGCTCTTCAGCGCATTGGCCCAGTTCTTGCCCATGTTGCGCACCCAGTCATCGTGGCTGATCTTGATGGGCACCACGCCCGGCTTTGTCAGGCCGTCTGGGGCAACGGTGCGGGACATAATCCACCAGTGCAGGCTGGTGGCCACCTCGGGCCGGCTCACATCGTCGCGCACCAGCAGGTAGACGGGGTCGTCGCGGGTCTCATCCTTGGCGAAAAGCACGCCGCGCCGCCAGTGCGTGTCATCGGTGATACCCGCGGTGTAGTCGGCCACCGGACCGAGAGCAGCGAAGGCGGTGACGCTGCCGAAGCAGTTATTGTTGCCCGCGGCGAAGTCGATGCGGTTGCCGAAGGGCATGTCCATCATCCACGCGCCACCGTAGCTGTGGCTCCAGTAGCCGCCGAAGCGTGGCAACAACGGCGCGCCTTTGCCGTAGAAGTAGACGGCGCCGTTGTTCACCGGATACAGGTCCCAGCAGAAGCCGTCGTGGCGGAAGAGCACGTTCGATTCGTAATCACCCTCCGGGTGGCTGCGGAAGATCGATCCCATGCCCTCGTAGCGCCGCGAGTGCAGCGGCGTGGTCTTCAGCGGCTTGGACGGATGGCCGAAGGCGATGAGGGTGAGGGCGATGTTGCGCCCGCCGGTCGAGCCCATGTTGTCCGGCGACGGCTTGCCCTGCTGCTCCCAGGCCCAGCGCATGAGGCCGGCGTGGAACGGGTCATCCAGCCCCCATGGGTCGGCGCCGATCATGAAGGTGGGGTCCACCACGCCTGGCGCGCTGCGCCCGATGGGATGATACGTGCGCTTGCCGCCCATGCGCGGGTCTTTCGGCGTGAGCATATCCGCCAGGTAGTGGAAGGCCTTCTTCGGCCGGTTCATCCACTCGGCGTAGTCCGGCGCCACCTCGGCCACGCCCGCGCGCACCAGCGCCGACCAGAAGGGCGCGTAGCGCATGGTGTCGCGCGAGGAGTAGAACGGCGACTCCAGCAACGCGCCGCTGTCGTGGATGGTATAGCGGTAGTGCGGGCGCACCTCGGCCATGGCGAAGCGCAGCCAATCCCCCTTCATCGGGTGGTTCGTCAGCATGCAGGCGGTCATCGCCCGCACGGAGAAGGCGCAGTGCTTTTGATTGGGCGTGCCCTGGCCGTATCCCGCCGGCTGCGAGCCGTCCGGCATGTGCACTGGCGGCTGCCAAGTCGGATCATGCATGACGTAGGTCATGAACGCCAGCTTCGTGAGCATGTCGCGTTTCTCCGCCGGCGAGAGGATATCGCTACCGAGCAGGAGTTCGAAACCGACGCAGCGCAGCAACATCTGATCGGAGACATTCATGCTGCCCATCTGCCCGCCGTCTCCACCACTCCCTTCTCTCCAGAGGGGCCCGGCGCCGTCGAGGTAGCACTTGATGAAGAAGTCCAGATATTCCCGTGGGGTCTGATCACCGACACCCTGGCGGTCATCTAACTGTTCCAGATACACGCGATCACCATAGTAAAGATAACCGGCGGAGATATACGCAATCCCTTGCGCGATCCCACCGCGCTCCCGGTATTTGGCGCGATACTGTTCGAAGCGTGCCTTCAAGTCGGCATTCGGACTCAAGGCGGCGTCGTTGGCGCGATGCCCCCAACCGAAATACCCGCCATCTGATTTCCGTAATGCTTCCATATACGTTTTGATAGCGGGCTCGGTCTGGAGGCGGGCGCGGATGCCGGGCAGATCATTCGCGCTGAAATACGTGTGCGGAAACTCGATCTTCTCCATGTCCGGCCAAACAAGTTCCCAGTTCACAACCTTGTCAAGTGAGACGACGATATGCTTTGTCCACCAGCGATACAAGTCCTTCCCTGGATTCCCAGGGGTACCCGGCGGCATTTCGGGAAAGTCGGCGCCTTTGGCGATCAGAAATGCCCATGTCCGTCGGCCCTGTTGCAGCGGTGCTTCGGCCACGAGCTTCCCCCCGGGCAGCGCGGTAACGGTGAATGTTTGTTTATACGGTTCCGGCAACCAGTCAGCCGCTGAATTTTCCGTCCCGATCCATCCCAGCAAGTCGTCATTCGGTCCCCCGAGATAGCCGATCACTGATGTGAGATCTGGCAGATAGAAATCCCACCCGACCAACCCCGGCAATTTGTTGGGCTTCTCATACGAGATCGTTGTGCGCTGCATGTTCCCACGGAAATCTGCCTTAGTGGCGAATTGCGTCGGCTGCAGGCCCGTACCCAAGTCTAGCACCAGCGTCCCTGCCTTCTCGTAGCGCTCGTTGATCCGCACCAGTGGCTCGTTGGCACGTACCAAGACGATCATCGTATATGTGCCACCATCCGCAAAGGTATATGTGATACGAGCGCGGACGAGTATAGGTCCCGCATCCAGCAAGTCGGTGGCCACCTTCCGCAGTGGCCCGGCAGGCGTAATGGATGACGCCGCCGTCCATGCACCGGAAGCCATCTTCACCCCGAGCAATGGTCCCGGGATTTTCTCGGCGGACGCGGGAACGTGAAGGTATTCCGCCAGTGTCGCGGTAGCGGAAGGTTCCCAGGTGCCGGCCGGTATGCGTGCCGCGGTGACGCCGTTACTGAATACGAGCGTGTTGCCGTCCTTCGTTACCGCCAAGTCTGTCTTCGGCGCGACGAATCCCTTGGTCACCGAGCGTAGGGTGAAAGTGCGCGTTGCATGAGCGGGGAGATCTGTGCGAAACCAGACATCGGCGCTTTTCACGCTGCCATCCGGGTAGGTCTGCAAGTTCTCCAACTGCACCGGCACGGCATTATTGCCATTATAGAGCGCCAGGCGGTCAGGAAAGAGCGTTCCGGGTGTCGCGACGGTTACTGGACGGTGTACCAAATCAGCCTGCCAGGCGTAGCCGAGATGCTCTTCGAGGGTAATGATCTGCGCGGCTGTCGCCACCAGATCGAAGAGCACGAGCACCAGGCCGAAGACGATATAGCGCATGGTGATTCCTTTCGGATACGGGCCGTCGAACACATCAACGAACCGTTGTGATTAACTTCGAGAAAAAACGCCAGCCCCCTGCTCAGCAGTGGGGCCGGCGTATCACGTGCAGCCTTTATATCAGTAATGAAGACACCCTCAAGCGCCTCCTTGCCTGATCCAGTGAGGGAGATTATGGATTGGTGCCCACCGCAATGCCGTATTTGCCTCCCAGGAACTGCTCGACTTTCTGCCGGTCAGCCGTTGAGAGCACGCTATCGTAGCACACAACTTCGGCAATGTCGCCATTCCAGTTATTGCCAATGGTCATGGCTGTGGTGTTTTTGGTCGCCGCCCATTGTACTTCAGCGATGAAGAGGTTGTTGATGCCACTGGGCTGGATAAACACATCCCAACCACCGCCGCCGGGCTGAATATTCCCCGAGGTTTGCGCGATGGCGGCACTGCCATTCTGGCGAATCCAGGTGGTGCCATATGTCGCTGGCTGGTCAACCGCCATGGGGGTCAGCGCGGTCGTCGTGCCGCCACCGAGGAGGCGTAGACCTTGCGCTGTGGCATCGAGCAAGTAGATATAGCTCCCGTTATTAGTGAAAGGGCTCGCGGCAAACTTACAGACGATGAAGGCCGTACGCACCGATGTCGCCTTGCTTAATGTGTAGGAGTTGCCGGCGCCGCCGGTGAAATTGATATAACCGAAGTTGGCATTTTCCGCGTATTTGGGTCCCGTTCCGGTGAGCGTGGCGTTCGCGCCTTTCGTGCTGTTATCGGTCCAGGTGGCTACTGCCGAGCCAACAATTCCCGCACCATCACCCAATAACCAGAGCGAGTTGCCAGCGGTGACCGGTAACGGCGTCGGCGGCAGCTTCGGCGATGGCGGGGCATCCGTTGCGGTCACGTGGCCATCCACAAAACACACGAGCGCCTTGTTGGAGTGACGGAGGGTGATATCGGCGGCTTTGAAGGCGACATTGGCATAGGTCACACCGTTGAAGGCCTTCTCCTTGATGCCGTCGGCAAGAAGGCCCGAGCCGGAGGGATCAGTAATATCACCCAATGCGACACTTCCGCGGTTTGCGTAAAACACGTAGCCGTTGGCTTGTGCATTGGTGCTCGGGCACTTCAGTACGCCTTTCGGCTGGGCGATCTGACTCCAGACCGTGGCATACGCCGGCATCGTTTCATCATAGTCTTGTACATACATCATGATGGCCAGCCCGAGCTGGCGCTGGTTGTTCATGCACGTCGATTGACGGGCTTTTTCGCGAGCTTTCGCGAACACGGGAAATAGAATGGCGGCGAGGATCGCGATGATCGCGATGACGACAAGCAACTCGATGAGGGTAAACCCTCGAGAGCGAGCACGTAGGGGGATACTCAGCATTGCAGTTCCTTTCTTTACGGTAAGATATGGATGAACCTATCCAAAGATAGATAGAAACCATTGTAAGCCCCTCCCCACCCCGCGTCAAGTAGGCTGGTGTAATAGGGTACCGAAATATCCCATCACCTTCTTGTCGCGAGATGGCGGTGCTTGGTTTGATGTGTGCGAGGTGAAGAATTGATCTGTGTTCCACCCGATCACCCGTTCCGCAGGTTATCAAAGGTCCATGTTGGGACAACTGGTTCCGCCGGCTGTTGACCGGCCGAAAGCATGCCCGACACTGGACCACCGCTGGGGTAGTGTCCGGCCTGCTCCATGCCCGGCTGCCGCAGCCAGGCATGGACATACACCGGCAAATCGTATGCCTGACGTCCTGCTTCCGCTCCGTAACAGCGGGATTTCGCGTGCCACTGCCGATATTGCATACAGACTACTGAGATTGTTTGTTCTCTACCGCCACCTCACTCGCCGGCTGCTTGAAGCCCTTCGCCACCGCTTTCAACGTGTAGGTGACGGTGGCATTGGCGGGCAGGCCGCCGCGGAACCAGATATCGGCCGTGTGCACGCTGCCGTCCGGATGCGTCGTCACGTTGCACGCCTGCATCGGCACAGCGGCGCCGTCGGCGGCGTAGAGCGCCATGAGGCCGGGATAAAGCTGCTTCGGGGCGCAGATGACGGGCCGGTGCACCACCTCGGGTTGCCAGGCGCAGCCCAGGCATTCTGTCAACACGATGGGGACATCCGCGGCGACCAGCGAGGCGCAGGCGGCCAGCAGTAGCATGGCGACGGCGATCTTCATGGAAGGGGTCCTTCCGGGGTGGTGATACCGCCATTGTACCATAACCGGCGGCGATGTCCAGACGAGCCGTGCCCGCTCGAAAACTGTCCCCTGCCATTCCGGCTATTGACGATCATGAAATTTCCTTAACACGACGGAAGGAAGTCATCCCCCGGTTCACGAAAGTAATATTCCCAGGCGATTGCTCACGGGAGCTCCCCGGCCTGGGGCGCGCAATTCCACTGAGATTTCCCCGTCGGCGTTTACTCGTTTCGATACACGGGCACAAGCGGCAAGGAGTTTGATGCATGGCAAAATTTGTTTTTGTGACAGGCGGGGTGGTCTCTTCACTGGGCAAAGGACTCACGACAGCCTGTCTGGGCCGGTTGCTGCGCGACCGGGGCTTTTCGGTTTTCATCATTAAAATCGATCCGTATCTGAACGTGGACGCGGGCACGATGAACCCGCACCAGCACGGCGAGGTGTTCGTCACCGACGACGGCGCGGAAACCGACCTGGATCTGGGGCACTACGAGCGCTTCGTCGACATCAACCTCAGCGCCGACTCCAGCATCACCACCGGCAAGGTCTATGACGCGGTGATCCGCAAGGAGCGCCACGGCGACTACCTGGGGCAGACGGTGCAGGTGATCCCGCATATCACCAATGAGATCAAAGACCGCATCAAGAAGGTCGCTGCGGACACCGGCGTAGACGTGGTGATCGTGGAGATCGGCGGCACGGTGGGCGACATCGAGAGCCAGCCCTTCCTGGAAGCCATCCGCCAGATGCGGAAAGACGAGGGGTACGAGAGCACGCTGTATCTCCACGTAACGCTGGTGCCGCAGGTGGGCCCGGCGGGCGAGGCGAAAACGAAACCCACCCAACACAGCGTGCGCGACCTGCGCAACATCGGCATCCATCCGGATATCCTCGTCTGCCGCACCAAGTCGCCGCTGTCGGCGGAAATGCGCGAGAAGATCGGGCTCTTCTGCGACGTGCGCACCAATGGCATCATCGAAAGCGCCGACACCCCCACCGTCTACGCGTTGCCGCTCATCTTTGAGGAGCAAGGCCTGGCGGCACAGGTGCTGGAGCATTTCCGCATGCCCGATCCGGGCGCCGATCATTGCGACTGGCAGGACGTGGTGGCGCGCGTGTTGAGCCCGAAGCACGAGGTGACCATCGCTCTCGTCGGCAAGTATATGGGCCTCAGCGACGCCTACATCAGCGTGTATGAAGCGCTGCGCCACGGCGGCGTGGCCAACCAGGCGACGGTAACCATCCACTGGGTGGACGCGGAAGAGATCGAGGCGCTGGGCGCGGAGACGCTGCTGCACCGCGCTGACGGCATTCTGGTGCCCGGCGGCTTTGGCGACCGCGGCATCGAAGGCAAAATCCAGGCGATCCAGTACGCCCGTGAACAGCACATCCCCTTCCTGGGACTATGCCTGGGCATGCAGTGCGCGGTGATCGAATACGCGCGCAACGTGGTGGGCTGGGCGGACGCCACCAGCATGGAGTTCAATCCCGCCTCGCCGCACCTGGTCATCGACCTGATGCCCGAACAGAAAATGGTGAGCGACATGGGCGCCACCATGCGCCTGGGCTTGTATCCCTGCAAAGTCATCGCCGAAACGCTGGCCGCGCGCTGTTACGGCGCGCCGCTGGTGCAGGAGCGCCACCGCCACCGCTACGAGGTGAATAACGATCTCCGCCCGACTATCGAGGCCGCGGGCATGGTCTTCTCCGGCACCTCGCCGGACGGCCGGCTGGTGGAGATCGCCGAACTGCCCCACCACCCGTTCTTCATCGGCTCACAGTTCCACCCGGAATTCAAATCGCGCCCCAACCGCGCCCACCCTTTCTTCCGCGAATTCGTGAAGGCCGCCGTCTCGGTACACGAGCCACAGCAAGTGCTGGCCGAGTTGGTGCCGGTGGAAGAGGCGGTGTAGGGGACGCCCCCTCACCTCCTGCTTCCTCTCAACGAGGAGAGGGGCACGATATATTGAAAACAGCGAGCCGGGCATCTGCCCGGCTCGCGTCAGCTTCACAGGATGGAGAATGGCGTCAGGCGTCCGCTTCGTCCGCCTGCGCCGAGGGGGGCAAGTAGTAGCAGAGGATCTGCAGCTCCTGGGTCAGATCGACGTTGCGCACGGCCACGTCGCGCGGGGCGGTGATGCGTGTGGGCGCGAAGTTGAGGATGGCGCGCACGCCGCTCTTCACCATCTGGTCGGCCACCATCTGCGCCGCGGGGGCGGGGGTGGTGATGATGCCGATCTCCACGTGCATGGTCGCGTTGATCTCGGGCATGTGCTCGATGTCGAGGATCTCCAGGTCCCAGATGCGGCGACCGATCTTGCTGAAGTTGTTGTCGTAAATGGCCACGAGCTGGAAGCCGGACTCGTGCAGCCCGGTGTAGCCGGCCAGCGCCGTGCCCAGGTTGCCCGCGCCGACGATCATGACCGGCTGGTTACGGTCCAGCCGCATGATGTGGGCGATGCGGTCGGCCAACGGGGTGACGGCATACCCGAGGCCGGGTTTGCCGAACTCGCCGAAGTAGGACAGGTCTTTGCGCACCTGCCCGGAGCTGATGCCGGTGCGGGTTTCGATGTCGGCGGACGACAGCGTCGCCAACCCTTCGATCTGCGCGAGCCGCAGGCTGCGCAGGTAGAGGGCCAATCTGGCGATGGTCGGCTCAGGCACCGCACGATGCAACGGCACGGCAATTCCTCCCTGTGATTTATTCAGCCGGCGCCGGCTCCGCGATGATGGGGCGCGGCAGCAGGCCGGCGCGCTCGGCGATGACCGGGATGACCTTTTCCCAGAATACCGGCATCAGGTGAATCCCCGACACGCCGGGGATTGCGCGCACTTCCTCGATGGTTTCCAGCGCAATGGCCAGGCCTTCCGCTTCGGGGTCGGCGGCGCCGCGCATACGCTGCAGCATCGCCTCGGGCAGCGTCACGCCGGGCACGTCGCCATACATGCGCTCAGCCATCTTCACCGACTTCAGCGGGGTGATGCCTACGAGCACCTTCACGCGCTCGAAGAGGCCCAGATCGCCGACCTGCTGCATAAACGCCTGCAGGCGCGGCACGTCGAAGGTGCATTGCGTCTGGATGAAGCGCGCGCCGGCGTCGGCCTTTTTCTGCACGCGGATGGGACGGTACTCCAGCGGCGGGGCGAAGGGGTTCTCCACCGCGCCCACGAAGAGCTGCGGCGGCACCTTGATGGGGTCGCCGTTAAAGAAGACGCCGTCATTCGTCATGCGCGCGGCGGTCTGCAGCCAGGTGATGGAATCCAGGTCGTAGACCGGCTTGGCCATGGCGTGGTTGCCGTTGCACGGATGGTCACCGCTCATGCACACCACATTGCGGATGCCCAGCGCGGCGAGGCCGAGCAGATCGCTCTGCAGGCCGATGCGGTTGCGATCGCGCACGGTCATCTGCACCACCGCCTCCACGCCTTCCTGCTGCACCAGGACGGCGGCGGCAACGCTGGAGATGCGCACCATGGCGGTCTGGTTATCGGTGAGATTGATGGCGTCCACTGCGCCGCGCATGGCGGCCACGTGCCGGCGCACCACGTCGGCATCGGCGCTCATCGGCGGGCCAATCTCGCCGGTCAGCACAAAATGCCCGGCTTCCAGTAAACGCTGCAGATGACTGCTCATAATCGCCTCGATGGAAAAAAAGTTGCGGGCCTGCTCCCAGCATTGTGAAAAATTGTACAGGCGCAGGCAAGTCGGTGTCAAGGCAACGGGCGGTGAATAATATTTTTTCGGCACTTTTAACGAATGAAAGGGTTTTTCGACTGGTAAGCGAAGTAGAAATGTGTCAGGAAGAAATACGGGTATCGCGCCGCGTTGTGCTCGGTAGATAGCGTATACCATGCGATAATATCGCAGCCTGATTCGTGAGAAACCCGTCCGCGTCGCCTTTGCATGGTTTCTCCGGGGGAGGATTGTCATGGGATTCCAGGAGTTTCTGGCGAATTTTAAACGAAACATGGAGCTGTCCGCGTTGAAAATGCAGTTGCGCGCCGCATCTGAGGGTGAGCGCGAAGCCGCTATCCGTGAGTTAAGCAACACCGGCCTGCCGGAAATGGTGGATCCCATCATCAAGCGGCTCAGCGACCTTAGTCCGGGCGTGCGCCGCGCCGCCGCCACCGCGCTGGGCGTGCTGGGCGATGTCCGCGCCGTCGAATCCCTCGTCCTCGCCTTAAAAGATACCAAGTATAATGTGCGCCGCGCGGCGGTGGCTTCGCTGGGCCAATTAGGCAGCGCGCGCACAATCGAACCGCTGGTCGGCGCGCTGAAAGACCCGGACCAGGACGTGCGCAAGCTGGCGTTTGAAGGTTTGGTGCGCCTGGGTGCGCCGGCCACGCCGTCGCTGCTCGCCTGCCTGCAGGCCAGCGAAGAGAACGTGCGCCAGGACGCCATCCGCGCGCTGGGCGTCATCAAGGCTCCGGAGGCGATCGAGCCGCTGGTGGCGATGCTGAAGCACGGCCAGGCCGACGCGCAGCTCGCCGCGGAGGCGCTGGACGCGCTGAACTGGCGGCCAATGAACCCGGCGGAGCGCGTGCTGTTTGCCTTCACCCGCGGCCGCTACGACGACCCGGTGAGCGACGGCGCCGCGGCGGTGGAACCGCTCATCGCCGCCCTCGCCGACAATAAAGTGGTGGTGCGCCGCTCGGCGGCGCGGGCGCTGGGCCTCATCGGCGACCAGCGCGCCGTGGTGCCGCTCATCGGCCTGGTGAAGGATGACCACCCGGAGGTGCGCGAGAACGTCTATCGCGCGCTGGGCGAACTGGGCGACGAGCGCGCGCTGGATGCGCTCATCGTCGGCAACAACGATGATAATCTGGAGGCGCGCGGCGCCGCCGTCACCGCGCTGGGCGCGTTGAAGCACCCGCGCGCCCTGGAAGCGCTGATGGCCAGCGCGCGGCACGGCGACAACCACATCCGCGGCTCCGCCATCGAGGCAATGGGGGCGATCGACGACCCGCGGGTGATCGAGCCGCTGGTGAACGCCCTCACCGACAAGCGCCACAACGTGCGCAAGGCGGCGGCGGACGCGCTGGTGAAGCAGGGGGGTTCAATCGTGGAAGCGCTGCTGCCGGCGCTGAACAGCGCCGACGAAGTGGCGCGCGCCTCGGCGGCGGAGACGCTGGGCCAACTCGCCGACCCCAGCGCCGTGCCCTCGCTCCTCGGCACGCTGCACGACAAGGCAGTCTCCGTGCGCAAGGAAGCGGCGAAGGCGCTGGGCAACATCCGCGACGGCCGCGCCATCGATGCGCTGGCCGGCACGCTCAATGACGAGAATCCCGACGTGCGCGGCGCCGCCGCCACCGCCCTGGGGCAAATCGGTGATGGTCGCATCGTTCCCGTCCTACTGGAGAAAGTCGCCGACCTGCGCATCGCCGCGCTGGTGACGGATGCCCTGGCCGCGATGCTCGCCACCAACAGCCGCTCGCTGGCAGTGGACGACTTGCAGGTCATCGCCCGCTTCGCCGATCTGCAATACGAAACGGTGGAATACGACGCGCTCATCGGCAACGTGCCGGTCAAGCACGATCTGGACACGTCGCAACTGGTGCAGGCAGCCCTGAACGAGCTGACGCGGCGGGGCGTGCGAGCGTAGGAATCCCCCTCATTTCATCGCATAATAGCTGATAATATTTATCATTTAATCGCTTAATTCCCACGTCGGCATCAATAAATACTGAAATATTTCATCCGCATGTATTGCCAGTCAACCAAAGCGGTGCTATACTGATGTTGTTACGAAGCCCCACGGACCCTGGAACCGGGCGCGGTGCTTCCCTGGCACAGAATCTCTCTCCTCCACCCATTGGAGCGCCCGGTTTCAGGGTATTATGTTTGGTAACATGCGTACCATCCTCTATACCCTATCCCTGTTCACCCTGCTGGCGGCTGTGCCGTGGCTGGTCGGCGCGCGCCGGGCGGCAGCGCAGCCGGGCGTCACCATCGCGCTGGCATCGGCGCGCGTGCCGCAAGGCGGATCGCTCTTCGTGACGGTGACCGCTCCCGGCGCCGCGGCGGTGACGCTGACGCACGGGACGGCGGAGTATCCGGCGGCGCTGGACGCGGACGGCTGCTGGACGGTGGTGGTGCCGGTGTGGATGGAGACCGGCGCCGGCGCGCAAGCGCTGACGGCCACCGCGCAGATCGACGGCACGGCCATCCAGGCGCAAACCGTCTTCACCATCACCTCGCGCGCCTTCCCCACCCAGCGCCTGCGCATGGCGCGCAACCAGGCGACGAAATACGAGTCGCCGGGGGTGGCGGACGAGTACCGCCTCATCGGCGCGGCACTGCGACGCACGCTGCCGCGCGCCTGGACGGGCGCCTTCCCGCTGCCGGCGAAAGGCCGCCTTTCCACTCGCTACGGCACCCAGCGCTACCGCAACGGCGAAAAGGTCAGCATCCATAAGGGCATCGACATCGCCGCGCCGGCGGGCACGCCGGTCTATGCCGCGAACGACGGCATGGTGACGCTGCGGCGCGACTTTGACTTGCACGGCCGCACACTGGTGGTCCATCACGGCGGTGGGGTGGCGGGGTTGTACCTGCACCTGCGCGACTTCGGCGTCAGCGAGGGGCAGCGGGTGAAGAAGGGGCAGCTCATCGCCCGCATGGGCAGCACTGGCGTCTCCACCGGCGCGCACCTGCACTACGCCCTCTATGCCCATGGCGTGGCCATTGACCCGCTGTTGCTGACGGCGGTGCCGGCGGGGTGGTAAAGACGAGGAAGGTGTAAATGATAGCACTGTATGGAAGCCGACCGCAGTCGCGCTACGGGATCGCTAACAAATCCGGTAAGAGCTCCGGGTCTTCCCACCACCATGCAGCATCCACCGGCACAATAATTTCCCCTTCCAGATGGTGGATTGCCCGAAAGCTGGTATACAGGTATTCCGCGGCATGCTGCACGAAGCCCAGTTTCACCGGGTTACGGTGGATATAATCCATCTTCTGGTGAATGAGCCGTTCGCTCCACAGATGAAAGTTGTACTTGCCATCCTGCCAGAACTGCGGTCTACCGGTTGATGTGGCATACAACCACTTCAATACACTGGTATGCTGCAGGTCGGCAGCGATCTGCGCAACGGCCTTTGTCACGTCCGCTTTGTACTGGCGCACAAAGGTGATGATATCGCCATCACGCGGGTTGACGATGCCATGGAAGTGATCGAGTTGCACGCCGTAGGCCACCAGGCGAGCAGGATGGCGGTCACAATGTTCTCGCAATATTTCCAGTAGAACACGCGCATAGCAGTCACGGACAAATGGCCGCCGGCGTTCCCGCACATTGAGGGTCAGGTAGTGCAGGACGCCGGCACGATTGCCACGATTGAACCGTGTGGCCATGATTACTCCCTGGGCGCGACTGCGGTCGGCCTCCATACCGTGCTATGCTTTCATCCCTGATTGTTCTGCTTCTCCCGGCGCGCGACTGCGATCGGCTTCCATACAGTGCTGTCAATTACACCAGGCCGCTACGCGACATCCACATAGACCGCGCGCAGCACTTCTTCCAGGGTGGTGACGCCGGTGCGGGCTTTCTCCAGGCCGTCTTCGCGGAGGGTGGTGAAGCCGCAGTTGCGGAGGATGTTGCGGATTTCGCTGGCAGGGGCCTTGCGGATGATCGCCTGCTGCATCGACTCGTTGTTGGGGATCACTTCGAAGACGCTGATGCGTCCCATGTAGCCGGTGCCGCGGCAATTGCTGCAGCCGGTGCCATGGTAGTAGGTGGTGCCGTCCTCGGGCAAGCCCAGCTTCTGGCGCGCCTCGGGCAACACGGGGGCGGGTGTCTTGCAGTGGTCGCAAATGCGGCGCACCAGGCGCTGCGCGACGATGCCATTGACGGCGGAGGAGACGAGGAACGGCTCGGCGCCCATGTCCACCATGCGCGCGGCGGCAGCGGCGGCGTCATTGCAGTGCAGCGTGGAAAGCACCAGATGGCCGGTGAGCGCGGAGTGGATGGCCATCTCCAGCGTTTCCAGGTCGCGGATTTCGCCGACCATGATGACGTCGGGGTCCTGGCGCAGGATGGCGCGCAGGCCGGCGGCGAAGGTAAGGCCAATCTTCGGGTGCACCTGGATCTGCGTGATGCGGGTGAACTGGTACTCCACCGGGTCTTCCACGGTGATGACGTTCTTGCCCACGCAGTCCGTCTGGCCGAGCGCGGCATAGAGGGTGGTGGTTTTCCCCGAGCCGGTGGGACCGGTGACCAGCACCATGCCAAACGGCTTGGCGATGAGCTCTTCCAGCATCGCCTTCGCCTTGCCCTCCAGCCCGAGCTGCGTAAACTCCAGCGCCATGGTGCCTTTCGGCAGCAGGCGCGTTACCGCTTTTTCGCCGCTGAGGCTGGGCAGCACGGAGACGCGCACGTCGAAGGCTTTCTGCCCGAAATTCACGTCAAAGCGGCCGTCCTGCGGCAGGCGCGTCTCGGCGATGTTCAGGTTGGAGAGGATCTTGATGCGCGAGATGACCTGCGGGTGCAGCGCGGGATCGTAGGTCATGTGGTCATACATGATGCCGTCGATGCGGAAGCGTACGTAGACGGTCTTCGGGTGCGGCTCGATGTGGATGTCGGTGGCGCGCTCCGAGATGGCGCGCTGCAAGATGCTCTCCACGGTGGCGCTGGCGCCACGCTGCTCGACGATGTGTCCGGCCTGCTGCTGCGGCTGAGTTGACGGCGCGTCCTGGGTGACGGTATTCGACCCGAGCTGCTGCAGCAAGTCGGTGGGCTGATCCACCGGCACGGCGTTGTAGTGCAGGTCGATGCCGCGCATGATGTCCGCCTCGCTGGAGGCCACCGGGTTGATGCGGCACTGGGTGAGCTGCTGCAGGTGATCCATCAGCATCAGGTTCGACGGGTCGAGGGTGGCCACCGTCAGCGTGCGCTGGCCGGTGCGCAGCTCCGCCAGGTTGATGGGACAGACGCGATAGCGCTCGGCAAAGTTCCGCGGTATCAACGCAATGGCTTCCCGCGGCACCGGAATATCCTGGGGCCGCAGCATCGCAGAGGCATCGTCACGCATGGTTCTCTCCTGAAGGGTTCGCGTCCTGGGCGGAACAAGGCTGGACGAGAGACGCTGGAATCCTATCCTGTTAGAGTGTGCTCGGTACGAAAAAGTTCCACGCTCACCAGTATACCCGGCGGGGCAGCGTTCTATCGTAGCACGCGGAAACAGGATTGTGAAGATGGGCGGTGACGCCCGCGCGCATGATAACGAATTGTTGATCACGCGAGTTGCGAGATGGGAATAGCCATAGTAAGGGGGTATTCCCATGCGAACTGTGTTGTTGCTGACCGGATTGCTGCTGATGGCGGTGTCGCTGGCGCAGACGTCCCCGCCGCCGCAGGTGCAGCGGCCTATCTATACCGCATTAGTTACCGACGTGGAGCCGAGGATCGTTGCCGGGCGCACATTCGTGCCGGTGGCGGTCATTGCGCGGGAGTTCGGGGCTACGGTGACGTGGCTGCCGGCGGCGCAGCAGGTGCGCATCACCCGAGCGAGCGACCGGGAGATTCGGCTGACCATCGGTTCGCGCATGGCGCAGGTAAACGGCACGCAAACGCTCTTGGACGCCGCGCCGTTTATCTTCGCGGGACGCACGCTGGTGCCGCTGCGCTTCATTGCCGAAGCGTACCGCATCTCCGTCTCCTACCGCGAGGACACCCGCGACGTGCTGTTGACACGCGAGAATCGGCTATACGTGCTGCCGCTGCCATCGGTGCGCGCGGGCATCGTCATCGCCGACCCGCAGCCGGGCGAGCTGGTGCGCACCGGTCTGCGCGTGCAGGGCGTGGCGAACGTCTTTGAAGGCGCGCTGATCATCGAGGTGCGCGACAGCCGCGGCGCCGTGCTGGGCAAAACCATCGCCACCGCCGGCATGGGCGCGTTCTACCCCTTCAGCACCGTCATCTACTACAACCTGCCGTCTGACGACCCGGCCAACGGCCGCATCGTCGTTTACTCGCAGAACGGCAAGGGTGACCACCATATCCTCGCGGAGGACAGCGTGGCGGTGGTGCTGGCGTCGACGATTTGACGGGAACCGCGACTCACTGGCCTCCAAAAAGCGCGTAAAATATGTGTCGAGCTTGCGCGCTAGCAGCCTGTTGAAGTATTCCGGTGGTCGGATGGCTGAGTCAGATTTTCGCCGGGCTAGACGGACTTCCGCAGGCATATCGGGCTATATGGCAAGGAAGTCCAACACCGCCAGGGGGAAATCTGGCCAGTCAGCC
>CAZPYA010000007.1:0-13152 GCA_964590255.1 uncultured bacterium
TCCTGCATCGCCTGGCTGGCCAGGCCATACGGAATCTCCTCGCCGCGATAGACGAGTTCGACGAAGCGCAGCAGCGAGGGGCACTGCGTCCGCAAGTAGGCGCGCACGGCCGTCAGGTTGCCGTCCAGCGAGACGGCGGTATGGCCGGCGTCGTGCGAGAGTCGAATGATCGTCAGCGACGAAACGAGCCGCATGACGATGTGGTAGAGCCGATCTTCGGTTGGGGTCATGGGATCCTCCTTACAGTTTGGTCGAATAGCGGCTTTCCAGGTGGCGATAGAGCCGCCGACTGGCGCGGGTGGTGCGCTGCACGTCGATGCCGTGCCGCTGGGCGTACCGGTAGACGCCGCACAGCAAGCGATACCCGCGACTCCACTGGCCGCTGTGCCAATCGGACGCCAGATGGTAGAGCGCGCGAATGAGCGTGGGATTCATGGGTGTCCTCCTCAATCAAAGTAGCCGGGATCGCTGACGCGCGTCCCGATATGGCGGTCCAGCCACGCCTGAGCGTCCATGATGTGTTCAAACGCCGACCGGCGCGGGCAGTCGAGGGTGCCGTCTGATGCGCCTTTGCAGGTGCGGCGGCAGCGCGCGCACGGCGACCAGCCAAAGGTCATGGCGGTGCCGGGGTAATCCCAGTCGGACTGGATAAGCACCTCCTGGCCGTCATCGTTGGCGAGCAGGTAATCCCAGCCGAAGTCGCCGTCAAGCAGTGTAATCATCATCGTGTCCCTCCTCGGCGCACCACTGCGCCCACAGGTCCAGCAAGGTATCCGCCAGCATCCGCCGCTGGTGGGGCGGTGCCAGTTCGCGCACCATGCGCTGAATCGTCGGGGTCGGATTGGCGGTGGCGCCATGCAACTCCAGTTCGTGATGCAGGCGGCTCGTCGCGAGATCAAGCGGCGTCATCGTCAGCCTCCTCGTCCTCCATCGTCTGCCAGGCGTCCCAGAGTGCGCGCTCCAGATGTTCGTAGACGTTCGCCGCGATGATGTTCACCGGCATGGGGCTGCCATCAAAGGCCGGGCCGACTTCTGGCTCATCCGTCGCCAGCGCGATATTTTCAGCGGCCAAGCGCAACAGGTCGCCGGTGTAGACCGGCACGCTGCTGTCGGCAATCTCATGGATCGCGTCATGCGGTTCCTCATGCGGGTGGTCCTCCCGCCACTCGCGCAGTTCGGCGATGGCGTCACGTTCCAGGGCATACAGGGTCATTGGGGTCCCTTTCTCCGCGTCTCAACGTCGCGGCCCGGTAGACCAAACGCAAAAGGCCGGCTCCGCGGGGGAACCGGCCGGTGTTGGGAATGGTGATGTGAAGGTGGCGCGCGCAGGTGCGGCATGGGGAACTCCTCGTGTGGATGAGTGTCGCGACCCCCTCCCCCCTAAAACGAACCGGGGCCGGGGGGGTGGCAGTCACAATCAGGTGCTTGTATCCGCGACGCAGTTTCCGAAATTGGCTACAGGCCGTCGCGATAGGGGAAAGGGTGATGGTGAAGCGCGGTGTGGCAACGGGGTTGGGAACGAAATCCTGGGGACATTTGGGGACATTTTGGGGACACAGAGGTGCAAAAAGAGCCCATTCAGACCCTGTCAGATCGGGTCAGAACGGGCTCTTTACGTTCAAAGATGGTGGGCCGGGCAGGATTCGAACCTGCGACCAAGGGATTATGAGTCCCCTGCGCTAACCGCTGCGCCACCGGCCCGTGGAGTGTGGGTATTGTAGCAGCCTGTTCACGGCGGGTCAATGATTAGAGGCGCTTCCAGAAGCCTCCGCCGAGGAGCCATTCTTCGCCGTCGTCATCGGGAGGGGCGACTACGGCGACGCGGGTGCGCGGCGGTTCGGGAGACGGCGGGGCGTCGGTGAGGCCGGTGAGTTCGCGGACGTAGGTGAGCGCGGCGGTGGCCTGCGGGAAATCGGGTTTGAGCTGCAGCGCACGTCCCAGCCACTCCTCGGCATTCTCGTATTCGTCCAGCTTCCAGTAGACCAGCCCGCGATTATAGGCCATCACGGCATCCTGCGGCAGCAGGTGGGTGAGCTCTTCCATGAAGAGGCGGGCGCGCTTCCAGTCGCCGCCGGAGATCGCCTCTTTCGCACTCGCCCATAACTCGTGCACGCGCGTTGTCATCGCTGCCACCTTGCCGGATGAAACGTTTCTGTTGATACATGATTCGCGTCCGGCGATGAAATCCCTTTTCTTGCCGTCAATCCCGTTTGCGGCGCAGCCGGGTGGAGGCCTGCCCATCGAGATACCGCTCGGCGAGGATGACGGCCACGTAGTCGTCGAAGGGCTGGTCGGGGACGCGCAGCCCGATGGGCAGCCAGCGTTCCCACCCCCGGCCGGGATGATCGAGCAGATAGCGCTGGCGGCCCAACTCGCTGGAGCGGTGCTCGTCGACGAACGCCACCTCCTGCTGAAAGCCCCCGCGGCGCAGGCGCTCGCGCACGTCTCGCGCGCCGGTGCGGTCGCCGAGCACGATGAGGGTGATGCCGAAACGTCCGATGTAGTGCGCCACTCGCGCGTGCAACTCGTCTACGCCGGTGATTTCTTTCGCCAGCACCTCACGGAGCGTCGTCACGACGGCCACCCCGCATTTCTCGCGACCGGGATCAATCGCGAGGAGCGGACCCATCCTGCCATACGAAGAGGTGGTCATTTTCCGCCATCGCTCACGGTGACACTCAGCTCTACCGGCCCGTAGCGCGTCACCGGAGTGCGCGCGGTCGCCACCACCGGCACCGCGCCGCGCCGCGCGGCCACCTGCTGGGCCACCGCGAACAACTCGGTCCAGGGCACGCGCGACAGGACGACGTCTGGCACCTGGTCGGGATGCGCAAAGTCGAGGCGCCGGGTGATCATCAGCACCCCCTTGGCGCGCAGCGCCTCCGGCACCCGCTCCGTCAGCAATTCTTCCACCAGCCGGCCCAGCACGTCCGCGGCGCGCGTCTGGTCGTCCACGGTGAAGGTCATGCGGGCGATGGTCTCGCCCGCCTGGTACACCGTCGTGCTCGGTTCCAGCTCCACCAGTTGCACGGCGATGAGCGCCGGGCCGTTCACCGGCACATTGTTCACCGGGGCCAGCCGCACGATTACCGGCACGCTCGACCGCATCGCCGCCACGCGTTCGGTGAGCGCCGTCACTGCCTCAGCTTCATCGAGGTTGACGAAGTGCGAGGCGTCGCCGCCCACGAAGAGCAGCGCCGGCGTCTTCGCGTCCATCTCCGGGCTGCGCTGGCGCACCACTTTCTCGGCGCCAGCGAGGAGCTGCTTCAGCGCGGTCCGGCACGCCGCCGTGCCGGCTTCGGCGGGCAGCAGTCCGCTGACGAGCTCCTGGCCCGAGGTGAAGACCAGCGGGGCGAAGCTGCCGCGGGCGAATTCGCGCAGCACCTGCACGCGTTCGGTGAGCGTCGACACCTGCTGCTGCAGGTCGTCGCGCACCTGGGTCAGCCGCGCCTCTTCCGTCTGCAGCGCCAGGAATTCCTGCGAGCGTTTCAGCAGGTACTGGCTGGTGCGCGACAGCCGGTCGCTGATGCGCGCCAGCTCGCGCTGCTTGCCGCGCAACTGCCGCTGCACGCCGCCCAGCTCCTGCTGCGCCTTGTCCAGCTCGCGCTGGATGCGCTGCCGCTGGCCGCGCGAAAACTGCAACTGCCGGTCGGAGCGCGACAACTCCAGCGTCTTCGCGTCGAAGAGCGCGCGCACACGTTGCGCTTCCGCCAGCGTGTTGGCGATCTCCGCGTCCGCCGTGGCCACCTGCGCCTGCATCACCCGCAACTCCGCCTTCAGACCGCTGATGGGGGTGAAAAAGCTGTCGCGGATGCGCTGGTCCACCAGCATGGTGGTGGCCAGCGTGAGGGTGGCGATGACCATGCCCATGGCAACGGAGATGATGATGGCGGTGTGGCGCGGGCGCAAACCGAAGAGGGTGAGGCGTTTCCGTCCCATTTTACGGCCAACCAGATCACCGATGTAGGCGATCAGGCCGCTGACGACGATGATGATGCCAGCCAGAAACAGCATGCTTCCCATAAATACATTCCAAACACTACATTATACGGGGCAGGGAAAAGCAGCGTCAAGGAAGACACGGCTCGACAGGCTCAACAACATCAGCACCGCGCAATCATTTTACCCCAGGCCCAACAGCGCCATGAGATTATTCCCCATCACCTTCTGCCGCTCGTCATCCTTGATGGTGGCATATTGCGCGGTGAGGAAGGCGGAGGAATAGCAGCTCATGGGGAAGCGCGACGCGAAGATGAGGCGGTCGGCGCCCACCTGGCTGACCAGCATCTCGATGGTGTCGCCGCCGGTGAGCAGGCGGGTGGTGAGATAGGTGGACGGGCGCGCGGCGAGCACGGCCATGGCCTCGGTGAGGTTCCGCAGGCCGACGTCCAGCAGCAGCAGCGGCACGGACAGGTCGCCGAGGGCGTCCAGAATGTGCGTGGCATCGCCGTCGCGGCTGGCCTCGATCATCACCGGCAGCGACAACGCGTCGATGCGGCGCAGCAACGCCTTAGCCTGCAGGCCGTCGATCGACCAGCCCTGGGTATTCGGGAAGAGCGCCATCAGGCGAAATCCCTGCGCCTGGAACTGGTCCACCAGCTCCAGCCCGCCCACCCGCGGGTCGGCCACGCCGATGGGGATCAGGCGCGGGTCGGCCTGGCAGGCGGCCAGCGTGGCGGCATTGCCGGTGGACGCATCCAGGAAGATGCCGGTGGACGACAGCGTGCAGGCGCGCTCCAGCTTGTGCCGCTGCAGGCCGGCCAGCAGATCGTCCACGGGGTGCGACTGGTGCAACCCCGGCCAGGAGCCGAATACGGTGAAGCCATCAATCAACATGGAAAGCGCCTCCATATCCCTAAGTCTTCGACGGCGCGCCGGTGAATTCCCCCCGGCAATGTGGGAAAAACATGGCAAGGAACCACGAACCGTGTCGCTGCACCCGTAAACATCGCGACCCGCGTCTGGTGGACTGGAAGATAGCCGCACCCCGTCGTGCGTGCCCGCCGTGGCACGCAAGGTCGACGGCGCTGCTACCCGTGATAGAGGAACCACGATCACGGGGGGTTCCTCTATCACGGATCGGAAATGCGACAACCCGGCGCGCCACAGCGGGCACGCGCGACGGACGCTGTTTCCCATTCCCACCCGGCCGCCATCTCTGCTACAATAGCGGTGCCTCGCTGTTCTGGCGAGTGACCGATTCCACTTCCGACACCGGGGGCCTCTATGGCGAAGACGATGCTGGGCGAGTTGAGCGAGGGCATGGCGGTGCAGACGCTGGCCTGCGCGCGGCAATTGCGGTTGACGCCGTTTAAGAATAAGGCGGGCAGCTTTCTGCGGCTGATGCTCAGCGACCGCAGCGGCAGCATGACGGCGAAGCTGTGGGAGGACGGCGAGGCGGTGGCGGCTTCGATTGCCGACGGCTCGGTGGTGAAGGTGACGGGGCGAATGGAGAGCTACCAGGGGTCGACGGAGATCACCCTCACCGGCATCGCGCCGTGGGACGGCCCGGTGGACCCGGCGGATTTCCTGCCCGCCTACCCGGGGGACGTGCGCGCGCTCATCGCGAAGTTCGACGCGCTGGTGAACTCCATTGAAGACCCGGAAATCTCGCTGCTGCTGCGCTCGCTCTTTGACGACCCGGAAATCCGCCGCAAGTATTGCGAGGCGCCCGCCGCCCGCGGGGTGCACGGCGCCTACCTGCACGGCCTGCTGGAGCACGTGGTGCGCCAGGCGGAACTGGCGGAGACGGCGGCGCGTTCGTACCCGCAGGTGGACCGCGATCTGCTCATCGCCGGCGTGCTGCTGCACGACATCGGCAAGATCGAGGAGTTCGACTGGGAGCATTTGGCCATCGAATACAGCACCATCGGCAACCTGCATGGCCACATCATCATCGGCGATCGGCTGGTATATGAATGGGCGCGCGGCCTACAGCTCTCCGACGAGCTGACGTTGCGCCTGCGCCACCTTATTCTCAGCCACCACGGCACCGGGGAGTTCGGCGCGCCGGTGCTGCCGAAGATGCTGGAAGCGGTGATTCTGCACTGCGTGGACAACCTGGAGGCGAAGGCCACCCACTGCATCGAGATGCTCCGCAACGGCAACACCGACAACACCTGGACGGAATACGACCGCCTGGAAGGGCGCGTGTGGTATCGCGGCGCGCCCCGCGTGCCGGCGGAGTGAACGCCCGACGGTAACAGCAAACGCCCGCTTGACATACAGCGGTCTTTCTGCTATTATGCCGGCATGCGGATACACGGCCGGCATGTCGGCCTGACTGCCCCCTTTTTCGCGAAAATGTCATAAATCAGGGGGTAGTCGCGGGGGGTAGTCGGGGGTAGTCATTGTAGCCGCACGGATCACCGAAGGAGTCGAGTATGCTGATCCCGTATCGCGTGAAGAATCCCTGGAAGCGGTTTCCCTACGCCACCGTCAGCATTATCGCGCTGAACGTCCTCATCTACCTCTGCACCACCGAGTATGCCCTCGTCATTCGCGAGGACGTGGCGGACACCTTCGCCTTCCAACTCGGCGTGTCAAACATCTTCGCGATGTTCAGCGCCATGTTCCTGCATGGAGATATCTTCCATCTCCTCGGCAACATGCTGTTCCTCTGGGTGTTCGCGCCGCCGGTCGAAGATCGCCTGGGCATCCCGCGCTTCCTGGCCATCTACTTCGCCACCGGCATCTGCGGCGATCTGCTGCAGGGGCTCTTCGACGTCTTTATACACGGGTTCACGCTGCCGGGCATCGGGGCATCCGGATGCATCATGGGGGTGATGGGCGCCTACTGGTACATCTTCTCGTGGAGCACCGTCTGCGTATTCTACTGGTTCGGCTGGATCTTCCGCGGCGTGTGGGAAGTGGCGGCCTTCTGGATCATCGGCCTGTTCCTGCTGATGGACGTGGCGAAGGGCATCCTTGAACAAGGCATGGGCGGCGTGGCGAATTTCGCGCATGTGGGCGGCGGCGTCTCCGGCGCGCTGCTCTGCCTGCTCATGCACATCAAGCGCGATTCCGCCGAACTGTCGCAGGCCAAGGCGCAGCAAGCCGAGATGCGGGACATCTCCCTGCTGTCGCTACCCGAACTGGAAGTGATGCGCAAGGACGACCCGCAGAATCCGGAGGTGATCCGCGCCATGCTGCGGCCGGCGATGGGCCTGGGGCGCATGGACATGATCGGCCGCTGCTTTCAGGAGGCAGGCCCGGCGCTCATCGGGCGCGACCCGGCCCTGGTGACATATTACCTCTTTCAGATGCAGGGAGATCATACGATTTACCCGCCGATGTATCTGAACCGGCTGGGCCGCATCGCGGAGGACTCGCCCAACCCGCAGCAGGCTATCGACATCTACACCATCGTCTGCGAGCACCACCCCCGGACGCTGGAGGGCGAGATGGCGCTGTACCGCATGGCGCTCACCTACAAAGACAAGCTGCAAAATCCGGTCATCGCGCGGCTGCAGTTGGAATCGCTGCTGGAGCAGTACCCATTCAGTACGCTGGAGGCGCAGGCACGGGTGCTGCTGAAGGAAATGTCCGCCTGACACCCGGGCACTTTTTTCCATCTTTTGCCCCTTGCGCAGGCTGGACATCCGCTGCGTGTTACACTATACTTAGCGCAAATGACAGCGCGGTGGCGTGGGGAAGTGCGGGTTACGGCATCATGGTGAAGGAGCAGTCAGCCGGGGCGGTGGTCTATCGCATTACCGAGGATGGCAGTTACCGCTTTCTGCTGCTGCAGCCGGCGCCGGGCAAACCCTGGGGCTTTCCCAAGGGGAAGTTGGACGCCGGCGAGACGGTGGAGCAGGCGGCGTTGCGAGAGATCGCCGAAGAGACGGGGCTGACCGCCATTGCCGTGGACCCCGACTTCCGCTACGCCATTCACTATCTCTTCCGCCGCGGCCGCACGCTGGTGGAAAAGGACGTAACCTATTTCCTCGCCCGCACGGATTCCAGCGCCGTGCACCTCTCTCACGAGCACGTCGCTTACCGCTGGGCCACGCTGCCGGACAGCCTGGATCTGGTGATTTTCGAAAACGCCCGCGAAACGCTGCGCCGCGCCAACGTCCACCTGACGGGCCAGCCCGACACCGACGAGTAACGCGCGTGGTTGTTGTGCCGGCGCTGTGGGCGGGTAAATGGTGACAGCGATTGCCTGCTCGTGAGCCCCTCTGACGCATTCCGCGTACGAGGATGACGGTCAGTTGATGCGTGAGACCGTCGCCGTCCTCCCCCACCCGTCTTACGCCTCGTCGCATGTTCAAAGCGCACAACCTGTCGGTTTTGGAAACATTTTGGAAACATTTGAACAGTATTCTCGTTGCGGACGATTGTCATGTCCGGCAGGGTTCGGCGTGGGTCAGCGCCGCAGTGCCGGTTGAACAGCGTCCGCGGTCTCCCGACGAGGGCCAGGACAGCCCGACGCAGCAGCACTTGACGCATCTGTCTCAAAAATGATAATATTAGTCGCATTACAAATCGGGCGTTCGCCTCGATGAGGGAGCGAGACACAATATGGCGCGATACGGCTATTTCTGGGGATGTTATATCCCCAGTCGCATGCCTCATATAGAAAAAGCGATGCGCGCGGCCTTTGCCGGGCTGGGCATTGCCGCGCAGGATCTCGAGGGGTTGAGCTGCTGCCCCGAGAAGTCCATGATCAAGAACGCCGACCACGACCTGTGGCTGACGATGGCGGCGCGCAACCTCGACATCGCGGAAGACGCCGATGTCACCCTCGTCACCCCCTGCACCGGCTGCTACGGCACGCTGAAGGGCGCCAACCACGAGCTGGCCGCCCACCCCGAGAAGCTGAAACTGGTGAACGAGCGCCTGGCGCGCGTCGGCCGCCATTATTCCGGCCAGACCCCGGTGAAGCACGTGCTGGAAGTGCTGTGGGACGATTTCGGCGCGCAAACGCTGCGCCAGCGCATCACCCACCCGCTGACCGGGATGCGCGTGGCGGTACACAACGGCTGCCACCTGATGCGCCCGAGCAAAGAGCTGGCTTTCGACGACCCCTTCGCGCCGCGCAAATACGACATTCTGGTCGAGGCGCTGGGCGCCACCTCGGTGGATTACAACACCAAGCTGCTGTGTTGCGGCGGCCTGCTGGCGCGCGCCGACGAGCAGGAGCAAGCCGAGCAGATGTGCCGGATGAAGCTCTCCGAGCTATCGAAGCTTGGCGTCGATTGCCTCACCACCACCTGCCCGTCCTGCACCATGCAGTATGAATATCAGCAGGCGAACCTGGCGCGCGGCGGCGAAATCTACGACGTGCCGGTGCTCTCCTTCATGGAGCTGCTAGGCCTAGCGCTGGGCATCACGCCGGACGAGTTGGGCATCGCCGCGCACCGCGTGAGCACCGACAACTTCTTCGCCCGCTGGCAGTCGCTGCGCGAGGCGCAGGACGCGCTGGCCCCATATTTCAACCTGAAGGCGTTGAACGGCTGTGCCGAATGCAACGGCTGCCGCAACGATTGCCCGGTGAACCTGGGCGACCCCACCTGGGTGCCGAACGAGATCATCCGCCGCATCGCCACCGGCGATCTGGACGGCGTCATCGCCGACATGGCGGTCTGGAAATGCCACGAATGCTATGCGTGCAACGATAAATGCTGCCAGACCTACTCGATGCTGGACATCTTCCGCACCGTAAAGCGCATTTCGGTGGAGCGCGGCGTGGTGCCGGGGGGCGTCGCGGACGGCATCGCCACCGTGAGCAGCACCGGGACGATGATCGCCACCTCGGAAGCCGCGCGCAAACGCCTGAAGCTGCCGTCGGTGCCGAAATCAGGCGCGGACGAGGTGGCGGCGCTGCTCGACGAGAAATGATGCGCCCCACACGATCCCCGGGGCAGGGAGACTTTGACCATGCATGGGCACACACCCTTTGATCTGACACAACGGAATCTGTCCGGCTGCGGCCTGAGCGCGATGATGAGCCGTCGCGGCAACCTGATGAACGGCGAATCGATCATCCGTTCCATCGGGCTGCTGCAGGAGCGCGGCAACGGCCTGGGTGGCGGCTTCGCGGTGTATGGCTGCTACCCGCACTACGCCGACGAGTTCGCCTTCCACCTGATGTACTACACCAGCCGCGCGCAGGAAGAGACCGAGCGCTATCTGGACGAGCACTTCGAGCTGGTGCATGAGGAGCACATCCCCACCCGGCCAACGGAGGGCGTGGACCCGTCCACCGCGCCGGCGCTGCGCCGCTACTTTCTGCATCCGAAGCCGCTGAAACTGGCCGAGTCGATGTTCCCCACCCCGGAGGACTACGTGCTGCGCGCGGTGATGGACATCAACGTGCGCATCGAGGACGCCTACGTTTTCAGCTCCGGCAAAAACATGGGCGCGTTCAAGGCAGTGGGCTCGGCCTACCAGGTGGGCGCCTTCTACCGGTTGGACGAGTACCAGGGGTACATCTGGATCTCCCACGACCGCTTCCCGACAAACACGCCGGGCTGGTGGGGCGGCGCGCACCCCTTCACCATGCTGGACTTCGCGGTGGTACACAACGGCGAAATCTCCTCCTACGGCATCAACAAACGCTACCTGGAGCAGTTCGGCTACCAGTGCACGCTGCGCACCGACACTGAGGTGATGGCCTATCTCCTCGACCTGCTGCTGCGCCGGCACAAGCTGCCGCTGGACGTGGCCTGCACGGTAATGGCCGCGCCGTTCTGGACCGACATCGACGCGCTGGCGGCAAACAACCCGGCGAAAGCCGAGCTGTACCGCACCCTGCGCATGGTCTACGGCGGCGCGCTGGTCAACGGCCCGTTCGCCATCGTCTTCGGCCATCGCCGCGGCATGGTGGGGCTGAATGACCGCATCAAGCTGCGCCCGCTGGTGGCGGCGGAGAAGGACGACTGGGTGATGCTCTCCAGCGAAGAGTCCGGCATATTGGAAATGTGCGAGAAGCCGGACCGCATCTGGGCGCCGCGCGGCGGCGAGCCGACCATCGTCGACCTGGACGCGGACGTCTTCCCGGAGATTCCATCCGGCATAACCCGCGCCGATTTCGGCCCGCTCACGTCCGTCGAGCTCAGCCGGTAGCACCACCTACCCGCCGCCCCCTCCCTACGCGGGAAGGGGATGGTAGATATAGTTGAGGAAACAGAATGACAACCAGCTTCATCCCGCCAGAATACCGCTGGACCAATGATAACGATGCCTGCTGTCGCTGCAAGCGCTGCATCAAGCAGTGCGGCTGGGGCGCGCTGCGCTGGGAAAACCGCGTGGTGCCCGACCAGAACAAATGCGTGGGCTGCCATCGCTGCGAGGTCTTCTGCCCGGAGAACTGCATCACCGTACTGCCGAACCCGACGTATTATCGCCCGAACGCCAACTGGACGGTGCGCCACCGCAAGAACGTCTACCGGCAGGCGGAATCCGGCGGCGTGCTGCTCACCGGCATGGGCGCTGACCAGGACTTCCCGGTGCTCTTCGACAACCTCTTCCTCGACGCATGCCAGGTGACGAACCCGTCCATCGACCCGCTGCGCGAGCCGATGGAGCTGCGCACCTACCTGGGCCGCAAACCGGAGCAGGTGGAAGTGGATGTCGACCCGACCGGCCGCGTGTCGCTGAAAACGCAGGTCGGGCCAAACTACCAGCTTGCCTTCCCTATCATCTTCGCGCCGATGTCCTACGGCTCCATCTCGCTCACCGCGCAGAAGAGCCTGGCGATGGCGGCGGAGAAGCTGGGCATCCTGTGGAACACCGGCGAAGGCGGCCTGCACGAAGAGGTAAAGCCGTATTCACACTGCGCCATCGTGCAGTGCGCCTCCGGCCGCTTCGGCGTGAACGTGGAGTATCTGAACTCAGGCGCCGCCATCGAGATCAAAATCGGCCAGGGCGCCAAGCCGGGCATCGGCGGGCACCTGCCGGGCGAAAAGGTGACGGCGGACGTCTCCACCACGCGCATGATCCCCATCGGCTCGGACGCCATTTCGCCGGCGCCGCAGCACGACATCTATTCCATTGAGGACCTGCGCCAGCTCATCTACGCGCTGAAGGAAGCCGTCGACTACAAAAAGCCGGTGGGCGTGAAGATCGCCGCAGTGCATAACGTGGCGGCCATCGCCAGCGGCATTGTGCGTGCCGGCGCCGACTACATTTATCTGGACGGCGTGCGCGGCGGCACCGGCGCGGCGCCGAGCGTGATCCGCGACAACCTGGGCATCCCCACCGAAATCGCCATCGCGGCGGTGGACCAGCGGCTGCGCGAAGAGGGCATTCGCAACCAGGCGAGCATCATCGCCGCCGGCTCCATCCGCTCCAGCGCCGACCTGGCGAAGGCCATCGCGCTGGGCGCGGACGTGTGCGCCATTGGCACCGGCGCGCTACTCAGCCTGGGCTGCACGCTGTGCCAGAAGTGCTACACCGGTCGCTGCTCGTGGGGCATCACCACGCAGGATCCGGAGTTGACCCGGCGCATCGACCCGGTGTGGGGCGCCGAGCGCGTGGCGAACCTGGTGCATGCCTGGGCTGCCGAGCTGGAAGAGATGCTGGGCGCCATGGGCGTGAACGCGGTGGAGTCGCTGCGCGGCAGCCGCGAGCGCCTGCGCGCCGTGGGACTGGATAATGAGACGCTGGAGATTCTCGGCGTGAAGCCGGCCGGGGTAGGCGCGTAAACACCGCGGCAGTGACAACACAGAGGGTATTCGCATGACGACAACCGAGCAAGTGGAGGCCGACCAGCAGGGCGTGGTGATCGACGCCACGGCGATGCACTACCGCGACCTGAACCGGCGCGTGCGCGAACTGGTGGCGGCGGGCGAAACACGCCTGACGCTGCAGGGCATACGCGGCCAGCGCTACATCGGCGATGGGTTGAAGGGTAAAAACGTCAAAATTACCATCCACGGCGTGCCCGGCGGCGACCTGGCGGCGTTCATGGACGGTCCCACCCTGGAAGTGTTCGGCAACGGGCAGGACGCCGTGGGCAACACGATGAACGACGGCCGCGTGATCATCCACGGGAACGCCGGCGACGCGCTGGGCTACGGCATGCGCGGCGGCGACCTTTTCGTGCGCGGCAGCGCCGGGTACCGTGTGGGCATCCACATGAAGGCATTCAAAACGCAGGTGCCGGCGCTCATCATCTCGACGGCCACCGGCATCATCGTCACACGC
>CAZPYA010000007.1:13162-71475 GCA_964590255.1 uncultured bacterium
GCGTGGGCGATTTCTTCGGCGAATACATGGCCGGCGGGCTGCTGGTGGTGCTGGGGCTGGATCGTCAACCGACCCATCGGTTAGTGGGTGACTACCTGGCCTCCGGCATTCACGGCGGCGAAATCTTCCTCCGCACCACGCCGGACATGCTGCCGAAGGCGAAATACCTGACCATCGAAGCGGTGAGCGGCGACGCGCTGAAGTCGCTGGCACCGCGCCTGAAAACCTTCGCGGCGGCCTTCAACCTGGACGCCGACGAGTTGCTCGCCGGGCCGTTCACGCGGCTGACGCCAATCTCGCACCGCCCGTTTGCGGCGAAATACGCGCCGGCCTAAGGCTGCGACCATACGTCAACACCCCCACAGGGTCGGCACTTGCCGACCCTGTGGCGTTCACGGTTTAAGAATCACGGTAATTGTGCGATAATATTGACGGCGGTCCTTCGGTCACCGCTTGCGATATGTCTTATTCCGGATTGGATGAGGGAGTCCCGGTGGCTGTGCCCGCGCGCTGGCAACCCGCTTTGGTCGTCACCCTGGTCTTCGGCATCGGCGTGGCCATCGCGCTGTCGCTGTCGAAGGTAGGCGTGCTCGCGCCTCTTGGCGCCACCCTCATCGCCGCGCTCATCGCGCTGGCGTGGATTCTCCCGCACATCCGCTTCTTTACCCAGCGGCGCGACCGCTGGGCGTGGGGCTTAATCGCACTGAGCATGTTCGCGCTGCTGACGGCGGCGACGCTGCTGGCGGTGTCCGTGCTGCGCACGTCCGACGCATCGCTCGCGCATACGCTCAACATCACCAGCCAGGCCATCTTCCTCCTCAGTTACGTATTGCTCTGGCTGGGCATTCTCAGCCGCTCGGGGCCGTTCCCCCGCGATACCGTCAGCAAGCTGGTATCGCTCTGTGATGTCTTTGTGGCGATGGGCGCGGCGGTGATCCTCACCAGCGACGCCGTGCTGCCCGCTTCCGCCGAGCTGATCCTGGGCATCCCCCATCTCACCGCCACTCGCCTGGCGATGGGCACGCTCATTTGTCTCATTGTGCTGATGCACCGCGCGGTGCCGCGCCCGCTGCAGAGCCCCCGCGCGCTGCTGGGCTTGAGCATCGGCCTGCTCATCGCCAAGGACGTGGGGCTGGGCGCCTGCCTCTTCTCCAGCCTGTCGTCCGACGCCCCGCTCATCGCCAGCCTGGGGCCCATCGGTATCATGCTCTTCGGCGTGACGGCGCGCTGGGAAGCCGCGGTGGACCATCGCCTGTCGCAACCCGACCGCGAAATCGACCCGCTGCCGTCGCTGGCAGGCATGCTGGTGCCGACGGTGATGGTGGTGGCGGCGATGTTCGTCGCCGCGCAGAACGGCTCGAAATCCATATTGCTGAGCATGACGCTGCTGATCCTGCTGGTGATGGCCCGCCAGATCGTGACTTTCGAGAAGGACCGGCGGCATTACCAGGAGTTGCAGGAACTGTATGAAATAACCGCGTATGAAGCGACCACCGACCCGCTGACCGGGTTGGCCAACCAGCGGCATTTCCGCGATCGGCTGGATATTGAGCTGCGCCGCGCCCGCCGCTACCGGCGCACGCTGGCGCTGATCTTTTGCGATCTGGACCACTTCAAATCGATCAACGACTCGTATGGGCACCACATCGGCGACGTGGCCCTGAAAATGGTCGCCACCTGCATCACCCGCATCGCGCGGGACACCGACCTGGTAGTGCGCTACGGCGGCGAGGAATTCGTGGTGATGCTGCCAGAAACGAGCCTGGAACAGGCGGAAGTGATGGCCGAGCGCCTGCGCCGCGCCATCGAGCTAGTGCAGATTCCCCTGCCGCAGGGGGGCGTGAAGCGCATCACCATGAGCTTCGGCGTCGCCGCCTTCCCGGTGACCGCCGAGACGCCAGAAGACCTGCTCACTTGCGCCGACGCCGCCATGTACCACGCCAAAGCGCTGGGCCGCAACCGGGTGATGGTAGCGGTGGGGCCGGAAGAGTCGGCGTCGGTGCATTAACCATGATCCCCCTCCTCCGCCTGAACGCGATGAACCTGAAGGTGCGCGACATGGACGCCTCGCTGGCGTGGTATCGCCGGCACTTCGGCTTCGCGCCGCGATATGCCGTCGAAGGCGGCCTCGTCATCGCCGTGCATGGCATCGAGCTGATCCTGTCGCCGCACGACGACTCGACAGCGCCGTTGGCCGACCCACGCACCTGCCGCTGCATCCACACGCTGGGCTTCGAGGTCGCCGAGGACGCCTTCGCGGCGGCGAAGGCCGCATTTGCCGGCGAAGAGATGGTCGAGTTCGACCAACCGGAGTTCGCTAGCTTCATCGTGAGCGACCCGGACGGGTACTGCGTGGAGATCGCGTATAATAAACTCCTGCACTAACACCCGCCCCACCCTATGCAATTCACCGCATCCCCTGTATCATATGCCCCGTGCTACCACGTGTCATCGCCATACTCGCCCCCATCCTCACCGCCCTTGTCTTCGGGTCCAGCGGCGGTATTCTCGGACCACTGCGGCCGGCGCTGGCCAAGGAACTGCACGTCACGGTGCAACAGTCCAGCATCCTCTTTGCCATCTTTTTCACCGGGGCGCTGGTGGCGACCACCATCGGCGGCTACCTCGCCGACCGCTTTGGCAAAAAGCTGCTCTTCGTCATCATGCTGGCGCTCTTCAGCATAGCCTTTTTCCTGTTTGCGCTGGCGCCCACCTTCGCGGTCGTATGCATCGCCGCGTTCCTCATCGGCGCCAGTGGCGGCACGCTGGAAGGCCTGTGCAGCGCCATCATCGCCGACATCGACCCACCCCATGTGAACCGCAACATGAACCTGCTGCAGGTAGCGTTCAGCGCCGGGGCGGTGGGCGCGCTGGGCGTCGTCGCCTGGCTGCTGGCGGCGCACGTCAGTTGGCGCATGCCGTACCTGGTGCTGGGCGTCTCCGGCATTGTGCTCTTCGTCAGCAGCCTGTTTATGGCAAATCCGCCCGCGCATGCCGAGGAACGGATGAGCCTGGTGGTGGCACGGCGGGTGTTCAGCGACCGCGCGGTGGTGCTGCTGGCGCTGGCCATCGGCCTGTATGTCGGCTCGGAGATGAGCCTGGCGTGGTTGGCCAGCCGGCTGTTGGAAGTGCAGTATGGCGCCACGGAAGGCTTGGCGGCACAGGCAGCGCTGCTGTTCTGGCTGACGATGGGCGTGGGCCGTGTCATCGTCGGCATGTTGAGCCACCGTGTGAGCGGTTATCACCTGTTGTGCTGGCTGGTGGGCGGCGGGCTGGCATCCTACCTCGTCATCCTCGGCTGGCCGACGGCGCTGGGCCTGTGGGTCGGCGTGGGTCTGGCGGGCTTCACCTTCAGCGGCATCTGGCCGCTGCTGGTGGGGTTGGGAGCCAACCGCTACCCGGCGTATACCGGCACGGTGGTGGCGCTGCTGGTCTCCAGCGGCACCGCCGGCGGCCTGGTGTTCCCCGCGCTGTGCGGCTACCTGCTGGAAGACCACCCGGCGTCGATGATCGTGCTACTGATGGCGGTGCTCTTCGCGCTGCTGGCAGTGGTGCTGGGGGTGTATGGACGGGCGACCGCGAGTCCCGCGCCGCCGCCCACACAGCCGGTTGACGCGCACATGGGCTGAAATCTCCGCTGCCATTCTCAATTCCCCACGCACCCGATATAATAGGCGTATGCCAATCGGCCATGTCATTGTCGGGGGATTGGGACACCTGGGCCTGCGCGTTGCGCGGGAACTGCACGCGCGCGGCGTGGCGGCGGTGGCGATAGAACAGACGGCGTCCGCGAGCCTGGCGCGCAGCCTGGACGACCTCAACATTCCGCTGATCGCCGGCGACCTGCGCGACGCGGCGGTGCTGACGGCGGCAGGGGTGGCGGATGCCCGCGCCGTGCTGCTGCTGACCGGCGACGACCAGACCAACCTGGAGGCCGCGCTGGCCGCCCGGGAACACCATCCCGACCTGCGCGTCATCGCCCGAATCTTCGATCAGACGCTGGCCACGCTGGTCGAGCGCGAATTCGGCATCCAGGCCTTGAGCGCCTCCTTCATCGCCGCCCCCGCCTTCCTGACGGCGGCCACGCGCGAGGCGCCGCTGGCCACCTTCACCATCGGCGGCTGCCCGCTGCACATAGCCCGCGACGCCGACGCCGGCCTGCGCCTGACGCGCGGCGACACGGGCTGGCGCTATGCCGACGCAGGCGCCCCGGCCAACCTGAGCCTGACCATTGGGCCGCCGCCTCATGCCTCCCCACGCCACCCCCGCCACCCGCACATTGGCCTGGACCTGCGCCAGATGCTGGCCGACGCGCGCGCGGCGTGGCAGCACTCCGCGCCGATCACGCGGTGGCTGCTGGCGGCGCTGCTCGGTATCATCCTCCTCAGCGTCATCATCTTCTCCGTCTTCGGCGGGCTAACCATCCTCGACGCGTTTTACTTCGTCATCGTCACCATGTCGACAGTGGGCTATGGCGACTTCAGCCTACTGGCCGCGCCGCCCGGGCTGAAGCTCTACGGCATCCTGCTGATGCTGCTGGGCGCGATGCTGCTGGCGACGTTGTATGCCATTATCGCCGACCTGGTGCTCACCGCGCGCATGGAAGCGCTGCTGGGCCGCCGGCCGGTGACGCTATCCCAGCACCTGGTGGTGGTCGGACTGGGCAAAGTGGGCTACGCGGTGGCCAGCGCGCTGACGGCGATGGGCCTGCCGGTGGCGGCGATTGAGGCGAACGATGCCAGCGAGAACGTCGCGGCGGCGCGCGCGCGCTTCCCAGTCATCATCGGCGATGCCGCGCGGGCCTCGGTGCGCCGCAAGGCCGGGCTGGAACGCGCCGCGGTGCTGCTGGCGCTCACCGAGCACCCGATGCTGAATCTCAGCCTCGCGCTGCATGCCCGCGCGGCCAACCCGGCGATCGTCACCATCGTGCGCACCTATGAGACCTCGCTCGCCGAGAAGCTGCGCGACTGCCCGCTGGACGCGGTGATCAGCACCTCCGCCATCGCCGCGCCGGTGTTCGTCGACGCCGCGCTGCACCTGGGAGTAGAAGGGGCCGTCACGCTGGTCGGCCGCGACGCGTTGCTGGTGGAGCGCATTGCCCCCGCCGCGTGGGCGGGCCTGCACGCCCGCGAACTGGCTGCCCGCGGCCTCGCCCCGGTGCTGTTGGCGGACGCCGCCGATGCCCCGTACCACCTGGCAGATGCCGACGCGCTCCTTGCCGCCGGCCAGCGGATAGTGCTACTGCTGGACCGCGCGTCGCTGCCGGCTATGTCGGCGGCTGGCATAACGGACTGACAAAAAGCCGACATCGTTTCGCAAGGAAGCGCCCTGATATTCATTGTCAGGGTGGGGATGTTGTGCTATACTCAAGTCTGAACTCTGCAGAATCCAATCGAGACGAGGAGACGCAACGAGTGGGGCTACCCCACTCGTTGTTGTGTAAAGGAGCGCGTACCATGCATTTTGATTTTGTTCAGGCGTTGCGGGAAATTCAGCGAGAGAAAGAAATCCCGCTGGATGTGCTCGAAAGAATCATTGAGGATGCGCTCGTCTCCGCGTATCGCAAACATTTTGGGGCCGCCAGTGAAATCCATGTGGAGATCGACTGGGAAGAGTCTCGCGCGGCCGTCTACGTGCGCAAAGAAGTGGTCGAGACCATCGAGAATCCCCACCTACAGATGAGCGTGCTGCAAGCCAGCAAGCTGGATGATGAAATTCAGGTCGGCGACGTGCTGGACATCGAGGTAACCCCGGAGGAGTTCGGCCGCATCGCCGCGCAGACCGCCAAGCAGGTGGTGGTACAGCGCATCCGCGAGGCCGAGCGCGACATCCTCTTCGATGAATTCAACAGCCGCGCCGGCGAGATCATGACCGGCGTGGTGGCGCGCCGCGACGGGCGCACCGTCTACGTGAATATCGGCAAGATCGAGGCGATCCTGCCTGCCACCGAGCAGATGCCGAACGACTCGTACCGCATCGGCGAGCGCATGAAGTTCTACCTCGTCGAGGTGAAGAAGACGACCAAGACGCCGCACGTGCTGCTCTCCCGCTCGCACCCGGGCCTGCTGCGCAAGCTCTTCGAGCTGGAAGTGCCGGAGATCGCCGAAGGGCTGGTGGAAATCCGCTCGGTGGCTCGCGAGGCCGGATTCCGCTCGAAAGCGGCCGTGGCCTCCCGCCAGGATAACGTGGATCCTGTGGGCGCGTGCGTCGGCCATCGCGGCAGCCGCGTACAGGCGGTGGTAGACGAAATGCGCGGCGAGAAGATCGACATCGTGCGCTGGAGCGAAGACGGCGCCCGCTATCTGGCCGCCGCGCTGTCACCGGCGCGCATCAGCGAGGTGATCCTCGACGAGGACCATCACAGCGCCACCGTCGTCGTGCCGGACAGCCAGCAGTCGCTGGCCATCGGCAAAGAAGGGCAGAACGTGCGCCTGGCGGCGCGGCTGACCAGTTGGCGCATCGATATTCGCAGCGAGTCGCAGGTGCGCGAAACCGCGGTGATCGAAGACGAAGACGAGCTGATCGAGACGCCGGACAACGACGAAGCGACCCCGGCGGACGCGCCGGAACAGACGGAATAACGGCCCGGTCGGCCTAATTGTCCACGCGCATGCTCCGTTGGCATTGCCGGCGGCACACGCGTGTTGTTGCACCAGTGTATTTCGTGGTACACTAACGCATTATGGCTGCGCATGTGCCGGAACGGATGTGTATCGCGTGCCGTACGCGGCGTCCCCAGCGGGAGTTGATCCGCCTGGCGCGCCGGGACGGTACCGTAGAGATCGACGCCGGACGGCATCGCGCCGGCCGCGGCGCCTATCTCTGCCGCCGGACGGCCTGCGTGACGCAGGCGATGAAACGCCAGGCCTTGCGCCGCGCCCTGGGGGGCGAAATGGCGGAGGCGACGGCGGCCGCGCTGTGGCAGGCAGCCTGTGGCGATGGCGATCGCCAGTCGGATTGACGAGTTGCTCACCATTGGAGGTTCTGTTTTTTGCCGAAAGTGCCATTCTTTAAGCTGGCTCAGGAGTTGGGATTCCGCAGACCGGACGATCTAAAGCATCGTCTGGCGGGTAGCGACATCCCGCTACACTCGACGTCGAGCATGCTCGACGAGGAGATGGTGACGCGCATCCGCGACTTCGTACGCCGCGAAAACGCCGCCGCTCCGGCCACCGAGCCCATGACGGCTCCCATCGCCACCGCTGAGCCGGTTGCGCCCCCCCCGGCTCCCGCGCCGACCCCGGCACCGACCCCGGCGCCGCCCCCGGCCCCCGAGCCAGAGGCCGCACCCGCGCCGACCCCGGCGCCGGTTGCCCCGGAAGAACCACACCGCCCGGTGACGAGAGTCATCCGGCGCACGACCGCCCCTGACGGCCACGTGACGGTACAGCGCGCTGAACCGCGCCCCGCCGGCGCCCCCGCGCCCGGCAAACCGCAGGAGCCCGGCAAGCCCGGCGCTCCGAAGCCGAAAAAGGGCCACAACCTGCTGATTTCCGACGGCGACCTGAGCGCCGAAGACGATTTCGGCATTGTGAAAGCGGCCGGCACCGTGCCGGTGCCACCACCGCGCCAACCGCAACCGATGCGCCGCGAAGGTGGCCCCATGGGCCAGCGTCCTGGTGGTCCCGGCGGTCCCGGTGGCCCCGGTGGCCCACGTCCCGGACCCGGGGGCCCGCGTCCCGGTGGCCCGGCGGCCCCCGCCGCTCCGGCGGGCGACGCGGCCAAAGGCCCGGCCAAACCCGCCGCGAAGAAGGGGCAGAAGCGCACCGTCTTCACGGATAAGGACCAGGCGAAGCCGCGCATGCATCGCCCGAATGAATTCACGTCGACCACCATCCGCGGGCGCCGCAAGCGCCGCGGTGGCCCGAAGGGTGAAGCCGGCGTCGCCGGCGTGCTGGAAGAGCCGCTGATCATCACCGGCCCGACCACCGTGGGCGAACTGGCCGAGCGCGCGTATGTAACTCCCGCCCAAATCATTACCCAACTCATCGGCATGGGCGTCATGGCGACGGTGAACCAGTTCCTGGAACCGGAGCAGTGCGTGGCCGCGCTGGAAAAACTGAACATCGAGGCGCTCTTCGAGAGCACCCTCGCGGAACAGGCCTCCTGGCGCCTGACCGCCACCACCGGCAGCGGAGACGAGAAAGAGGGCGAGACGCGCCCGCCGGTCGTGACGATCCTCGGCCATGTGGACCATGGAAAAACCACCCTACTCGACTCGATTCGCAAGACGAACGTGACCGAGCAGGAGTTTGGCGGCATCACCCAGCACATCGGCGCCTACCAGGTAATGATCCACGAGAAGCGCGTCACCTTCCTCGACACCCCGGGCCACGCGGCGTTCACCGCCATGCGCGCCCGCGGCGCCAACCTCACCGACATCGCCATTCTGGTGGTGGCGGCGGATGACGGCGTGCAGCCGCAGACGATCGAGGCCATTGACCACGCGAAGGCGGCGAAGGTGCCGATCATCGTGGCGATCAACAAAATCGACGTGCCCGACGCCCAGCCGGACGTGGTGAAGCAACAGCTCACCGCCTACGAACTGGTGGCGGAGGAATATGGCGGCGAAACCATCATGGTGCCCCTCTCCGCGAAGAAGGGCTTGAATATCGAGCACCTGCTGGAGATGATCCTGCTCGTTGCCGAAATGGGCGACCTGCGGGCGGTGGCCGACCGGAGAGCCCGCGGCGCGGTGGTCGAATCGAAGAAAGACCTGCAGCGCGGCCCGGTGGCGACCATCCTGGTGCAGGAAGGCACGCTGCGCGTCGGCGACGCCATCGTCATCGGCATGGTGTCCGGCCGCATTCGCGCCATGACAGACGACAAAGGACGCCCGGTGAAAGAAGCCGGTCCTTCCGCCCCGGTGGTTATCACCGGTATCTCGGAAGTGCCGCAGGCGGGCGACCTCTTCGAGGTAGTCGATAGCGAGAAACAGGCGCGCGAGATTGCCGAGCAGCGCCAGATGAAGGCCCGCGATGAGCGCCTGCAGACCACCCACGTGAGCCTGCAGAACCTCAGCAGCATGGTGGCCGCCGGCGTCGTGAAGGACGTGAACCTCATTATCAAGGCGGACGTGGCGGGCTCCATCGAAGCCATCACCCAGGCGCTCTCGCAGGTGACGCACGCGGAGCTTCGCCTGAACACGATCCACTCGGGTGTGGGCGACATTACCGAGTCAGACGTGCAACTCGCGCGGGCGACGGACTCGATCATCATCGGCTTCCACGTGAAGTCCGAAACGCAGGCCCGGCTGCTGGCGGAAGAAGACGGCATCGACCTGCGCGTATACCAGATCATCTACGACATCATCGATGACGTGGAAAAGGCCATGGTGGGCAAGCTCACCCCGGTCTTCGAGGAAGTCGTGCTCGGGCATGCCGAGGTACGCGCGGTCTTCAAGCTGTCCCGCGCGGGCACCATCGCCGGCTGCCATGTGATCGACGGCAAGGTGCAGCGCAGCAGCAAGGTACGCGTGCGCCGCGCCGGCGAGGTGGTAGTAGAAGGCACCCTGGACTCGCTGAAGCACCTCAAGGAAGACGTGCGCGAGATGGCGCAAGGCTTCGAATGCGGCATCGGCCTGGATCGCTACAACGCGTGGCAGGAAGGTGACATCATCGAAAGCTACATCGTGAAGGAATCGCGCCGCGAGACGCTGTAAGCATCGCGACAGCTACATACACGGGCCGGGGCGCATTGCCCCGGCCCGTTTTACTTGTGCCACCCTCCCCCACTTCGCGGTATAATCGTGTGATGCAGATTACCCCTTTGCACGAGTGGGATGTCACCTTGGCGGAGGCGGAACGCCTGCAGCGAGAGCTGCGGGAACGCCTGATCCTGCAGCCGCCGCCGGATTTCGCGCCGCGCCTGGCCGCCGGGGGCGATGTCTCGATGAACCGCGACTCGCCCGTCGCCTACGCCGGGTTCGTGGTGCTGGATATCGCCTCGCGGGAAACGGTGGACCATGCGGCGGTGCGATCGCAGGCGACATTCCCCTACATACCCGGGTACCTGAGCTTCCGCGAGCTGCCGGCGCTGGCGGAGGCGTGGACGGCGCTGACGACGCGGCCAGACGTGCTGATTCTCGATGGCCACGGCACCGCCCACCCGCGCCGCATGGGCATCGCCTGCCATGCCGGCCTGCTCTTCGACCTTCCCACCCTGGGCTGCGGCAAGTCGATACTGGTCGGCCACTACGAGGGGCTGGGAGAGGCGCGCGGCGCCACCGCTCCACTGATACACCGCGGCGAGGTGGTGGGCATGGCGGTGCGCACTCGCGCCAGTGTCTCCCCCGTCTTCGTGTCCCCCGGCCACCGCATGGACCTGCCCACCGCCATCGACTTGGTGCTGCGCCTCTCCACGTATCGCGAACCGGAGCCGACGCGTCGGACGCATCGGCTGGTGAATACGTTGCGGGTGGCGGATATGACGGGCAGTAATCAGTGATTACTGATTTCCCCGCGCGTTTCCGTCTCTCTCGCCCATTCATGCCGCGCGTGTGTCCGCTTCGTCGGAGACGTCGGGGATGAAGTTGAGGACGTAGACGGCGGTGCCGGGGGTGCGGACGCGCAGGCGTAATTCGTGCGGGCCGATGGCGGGATTCGCCACCAGGTGGTAGGCGCGGGGCATCTCGACGGTGAGGACTGGTTCTCTCCCATGCGCCAGGTCTGAGCCGCGGGCTTCCAGCGGCAGCGGAGCGCCGTCCTGCTCGACCTCGATGATCCCCCGAGTATCGGTCGGTGGGCAGATGACGGCATACACCTCGCGCGCGTGGTAGCGCACCGCCAGCGCACCCGACTCCCTGACCAGCCGCAGCGCATCGGTGGTATGTTCCCAGCAGCCCACGGCGTAGAGCGCGTCGGGCATGTGCGGCGCGTATTCGGCGTAGTCGACTACCGCGTGCGTCACGCCGCTCTCCGGATTGCCCAGCCGTCCGCGGCCTGCCCCCAGGTAGATATCGCGGGTGGCCGGCAACCAGGCGGCGCCGGGTTCGTCGCTGGCGCGCAACGGCGGCAGCAGCGGCGGCAGCGCGGCTTCCGGGTGGATATGCCGCAGCATGATCTGGATTTGCGCCTCGATGCCCAGGTAATCACCTTCCCCATAATGGAAATACCAGATATCGCCCTCCGGCCCGACCAGGTAGTGCGCCGGCCAGATGCGGTTCGCCCAGGCGTTCCAGGTGCGATGGTCGGAATCGAGCAGCACGGGGTAGCCGATGCCCAGCCGCTCCACCGCGGCGCGCACGTTGTCGGAGATGCGCGCGAAGGGGAACTGCGGACTATGCACGCCGATGAGGGTGAAGCCGACGGCGGCATATCGCGCCGCCCAGGCCTGCAGGTACGGCAGCGTGCGCAAGCAGTTGACGCCGGCGTAATCCCAGAAATGCACCAACACCGCCTGCCCGCGCAGGCCAGCCAGCGCCAGCGGGGCGCTGTTCAGCCACTCGCCCCCCTGCAGGTCCGGCGCCGGAATCGGTTCAATCACCGCTGGCATATGCGCATCTTGCCCTGTTCAGCGGGGCAGGTGGCGATAAAGATGCGACGCCGGCAAGGATGATTGTCATCTTCACCGCACAACCAGGCCAACCGGTTGACATCGCGGGAAGCGGCTGGTAACGTATACCACGATACAGCCGCGAAAGGTCTACCCATGAATTTCCGCGAACGCTACATCGAAACCCTGCTCTTCGGCGCTTCCGACCGCATCCCGTTCATGCCCGGCGGACCGCGTGAATCGACGCTGCGCGCCTGGCGCACCCAGGGACTGCCGGCGGATGCCAACTGGTACGACACGCTCCTCGCCGAGATCGGGCTGGAACCGATGTCCGGCGGGATGGAGGGAGCCGGCGCGTCCTTCCAGATGATGCCGATTTTCGAGGAGAAGGTGCTGGAGCACACGGACGGCCACTACATCGTGCAGGACTGGATGGGCGCCATCACCGAAATTTCCGACGAGTTCGACTACACGTATATCCGCTCGGCGAAGGACTTCGTCACGCGCAAGTGGCACAAATTCCCAGTGGAAACGCGGGCCGACTGGGCGGTGATGCAAGAGCGCTTCCGGGTCGACACTCCCGGCCGCTTCGCCGAGAACCTGGGCGAACTTGCCGCCGCGGCTCACGCCCGTGGCAGCGGCCTGAGCGTGCAGGTGAACGGCCCCTTCTGGCAACTGCGCGAGTGGTGCGGCTTTGAAGGCCTGTGCATGCTCTGCATCGAGGACCCGGAGTTTGTTGACGAGATGGCGGCGTTCTGGACGGAGTTCGTGTCGCAAGTGCTGGCGCACATCTTCCGCGAGGGCGCGCTGGACCGGCTGGGCATCTCCGAGGACATGGCCTACAAGGCGCACAGCATGATCTCGCCGGCGATGACGCGGCGCTTCTGCCAGCCCGCCTACTTCCGCTGGGTGGCGGAGGCGAAGGCGGCCGGCTGCGCCATCATCGACATGGACTCGGACGGCTGCATCGAGGAGCTCATCCCTATCTGGATCGAGGCGGGCATCAACGTGTGCGACCCCATCGAGGTGGCGGCGCACAACGACATCGTGGAGTTTCGCCGGCGGTTCGGCAAGGCCATCGGCTATACGGGCGGCGTGGACAAGCGCGCCATGGCGGCCGGCGGTGACGTGATGCGCGCCGAAATCGCCCGCATCGCCCCGGTGGTGCAAGACGGCGGCTACATCCCCGGCTGCGACCACGGCGTACCACCCGACGTCTCGTGGCCGAATTTCATCGACTACAGCCGCGAGATCGCGAAGCTGACCGGGTGGCTGTAACCCTAAAAAAAGGAGACCGCCATGCTCACTCGCGCCGCCAAACCGACGCTGACCCCCTTCGGCCTGCACCATGGGGAGACGCTGAGCTATACCCGGCGTGACGGGCAGGCGTGGGAGATGACGCTGCTGGATACCACAGCGGAGGTGGTAGAGCGCGATTATGCCCGGTATAACAACGGCGATGTCGGGCACGGCACCGGCGACATTTCCGCGTATGCCTTCACCGCCGCGGTGCGCGTCAACGGACAGGAACACGCGCTGCGTCGCGAGGTGGGCACGCAAAACAGCTTTTATGCGCCGTGGATCATCGACGGCGTCAACGTGTGGCTTGATGCCGCGGCCTGCGCCTTCACCCACGCCGGCGGCTTCATGGTGGAGAAAGACTGGCGCGGCGGGCTCATCTGCGCCCCGGCACACGCCGCGCGCTTCGCCGTGCAGGACGCTGACCAGCCCATCTGCCCGGAGCCGCTGCATCCGTGGTACCCCAACGCGGAGGCCCGGCTGGACATCCACGACTGCTACTGCGGCGAGGACTGCTGGATGGGGCCGTACGGCGGCATCGCCGCGCACTGCGGGCTGGACATCAACATGCCGGCCGGCACCGTGCTAAGCGCGCCGTTCAGCATGGACAGCCACCGCCTCATCCGCACCACCGCCGCCGGCTTCAACAACAACGTCTGGCGCGGCGTGCGCCGTTGGGCGGACGGCAGCGAGTGGCAAGTGCAAACCCACCACCTGATCGCCATGATTACCCCCGAAGATACCCCACTGCCGGCCGGCACCCCGTATGCCACCACTGCCGGCGTCTTCGTCGGGTATCACGAGCACACCCACTTCCTCTTCCGCATACTCGACCAGGGCGGCGATTACTTGCTGGACCCGTGGCTTTTGTTCTGGGAGATTTTTCGGCAGGCGTAACGCATGCCCGGCATGGCGCGCATCATGAAATATGCATACCGGAGGAGTCACATGCGCAGCTACCTACTGATAGCGTTCATCTGGCTATACGCGGCGAGCATGGCCGCCCAACTGCCCACCGGCACGATCGCGGGCACTGTCAAGTTCGACGCCGGCACACCATATGCCGATGCCTATATCAGCATACGCACCGGGGACCAATTACGCACCGCACTGTCGCAGAAAAACGGCACATTCACCGCGCAGGCTATTGCCGGCAGCGGCACGATATATGTCGCCACGATTAATTTCCCGGTTTCCGTGAAAGCCGGCCAAACCACCCGCGTCGCATTGGTGTTGCGACGTGACCACGGCGTCATCGTGCAGATACGCTACCCGAATGCGCGCCGGTCGGGTGCGATCTCACCTGTGGGTATAGCACGAATACGCGCAACAGCGATTCAGTATTCACCATTCGCCTGGGAACGGGAAAATTCTGGTTTGTGAATGTGCCGCCGGACGTGGTACGGTTCGGCATCTATGGCACCTATCGCAATACCCCCGCCTCACAAGTGCATTTCCAGCACAACTGGCAATTCGCGACGCCGTCACCGTTGCGCGAGCTCACGCATGTCGTGCCCACGATGGCCGAGGTTACGCTGACCGTCGTCGATGCCGCCGACAAGCCGATGCCGAACCTCCCTGTCACCGGCAAACTGACATATCCCGCAACGATCTGGTCCGGCGACAATACCGGACCGCGCGCAGGCACACAACAGTATGAAGTCGATATTCGCGGCAAGACAGACGGGAACGGCGCGATATCGCTGGGACGTTTTCCACCCTGGAAATACGCGCTGGTGCTGCAATCCGGTGCGATCGCGGGGTCGCGCATCAATTTCACCGTGAACGCCAATGGCGTCGTCTCGCTGCGTCGATATGCGCTGGCCTTGCGTTCGCGCGATGTCACGCACACGATCTTCGACGGCACCGACAAACCGAGACCGGGCGCCGAGGTGATGATCAGTTATTACTGGAACCAGCAATGGGAGCTGTTTGCCGCAAAAGCGGATGCAGCCGGGGTCATCGTCTGGAAAAACCTGCCACCGGTGCGCGCCATCGTCTGGGGTTCCGACGTGCCGGCGGGCGTCATCGCGCCGGAGATGACCACCATCACTCAACCGCTGCCGCCGCCAAAGCCGGAAGAGTTGACTGTATCAAGACTGGTGCTGTCACAGACCGGCGATACGCCCGTGCATACTCATATATTCATCAATACCCGCGAGAGGACCGATTACCGGATGACTCGCGGCAATCCCGGCGAGACGACGCAGGTTCCGCGATATGGCATCTGCGCGGAACAAGGAGACAGCTTCTCGGTGTTAGCGGTAACCGAGTCGTCCCCGCCGCGCGTGGGCTGGAGTGGCGATATATACCTGCCATACACAAATGATCATTTCCCGATGACCTTTCCCACGCTGGCGCTGACGGAAGGCGTCGAGGTGCGTGGGCGCCTGCTGACGGCGGACGGACAGGCCGTCACTGACGTCACGCGCATTGACGTCGTGCCCCTCGACGTTGCCGACGTGCCACCGACCATCGCGCCGTTGTCGTATTCACACAATCCCGGTTACCCGATCATCCGGCAGAGCAATGGGACATTCACCATACTCCTGGCGAAACCGGGCCGCTATCGCCTGCTGGTCGACCTGTTCGATGAGAATAGCGCGCCGCTGCCGGGCATGCTGCTCAACGCGAAAACAGGCATCAATCAGGTCACGATCGTGCTTCCGCCACCGCTGACGACGCCACCCACCGGCAGCGAACTCAACTGGATTACCACCACTTCGCCATGCGTTGCCGGTCACCTGCGGATTCCGACAGCGAAACCGGTGTATGGTCCGCGCGACGAACTGCTGGCCTGGTGGTATCAGCCCACGCCGGATCGATTGGTCCTGCGCAAGACCGGCGACGCCACCGATACCATCCTCACGCGACGCGCGGTCAAATTCGCACTCCCCGCGACATATCAGGCCGACGTCGGCCTGCAGGCGCTGCTGCCGGTGTTTCCGTATCGTCCGAGCCCATCTGCTGATTCGTTGGCGCCTTCACGCGAGCCTGGCTCCGCGGAGTTGCCGGTTCAGCTCACGCGCGCAAGCGGATATGCCGCGCACGTCTTCCCCGGCACATATGCCCTGACTGATGCGAACGGCGACAGTGTATTGGACGCCATCAACGTGCCGGCGGGTGGACCGGAAACCATCCCAGTTCGTCTCACTCCGGCGCAACTACGCCTTGGTGATCAGCGCGAGCGATACCTTGAACTCTGCCTGCCCGCCAATGGGCCCAAACACGTGAACGGTGATTCGATTTCCGGGCATATCGGCATCACGTTCGATGTACCAGGATATCGACGTGTCTGCATATCGGGGGACCGGAATATCACCTGCGCCGTTCCGCGGGTTGCTACCCGTATTTCGCTAAGCTGGTATGGCGTCGGTACCATCACCGATGTTGCCATTCCACCTGACCCGCTCACGGATGCCGAACAGCGAACGCGCAGTGCGATTCCCGCGACGCGCGTGCAGCTTCCCGCCTGGCAACTGGGTGTTCCGTTCAGTGGGCAGGTCATAGATGGCGAAGGTAAACCCTACGCGAATCGACGCATCGATCTCAGTCTGCGGGTAGCGGCTGACGGACCGGTCGGCTGCACGTTCATGACCGACGCACAGGGACGATTCACCATCGCGAATGCGTTGCCCGGCACGGTGTATCTTAAGCCGCGTGTTGCCAATGATTACGCCTATTGGGTCGTCGATATTCCCGCCAACGGCCTGCGCGACGTAAAACTCCGCATCACGACTGATTTCTATAACGAAACACCAGAATACCCCTGCGGCAGTCCCGGCCTCGTGGCCTGGTGGCTGCCTGATGCTGGAACGGCGCGTCGACTGGCCGCGTTTTACGATAACATCGGCGATTATGACGCGCCGCGGACATCCGGCTGGGTGTGGTGTGTGGACAACAATGGGCAGGTGACCGCCAGATACCTCACTGTTACGCCCAAACGCATCCTGCTACGCCATGCACGACAAGGCGCTACGCTCACAGTCACCTTCCCGCTGGACATGACAGCAGGATTACCGGGAGTCATGCACATCACCCACACGCAGACCGGCGTCACCCTGGATGTGCCCCCCGCTATCTGGCACGCCTCACCGCTGTTCAACAAGGTATTCGGCCAGTGCATCAGCCTACCGCCGGGAGCGTATCGCATTGTCATCGATACCCTACGCGGGCCGGTGACGCGCGATGTGACCGTCGGCACGCAGGGAGTGTCGCTCTCACTGACGTATCCGCAGTGACTTCAACGCACAAGCTTCGCCACTGTCTGCACAATGATGCCGAAGTCGGTGAGCACATTATACCGGCTGGCGTAGGTAAGGTTGATACGCAGCTTTTCGGGCATCACTTCGTCGATGTAGGCGCGTTCGGGGTCGGCGGCGCGGGCGAGAATGTCGTTCTCGTGGCGGTACTTGATGGAGGCGGGGTCGGTGATGCCGGGTATGAGGTCGAGGACGTGGCGCTGCTCGTCGGTATACAGCGCCACATAGCGGGGCACTTCCGGGCGCGGGCCAACGAGCGACATCTCGCCAGCGACGACGTTGAGGAGCTGCGGCAACTCGTCCAGCTTTGCCGTGCGCAGCAGGTGGCCGATGCGGGTGATGCGCGGGTCGCCGCCGACGGTGATCTGCCGGCCGATGCGTTCGGCGTGCATCACCATGGTACGAAACTTCCACATGCGGAAGCGCCGCCCGCGATACCCCACACGCTCCTGCCGGAAGAACACCGGGCCGCCGTCATCCAGCCGAATGGCTACCGCCACCGCCGCAAACAGCGGCGCCAGCAGCGTCAGGCCGAAAAGCGCCCAGAACAGGTCGAAGAGCCGTTTACCGGTGATCATACCATCAGCATACTATGCCCTCCGGAAACAGGGTGGCACGTTCCTGCGCCAACAGGCAGGATGATATAATAGCGTTATGCCACCGATTCACGTAGTGCTGGCTTTCCTGGAGCGCGACGGGCAGGTACTTCTCACCCGCCGTCCGCCCGGCACGCCACTGGGCGATTGCTGGGAATTCCCCGGCGGTAAGGTAGAAGCGGGCGAGACGCCACGAGCCGCGCTCATCCGCGAACTGCGGGAAGAGATCGGCGTCACGGTGACCGTTGGCGCGGAACTCGCCGCCACCCGCCACGCCTACCCCGACCGCACCGTGGAACTGCACCTCTACCAATGCACTGTATACGCCGGCTCCCCCACCCCGCTACAGGTCGCGGAAGTGCGCTGGGTGCCAAGAGACGAGCTGGAAACATACGAAATGCCGGCGGCGAATGAGGCGCTGGTGTCGGTGATTCGCCGGTGTCGCTACCCCCAGTGAGCTTACCGCTTCCGCGCCATCTTTTTCGGCGGCGCGCTGGCGGGCACGAGTTCCAGCACGAGTTGCGGGGCCGGCGGCGGGATGGATGCGGATTTCGCAGGCGGCGTGTTAACTTTCGGCGTGCGGGCGGCAGGTGTTGTTGCCGGCGCCGCCGCGGGGGCGAGGAGATCCAGCGCCGGGATTGACGCCGCGGGACGGGGCATGACGGCCGGTGGCGCGGTCGGTTCGGGCTTCGGCGCGACTGGCGCGTGTGCCGCTGTTGCGACTTTCGCCGCCTTCACGGGTTTCGCCGGAGGAGCCGTGTCCGGCAGCGTTGCCGCGACGGCCGCTTTTGTAGGTTTCGATGGCGAGACGATGTCCGGCAATGACGCCGTTTTCGCCGCTTTCGCGGACGGCACGGCTTTCGACGCTGGTGCCGGGCGCGTCGCTTTCGCGGTACCTGGGGCGGGCGGTGTCGTGTCGGCACTGGCCGGGGACGCATCGAGGGCCAAACGCGGATCGTTGCTGCTGCGGCGAGCGCGCACGACCTTGGCGTTCGGATTGATAGCGATGGTGACTTTTGCCTCGCGCTGGTACTTCGCGCTGAACTCGGTATAATCGAGCAGCGGCTTCACGTAGCGGTTGAAATAGTCGCACGGTTCGCCCACCACGATCGTGCAGGGGGATTGACCCCGACAGCCGTTCTGGCGATAATTCGCGCATTCCCCGCGCGCGAGGCGGGCATGGATGTCAGCGTTCGTGACTTTCGAGCGTGCCATAGTGCGACTATATCCTGTGCGTCATTTCCTGGTTAGTATACCACGAGAACGGTTGTTTGTAAAGCGGGCCCTTTTCGGCCTCAATCTTATATTTCTAGATGGATTGGCGCTTTCCTCTCGCCGCACAGCATTGACAGGCGTCGCTCGATTGTCTATAATTCTTTCGTAGACGCGGGCGGATAGCTCAGTGGTAGAGCGCCTGGTTTACACCCAGGTGGTCGGGGGTTCGAATCCCTCTTCGCCCACCATAAACCTCATATCCGCCCTGCATGCAGTGGTCGCTTGGCGCAGCGGTAGCGCGCCTCGTTCACACCGAGGAGGTCACTGGTTCGAATCCAGTAGCGACCACCATTGTTTTTTGGTCCCCCCGTTTTCCACGCCCACGTAGACGACCACCTACACCGGCAAATCTATCTACCTGCCGATACGCACCACGCACAGATGTAATTGACCGGGGATTACCCTGGCGGCCACGCCATCTCGCGCCCGCCGAGGAGGTGGAAGTGGATGTGGTCGACGCTCTGGCCGGCGTCGGGGCCAGTGTTCACCACTACGCGGAAACCGCTGTCGGCGATGCCTTCCTGGGCGGCCAGTTTCGCGGCGACTTCGAAAACTTTCCCGAGCATATCGGCGTCGACGTCGGTCAGCGCGTTGACGCTGGCGCTGTGCTTTTTCGGCACGATGAGGATATGCACCGGCGCGACCGGATTGATGTCGCGGAACGCCACCAGCAGGTGATCCTGGTAGAGCAGCTCTACCGGAATCCGCAGGTCGGCGATGCGGCAGAAGATGCAGTCATCAACCATCGATCTCCCCTTTCAGCGCATGGCCCAGCGCGGAAAGGCCTGCCGGACGTTCGCGCTGGTGATCTCTTCAACCATTGTTTCCGCAATTCCCGTCACTTCCGCCAACATTTTCAGCGTATAAGGCAGCAAAGACGGCTCATTGTTGCGCCGGCCGCGGAAAGGCACCGGGGTGATGTAGGGCGCGTCCGTCTCTAGCAGCAGGCGGTCCAGCGGCACGGCGCGGGCGAGGGCGCGAATATTCTCGGATTTGGGAAACGTGATCCAGCCAGCGATGCCGATATATAGATACCGCGCGATCTCCGCGGCGGAATCCGGCACCACGCTGCAGCAATGCCACGTGCCGCCCAGCGCCCAGCCATCCTCAGCGTCGAGGATGGCGCGCACGTCCACCTCGGCTTCGCGCTCGTGGATAATGATCGGCAAGCCCGCCTCGCGCGCCAGCGCCAACTGGCGGACGAAGGCGGCGCGCTGCACGTCGCGCGGAGAGTGGTCGTAGTGATAATCCAGCCCGATTTCGCCGATAGCCACTACCTCCGGCGCGGTGGCCAACTCGCGCAGCGCGGCGACGGCGGCGTCATCCAGGTCGGTGCTGTCATGGGGATGGATGCCAACGGCGGCGCGCAGAACGGGGTGCGCGCGGGCCATCTCTACCGCCAGCCGGCTGGAGGCGAGATCATAGCCCACCACCAGCGCGCCATCGACGCCGGCCTCGCGCATGCGCGCGAGGATGCCGGGGAGATCGACCGCCAGCTTCTCGTTATTGAGATGGCTGTGGGCGTCGATCATGCCGTGCCGTCCTCGTCCTTTGCCGTAAGCAAACGTTCGATGACCACGATAAGGTCGCGCACATGCGGCGGCTTGGTGAGGTAGATATCTGCGCCGGAGGCCAGCGCGCGCGCCTGACTGGCGTCATCGTTGAGCGCGGAGAGGATGACCACCGGGATCGCAGCGGTGCGCGCCTCGTGGCGCAGCGCCTTCACCGTCTCCGAGCCTTCGAGAATGGGCATGGCCATATCCATGAGGATAAGGTCGGGCAAGTCCGCATGCGCCGCCAGCAGGCCTTCGGCACCGTTGCCGGCCCGCCGCACCCGATGGCCGCGGCTCTGCAACAGTAATGCCAGCGTCGCGCTGATATGCGGATCGTCCTCAACGATGAGAATGAATGCCATGCCCGGTCCTTGCGGTCAGATCGTTCACTCCCCTTTTCCGCGACAGCCCACAAATCCCTTCTCGCGTGTGCCGATTCGCGACCACAGACGTCTTCAGGAAACCGGAAACGCACGACGCCGCCGGCAATTTTTGGCCTGCGGCGGTGACTGCTGTCGCGCGTGGTGAATCATTACCGAAGCTGTGTGATAGCATGCACCAGGAAGTAGAGCGCTGCGCCGGCAAGTCCGCAAGCGGGGATGGTGAAGATCCACGCGAACACGATCTGTGAGGCGACGCCCCAGCGCACGGCGGAGAGACGCTTCGAGGCGCCAACGCCGGTGATGGCCGCGGTGATGGTATGGGTGGTGCTGACCGGCATTTTGAATCCCAGCGAGGCGAAAATCACCGTTGAAGCAGCAATTGTTTCCGCGACGAAGCCGTGCACGGGCATCAATTTAATCATTTTATGTCCGAGGGTACGGATGACGCGCCAGCCGCCGACGCCTGTGCCAAGTGCGATCACCGTCGCACAGGCAAGAATCACCGGGATCGGGATGACCAATCCTCCGTCCTTCCCGTGGGGGATCGTCATGCCGGCGGCGACCAGCGCCAGGGTGATGGCACCCATCGCCTTCTGCGCGTCATTCATGCCATGCGAGAAGGCCATCAACGCTGACGAACACACCTGCCAGAAGCGGAAGTGCTTATTCAACTTGAATGGCGCCACCCGGTGGAACGCCCACATGATGATGATCATGAGGATGAACGCCCCGACAAAGCTCATCACCGGCGCCAAGAAAATCCACATGACAATTTCCTTGATCTTCACCATATTCAGCGCCTGATGACCAATGAGCGCCACGCCGACCAGCCCGCCGATGAGCGAATGCGAGAGGCTGATGGGTAGTCCATAGTGCGTCATCAACCAGCTCCAGACAACCGCACCGAGTAAACCGCAGAGGATCATCAGCATCGTGGCATCCTGCGGATTCACGAAGATGCCCTTCACGATGGTGTTCGCCACTTTCGTTGAGACCAGCGCGCCGACAAAGTTCAACACCGCGGCCATGCCGAGGGCGATCATGGGGGGCAGCACGCGCGTGGAGACCACCGTGGCAATAGCGTTGGCAGCGTCATTCATACCGTTGACATAGTCGAATGCCAGCGCGACGACGATCACTCCGACGAGAATCCAGTCAGTTACGATGAACTGCGCGCCGCGATGTCCGGGGTGCACGGCGAAAATCGCCCCGGCGATGATGAGTAGTGGGATGATGACCGTCAGCGCGGAGTGCAAGATTTGACGCGGCGTGCGTGGTTCAGCTCCCAGCAACTCTCCAACGTCCGTCGTCGCCGTCGTCTCGTCCGCCGGTTTCTCGATCACCGTCGTATTCGATGATTGCTCCGGTGCCTCAGGCATGTTTCACCACCACGCTCTCGATGACGTCCGCCAGGTCTTCGCACTGGTCGATAGCCTGTTCGATCTGCTCGAAGATCTCTTTCCAGCGCATCAATTCCATCAGGTCGCCGGCGCGGAAGAGGTTGCCGAGGGCTTCGCGGTAAATATGGTCGCCGGCGTTTTCCAATCGGTTGATCTCGATGCACAGCGTCATAATTTCTTTGCGCCTGGGTCCCAGGTCGCGCAACATGCCGACCACCTGGCGGACTTCGCGCACCGCCTGCAGCAGCACCTTTGCCAATTCGATGGCGCCCTGATGTGGTTCGCTGACATCATACAAAATCACGCGTTCGGCGGCGGCCTGGGTGTAGTCGATAATGTCATCCAGGTCGCTGGCAATGGCGCGGATATCCTCGGGATCCAGCGGGGTTACGAAAGTGCGGTTGAGCTTATCCATCGTCTCGTGAATGACGGAGTCGCCTTGATGCTCGATGTCCGCAATCTGCTTGCGGCACTCATCGGCTACGCAGATATTTGCGAGCATCTTCTGCAAAGTTTCGACGCCGGCCACGCCGATGTCGGCGGCTTGCTCAAACAGGTCGAAAAATCGTTCGTCACGCGGAATCAAACGCAGTTTTGCCACAGTTACTCCTCCAAACACATCACACGGATCAACATGGGGAATGTCGGGGACGATGACATGCATCAACGTTCCCTAACATTAATTCGCGGTTAACGCCAGATTGCCTTTTCATCAATGTCGGTTAAACCCTGATTAAAGGTTAAGCGGAGATTAAGATTCGAGGGCTTCTACGGTAGAGAGGGCGGCGGCGGCGGCCTGCTGGGCGGCCTCTTTCTTGCTTTTACCGCTGCCGCGGCCGAGTTCCTGACCGTGGAAGGTGACGACCACCAGAAAGGTTTTGTCGTGCGGGGGACCGTCCTCGCTGACCACGTGGTAGCCGGGCGCGGCCTGGTGGCGCGCCTGGTAGAGCTCTTGCAGGCGCGTTTTATAATCACGGCTGAAGTTCTGACCGCCGGGGGCGTCCAGCAGGAAAGCGAAGGCGTGGAGAATCACCGCGCGGGCCGCTTCTAATCCCTGGTCCAGATAGCAGGCACCGATGATCGCCTCGACGGTGTCGGAGAGGATGGCGCGGCGGGCGCGGCCCCCGGAGGCTTCTTCCGCATGCGACACGCGCAGGAAGGTGCCGAGGTGCCACTGCTGCGCCACGGCGAGGAGAGCGGGCTCATCGACCACCGCCGCGCGGGCGCGGGTGAGGTCGCCCTCTTTCCACGATGAGTTGCGCCGGTACAGCTCCTCGGCGATGACGAGGCCCAGCACGGCATCGCCGAGGAATTCCAGCCGTTCATTCGACTCGCCGTGCTCAGCCTCCGCCGAGAAGGAACGGTGGGTGAGCGCCAGCAGCAGCAGTTCGCGCCGCTGAAAGACGATGCCCAGCCGCGCCTGCAGGCGGTCGATGCGGATGCGTTTGCCGTCCGTGGGCATGGGCTATTTCGCTCCCGGTTTCTTCAGCAGGCTCAGCCCCAGGTCGCGCAGTTGCAGCGGGTCCACCGGCGTAGGCGCATCCATCATCAGGTCGGTGCCAGACGAGGTCTTCGGGAAGGCCATCACGTCTCGGATAGTCTTCTCGCCGGCCATGATCATCACCAGGCGGTCCAGCCCGATGCCCATGCCGCCGTGCGGCGGGGCGCCGTACTCAAACGCCTCCACCAGGAAGCCGAAGCGCTCGCGCACCTGCTCCAGCGGCATGTTGATGGTGCGCAGCACGCGCTCCTGGATGTCGCGCCGGTGAATGCGGATGCTGCCGCTGCTCAGCTCGGTGCCGTTGAGCACCAGGTCATACAGCTCGCCGCGCACCTGCAGCGGGTCGGTCTCCATCAGCGCCAGGTCTTCCGCCTTCGGCATGGTGAACGGGTGATGCATCGGCTCGATCTGGTCGGCCTCTGCGTTCCACTCGAACATCGGGAAGTCGAGCACCCAGAGGTAATTCCACAGCCCCTCGGGAATGAGGCGCAGGCGCTCGGCAAGGTGCAGGCGCAGGCGGCCCAGCGACTGGGCGACCACCGACGGCACGTCGGCCACCAGCAGCAGCAGGTCGTTCACCTCAGCGCCCATCGCCGCCTTGAAGGCGGCCACTTCCTCGGCGGAGAGGAACTTCGTCACCGGCGACTTCAGCTCCTCGGGGGTTACCTGGAAATAGGCCAGCCCCTTGGCGCCGAAGCCCTTGGCGAATTCGGTCAGCTCGTCCAGCTCGCGGCGCGAAAGACCGGCGGCGCCCTTCACGTTGAGCCCCTTCACCTGCCCGCCCGACGCCAGCACGCCGGCGAAGGCCTTGAACTCGGTGCCGGTGAAGACTGCCGACAGGTCGACGAGCTCCATGCCGAAGCGGGTATCCGGCTTGTCGCTGCCGTAGCGCGTCATCGCCTCAGTGTAGCTCATCCGCGGGAAGGGGAGCGGCACCTCGACGCCGACCACGCGCATCAGCCGCTGGATGAGACCTTCCACCAGCGCCAGCACGTCATCGCGCTCGACGAAAGACATCTCCAGGTCGATCTGCGTGTGCTCGAACTGGCGGTCTCCGCGCAGGTCTTCGTCTCGCAGGCAGCGCGCCAACTGGTAATAGCGCTCGATGCCGGCCACCATCAGCGTCTGCTTGAGGAGCTGTGGGCTCTGCGGCAGCGCGTAGAACTCGCCCTGCCGCAGGCGCGCGGGCACCAGGAAGTCGCGCGCGCCTTCCGGCGTCGACTTGATGAGCAGCGGCGTCTCGATTTCCAGAAAGTCCTGTTCGTTGAGATACGCGCGCGCGGCATGCGACACCTGGTGGCGCAGCGTCAGGTTGTTGAGCATGCGCGTGTTGCGTAGATCCAGGTAGCGATAGCGCAAGCGCAGATTCTCGTCCACTTCCGGTGCGTTCTCGTCGTTGATGGGGAACGGCGGGGTTTTCGACGTGTTCAGCACCACCAGCCGCTCCACATGGATCTCGACTTCGCCGGTGGGCAGCTTGCTGTTGATGGTGCCCGCAGGGCGCGGCGCCACCACGCCCTGTACCGCCAGCACGAACTCGGCGCGGATATGCTGGGCTTCGGCATGCGCCTCGGGTGCTTCCACCGGATTGAAGACACACTGCACCACGCCGGAGCGATCGCGCAGGTCGATGAAGATCAGCCCGCCGTGATCGCGATTGGTCTGCGCCCAGCCCATCAGCGTCACCGTGCGATTCATGTCGCTCGCCCGCAGCGTGCCGCAGCCGTCCGACCGTCGTAATTTGTCACTCATGTTTTCGGTCATTATCGTCTCCATCTCCCATTAAGCATAGCGCTGCGCGAGCAGCGTGATGATCTCGGCCAGCGCCACCGCGGCTTGCTCGCCCGCGCTCATGTCCCGCAGGATCGCTTCGCCGCGGGCCAACTCGTCCTCGCCCAGGATCAGCGTATAGCGCGCTTCCTGGCGGGCGGCGTCTTTCATCTGCACTTTCAGGCTGCGCGCCTCGTAGCTCATCGCGGCAGGCACGCCCGTGCGGCGCAGTTGCTGCACCAGGCGCTGCGCGGCGTCGCGGGCGGCATCGCCCAGCGCCGCCACGTAGACCGGTCCCACCGCCGGCGGCACCGGCGCTGCCTCGCCGGCAGCCATCAGCAGGCGCTCCATGCCGGCGGCAAAGCCGATGGCGGGCGTTGCCGGCCCACCGAGCGCGGCCACCAGGCCGTCATAGCGACCGCCGGCCAGCACGGTGTTCTGCGCCCCCAGCCCGCCGGCGATGAACTCGAACGCCGTGCGGGTGTAGTAATCCAGCCCGCGCACGATGTGCGGGTTGACCACATATGGCACGTCCAGCGCGCGCAGCCCCGTTTCCACGCCCTGCAAGTGGGTTTTGCACCCGTCGCAGAGCACGTCGAGGATCACCGGCACGTCGCGGGTCAGCTCGCGGCAGGTCTCCACCTTGCAGTCGAGGATACGCAGCGGATTCGTGTCGTAGCGCCGCTGACAATCGGTACAGAACCCGGTGCGCGCGCCGCCCAGCGCATTGCGCAGGGCATCGCGATACAACGGGCGGCATTCCGGGCAGCCCACGCTGTTCAGCTCCAGCCGGGCATCGGCGATGCCGGCCGCCTGCAGGAACTCGCTGGCAAAGGCCAGCGTCTCCGCGTCAATCTCCGGGCCCGGCGAACCGAACGCCTCCACGCCCACCTGGTGAAACTGACGATAGCGGCCTTTTGCTGGTCGCTCATACCGGAAGATTGGTCCGTAATAATAGAGCTTCACTACGCCGCCAGCCGCCAGCAAGTTATTCTGAATCAGTGCGCGCACCGCCGGCGCCGTGCCTTCCGGCCGCAAAGTCAGATCGTCGTCTCCCAGCGTGCGGAAACTATACATCTGCTTGGTGACGATATCGGTCTCTTCGCCTACGCCGCGCTTAAAGAGTTCAGTGCTCTCAAAAATCGGCGTGCGGATTTCATGGTAACCATACCGTCCACAATAGTCGCGGAAGGTCGCTTCCAACCATTGCCAGCGATCGCTTTCGGCTGGCAGTATATCGTGTGTACCTCGTGGCGCAGAGATGCCCATCGTCGTCTCGTTTCCCTAACGCCGGACAGCAGGCGTCCGGCCCCCCTATCAAATTCGTCCCGCTATTGTACCAGTCCTGTCGGATTGCCTCAACCGTGTCGCATACAGCAACCAAACACTCCGGGCGGAGCTTGCGCTCCGCCCGGAAGATCATGGAGGATCGCTCCTCGTTGACTGTCATGTTACGGGCCGGCGACGCCGGAGCCGGTTGCGCCATATGCGGTTTGGCCGACAGCATTAATGGCGCTCACGCGGGCATCGACGGTATTGGTGTCAGCCAAGCCAGTAATCGTGGTCGTGGTGGCTGCCACCGGGCCGACCGTCAACCAGACACCGCCATTAATGCGGTACTGCACCATGTATGACGTGACGGCTGGTGTCGCCACCGGAGCGGACCAGGTGAGGACCACCTGTTTCGAGCCGGTTGCGACGTTCGGCGCGCCGGGCGTGGCCGGGATATTCACCACGGTCAGGTTGATACTGGTACGCACTTGGCCAGTGGTCGTCAGTCCTGGTCCATCATAGACCGTAATCGTTGTCGCGGAAGATCCGCCCGCGGCAATGGCCGGCGCAATGTAGGTAAATAACGCCTGACCGGCGCCGTTTGTCGTTGTATCAAGCGTTGTCACCCCACCGGTGAACGTGCCACCGCCGGACGTGATGACCAACCGCACCGGATAACCGCTGGTCACTGCCTGACCGACTGTGGTCAGGTTGGCGGTAATCGCCGTCGTCGACGCAGACGTCACCTGCCCGGTTGCCGGGATGGCGATGGCCGCTGCCGTCGGATACCCGACGAAGATCGTGCCACTCGTACCGATTTGCGTCGGCACACCGGCATTGACATAGTTGGCGCGGAGCGTCAACTTGCCGGCGGTATTTCCGGGATTGAGCGTGCCGGACACCGTGCCGCCAACCGCGGTAATCGGTGACAGTTGGGTGACGGAGGCCGTGACCAGCCCAACCTGCGTGAGCGTCATTGGGAAGCCATCGAGTGCGGCGTTGCCATCATCATCGAGCGCACGGGCGATAAACGGCAGCGCCTCACTTAAACCAATGACCTGCGATGAAGGCATGATGGCGCTTCTCGGTTTCGTGACGATCAGGTTCGTCGCCGGCAATGGCGCTTGTGGCGCGAGCGTGTAATTGATCGCTCCACCGGAGCCTTCGCCTTCGAGATAGATCGTGATTTGACGCTTCAAGATATTCGCGCCTTCCAACGGCAACGAATGCGTGAGCGTCAGTCGCCCGTTTTCATCCGTCTGCGTCACCGGCGGATCGTTGACCTTCATGCCGTTATCAACAATCGTCGCGCGGAATCCCGCCGGGAATGGGTTGCCAAACTGGTCGAGAATACTGAGTGAATAGGTTGCGCGCCTATTCGCTTCCACGGTGTTGCTGGTATCGGTACCCGCAATCGTTTGCGACGACAGGTCGACATTGAAGATCGCCGTTCCCAACGGCGGGCCATACAACACGATTTTCGGCGCCCCCGGCACAGCGGCGGACACCGTATCCCAGTTATACACCGGCACGGGCACCGGCGGGTTGGGCGCGAACGGCGCTTGCGCGATATTGTTATTAATCTGCAAGCCGACGATGCCGATGCGGTTGCGACCGCGCACGAAGAACCGGATTTCCGAATCCTGATTCACCGGCATCTCCAGGAATGCGCCGCCGAATAATTGTCCGGTGAGTGGCGCATCCACATAGCTATTCTGGTCCGACTCCTGGATGATGCGTCCGAGATTCGGCCGCGCGGCGACCTTGACGCCTTCCAGCAGCTTTTTATTATCGTTATCCGTGCACACCACGTAGAGGTGTGTCAACTCCGTGCTATCTGAAAGGATGCGCGTCGGATACGCCGCCTCCTTGCTGACGGTGTAATTTCGTGCAAACGTCTTCACGACCACATCCTGTGTGCTGGTGATGTAATCCGGCACCGGCGGCGCGCCGGGCGCGAAACTCTTCGGCACGTTGGCGCCGACGGTATATCGTCCTGAATGGTTGCTGGCGAACTGCCCGGCACACACCCCGTTCGTGGTGACCGGCGCGACCGGCAGTCGGTAAATGCCATCGCCACCCGTCTCCCACCACTCGGCCACGGTGGGATCAGCCCACTGTACCGAACTCTGGATGAACTCGACCGGCCAGCCATCGAGCACGGCCTGTCCAGCTTTGTCGAGCACGGTTACCGCGACATTCGTTTCGGCGTTCTGGAAGAAATTCACCGTCGATGGCGTGACTGTGACGGTATTGGCCTTGCCGACGATCTGCAAGGGGTTCGCGTCAAAAGTCGTGGTGACGTTGCTGTCCGGCGCGGTGACCGTGAAGCGCGGCGTGCCGAGATCGGCATCGAGGCCGTTCCCCTGGATGTCCAGCGTCAGCGTGCCGGTCGCATCCAGCGTGTAGGTTTTGCTGGATTCGAAGGCATCCACGGTGCCATTCTTCCGGATGACGCCGCGGTCGGTGCTGACGACGATCGAAGCGCCCGCGGCGCCTACCGGCGTCGCGTCGTTCGTCATGCCCTTGAATTTCACCGTCGTGGTGGTGGGCAGCGGCAGCAGCACGTAGTTGCCCGCCGCGTTCTTCGTATAGACGGTATCTTCCGCCTTCGTGCTGTAGTAGATGCGCTTCGTGGCGCCGATGCTTTCCAGCGTCAGCGTGGCCACTAACTTCGCGTCCTTGACATTGATATCGATGACGTTGCTCGCCATCGGATTACCGAGCGTATCCACCTGCGTCAGCGTGTTGGCGCCATCCTTGAAGGTGAGCGACAGCTTGCCGGTGGCTGGCTTCTGGTTCGGCGCCTTGATGCGCAGCGTGATCTTGCCGTCGGTGCCGGTCTGCACCGTGGCGGTGCCGGCGGTCGGCGCGCCGAGCGCATCATCACCCACGAAGCCGTCCGAGGCGAGGATGGTGATGTCGCGACCCTGGCCGAGCGTCTGTCCGGCGGCATCGCGCAGTTGCACCGTGAGCGTGCCCTCGGTGTTCAGGTTCAATCCGCCATTCGGCGCGGCATCCTGCAGCGTCGCCGGCGTCTTCGCCGTCACCGTGTATTTCGTGGCGGGGTCAGTGATGCCCGGCCACGGCTTATCGGCTATGGTGAAGAAGAAGTCCTGGGTGATGGTGCCAGCGGCGGTCTGTTCGCTGCCGTCCACCTTCACCGTCACCTTGATTTGCGGATTAATGCTGGCGAGTTTCGTCACCGCTTCTTCCGCCGTGATGGTATAGCTTAACGCGCATTCGCCCGCCGTCGTGCCGGTGGTCGACAGCACCTGCGCGCCGGTTAGCGCGCCGGTGTCCGCGGTCACCGTGATGGTGTACCACGCCGGGTTGTAGGCGATGCCGTTCTTCTTCAACGCGATCGTCAGCGTGCCGGTAGAGCCCGGCACGACTTTCGTCGGCGCCATTACCGCCGTCAGGTTCGGCGCGTCGGCGGTCAGGTTGCCTGGGCCGTAGAGCGCCACCTGATTGGTGATGTTCGCCTGGAAGATCGGTGAGGCATCCGGTCCCGGCACCTTGCCAGTATTGTAGGACGCGACTTGCACGCCCACCTGACCGACCTTGCCGACCACTCCCTGGCCGCGAACGAAGATCTCCGCCTTGCCATCCTTGTCGAAGACCACATCCTGCTGCGCGCCGAAGCTCGCTTCGTTCAGCGGATCGACAAGCTGGGCCAGCAGCGGATCGGCCTGCAGGATAGTGAAGCGGGCCGGCGTACCGGCCAGCACCGCGTCCCCGTTGGCGTCCACGCCGCGGACAGTGATCTTCGAGGCTTCCTGGCCATCCTGGCTGATGCGGCCCGGCGTCGTCGTGTCGAGAGTGATCGTCCGCGCATAGGTGCGGATAGTCACCGTTGTGGTGTCGTTGACGCCCGCGATGTCGGCGCCGGTGGTGTCCTGTGCCTGAGCGGTCACCGCGAAGACACCCGAGTAGTTGCTGGACAAGTCAGCCTTCACCGTGCCACCGGTAATGAGGGTGCTGCGCGCGCGAAGGATGCCCTGGGAGCCGGCCGGCAGGCGGAAGTCGACCATGAACCCGTCGAGGACGGTATTGCCGGCTTTGTCCTGCACCGAGGCAGTGATGGTCACCGGGTCGTCCTGCATCACGCGCAGGTCATCCGACAGCGTCGTCTGATACTTCGACGCCGTCTGGGCGATGATGCGGTACGGTGGGCCGATGAATTGAATCGGCAACGCCGCGGTGTTCAGCGACTTGGTCACGGCATTCACCGTGCCGGACACCGCCGTGATGTTCGGGGTGCCGACATTCGCGCCGTCACCAGTCATACGTACCAGCATCGTGCCGGCCTGGTTGAGCACCACCTTGGCGATTTTGCCGTTCGCCTCGGGGGTGACGCCCTGGGTGGCCACGAAGGTGCCCATGTCAGTGGTCAGCGTGATTTCCGCATAGGGCTGCACCGGCCCGCCGACGGTCTGATACCCGGTCAGCTCGAAGCTGGTGGACTTCGGCAGGTTTGCGGTCGTGGTGGGATCGAAGAAGATCCGCTTCTCTTCCTTCACCAGCAACGAGAAGTCACCAGCCACCGGCACCACCTCGACGGTGAAGACGGCGTTAGCGGTGACGTCGCCGGCCTTGACGAAGATGTCACGCGTGCCCGGCATGCTGGCCGTTACCGTCCAGCGCACACGTCCGGTGTCATCGTTGGTGATGATGTCGGTGCCGCCACCGGCCACCGGCGTCACGGACAGCCCGTTGGCGGTGATGCTGAAGGTGGTGCCTTTCAGCACGGCCTGCGCCGGGTTGGCGGCATCTTTCGCCGTTACGTCCAGCGTGAAGCTCGCGCCCTGGTTGATCTTCAGCTTATTCGCCACCGCGACCGGATTGCTCACGAAGGTGAAGCCGGTCGCCGCAGCGGCTACATTCACGAACGCGACAGCCTGTGTGTTGCTCGTCGCGTCGCCGGACGTCGCGGAGACATTGCTGCTCCCGGGCGTCGTGCTGGTGGTGCCGGACAACGTCAGCGTAGCGTTGCCAGTGGCATCGAAGCGCGTGGTCACCGTGCCGAGCTGGTTATTGAGAATCCCCTTCTGCGACGTGACGGTGACGGGCAGCCCGTTGAGCTGCACACCGGTGAGCAGGGTGCCGAGGGAGTTCACCGCCGTGCCCGTGACGACCAGTTGCGTCTGGTTTGTGCCGGTGGGACCGGAGATGCCGTCCGCGCTGATGCGCGCCGGTTGCCCGACGCCCAGATTCAGCGTGAGCGTCTGCGCCCCGTCAGAGCTGATCTTCACGTCCTTCGTAATGAGGCCGCCATCGCCATCCACGGCAGCCCGGATATTCAAACCGCTGTCAATTCCGGCTTTCACGATCGCGATGCGGTTGCTGTAGAAGTCCACGGTGACGGAGCCGTTCGTGGTCTTCGGCGCGCTCGGTGAGAAGCGGAACTCGTTCGCCCCCAGCGGCGGGTCGCCGGCATTCACTGGAAGCGCCGTAAGGGTGATCGGTGTGCCGTCCATCACCGTCTGGTTCTTTTCGTCGCGCGCCAACACCGAGAAGGTGAGCTTATCGTTGTCATTGGCGAGCAGGCGCGTGCCGCTGGCGGTAAAGACCAGCGTTTTCGTCAACCCGATCAACCGTACCGTGCTGGATGCGCTAAGCGTACCGGCGGTGACGGCGATCGTAGCCGGGCCGACCTGCGAACCCGCCGCGCCGTTCATCCAGAAGTCGCCGGTGCCAGTCGCGTCGATGGGTACATCGATCTGCTGGGCGGCGCCACTGAAGTCATACTGGTCCAGGCAGAGGATGCCGGCCGGGCTGATCTGCACCCGGGCGGTGAAGTTGCCGGACGGTTGCCCCTGCGCATCCATGGCGGTGATGGTGTATTGCAACGGAGCGCCGCTGCCATCCGCCGCGATGCGCGCCGAACCGGCGGCCACGCCGACCGGCGCCACGGTGATCGAAGTCGGGATGGACAGGTTCACCGTGAAGTCCAGCGTCGCCTTCTTCCCGTTGGAACTGGCTTCGACTTTGTACGCCCCCACTGTCGTCGGGGTCACATTGAAGTTTGCCTGACCGTTGACGGCGTTGACGGTGCTGTTCACCACTTTATTCGCCACGTCGGTGGTCTTGATGGCGATCTGGCCGTCCACCGGGTTGCCCAACAGGTCGACGATGTGCGCCGTGAGGTTGATAGCCCGGTTGATAATGACGTTGAGCGACGCGGGGTCATCCAGCGTGATCGTGTCCGTTGGCCCGTAGAAGAACGCGCCGCCGGGCACTTTCACGTCGAGTGAGGTGGCTTCCAGCGTCACCGCGCCCAGGTCGGCCACCGCCGGGTTCGCCTGCCCGTAGAGCCGCGCCTGGTAGACGCCGCCGCGGAAGGTGCCGGTGACGGACTGCGTGTTATTGGCGAAATGCCCCTTGTCGGTGGTAATGGTCACGGTATTGCCATCCGGAACCGGCGTCGTAGTGCCGGGCAGATAGCCGTTGACGGTGACCAGCACCGAACTGATGCCATCACTGAAGATACGGGCGGCCGCCGGCGTATAGCTGAAGACCATGGCGCCCGTGCCCTCGAAGACGAATGGCACTGTGCCCGAGACGGTATTATATTCGGCGATAATATTCACCGTGCCGGCAGTGGTGCCGGTGACGGTGAAGGACGCCGCGCCGTTCGTCTCGGTGATCGACTGCGCGCCGACGGCCCCGTTGACCGTGGCGGCCGCGCCAGTGGTGTAGACGTTCAGTTTATACCCGGTGAAGACCGGCTGGTCCTTCGTATCCAGCACCGTGGCGACCACCGTGACCGGTGAGTTGACGACGCCCGGCGAGGCCGTGCGCGGCGTCAGCGTGATCTTTGCCGGCGGGCCGACAAACGTGAGGGACTTGTCATCCGTCACCTTGGCCGCGCCGGATTCGGCGACCACCGTCGCTGCGCCACCTGCTCCACCCTTGCCACGCAACTTCAGCGTGACCTTCCCGTTAAGGAAGGTGAGGCCGGCGGGCGAGTTGCCGATTTCCAGGCCCGTGGTCGGGTTCACGAAGGTGGCATTCACCCCGGTCACCGACAGCGAGGTCAGCGGCGTGTCGTCCGGTACCGGATAGCCGGCGTCGTCCGTCGCCTTGATTTCGACCGTCACTTCTTCTTTCTTCCCGTCCAGCCACTCGTGCACATCGGAGTCCGTCGGCAGGCGGGTCGCGCCGATATAGGACACCGTGATGGCCTTCGCCGGCTTCAGGAAGGCGATATTCGACGTCGTAACGGTGAGCGCGCCCACGCGGGCCGTCACCCGGAAGTTATAATTGGTCACCTTGGTCGGATCGGCGGCCTTCACCTGCACCGTGGCGGTGCCGTTGTCGCCGATCTTCACTGCGCCGGCGTCCGGCACGGTGACGAAGCCGGTGTTGTTCACGCTGAAATACACCGTCATCGAGTCTTTCACGATCGGCGTGCCGTTGGCATCCTTCACCTGCACGCGGAGCGTCACCGTATCGGTGCTGTTAATGAACGTCGGCGGGTTGATGAACTCGACCGTCGCCGGCGGACCGACCACCTTCAGGTTGAAGATATTCTGGTCGGTCTGGCTGTAGATGCCCGACTTCCAGTCATACTGCAGGTAGCCCGGTCCCGGGTTGCCCGCCGCATACGCCTTGAAGTCGCCGGTAATTTTGCTGGTGCCGTCCAACGCGATGAACGACGGCAGGTTCTGCAGCGCGCCCTGGTCAGATGACAGCCACACGCCCACGGCATCGCCGGCGGGAATGGCCTTGCCGGCCGCGTCGAGCGCGGTGATGGTGGCTTTCGCCACGTCCAGATTGGTGCCGACTTCGGCGCCCATCTGCACCGCGGCTTTATCGAAGTCGAACTTCAACGTCGCCGCGCCGCCGATGACCTTGATCGGCGTCTGGGCGGACGCGCCGCCGGTGTAGGCGTAGATCTTCTCCGCGCCATGGAAGCGGCTGCGATAATACGCATACGCGCGGGAAGTCCGCGTGTTGCCGTTGATATACGGCACGATATCCACGTCCAGCATCGCCTGCTCAGCGGCCGCCGCGCTACCCAGCGTCGGTACCATCCGGCCGATCCCCACCGAGAACGTCACCTTGGCTGCGGGGTCCTTCCTGGTGGGCAGCGCCGGGTTGCCGAACCGGTCGACGATACTGCTGGCGATCACCCCGATTTGATCCGGTCCCAGATAGCCGGGCACCTGTTCCGGATACCCGTAAATCTGCGTGGCGCTGGTGCCGTCCACGATCGGGTCCAGCGTCAGCGTCATGCCGGACGGCGTGCCCGCGTTGATGGTGATGGTGTCGGAGTAGATGTCCAGCGGCATTTCCATGAGCTGCTGGTCGACTTCGAAGCGCACCGCGAACGGCCGCGAAGATTGCCCCTGCAGCGAACTGATGGTGACCGACTGTTCCACCCCACCGACTTCATTCGTACGGCCGACAATCGTCGGCGCCGCTGTAATCTGTTCATCGGTGAAGATGAAGCTCATGCGGTACGGCGTATTGCCGGCGCACGGCTGATCCAGCGCGTCATAGAGATACGCGCGCACGGTGATGGTCGTGCCGGCAGTGATGGTGTCCGGCGCATCCATCGAGAGATAGGAGGACGGATCCAGCGGATTGCCTTCCACCGGGCCGCCGACCATCAGCACGCGATTTTGATACGCACCCGGGCCGGCCACACGGAAAGTGTTCGAGTAAACCACGCGGCCGTCCGTGCGGTTCACGCGGGCGATGATTTCCGCGCCGCCGGCGGGGGCGTTGCGGTCGGCGCTGTTGATCGTTGCCGTGCAGGAGCCCGCGGCGGTGGTGCGCACAGGGTCAATCGATCCGTACGGCTTGCCGGTATTCGGCTTCGGAATGCCGGGCGCCGGATACGGGTTGCCCAGGTAGTCGTCGGCCGCCATGAACTCATACGACTGCGGCTCGACGATCTCGAAGAAGACCTGCGTGCCATCGGGCACCGGGTTGCCATATTCATCCGTCACGCGGGCATATACCGAGCTCTGATAGTCGGCGCCGGTGGCCGGACGGCCGTTCGTGCGCAACAGCGACCACGGGCCGGCCAGCGACAACTCGACGAGCGACGGCATGCCGCCGCGCACCGTAATCTGCGATGCGCCGGTGACGCCTTTGCCGGTGACGGTAATCGTCACCACTTGCGCCTTGTTCGGGCCGGTAAAGGCGATGCCCGGCTGGTTATCGTTGCCCCACACGGTGCCGTCGGCGCGGGTGGTGGCAGTGGTCTGCGCCAGCACGCCCGCGGTGGTGCTGATCGTCACCGGGGTATTCGGCACCGGCACGCTGTTATCCGTCACCTGGATCTGGATGCGCGTGGTATTCACCCCGTTCACTACCAGCGTGGTGAGGTTCGGCGTCACGATGACCTTCGTCACATCGTTCTGCGGCTGCATGAGGATAGAGACGGTATTTTCCACCGGGCCACTGGTCGCCTTGACGGTGAGCGTCACCGCCAGGGAGGCCGGCGTTCCCTGCAGCACTACGGTGGCGATGCCGCTGGTGGTACGCACCTTGATATCGCGGGTAGAGCTACCCTGGAACGTGCCGCCGCCGGTGACGTTGAACACCACCTCGGTGTTATCCTCCACCGGCTGCCCGAAGACGTCATATACCTTAGCCGTAATGACTGCCTGCGAAGAGTTGTCCGCGACGATGGCGGGCACATTTGTAGTGAGGTCGATGCGGTTGGAAAAGAGGCCGACATAGGTGACCGGCACCGCGATGCTGATCGGCGGCTCGACGCTGAGCACGCCGGCCGTCACGGTGACGTTCGCCTGCACCTGCCCTTCCGGCAGCGAGGTCGCCTTCAGCGTGAAGGTCGCCTTGCCGTCGTCGCCGGTGGTGGCGACGATCGGAGCGACGCTGCCCATGGTGGCGGTGAGCAGCACCACGGTCTGCGGCACCACGTTGCCGTTCGCGTCTTTCACTTCCACCGTGCCGGTGGTCGAGGAACTGTCGCGCGCCGGCAGACGGTCCGTCTGCAGCGTCATATTGATAGCCGCCGGCTCGCCGTGTACGATAGTCAGCGAGGCGTCCTTATTCAAGGCGCCGACGAAGGCCACCACCGTGACCGTGCCGGCCTTGAAGCCGCCGCGTATCTTCACCGTCGCCACGCCGTTTTGGTCGGTGGTGGCGACATTGGTGTCATCCGCATTGCCCGAGATGCCGTCCGCGCCGGGGAAACCGACGTTCAGGTCCGAGCAGGCAAAGGTGACGCGTTTGCCGGGCACCGGCACGTTTTTGCTGTCGGTCAACTTCGCCGTTGCGGTGATGATGCTGCCCTTCGCCGGGTCCAGCGATACATTCGGGTTCGTCGACTTCACCGCGGCGACTTCCTCGGCGCTCAGCGTGAGCGTAAGCGTCTCGGCGACCGGCTGCGTGATGATGAAGTGCGCCTGGTTGGAAATGCCAACGGCTTTGCCGTCCGCCAGCATGTTCACGGTAATATAGTCTTCGCCCGCGGCGACCGACTTCCAGTAGAGCACCGCCGTGCCATCCGCCGCCGTAGTAAGCTGCTGCGAGGCCATGGCGCCGGCGCCATCCGCCGTCTTCGCCAGCAGGCCGTTGCGGCAATCCACCACCAGCTCGACGCCGGCTACCGGCTGGCTGTCGGTGCCAACCGCGGTGATGGTCAGACGCTCGGCGGGCGCGCCCAGCGTCACCGTCAGATCGCTCGGTGAAATGGTGAGGTTGGCCACGTCCGGCAGCGGAGTGAGTCCGACCACCGGGAACGGGCCTGGCGCAGCCTGGCCGGCGGCATCCACCGGCACCAGCGTGTAGGTCACCGCCTGGCGCATCGGCGCCACCGGATCGCGGTAGCTATTGGTACCCCACGCCAGCGTGGTGAGCTTGGTGAACTTCTGCAGCAGCACCGCCCCGGTGACAGACGTGGAACCGGCGGCCAGCGTAGTGCTCGACCAGACCTGGAACGCATCGCCATCCGTCATCGGCGACGCGCCATCGGCGTTCGTCACCGGCGCCTGCCAGTTCAGCGTCACGGCGCCGCGGCTGTTCGTCACCGTCAGGCCGGTGACGTTGCCGGGGAGCAGATTCACGCGCACCGCGGCGCTGATGACCGGATCGGACACGAATGCGCCGGCCACCGCGTCGACGCGGTAGGTATATTCATAGCCGTCCTGCACGGTATCGTCCACGTAGGTGGTCTCGCCGCGCACGACAATGGTCTTCAGTAGCGTCCAACTCACCTGACGGGTGAGCGGCAAGGCATTATTGTGGTTGCGGATGCTGTCCATGCCGCGGCCGGGACTCTTCGTCAGGCCGTCAGGACGCCCAATCGTCGTCTTGCTGTTCGGGCTGGTCAGGCTGCCCATGGTGGCGCTCTTCTGCTGTTCCGTGCGGTAGAGCTTATACCCGGTAACGAAGGTGTCGGACGGGATGGGCCACTGCACGCGCAGCGAGACGGCGCCGGTGGCGCCGGTGCGCGGCACGGTGGTCACGTCGACGCCAGTCGGGCCTTGCGGTTTGCCAGCGGCGACGATGATAGAGCCAACCACCTGCGTCGGGTTATACAGCCCGGCGGCGGTGACGGCGAAGACACGATACTGATAGTTGCCGGTGGCAGGCACGGCGCGCTGGGCGTCGCGCAGGCCGGCAGAGACGATGTCGCCGTCCTGAGCCCAATCGCCGATGCCGCCACTGGCCAAACGGCGCTCAATGACAAAGCCCGTCACGAATGACGGCAGTGTGGTGCCGATTTCCCAATGGATGTTCACGATGCCGCCGGCGACCGGCGTCACGGTGACCGTCTGCACGGGCGGCGGCACGCCGGGGCCGACGCCAGTGGTGTCGGCATTACTAAGGTTCACCACGTCATACGGCGTGGTGGATCCATCGCTATATACGGCTACCAGTGCATACTCGTACAAATGCCCGGGCAGCGGCGGATTCGTGGAGCGCTGGCCGTCGGCGAAGACAAGGAAGTTGTTCTGCAGGTACATGTCGCCGACCGGCACGGTGGCGACCAGGTCGGTGGGCACCGCGCGGCCCGCCGCGCGCGAACCCGCGAGACCGCGGTCGGCGCGCTTGATGCGGAAGGCGACTAACTGGTCGAATTTGTCCGGCTTCACCATTTTGAATTCGACGCCGGACGCGGTCGGCGCGGAATATGCGCGGCCGGGAACGATCACCACCGGCGGCGCGGCGGATTTACTGCCGCCGCCCCCGCCCGCGATGGCGAGAATAGCCACGGCGCCGATGGCGCCAACAATCATGCCGAGGTTCGATTTCGGCTTCGCGGAGCCGATTACCGGCTCGTCGATCGGTTCAGTCGTCCGCGGTCCGGGTTTCACCGTGCCCGGATCGCTATTCGCCTGTACGATCGGTTTCCCGCCGGTGAGCTGCACGGCGAGGTTGCGCGCGATGTTATTGATCGCCTCGCCGTCATGCGCGACTTGCGAGCCGCCGTTGTCCGGCAACTGCCGGCTTTTGCCGATGACGATGAACGGAGAAGACATCGCCTTGCCGCCGGCGTCTTTCATCACCTTCACCGCTTTGAGGCTGATGTAAGTGCGCTGCGGGTCCGGCTTCGTCGTGAATTCGTACTGATCGATGGCCCCGTAGATCACCGCGTCCACGCCGAGCGCGGCGGCGAGATTCCCGGAGGCATTCACGCGGACATCGGGAGGCGTCTCCGGATTGACGGCGGCATCGTAATTCGCCATCAACTTCGCGAAATCGGCTTCTTCCATCGTCTTGCTGGCGCGGGTGAGGAACGGCGAGGTGCGGGTGAGTTCGTTCACCTCCACGCCGGTCTGCCCGATGAGCATGACCTGCAGTTCACGCGTAATACGGCTCGCCAGATCAAAGGGAGCGTCCGCATCGCCGGTGGCGATGGGCAACAGGATAATGTTCTGCCGCCCGCCGGCCGCCGCCTGCAGGGGGCTCGCCTGCAGCAACAGCATGAGGGTGGCGCTCGGGACCGTCATCAAGGCGGCGAGGATGCACATCATCGCCCGACCGTAGAGTCCCCGTATGAACTTCTTCATGGTGAACCGCTCCTTTTGTCACATGCGCCCGCGCAGGCGCAGATACTGCCCGCTATACATAATGATGTCGCTATCCGCTGGTTATTTCACCGGCACCGTCAGGGAGGTCCGCGTGCGCTGTCCGTCAGCGGCTTCCGCGGTCAGCGTGCACAGGTACAGGCCGCCCGGCAGGCGGCGTCCCTGGGCATCACAGCCGTCCCAGATCGATGTGGTGAGTTCGCCACTCGAACGCCCGGGGGATAGCGTTCGGACCAAGCGCCCGGTCGGTGTGCGCCACTCCAGCGTGACGGCAGCCGGCAGCGAGAGCGCATAGCGCACCGCCGCACCGGGGGCGGAGGCCTTGCCGGCCACCACCTGCACCTGGCTAAAACGGAGGCGTTCCAACTGACCGCCCGCCTGTAGCGTAAAGCGGCGAACGCCTCCTTGTCCACTATTATAACTATACCCGGTGCTGGTGCGCAATGACACCTGCTGACCGGTCGTTTCGTCGGTGAGCACCACCGGCAGGCCGGCGGGCAGGTTTGACAAATCGGGCCAGCGCAGCGCCACCAGGGTCTCGGCGCGCGTGCACTGCACCTCGAACGTCCACGTCTTCGCACCGCCCGGCGCCTGCAGATACTGTGCGTAGTTGCCCGCCGCCCGCGTGCCGTCGCGACGCGCGAAGTAGGCGGACAGGCCGATCGGACTGATAGGCGGCTCCATGAGGTTGCCGTCCGTGCCCGCCTCGGTTGATGCCGGCGCCACACCGAAGACGTTTAGCGTATCCTTCGCCTCGCCCGCCTGCACCAGCAGGTTGACCTGCCAGCGCTCCGCCGTGCCGGCGGTGCGGTTGGCGCTGCGCGCCCCGGTGGTATTCGGATTCATCACCGCCAGCGTGGTGTCCGGCGAATAGACCAGCCGGCAACTCTCGCTGGCATACAGCCAGAACCCCTGATACGGCTTCAACTCGGTGGTGGTGGCGTTCAACGGCGCGGGATTGACCGGCGGCGTATACACGTTCTTCAACGGATCCCAGGCCCACAGTTCGGGACGGATAAGGCCGCGCGCCAACGCATCGGCGAACGGATACTCTTCGCTGTTCCAGATTACCCGGCACTTGCCCCACTCAGTGGTAAACTGGAAGGGGGTGCTGATGGCGTTCCATCCCTTATACAACTGCACGCGGTATGCTTCGCGCTGGCTCACCGCCGTGGCGTTGGTCAGTGACAGCGGCGTGGTGTTATTGACTTTCAGCCAGTAGGCGCGCCCCGGTTCCAGCGTCACGCCGTCGGACGCGGCGTATTTATAGCTCGACGTCACGGGGTCATACGACACCAACTGCACGTTTGGCCCAAGGCCGAGTGCCGTGCGGGCATCCGCCGTATTCACTCCGTCGTTGGGATCGGCATCCAACTGGAAGGGGAAGCCGATGAGGTGGGTCGCCGGCTGCAACGTGCGCTTCGGCAGCGCCGGCACGTTGACGTAGACGACGGTCGAGGTACTGCCGGTCAGGGAGTAGGTGGCGGTGATGCGCACCGGGATGCGCCCATACGCGGTGCCGGTGGGCACCAGCCGCCAACTGTATTCATCGTCCTCGGCCTTCTTCACCAGCCGTTCCTGCATCCCCCGCAACGTCAGGTTGTTGTAGCTGAGCGTCTGACCATCGGCCAGCGCCAGGCCTTCGCCCGGATCGATGCTCACGCTGACATTCGGCTCGTCGATGAGCGAGTTATTGGTCACCCAGGCCGAGATTTCCGCGTAGTTCGGCGCATAATACCCGTTCTCGACCGGGAGGGTGGTTGGATCATCGCCGTCGCGGAAGCCGAGCCAGTCAGGCCCGTAGGCGGTAAGCGAATAGTGCCCCACCGTGTTAAATTGCGCCCAATTGAACTGCACCTCGCCGGTGATTTTCCGCGTGGCATTCGGCGCCAGCGTCAATACCGGATAATACAGGCCGACGCCGGTGTCATCGGCGAGGGCATCGCCGAGCAGCAGCGGCCACGGTTCGCCAGCATTTTCCGGCAGCAACGCTTCCTGAATATCAGTCCATGCATAATCGGGCAATGCGTCCCAGTTGGCGAAAACCAGACGCGACGGCCGTGTGACGGTATCACGCAACGGCTGACTGCCTTTCCACCAAGCCCGGTAGCCGTCATCGACGCCGGGGTTCTCTGGATATTCGATATACCATTTGTCGGGCACGGCGCTGCCCACGTATTCCGAAGTGACGTTCGTCGAGGTGCCGCCGGGGAAGCGATAGGGTGATTCCAGTATGTTCTTCAACGGTGTCATGCCACTGGCGTTGGTTGCCGTGCGCAGCGGCTCGTTCGGCGGCCAGGAGATGTTCTCCAGCACGCGAAACCCGACGCGGCGCGAGTAGGGCGACAGGTTTTTCAGGGTGTATTCCCATTTCACCACGTCATGCACGAGGCGCATGCGGAACTCCACCGACATCGGGTACTCTTCGTCGTTATTCTTCCAGATGTAGCCAGCGCTACGCAGGTCGGGCTTCACGGCGGGGAAATCCTGAGTATCCGCTGCCTCGCCGACGCGAATCTCCTCGTCGCTATCAGCAATATACAAATATGCCTCTGACTGCAGCACCAGACGGCAATCGTCATCATACGGTGTGAACGGGTTGCCGTTCGTGGTGCCGAAGAACCACGAGCCCATCGTGTCAGCGCTGGCGTTGTCGGCGCCCATGCCGGCGCGCGTGGTCGGGTTCGCCCAGAAATAGTAGCCGGGCGGATCGATGCCGACGCCGGGCGGCGGCGGTGGCAAGTAGATCACCTGCGCTACCGCGGTGGTAGCCAGGCTTATCAACAGCACCGCGGCAACGAGGCCGGCGGTGATGCCCTTAATCGATGACAGATTACGTCGATGCATGCTAACGTTCCCTCCACGCACTGGCCGCACCCCTTATTGCGCGGGCACGAGCGTCACGGCTTTCGCCGACTGCCCATTGCCGGTGACGGCAAGTACCTGGCATTGATACGCGCCATTGGGGACAGTCCGCCCCTGCGTATCCTTCCCATCCCATGTCACGGACACTAACCCGGGCGCGCACACGCCGACCGCCAACCGGCGAAGCAGCGTGCCCGTTGCCGAACGAATCTCCACGGTGAGCGTCGCAGCCTGCGTTACCTGACAGGAGATCAGCACGGCTCCCGTGCCGCGCGTGCGCAGCGCGCGCAGCTCTTGCACCCGCGGGGTGCCCGTCGTCTCCTGTGCCACGGTGAGGCTCAGGCGCCGGCTGGTTTCCGTCGCGCCCAGTGTCACCGGGAAATTGACCGCGGTGCGCAGGTAGCGCTCCTCGCCGGTGACGCTATCGCGCAGCGTCGCCGTCATGCCGGCGGGCAGCCGGGTAAGATCTGGCCAGGTGAGCATTACCTGCCCGCCCGCCGGACCGGTCACGTCAAGCTGCCACGTTACCCGCGGCGCCGCCTGTCGGTAATCGCGGAAAAGGCTGCCGCCCCCACGGGTGGCGGCGCTGGCCAGCCCGATGCCGCCCGGCGCCGCCGGCGGGGCATACAGGTCCAGCCCGTTGTCAATACTGTCCGTGGTCGTCGGCGCCACGCCGAGGATCACGCGCGTCGTCGCGCCGTCCGCGCGTGCCTGCACTGTCATCTCCCAGTTGGCCGCCGTGCCACGCGTGCGCACCGGACCCTGCACCGCCGCGGCGCGTCCGGCGCTTATCGGTTGGAAGATCAGGTTCAGCGGCTTCGCGGCGGTGCCGACCTTGGCGTGCAGCCAGTAGCCGCTCCACGGCTCCAGCGTGCCGCCGGGCAGCAGCGACGTGACGTAGGCCCCATTCGCCCAGGTATAGAGCGCCGGATCGAGCAGTCCGGCGGTGGCCGCTTCGGCGATGCTGTAGGTTACGCCGTCATACTCCGCCAGCAGCGAACCGAAAGACACCGCGAAGCTGAACGGGTTCCCGATCATGTTGAACCCTTGCGCCAGCGGCACCACGAATTGCCGGTCGCTGGGCACCATGTCGCCAGCCAGGCGCAGGGCTGCGGTGGCCACGCCCTTCCGTACCCAGTAGCCTTTCCCGGCGGGGGCGACGCTGTTGGCCGGATTGGTGCGGTCGTATGCCGCTCCATCGGTGTTCGTCAATTCGGCGAAAGCCGTCGGATACACCGCATAGCTGTTCGTCAGCGGGTTATAGCGCGCCAGTTCCAGGGTGTTCTGCCCGACGAAGACCATCGGCACCGTGCCAACGCCCATTACCGGCAGGCTGATCATGCGCATCTCCGCCGCCAGCATTTTCTCGGCGACGGTGAAGTTGAGCGTCTGCGTAACGGTGCCACCGAGCACCGTATCCAGCGAGGTAACGACCAGCCGATAGGTGCCCACCGTCAGCGGGCCGGCGAGGGTGCCGTTGAGCGGCACCGTGAGCTGCCCGGTATTGGCGTTGTAGTAGGTGGCCACGTTGCCCAGCGCGTTGCTGATCAGCGTCACGCCGTTCAGCGTCACCGTCAACTGGTTGACATCCAGGCTGGGGGCGACAATGCCGACCACCGGCTTGGTGACATACACCGTCGTGCCCGGCAGCGGACTGGTGAAGGTGACCGTGCTGCCGGTGCCGGTCTGCAGGTCGGCGATCACCGAGGTGCCGACGATGCGAATGTTATTGACGTCGACATAGGTATTCATGCCGAGGTAGCTCGTGCTGGCCGGGTTAGTCGTCGGGCCGAAATGCGTATTGTTGATCGTCCCCGGGAAAGCCGCGGAGGCGCCGACATTATAATAGTAGGTATTGACGGTGACGGGCACGGTCTCGTACAGGTCGTCCGACGTGACGATTTTCACGCGCTGATGCGAATAGGCGGTCTGCAGATCGTTCATCGCCAGCGAGCCGACAGTGTCGTCGACGTGATAGATGAGCAAGCCAGGATTCGGCAGGAAGCGGTCATATCCGATCTGCTGCCGGTTCTCGATGAGGAAATATTCCTTCGAGGCGGTGGACCCATTCGTCCACAGCCGATAGGCGATGCCGGTGGTCGTCTCCTGCGGCGGGATCGTTTCGTTCGCCCTGCGTCCCGGCACGTTGATGACGGCGGTCCAACCGAGCAACTGCTTGCACCAGGCATCGGGATGCGCCGGGGTGCTGCCGAAATACGTCCGTGCCGGATCGTAGGGGATCGATGAGTAGGACGGCTCGGTGGCGGCGCGATCCGGCAGGTAGCTGCCGGTGGCCATCAGCGTCCAGTTCCCGAGTGTCAAGCCGCTGTTGTAATCCGTATCGTAGAGGTCGGGCAGGCCGAAAGCATGACCGACTTCATGCGCCCAGATGCCGACCACGTCCCAGTAATGCGGGATGAACGGGGTGGCGATGCTCTTATTCTTTTCGTAGGCCTGGATATCCAGCAACTGATTCGCGGCTTTTAAAATCCCGTCATTGCACATCGTCTCTGGAACGGTGACGTAGCCGTAAATCTCTGCCGGGTCATTCGTCAGGATCGGCGTCGTGAGCCGCGCGGTATACGAATACAGGTCGAGTGAGGTGGTGCTCGGGTTGTTCTCGATCGCAGCTCCGGCGTGGATGAGAAGAATGCCGTCATAGAGCGAAAAGTCGATTTTGCCGTCGGCGAGGGTGACCGTATCGCGCATCAGCGAGGAGAAGATGTCTTCCTTCGTGCTGGCGAAGTCAGCGCGATACTCGGCAATGGTGCCGGGCAGGCGCACCACATTGGCCAGTGTCGTCTGCAGCGCTACACGGTTGCCGGAGACTTCAGTGTAATATTGCGCCAGCATGCGCAGGCGGCTTTCCAGGTAGCCCGGCTGGCTGGCCGGCCCCCAGGTGCTGTAGGGGAACGCGCCGGTACCCGAGGTTCTGGAGTCGGTATCCGGGATGAACTCGACCGGAATCACCAGCAGCTTCACGACGCCGGTGGTGGGCAGCGCTACGCCAAGCTGTTTGATGGTGCCACGGGTGGCGGCCACCGCGGCACGCGGGAACGGCACGTCCCGCGACAGCGCGGCCGTGGCGCGGGTCGGGAATACCAACGGCGCGGCGCAGGCGTGCCGGGACGCGCCGGCGAGCAGCAGGCCCAGAACCGCCAGGACAAATGATACTCGCGAAAAGCTGGTCATACGATTCTTCCCCGTACCGGCGCGCACAGCCACATCCTGGGGGGATGCGGCTGACAGGCGCGTTGAGTCTGTTGTGAAAGGACCGGGCATCTTATCTCCGTGGTCGCAAGCGATTCTCACCGCGACCGCTGCCATGGTTCTTATCTAACGTTCCCGGAGCGATGATATGCGTCCGCGCCGACCGAGGTGGAGCGGCGGGCAGGTCGAAGGCATAGATCTCCGAGAACACCCATCCGACCTGATTGGGATCCGAGTAGTAGCTCGGACGCGGGTCGACATCGCGGCGGGCGCCGATGCGCCAGTAGATAGTGCGCGTCCGGCCGACCTGTGCCACATCGTACCAGATGCCGCCGACATCCGTGGCGTTATACAGGTTCTGCAGCGCGTAGGTGATGGTCTGGTAATCCACCCCACTCTGCCCGTTTTTCATGAGCGCCAGGTCATCGCGAATGGTGCGACTTGTCGGGAAAGTCGAGTCAGTGGAGAGCTGCAGGTAATAGGTAGAGGCGCCCAGCACCGTCTCGCAGCGGAAGTTCCCGTCCACCGGCAGCACGCCCGGCAGCGGGGTGTCCAGCACCGGCGGAATGAGCAACGTCACGCGCCGCGAAGTGGGACCTTTCAGGCCGACGAACAGGCGGTACTGGATTTGATCCTGCTGCTGCTGCTGGGTCATGTCGAAGTCTTTGTAGACGACGGCGATGTTGTAGCCGGTGGTCTGCCCGGCCGCCAGCGGCACGCGGTGACAGGTGATGTTGTAGGTCTGCGGATCCAGGGTGACATCCGGATTTTGCAAGTCAGCCAGGTCGGTGGCGTAATCGACGGTGCGCGTGAAGGTAATTTCGCCCGTCTCCTCATCGACTTCGATCTCAATCTCCGTGTCTTCCATCACGTCGCCCACGGTGGGCAGCGGCGCGGCGCTGTCGATGTAATACATCTGCTCGGCCGGCACCACCGCGATGGGCGCGTAGGGGTTCGTGTCACGGTAAATCACATAGGCGACGACCTTGTCGCGATGCGGCACCGTCCACTGCACCAGGTTCGCCCCGAAGATGTTGCTGGTATAGTGCGCGTCGGCCAATGACACCGCCACCGGGCTGACGCTCGCTTTCAGGTCGTTGTTGCCGGCATCGCCGGCCACCCAGCCAACTAATGCGGCTAACGCCAGCACGCTGACGATGGTCATGCCGGCTTTTTCGCGCTTGATCGGGGTGATATGATCGATCGGCTTGAGGTCGAAGACGGGCACTGCCTTGTCGCCCAGCGCCATGCCGCGCTTCTCCAGCACTTCCGCCACCGACTCGGTGGGATTCACCATCGTCAGGCGGATTTTACCGGTCACCGTTTCGCGACGGATGGTGGTGAGGATCATCCCCTCGGTGAGGCCGATGGTGGCGCCGCCGCGGAGCTGCACTTCATTGTTGTGCGACGAGGTGAGCACCGTGGCAATGGGCAGCCGATTGCTGAGCAGCCGGTAGGAGGTCTGGTACGCCGCGGTGGCCAGCGCCTCCTGCACCAGCACGTCATCGTTGCCGGTGTAGGCGATCTTCGGGGAGCTGCGCTGCACCACACGGGCGCCGTTGATCGGTAGCTTGGTGACCTTGCTGATCACCAGCGTGCTCACCGTCACTTCGGCATACTTGCCGTCGCGCCCGGTGACGATCTTCACGTTCTCGACATTGCCGGTGACGGTGTAGGGGCTTTTCATGCGCTCCGCCACCTGCACCTGGGCATCGGTGCCCAGCGGGATGGTGAGCCCCTCCTGTATCAGCACCTTCTCCACGTCTTCGCGCTTCTGCACTTCGAACTTCTTCGTGTTCAGCAGTTCGATGGCCAGCGCGTCGGCAAAGAGGCGGCCCAGCATGCCGGTCCGGTATTCGGATCGGTTGACGTAGTCGAAGACGACGATCGAAACCGGCTTGGTAATCGGTTGATTGAAGAGGTCGGCGAAGTCTTCGCTCGTCGCTTGCGCATAGACCGGGGGGGGAGCCAACGGCAACAGTAATGCGATCAGCACCAGGCCACTGAGCATGCTGGCAATCAGCCGCCCGTGACGGCCGCGAATCCATTTGGACATGGTGGCGCTTGCTCCTTTTCCGATGGGCTGCTCCGCGGGAACGCCGCGAAGGCCAGATACACGACACGGGAGGGCGCCTGCCGACGCGGCGGACTGGCGTCTGTCTCCCGGCTTTCCACTAATTTCGCTGCCTAAGGGAGGATTCCTCCCTAGCGGTCCATTCAAACGTATTTTAGCGTAAAGATACCAGCGTCACCAGCCCGGTGCCGCGCGCCAACCGGCCGCCGCTGCCGCCGGCCCGCACTTCGACCAGGTAGCTGCCCGCGGGCACGGCGTGCCCGGCGGCATCCCGACGGTCCCATGCCAGCGTGGTGATGCCCGCGTCGGCGGCGAGATTCGTCGCCAGCGTGCGCACCAGCCGTCCGGTGGCGGTGCGGATAGTCACGTCCACGCGCGCCGCTTCGGTGAGCGTGAAGCTCACCAGCGTCTCGGCGCGCCCGACGCCGCCGTTAGTCCCGCGCACGTCGCCGACCACCAGGCCGGCCGCCCGTGGACCCACCACCAGCTCGAAGTCGCGCGTCGCGCCATCGGCCCCCGCCCGGAAGCGGTACTGGCCGGTGGTCTGCAGATAGACCACCTGCTGCGTGGTCAGATCGCGCAGGGTCGCCTGCAGGCCGGACGGCAGTTGCGCCGCCAGCTCCGGCCACGCCAGCACGATCTCGGCGTTCGCCTGATTTGAGGTCACGCGGAGCTGCCAGCGCTTCTCGCCGGCGCCCGGTGCCCGCAGATCGCTGGAGAAGTCACCGCTGTCGTCGCCCCAGGCACGGTGCGGGAACGCCAGGCTGACGTATCCGCCGATCGGCAACGGGGGCTCGCGCAGATCGTGTCGGTTGCTGAAGCCGTCGAGGGCGTCCGCCGACACGCCAAAGTAGTTGGCGCCGTCGCGATAATCGCCCGCCCGCGCCTCCAGCCGCACCTGCCAGGCGCTGGCCGTGGGCGCGCGTCGCGTCGCCCGTGTCACCTCCGCCGCGCGAGTGGTCGACCGGTTGGAGACCGCCAGGCGAATGGTACCGTTCTTCGCCGTCACGTAGAGCCAGTAACCGCGGTAGGGCTGCATCATCGTGCTCGGCACGTAGGCAAGGCCATTCCAGGTAAAGAGGGCGTTGCCGACCTTGCCCGCCGTCACCGCCGCCGGCCAGGTTAGCGGCGCCGCGCCGTCGAGCAGCAGGCCGCACTCGTACAGGTCCACGGTGAAAGGATACGGATTGCCGATGAGGTTCCAGCCGTGCTGCAGTTGCAGTTGATAGGGTTGGGTGGTGTCGGCGGGCACGCCTTCCGCGGAGACGGTGAGCGGCGCGGCGAGCTTCGCCCAGTACCCTCGACCGGGCAGCAACGGCAACGGGTTCGCCGCCGTATAGCGGGCATATGTCATATTCGCGGTGTCGTAGGTCGCCAGCCAGTCGCCAAGCGCCCCCGCCTGTCCCGGGGTCAGCCCGAAGATGGCGCTGGTGGTCATCTGCGTGTAATCGCCCGGCAGCGAGAAGAGCGCGACGCCTGCGTCGACCGTCAGCAGCGGCTCCATGCGGAACTCGATATTGAAGAGCGTCTCGCCCGGCGACAGGGTGACGGCCAGCGTCTGCGTACGGAAGCCGGTCTTGCTGACGCGGAGCTGATACGATCCGCTGGCGACGGTGAAGTCGAAGTTATAGACCAGCGTGCCGGCCTGGAAGGCGCCCAGCGACGTCTGCGTGGCCTTCACGGTGGCGCCCACCAGCAGGTCGACGGTGGCGCCGCCCAGCGCGGTGCCGCTGGCGGCCTCGTAGACGCGGCCGGTGATACGCCCGGTTACCGGATCATCGGAGATCGGCGTCAGGTCCAGCGTGACGCGCGCGCCGGTGACGGGATCGTAAATCACCGTGCGGGTGAGGCCGAGGAAGCCGGCGGCGCTGACGCTCAGCTCATAGGTGCCCGCGTCCGGGTCCGCCAGCGAGAAGGCGCCGTTCAGGTCGCTGGTGAGTTGCGTCACCAGCGTGCCGTTCTGCTTCACCTGCACCGTGGCGCCGGCGATGGGCACCCCGGAGCCGGTGACGACGCCGGACAGCGTGCTCGGATTCGGCGCGCTGACGGTGAGGAGGATATCCGCCCGCTGCGTCTCCCCGGCGGCCAGCGTCGGGTTCGGCGCGGCGTCAGAGGTGAGACTGGTCAGCGGGTGCGTCGCGGTGACGCGGTAGGTACCCGATGCCAGCGTGGTGAACTCGTAGCGACCAGTGGCGTCGGTGGTGGTCGTGGACGTACCCGTGCCGCCGACCGGCACCGCCGTCACCGTGGCGCCCGCCACCGGCACGGCGTTCTGGGTGACATACCCCCAGAGGATGGCCGGGTTGGTGTCGCGGCTCAGGAAGAAGTTGCTCAGGTTACTGCTGTTGACAATGCCGCCTTTAACGGCGATGTCATTCGACAGCGTGCCGAAGTAGCCGTTCGCGGCAACCACCAGCCGGTATTTCCGGGCGGAGCGCACACCGTAGATGGTGTAGCGGCCCAGCGCGTCGGTGCGGGCGGCGGCAATAGCCTTCAACCGGTCGGTCACCACCGTGCCCACGGTGACGGTGGTCACTTCATTGATCGTCACCAGCGCGTTGGGAATGGGCTGCAGGTCGTTGAGGCGCACCACCGTGCCGGAGACGGCGCCGTCCTGCAGCCACTCCAGCGTATCGAGGGCCAGCGCATTGCCGGTGTTCTGGGTAATGTGCTCGTAGCCGAAGCTCCAGAAGATCAGGCGGCCGCCATTGGTGAATTTGTCTTTCGATGTCGAGACAACATCCCAGGTATCGCCGGTGCCGCGCGAATCGTGCTGGTGCAAGCCGCGCGTGGAACTGGTGAGGAAGGTGCAGGCGCAAATGCCGCCGTTGCTCTCGGTGGTGTTGTCCAGGTGATCCCAGACGCTGCCGGTGGCCGTGCCGGTCGCGGCGTTATAGCCCAGGTACTGGCTCGGGTTGTCGTTGCGCACCGAGACGCCGCGTGTCGGGGCGCCGGTAGGCGGCACCGTCGCCCACCGCGGCAGCGCCAGCGTGTAGCCATACCAGTAGCCGCCGGCCTCGTTGATGAGGGCGTGCGGCTCGCGCATTGTCCAGGCCTGCCCGGCGGCAGTGAAGGTCAGCGACGTCTTCAGCAGCTTCGCCGCCAGCGTATTCGTGACGAAACTGTTCGTCTTCGTGCCGGTGGCGGTGAGTCCGGAAACCAGGTCGGGACCGATAATGAAGAGGCGGCCGCCGTTGTTGGCGAAGGCGCTGAGCTGCGCCTGCACCGTCGTCTCCATCAGCGAGCCGGTGCCGCCCACCGCCGGGCCGACGAGGTGGTTCCATGCGGAAGGCGATGACCACACCACCACCTTGTCGCCGTGGCGCACGGTAGTGTTCGTCGTCGGGGTGGCGGGAGCCGGCTGGGTCACCTGCGTCGGCAGGTAGGCGTTCAGCACCGCGTCGGGCAGCGGACCGCGCGCGAGCAGGCGCCAGATGTCGGCGCCGCCGAATTCGCTGCCCGCCGCGAAGGGCGTCGGGTCGGCGGTGGTATCTTTTTCCTTGAGGAAATAGCATGGACTGTTCAGGTAGGCGGCCGGATCGTAGTTATTCACCACCGGCGGCAGACCGATGGTCAGGAAGCGCTGGCCGTCCATGTAGTCGTCCACCAGCAGCAGGCGCCGGGCGCCGGTGAAGATGGCCGTGGAGCAGCCGCCGACGTTGTCGAAGCGGCGGCGGTTACCGTGCCAGGCGTTCGCGGTATCGGTGGCGGCGCAGGTGTTGTCTTCGGTAATGATGTCGAAGTACCAGTCGCTGCTGTTCGCCGGGGTAGTCCACTGGCAGGTGTAGATGTCGTCGCCGGCCACCAGGTCGCCGTGCGTCCGGTCGTCATACATCTTTACCCAGTGCGTGGGCACCGTCGGATAGCCCGTGCCTTCGTCGCTGAAGAGGCGCGCGGCGCCGGCGCGGGCGTAATAGCCCGGATGGCTGGTAGCCAGCGCCAGGTCGAGGTAGTCACTCGTGATCGGGTTGAACGGGCCGAACTCCACGGGCAGGTTGAAGCCGGCGGCGTTCTTCACGGTCAGCACGTGATTCGCGCCGCGCAGGTCGGTCGCCGCGGTATCCGGGTCTTTCACCTGCAGCCACACGCCGCGCACGCCGGTGCCGGCGTCAAGCACCGGCACGCTGATCGTCACCTGGGCGCCGGGCGCGCTCACCTTCGGCGTCGCGGTGGCCGGCTGGGTGATATACGGAGCGTCGGCGTCGGTCATCTGTCCCAGGTAGATGTCGGCGTTGCCGGTAGCGGTGGAGACGAAGAGCAGGGAATCGGCTTGCGCCGGGGTCGGGCACGGGGCGGGCGCGTCCTGCGTGGCGGTATCACCGGGATCGGCGAAGAAGCGCGGCACCGGCGTGATCGCCGGGGTGCCGGCGCCTTCCTGGCCATAGGACATCACCCAGACGTTACTGTCGGCGCGGCTGTCGCCCGCCACGGTGAGACGCGTGGAGGCGAACACCACGCGGCCGTCGGCGGTGGCGCGGGCCGCGGTATCGTCGCCAGTGACCACCGCGGTGGTCAACGCGGTCGGATTGGTGCCGTCGAGGCTCATGCGATATAGCCGCCAGCGACCGCTGCGATTGGTGGCGAAGAGGATCTCGGTGTTATCGGCGGAGAAGCTGGGCTGGCGGTTGTTACCGGTGCGCGCCGTCAGTTGCTGCACGGGCGCATTGGCGGGGGTGAGCGGCAGCAGGTAAATGTCCTGGCGGCCGTCTGGGCTCACCATGTCGAAGAGCAGATTGGCGCCGTTCTTCGAGGTGGCCAGCGCGCCGATCGCGCCGGTGGCGGCGTAGACAACCTCCGCGGTCTTCGTGGCAAGGGTCATGCGCTGAATGGTGTAGACGCCGCCGGCGTTCACCGCCAGGTAGACGGCGGTGCCGTCGGCGTTCCACGCCAGCGCGGTCACCGCGCCCGCGGCCAGCGGGTAGCGATCCAGCCCACTGCCGTCCGCCTTCATGGTATACAGCGCGCGGGTGTTGCCAGCGGTGTCGATGCGGCCGTCGTTATTCGTGTCTACGCCGTCGGAGGTGAAGGCGATGAACTGGCCGCTGGGCGACCAGGCTGGCGCGAGTTCCGCGGCGGGCGAATAGGTGAGGTTGATCAACCCGGGCGTGACGGCCCGGCTGCTGGCCAGCGCCGTGCGTGCCGAGGGCCCGAGCACGGGCGCCGTGCCGGCCGGGACGGTGAGCGATGCCCACCCCCCGGACAGCACGGAAATACAACAGGCGATGATGAGCGTGGCGAAGCTCACACGCCGAGCGGCTGATGCAAATCCCCGACTCATCACGGGCACAGCTCCTTGTTCTTCCCACGGCATGGAGTGCGAATGGGGGGATACACTCATTGGGACAGCGAGACACAATGACTCTCCAGGCATTATACCAAGTGCCATGCCACTTGACAAGCGACCACCCCTTCGGAAAGCCACCGGTCACCGGGGCTGCATCGCACAACAGAGCAACAAATCCGGCTATCAGGCGCGCAGCGCCGCCACCAGCCGCGCCACCTGGACGCGAGTAGCCTCAACGGAGCTGGTGTTGTCGATGACGAAATCGGCGCGGGCGCGCTTTTCGTCAGCGGGCCATTGCGCGGCGAGGCGGGCGTCGGCTTCGGCGACGGTGTAGCCGCGGGTGCGTTGCAGGCGCTCGCGCTGCTGGGCGGGGGTGGCATGCACCACCACCACGGCATCGAAGCGATCGGCGGCGTTGACTTCGTAGAGGAGGGGGACGGCAACGACGATGAGCGGGGCGTCGCCGAGTGCCGCGAGCCGGCGGTCCACTTCGTCGAAGATGGCGGGATGGGTGATGCCTTCCAGCGTGAGCCGGTCGGCAGGGTCGGCGAAGACGCGGGCAGCGAGGGCGGGGCGGTCTAGCTGGCCGTCGGCGGTGAACACCGCGGGGCCGAAGGCGTCCCACAGACGCTGCCAGGCAGGCTGGCCCGGGGCCACGACCTGCCTGGCAATTTCGTCCGTATCGATGACGGGCACATCGAGCGCGCGGAAGCAGTCCGCGACCAGCGATTTGCCGGAGGCGATGCCTCCCGTGAGCCCGATAATCATGCCGCGACCTCACGCTCCGCGTGGAGCGGTGCTTCAGGCCTGTGCGTCGTCCGTGTCCTCGGCGGCGGCGGTATCGTCCGCGGCTACTTCGGCAACGACGTCGTCCGCGGCCACCTCTTCGGTCGCCACTTCTTCAGTCGCCATTTCTTCAGTCACCACTTCTTCGGTGGCCACCTCTTCGGTCGCCACTTCTTCGGTGGCCACTTCGGTTTCGGTGGCCACTTCTTCGGCGACTTCATCGACAGCGGTTTCGATCGGCGCGGCATCGAACTCGTCTTCGTCCACCTGTTCGGTGAAGACGTTGCCGAGCATCTCGCCGATGGTCATCGTGCCGGCCGGGGCGCGCTGTTGCACGTAGCTCTCGTCGCCTTCTTCCCGCTCGGGCTGGGTGGCCTGGCGGAGACTGAGAGTCATGCGACGCTCGCCCGGACGGATATTGACGATTTTGACCATCGCCTTCTGATTCGAGGAGACGATTTCTTCCGGCTTGTTGATGCGCCGTTCGGCCATCTCGCTGAGCGGGATGATGCCTTCGATGCCATGATCGAGCGCGACAAACGCGCCGAACGGCACGAGGCGCGTGATCAGGCCTTCCACCTCGTCACCGACCTGATAGAACTGGTCGATGTGCTGCCAGGGATCCGGCAGGATCTGCTTGAGCCCGAGGGAAATCTTCTCCTGCTCGGGATCATATTTCAACACCATGACATCGATTTTCTGACCGGGCTTGACGATGTCCGACGGATGGCCGACGCGGCCCCAGGACATCTCGGTCACGTGGAGCAGGCCGTCAATGCCGCCCAGGTCCACAAACGCGCCATAATCGGTGACGCGGCGCACGATGCCACGGCGAACCTGTCCCTCTTCCAGGGTGGCGATAGTCTGCACGCGGCGTGCCGTGCGCTCCTCTTCCACCGCTTTCTTCTGGGACACCACCACGCGCTTGCGGTGGCGGTCCACCTCAATCACCTTCAGGGTGATGGACTGGCCGACGAAGCGGTCCAGCGCGTGGACATTTTTGGTGACCACGTGGGAGGCGGGCAGGAAGCCGCGCACGCCCAAGTCCACCACCAGGCCGCCTTTGACGCGGTCGATGACCATCGCGGAGAGCGTCTCGTTCTCCTCGAACGCCTGGATAAGGTGGGTCCACGCCTTCTCGTAATCGGCTTTCTTTTTGGACAGGACGATGTTCCCGTCCCGCGCGCCATTGTCCATGACGTAGACGGCGATCTCGTCGCCCACGTTCAACGGCTCATCTTTACGCGATCCCAACTCTTCGGGGGGGATGTGGCCTTCCGACTTGGCGCCGACATTGACGAGCGCGCCGTGTTCATCGATGCGCTCGATCGTGCCCATCACGATCGACCCCGGCTTGAGCCCGCGGAATCCCGCTTCTTCCTGCTCAAGCAACTGTTCCATACTCAGGAAGCCGCTGTCGACATCCTGAGCTTCGGCAGTGTCGCGCGCCTCGTCGACGCCGGACTGCACTGTACCGTCCCGTTCTACCATAGTCATATACCCTCTCACAGTCGAATTTTGTGCGGAGCGCCACTCCGCCCTGACCAGTCCGTCCGTCCCGGAGCAGGCGCGACCAGTCAAGATCGCTACCCCGGACAGTAAAGACGCCCCAGGCCCTTATCGGTGCCCGCAAGCGCCTTCCCGATATCGACGATGCCGGAAACATTCCTTCTTTGGCGGTGTAATTTTACTCATTTTCGCCGCCATTGGCAAGTCTTTTCGCGGGAAATGTCCGGGATTCACCACCCACAGTCCGGTTGCCGCAAGGCGTCACCTTACCCCCGACCTGCCCCCGACTTCGCGGCAAAGTGAAAAAACCGGGGGTAAGGTGGCGGATGATCGGGGTGTCCGTAAGAGGAATCGCGCATGACACGCGCTTCACCCGCTGAAAACATCGTCCGGTGTATGCCTCATTCGGCCCGTCATACACCCCATCGAGGGGTGTGCGTTGGAAAGGTCGACGGGGGCACCGGCGCACCCAGGTAAGCGGGAGTATAGCATATTACTCGCATTTTGTCAAGCGCATGTTTGCTATAGCAATTGCGAGTCACGGCGACGTATCAGGTAGAAACCTCGGGGACAGTGGTGATTCCGGCGCGGAAATGCCGTCTACGCCGACACCGGCTCGGTGGCATCCGCCATCTCGATCTCCAGCAGCACCACGGCGCCGACTTTGCGGGTGCTGATGAGGAAATGCACCTCGGTGGATGCCTCGATGGTGCCCATGCAGAGGCTGGCGGGCACGCGATAACGGCTTTCACCGGTGCGATGGGTTTCCATCACCGAGTGGCGAATGGTGCAGCCGGTGCAGTGCACGGTTTTCCCGCAGCCTTCGGGCAGGCGCGCGTATTTACACTCGAAGACATCGCCACCTTTGTGGCCCATGATCTGTTCCAGCGATTTGCCGACCATGCGCTGGGCGATAGCATTCGCGCCGACGAGCAGGCCGTCGGCGTTCACCTGCGCCACCGGCAGCGCGTCGAGGTAGTGCTCCAGCGGCACGCCGGCCTGAAACTCGATGTTGCTCCAGCAATCCTGGCAAATGGTATGGGTGAGGCCATCGAGAGGCTCATCGGACGTTTCGCCCAGAACAGTATTGCACCATGCGCAGATGCGGATCATAAGCCGTGTATCCCCCTTTGATACCGTTATTATATCCGTATCACGGCAGAAACGATCGGTAAACACGCATGCCTTGATAACTTTTATATATTTTTGTTGCCTGATAATACTTATTGAATAGTCACTGATCTGCTGTCAGTCATCGGCGGGGTTGCGCTTCGCTTGCCGGCCTTCCAAACTGCGCTGTCATCAAGCTAACCCTTCGTTACTCTCCCATCTCCGGCGTCACCGGCAGCGCCTCCAGCACCGGGGTGACGTCGCGCCAGTTGGGGCCGACTTTCACCTCGATGGCCAGCGGCACGACGAGGGGATAGGCGTCCTGCATCGCCGCGCTGACGATCTCGCGAAGGGCGTCCACCTCGTCGGGCGGCGTTTCCAGCACCACTTCGTCGTGTACCTGCAGCAGCAGCCGGGCGCGCAGGTCGGGGCGGGCGCGCAGGGCGTCGACCAGCTTCAACATCGCCAGTTTCATAATGTCGGCGGCGGTGCCCTGAATGGGGGTGTTGATGGCGGTGCGCTCGGCGGCCTGGCGCAGGTTCGGGTTGCCGGCTTGCAGGTCGGGGATGGGGCGCCGGCGGCCGAGCAGCGTGGTGACGGCTCCCGTCTCTCGCGCCTCCGCGACGACCCGCTTCATGTAGTCGGCCACGCCCGGAAAACGGGTGAGGTAGGTGTTCATCAACTCCGCCGCCATCTCGCGCGGGCAGCCGATCTGCCCGGCCAGCCCGAAGGCGGTGGTGCCGTAGGGGATAGAGAAGTTGACGATCTTCGCCATGCGGCGCATGTCGCGGGTGACGGCGTCCGCGCCCACGCCGAAGACGCGCATGGCAGTGGCGGTGTGCAGGTCCTCGCCGCGGCGGAACACCTCGATGAGCGCCTCGTCGCCGGTGATGTGCGCCAGCACGCGCAGCTCGATCTGCGAATAGTCCGCCGCCAGCAGTACCCAACCCGGTTCGCCGGGGATGAAGGCGCCGCGAATCTCGCGCCCCTCCGACGTGCGGATGGGGATGTTCTGCAGGTTCGGGTCGCTGCTGCTCAAGCGGCCGGTGGCGGTCACCGCCTGGTTGAAGTGGGTATGCACCCGGCCGTCGCGAGGGTTGATGAGCCGCGGCAAGGCGTCCACGTAGGTGGATTTCAGCTTCGTCAGCTCGCGATACAAGAGGATTTTCTGCACGATTTCGTGTCGGTCGGCGAGGCCGGCCAGCGTGTCGGCGTCGGTGGAGTACCCGGTCTTCGTCTTGCGGCCCTTGGGCAGATTCAGCTTCTCGAAGAGAATGACTTGCAACTGCTTCGGCGAGTTGATGGTGAAGGTCTCGCCGGCAAGCTGGTAGATGTCTTTCTCGACATCGGCGATCTGCTTGCCGAGTTCGGCGGAAAGGTCGTCCAGCTTCCGGCAGTCGATGGCGAGGCCCAACCACTGCATCTCCGCGAGGATGCCCACCAGCGGCATCTCCAGGTCGCGGAAAAGCGGCATCAGCTCGTATTCGGCCAACGCGGTACGCAGCGGCGTCTCCAACCGGCGGATGAGCTGGGCGGCGGCGCCGGCGGCCTCGGGCAGCGCGGCATCCGACTTCCGCCACAACGCGCCCAGGTCGGGCATTTCCACATGGGCGTGCAGCAGGTCCAGCGCGAGGTCGGCCAACGCGTGGCGGTTG